>JBNKJV010000004.1:0-220690 GCA_050291465.1 Sedimenticolaceae bacterium | reverse complement strand
AGACAGTTCGGTCCCTATCTGCCGTGGGCGTTTGAGATTTGAGGGAAGCTGCTCCTAGTACGAGAGGACCGGAGTGGACGATCCTCTGGTGTTCCGGTTGTCACGCCAGTGGCACTGCCGGGTAGCTATGATCGGACAGGATAACCGCTGAAAGCATCTAAGCGGGAAGCCCCTCCCAAGATTAGATCTCACTGGACCCTTGAGGTCCCTAAAGGGCCGTTGAAGACTACAACGTTGATAGGCTGGGTGTGGAAGTGCAGTAATGTATGAAGCTAACCAGTACTAATTGCCCGTGAGGCTTGACCATATAACACCCAAAAGTTTTGGAGTGGTGTGGTTACGCGAAACGCAACAACATGCCGAAATGCGATATATCTGAATTGGAAAGGCCGGGGTCGGGTTACCGACCCCTGTTTTTCAACCGGTTTGCCTGGCGGCCTTAGAGCACTGGTACCACCTGATCCCATCTCGAACTCAGAAGTGAAACGGTGCATCGCCGATGATAGTGTGGGGCCTCCCCATGTGAAAGTAGGTCACTGCCAGGCTTTAATTAAAGAAACAGCCCACCCCAGCCGGGGTGGGCTTTTTCTTTTATAGGGTTCTGGCAGGTGACCTACGTGAAAGTAGGGTGAGCCCGTTGAATAAAAGCCAACAGTTTGGCTTTTATAGGGCGAACGCCCGGAGCCTCCGGCGAAGGGCCGGACACGCCAGGCTTTCACTTTAGAATCGCCTTCGGCGCTTCATTAAGTATTCCCTGAACTCGCGTTGCTCGTTCTGGTCAATTAAAGAAACAGCCCACCCCAGCCGGGGTGGGCTTTTTCTTTTATAGGGTTCTGGCAGTGACCGAAGGGTGAGCGAGGAAAAGCCAAAGCAAACAGTTTGGCTTTGGCCGGCGGCCGCTCTCGCACATCCCTGTGCTCCGCGGCATTAGACCATCCATGGTCGTCAACGCCCCGAGCGTCTCGCGCAGGGCTGGTTGCCAGGCTTTCACTTTAGAATCGCCTTCGGCGCTTTCCCTAGAACCCCTTCGGGCTTTCCCTAGAACCCCTTCGGGCTTCATTAGGGATTTCCTGAACCTGCGATGCCGATTCTGGTCACATTAGGGATTCCCTAACCCTGCTACGCAGGGTTCAGGTCACATTAAGGTACTTGTTCGCTGACGCTTACATCGCGCGTCGCTCGTTCTGGTCAACTCAAAACCCCTGTCGGAAGTTCCGGCGGGGGTTTTTCTTTTTGTGCCCGCCAACCACTGATTTTTCCATTTTTCTTGGATATTCAGCCTATATCCGCGTTATTCAGACGATTTTTGCAGGGGAGGTCAACCGAAGTAGGCCCATAATGGGCTAGAATTAACCTGCTCCCATAATCAAGCAATAAATAAAAAATAACAGGGGAACGTCATGAGTAACGAGTTCACGGAGTTCCATGTCGTATTTTCAGGTAAGACCAAACCGGGTGTTGATCGCAATGCGGTCGCTAAAAAACTCTGCGCGGCGCTGAAGCAGGATGATTCGTACATAGCGGAGTTGCTCAGCGGCAAGCCGATAACGGTCAAACGTACGAGAAACATCAACATCGCCAATCAAGTGGCCCGGCAGTTGGACAAAATCGGGGTCGTCACTGAAATCACCACCGTGAAGCACGAGGACGAGCTGATCCCGCATCTGCCCCAGGACTCCGCTCAACTTGCAGATACCGAAGCTGCCAGGAAATCGACTCAGATCGATTTCGGCGGGGATGGGGACGATGAGGATATCGCGCCCATCTCCCTGCGGAATAAACTGCAGTATCGATTCGATACCTTCATGGCTAAGGGGAGTACCTCCTCATTCATCGCGCTCCTGGTACTGTTTGTCGCCATTTTTCTGTTTGTCGCCGGATTGCGTGGGATTCTCTACTGGATCAGCCCGGAGCTGGGCCAGCAATATGAAGACCTTGATTTCATCGGCAATGTCTATATCACCTTCCTGCAGCTGACCGATCCGGGGAATATGGCCCAGGACATCATGTCCTCCGCCTGGTACAAGCTGTTTGCCGTCATTGCCGGGGTGGCGGGCATAATCATCCTTTCCGCGCTTATCGCCGTTATCACCACCGGCATGGACCAGAAACTGGAGGAGCTGAAACGCGGCCGCTCCAAGGTGATAGAGGAAGGCCACACCCTCATTATCGGTTGGGATGAGCAACGCATAATTGAAATCCTGCGCGAATTGGTCTGGGCCAACGAGAGTGAGAATGATGCCTGTGTCGTTATCCTCGCGGACAAGGACAAGCAGGAGATCGATGATGTGCTTCGGCTGCGGATGCCGGATACGAAAACCACACGCGTGGTAACACGCTCCGGCAAGGGCACCATCCTCGTCAATCTCGACATGGTCTCCATTGAAGCGGCCAAGTCGGTGATTATTATGTCAAGCTGCACCGATACCGACGGCGAGAGCTCCAAAACCGCGAGTGACGCACTGGTAATCCAGACGGTATTGGCCGTAACCACCAAAAGCACGCTGAAAGACGACTACGTTGTGGTCGCCGAGGTCTATAACGGCGCCTATCGGGACATTATCGAACAGACCTTTCCGGATTATGTGGTTACCCTCGACAGCAGGAACATGCTGGCGAAACTGCTGGTGCAGACCTCCCGCTCCGTCGGGCTGTCCATTGTTTACGGTGAAATACTCTCCTTCGATGGTTGTGAAATGTATTTCTACGAGGCGGATTGGAAGGGGGAGCAGTTCGGAACCCTTGCTTACCATTTTCCCGACGGGGTGCCCATCGGTGTGCGGCATGCAAACGACGAGTTGGTGATTAATCCGCCGTGCGATTACAAGATGCTCGATGATGATGAGATATTAATTGTCGCGGAGGACGATTCGACCATTAATTATCTGCCGGACCCCATCATCGAGCCCGACAGTTTCTCATCGTTGGGTATCAGGTTGCAGCAGGGAGCGGAGAGGGATCTGATTATCGGCTTGAGCGACAAGACGGAAACCATCATTCGGGAGTTTTCCGACTATGTTACAGGCGGCAGCCAGATCGATATCGCAATCCATAATCCGACGGATGCGGAACGCCTTATGCTCGATCAGCTCGATCAGGAGGTCGAGAACATCAAGATCGGCATAATCGATATCAACCCTCTTGATCGTTCCGATCTGCTGGGGATGGACCCGGGCAGCTACGGAAATATTATTCTCCTGGCGAGCGCGCGGAACGTGCAAGATCCGCAGCAGATAGATTCCGAGAACATCGTCACCCTGCTGTTGCTGCGGAGCATATTCCAGGAAACGGGCCTGAGCGACGGCGATACCAAGCTGATTACCGAGGTGCTGGAATCCCAGAATAATGCCCTGATCGCCAAGGCCGGTGTTAAAGACATGATTATATCCAATCGTCTGATCAGTATGATTACCGCGCAGATCTCGGAAAGCCGCGGCATCAAGGATGTCTATGACAACATCTTCCAGGAGGATGGTTCGGAGATCTATCTGAAACCGCTGACTCTCTATTTCAGGGATTTCCCGGTCCAGGTGCGTTTCGCTGATCTTATCGCCGTGGCGCAGACCCGGGAAGAGGTCTGTTTCGGGATAAAGATCAAGGCGCTGGAATCCAATGCGAGCGCCAATCACGGGGTGAAACTGATTCCGCCCAAGGATGAGATGTTGCAGCTTAACGCCGACGATTGTCTGGTAGTGGTGGCGGAGGATGAGTTATAGCGCTTGGGGCGAAGTCCGATGAAAGCAATCTCAAGCCCGTGCAATGCGACATGAGATTGCGTTTGTTTTACTGTTAACCTGAGGAAAGAAGATTGAAAAGTAATATGCTGAAATCGATAATAATTATTCTTCTAGGTGTTGGCGCCGCAACTGTATCCGTTGCCCAGCAGTCTATGGAAGTTGCTCCCAAAAAGCCTGTTCTTGGCTCACCGGCGGCTGTACATTTATGTTCCGACTTCACCGCTACAATTCAAGCCCAAGGCGTTACAGTTGGGAAAAAGGGGGTGGTTAGGATAAAGGGTACTGTCAGCAACAAGGGTCCCGGGGATTACTCTGGTCGATCGATAGACGGAAATATCACCTATCAGGCATGGTATCCCCCTAAAACACCCGCGCAAAGCGGTGACACCGGAATGGTGACCAAAAAGAAGCTCGGTACAAAATTAAAAAAGAATCAGTCTGTCACGTTGAACGCACAGCAGGAATTGCCTGGATTCACTCGTTTCGGCCATTTCCCGGCCTCTAAAATGGAACGTCCTGCCGTCAGGATATTTATACTTACTGTCGAACCAACTTTTACCGGGAGTCCGACTCCTTACTTCAGTGCCTGTGAAGATCAGAACAGCAATAACTCAAGAGCCGTGTCAGCTGAAATTAAATATATGATGTCGGTAAAATAATACGATAAACAGGATGCGCCTCCTTAATTTGAAAGGAGGCGCATCCGTTGTGGTACTTTCTACTCGTCCTCTAACAGCGGTTTGTACACGATCTGCGCGCGCAGGTTACGGCTGATCTTCTGCAGCGTTGTTTTCTGTGATGCGATGAGTTCGGGTGAACATATGGGGCCGGGTGTGGTGTCCTCCATCACCCGTACCACGGTCAGTACGTTATCCGACAGGGTGTAATGTGCCTCATAGTGGATATGCTCCCCGTCGATGATCTTGTCCTTGGGGACATCCAGGATTTTAAAATTCTGCGGAAATCGATAGACATAGGTTTCCTCGGATTTCCCGCTGGAGCAGGCGATGGGCTGTTCTTCGATCTGTTCCGGCACCCACACCAGTTCGTAAGCCGAGAAATAGGAGGGCGTGGGCGAGTATACCGGGAATCCCCCGGCGCTGTCGGTTAACACGAACTCCTTCTGTTCGAAGGTCATGGAATAGTTGAACCTGTCGCGCAGGGGTTCTGGATTGTCTTTCTCCATGGCGGCGCTGCCGATCTTGCCGTTCTGGGTGAACAGATCCTTGAGCCATTGATCTTCATCATCTTTCGATATATTGCGCCAGCCGGATCGCGCGATGACGGCCGGAGCGCCGTGTAACTTCACCTCGACCCTGCCGGAGGCGGACCCGTCCGGCAGTATCTCGATGTCGGCGTTCAGCTGCTGCATGTGCGTATTCGGACCTGAAACCGGCGTTTTCATGCCGTCAACGAAGTTTTCCACCAATAACACCGGTTTTCCTTCCACCGGGCTCGGCAGCATGCCGAAAGGCGTATCGGGATCGGTCGAATCCACGAACAGATTCCACTCCGGCAGGTAATTGATCACATGATTGACGGAGTTGATTACAGGGATCTTCGGAAGTTCGAACACATTCCCCGAATTGATCAGAGCCTGTTCGCTTTTGATATCTTTGGCCGCAAGCAACGCCTGCAGCAGTGTCGCGTGGTCCTTGCAGTCACCCATGTGATTGTCCAGTATGAAGGAGAGGTCGTGGGGAACCACCGCGCCCACGCCCACGCAGTTGCCGGAATAGGTTATCTTGGTAGCCACCCACTCATACAACAGCCGGGCCTGCTCTTTCTTGTCTTTCTCGTCTCCCACGATTTTGTCCGCGAGCTCGCTGATCTGTTGAGAAACCACGACCTTGGGCAGGGCCCGCGCGGCGTAGGCCTCGGCAATGGCCTTATAGCTGTCGAATGTGGAATAGGTGAATCCGGGAGTCGATTCCATATCCCACACCGAATAGTCCTTTCGGGTATCGCGCATGGGATTCTTATTTTGCCACGTCCAGTGGTAGTGGGTGGTGTCCTTGCCTTTGGTGATTTGTTCCGTCAGTTCCCGCGTCTGATGCAAACCGTCGAAGGAGGCGGGAACCGTAAGGTCAATGGTTACCTCATCGTAGGCAACGGATTTTGGGAAAGTCCGCGCGGCCGTAAAATACTTCGGAAACATGGGCTCGGTAGTGGTGCGTTTATAGGTGAACACCAGGGTGTCTCCCACCTCGACCTCGGGAAAGACCGTGGTGATGGAGGCGCGATCGGAAAATACCGGCCCGTCTTCGCCGCGGCCCTTGTTGGTCCGCACCTGATAATTGTCCTTGGGGGCGTCGATCCTTTTGCCGTCGGCCTTGATGTTATAGGCGTCGATAATATCGATTTTCTCCACACTGGTGCTGTAGCTGACGGTTCGTTCCTTGAGGTTTCTGATCGCCCTTTTGTTCAGCACCTTGGTGGCGGCAGTATGAATCTCATCGTGAGTAAAGTCCTCATGGGCCGTATAGGTGACGCGATAATAGAGTATCCGGTACTCCTGATCCTCTATCGGAATCCACTCTGCATTCGCGCCGACATTGACGAGCAACAGCAGGGTGAATAAGACAAGATGCGAGATTTTTGACACGACAGACTCCGTTTGTTTAGTTGTAATTTCTTCCTGTTCGCGGCTTGAATCCAAGACGCGAATAAGCGTGTTTCGTTATGTTAGCGTCCCGTCCGTCGTGAACTTTACCGGGGGTTCCCCGGTTCAGTGCAGGGTGCGGGGAATGGAGAGGGAGAAGCGGTCTATGGGCGCGTCAAAATGGACCCCTTCGTCCGTCACCATTTCATAACTTCCCTGCATGCTGCCGACCGGCGTTTCGATGATTGCGCCGCTGGTATAAACGTAGTCCTCGCCGGGCCGCAGATAGGGGTGCTCACCTACCACCCCGGCGCCGCGAACCTCCTGCACCTTGCCGTTGGAGTCGGTTATGAGCCAGTGTCTGTTCAGCAGGCGAGCGGGGACCTCTCCCGTGTTATGAATGGTGATGGTGTAAGCAAACACGTAGCGATTGTTATCCGGGGACGACTGTTCCTCCATATAACTGGTTTCGACTTCAACATTGATACGGTGCTGGGATCGGGAATTCATCTATGATGCCTGTGGTAATTACTGCAGTCAGCGGAACATTAGGCCATTCTAATCGATTTTAAGTTCCCGAAAAGAGGCCGCTTTCGCACTCCCGGCTGCTTCGTTAGAATCTCTACCACTATTTAAACAGAAGCAGAGCGATGATCTCTTACACCCTACAGCCGACCCGTCCGGAAGCGCATCTCTTTGAGATCAAGATGAGTGTTCCCCAACCGGATACCCGGGGGCAGATCCTGTCACTGCCGGCCTGGATTCCGGGAAGTTATATGATTCGCGATTTCGCCAGGAACATCGTTACCCTGAAGGCGTATTGCGGTGGCGAGGAAATCGGGGTGGAGAAGCTGGATAAACAGACCTGGCGCTGCGCCCCGTGCGACGGGGAGCTGGAGGTCCGTTACCAGGTGTATGCCTGGGATCTTTCGGTGCGCACGGCCCATCTCGACACCACCCACGCCTACTTTAACGGCACCAGCCTGTTCCTGAAGGCCGAGGGTCGTGAACAGGAGGACTGCCGGGTGGAGCTGCTCGCGCCCGAGGGGAAACCCTATTCCCAATGGAAGGTGGCCACCACTCTTGCCAGCGGTGGGGCGGAACATCAGGGTTTCGGGCTCTATCAGGCGGCCGATTATGAGGAGCTGGTGGATCACCCGGTGGAGATGGGGACCTTCACCTACGCTACCTTCCAGGTCGCCGGCGTGACCCATGAGATCGCCATCACCGGCCGGCATGACGCGGATCTGGAGCGTATCTGTCGGGACCTGCAGGCCGTGTGTGAATACCAGGTGGGCCTCTTCGGGGAGCTGCCGCCCATGGAGCGTTACCTGTTTCAGGTAATGGTGGTGGGGGACGGCTACGGTGGTCTGGAGCATCGCAGCTCCACATCCCTCCTCTGTAAACGAACCGATCTTCCGAGGTTCGGAGAGATACAGGTGAGTGAAGGCTACCGCGAGTTCCTAGGGCTCTGCAGCCACGAGTATTTTCATCTCTGGAATGTAAAACGCATCCGGCCCGCGGTGTTCAAGGATGCGGATCTCTCCCGCGAGGTCCACACCCGGCTGCTGTGGGCATTCGAGGGCATCACCTCCTATTACGACGACCTGTCTCTGGTCCGCAGCGGACGAATTGAGGCATCCAGCTACCTGGATCTGCTGGCGCGGATGATAACCCGGGTGCAGCGGACCGGCGGCAGGCGCAAACAGACCCTGGAGGAGTCCAGTTTCGATGCCTGGACCAAGTTCTACAAGGCGGACGAGAACGCCCCTAATGCCATTGTCAGTTACTACTCCAAGGGGGCGCTGGTGGCGTTGGCCCTGGATCTGCGGATACGGCGGGACAGCGCCGGCGAGAAGTCCCTGGATGACGTAATGCGGGCGTTATGGGAGCGCCATGGTCGGCCCGATATCGGTGTGGCCGAGGGGGATATGGAACCCCTGGTGCAGGAGATAACCGGTCTGGATCTGGCGGAGTTTTTCCACCAGGCCCTGCGCGGCACCGGGGATCTGCCCCTGGCGGAACTGCTGGGAGAGCTGGGCGTCGGTTTCCGCCTGCGGCCGGCCGGAAACGGCGCCGATAAGGGAGGTGTGGGGAAACCGGAGCCGCCCCCCGCCCCTCGGGGTCCGGTACTGGGCGCCCGCGTGCAGGCGGAGGCGGGTGATGCCCGTATCGCCGTGGTGCTCGACGGGGGTGCCGCCCAGGAGGCGGGGCTCTCCGCCGGCGATGTGATCGTGGCGGTGGACGGCATACGGGTCACCCCCACAGATATCGAACAGCGCATCGCCGTCATACCTGTGGGTTACTCGGTCCCGGTGCACGTCTTTCGGCGGGATGAACTGATGCGCTTTGACCTCAAACCCCGGCCGGCCCCGGAAGATACCTGTGAACTGTGGCTGCAGGAGGATGCCGGGGAAGAGCAGAGCGGTCGGCGCCAGGCCTGGCTGCATACGGATGCCCCGACCGGCGACGAAGGGTAGGGAGCCGGTCTGATACAATCCCCCCATGGAGCATCGCTATCACATCCTGTCCAGGCTGGCCGACGGCCGTTTCCACTCCGGTGAGGATCTGGCGCAGGCCTGCGGTATCAGCCGGGCGGCGGTCTGGAAACATATAAAACTGCTGCAGGAGGGGTATGGCCTGGCGGTCTATCCGGTGCGGGGCAAGGGCTACCGTCTGGATTCGCCCCTGGAGCTCCTACAGGAAACGGAGATCCGTGCCGCCTTATCTCCGGCGGCGGACACCCGGCTGGAGCGGGTGGAGATTCATCATCAACTGGGTTCCACCAACAGTTACCTGATGGACCGGGCCCTGGAAGGGGTCTGTTCCGGTTATGCCTGTCTTGCGGAACAGCAGACCGCGGGGCGGGGGCGCCGCGGACGCCGGTGGATATCCCCCTTCGGCCGCAACATCTATCTCTCCGTGCTCTGGCGCTTCAATAAAGGCCCGGCGGAGCTGAGCGGTCTGAGCCTGGCCGCCGGACTGGCGGTGGTGCGTGGCCTGGAGGAGCTGGGGGTGGAAGGCGCGGGGCTGAAGTGGCCCAACGACGTACTTTGGGACGGCCGCAAACTGGCCGGACTGCTGCTGGAGGTGGCGGGGGAGGCGGACGGCCCCAGCCGGGTGGTGTTGGGGCTGGGGGTGAACACCCGCCTGGACCCGGAGTGGGGAGAGATGATCGACCAGCCGTGGATCGATCTCTCCCGGATACCGGGGGGTGCGGAGGTCTCGAGGAACCGCCTCGCCGCCCGGCTGCTGGAGAACCTCTCGGCGACCCTGGAGCGTTTCGAGCAGGAGGGGCTGCAGCCCCTCATCGCCGCCTGGCAGCGGTATGACCTGTATCATGATCAACCGGTGGCCCTCCGGGTCGGCGACAAACTCATTCAGGGGGTCCATCGCGGCATCAACAAAGACGGCGCCCTGTTGCTGGAACAGGGGGAGAAGCTGGTGCCTTTCCACGGGGGTGAGGTGAGCCTGCTGCGCTCCTGAAGCTATGCCATGACGGAACGGAAGCGAACACTGTTGATCGATCTGGGCAACTCCAACCTCAAATGGGCCTGGCTGGAGGCCGGTCGCCTGGGCCCCGCGGAGAGGGCTGCGCACGGCGGCGCGGGCGAGGAATTGGAGCTGCCGTTCCACCGATGGCAGGCCGAAGAGAGGCCGGATCGGGTCCTGATCTCCGCGGTCGCCGCTGCGGAACGGGTGGAACAGATTAAGGACTGGATGCTCCGGCAATGGGGACTGGAGCCGGAGCTCCTGAAGGCGGAAGCTCGTGCATTGGGCGTAACCAGCGGGTACGATAATCCGGGTCAGTTGGGAGTGGATCGCTGGGTGGCGCTGCTTGCCGCCCACCATTCCATAGCGGGTCCGGCATGTATCGTGGACTGCGGTACGGCGGTCACCATCGACGCGCTGGCGCGGGACGGGCGGCACCTCGGCGGACTGATCCTGCCGGGGATCCGTATGATGCGCGAGGCGTTGCGGAGGGAGACCGCCATCCCCTGGGTCGAAGTCGGCGGCACAGGATTGTTGGCCACGGAGACCGGTAGCGCCATCGCCGCCGGCGGGCTTAACGCCGTGGCCGCACTGGTGGAGAAGGTGTTGCGGCAGATAACCGGGCAACTGGGGGAGCACCCCGTCCTGCTTTTGACGGGAGGTGACGCGGATCTGCTTCAGGGTGTGCTTGAGGAACCGGGTATCGGCGAGCCGGACCTGGTCTTGAAGGGTATGGCGCTTATCGCCGATGCCGGTTAAGGAACCTCTGATTAAGTCCATGATGGCAGAGACGCTAGGTATAAAACATGAAATGGCTGTTCATATTTTTACTCATAGTTAATCTGGCCCTGTTCGGTTGGATGTACTACAAGGAGTCGGGGCCGCAGAAGCGGGAGGTGGTCGCGGCCTCCGGGGAGGCTAAAGGTCTGCGGCTGCTCTCTGAGGTGCGGCGGGAACAGGAAGCGGAGGCTGAGGCCGCGAGGCGGAAAGAGGAGGCCGCCCGAGCGGCACGGGAAGCCGAGGCCGCGAAGGAAGCAGAGATTGCGCAACAGCCGGAACCGGAGCCCCAGCCCCCGGAAGAGCCCCCCGCAACAACGGCGGAAGCGGATGATCGCGAACCCGAGTTCGTTCTGGGGCCGTTGCCCACCGACCCGCCGCGGTCCGCGGATCAGAATGCCAGCCGCTGCGGAACCCTGGGCCCTATCGGCGATCGCAAAACCGCCGAGGGAGCGAAAACCATGCTGACCCAGGCCGACATGCAGGCCTCCCTGGAGGAAAAGAGCGAACAGACCCGGATCGGATACTGGGTGGTGATTCCGCCCCTGGAGAGTGCCGAACAGGTGGCGCAGAAGATCCAGGAACTGGCGGACGCCGGGATTACCGATATCTGGCATTTCCGCAGCGGGGAGCTGAAAAACGCCATCTCCCTGGGCATGTTCTCACAGGAAGAGAATGCCAGGAATTACAGCAAGATGGCCAAGTCGAAGGGCTTCGACACCGAACTGCGCCCGCGGTATATGAACAAAAAAGAGTATACGGTCCGATTCCGCATCGACAAGAGCGAGCCTGTGATTATGGAGATGTGGCGGCAGATAGAGCTGCAGTACCCCAACTATGAACTGAAAAAGACCGCCTGCGAGTAGATTGCCACTATCCGGTGAATTCCATACAATAGCCTTCCTTTCACACCTGCGCCGGCGTAGCTCAGTTGGTAGAGCAGCTGATTTGTAATCAGCTGGTCGGGGGTTCGAATCCTCTCGCCGGCTCCATAAAATCAAATAGTTACGTTAATCCAGCTTCGGCTGGATTTTTTGTGTAGATACAAAAAACTAGAATATAGCTCTAATTGGTGATAAACCTTTGGTATCTAGAGGATTGACAGGGTTTTGTTCGATTAGTGCAGCTAGGGATGGCTGAGGAAATCTTCAGGGAGGAGTGGATGGCAAAGCCCGCTTTGGCGGGCTTTTTTTGTGGCGTCCGAGAAGTGTTTCATAGAAATAAGGAGGTTGCGATGAATACAAGAATCCGACTCATATTGGCTAGCGCGATCTTACTGGTAATTCTCCCGCTCTTTATAAATGCCTCTGAAGAAGAAGTTCGTGAGGGCATGTGTGTCGTCACCTCGCCGACAGAACAAGTTGATACTGACGAAACCGTGTTAGCTCACGGTGGTGGACTTAATGCTTGCGGGTGTCATTTCAATCGAAAAACAGGCCAATGCCACTGTCACCGGCCTCGAGGTTGTGGTTGCGCCTGTCAGCCTGCTTCGTGCAACTCAAATGTTCCTGATGCGCAAAAGGAAAGGTGAGGGCAGTGAGTATACTGTCCCCGGAACAACGCATCTTATGGTGAAATGCATAACCGAAGCGTTTTATAGATTGTGGGCAAGTTGGTCTTTATTAGTAGGCGCAACATTTGTTTTCTGTGCTCTTTGGTTGTTGCCATATACATCGTTGTTAGATAACGAAGTATTATCCGAATACAACACATATCGCGGCTATATAGGACTTATAGCATTAGTTCTTGTATTAATAACATCAGCACGAATCATTATTGCTGTAGTCATGACAATCTCATATAAATTATCGGGCTGGTTCAAAGGGAAGCCAAGACGCAAAGCTATTAAGAAAAAGCGAGATACCACCCTTCGCAGAATTCAGTATTTGGAAGATGAGCAAAAAGAAATGTTGAAATCGCTTATAGAAAAAAAGCAACAGGTATTCTCCCTGCCTAAAAATAGCAATGATTATAGTTGGCTTGATGCTTATGCTGATGTTGTAGTGGCCGAAATGGGTATCCCTGAAACTGAATATAAATTTAAGCCGTGGGTTTGGAAATATTTGAAAAATAATATGGCCATACTTAATGTAGAAAACGCTGATGAAAACAAACAAGAGTAAATGGCCTAACCAGGCGCTCCACCTGATTCATCGCCGCAGTGCGGCCCCTCTCAGGTGAGCGCTGACGTTATATGTAGACGAAGAATGAAATTATCAAAAGGAAAACAACTAGCTTTGCTATTGTTGCCAACTATCTTACTTATTTATTTAGTTACTCCATTTATTCTATTGCCGATTATGTTTAAGTACCAAACTCCACGTATATTTGGCGTGGTATGGAATAGGGGATTTAGCCCGGTTGTAAATTCGCTAGATGAGGATAATTGGTATAGGAAGAGGGTGGCTGCATTAACACGCGAGCTCTGTTTGAGTTACCCAGAACGTTGCAGTAGTGGGGAATAGGAGGAAACGATTATAAATCAACACATAATCAGTCGACGAATGCGGGGGGCAGTTTACTTAATTCAAAAAAGAATGGTTAATTCAATTCCCAAGCCTCGAATTAAGTAAACTATCCCCGAAACGGCAAAAAAATAGCATTTCTAGCAAGCGCGTAAACATGGTTGCATTATTCTGTCGCTACGATCCCTGGAAAAGCGCGAGCTGCGCTAATCATTAACTATATGATTAAAAATTATATTTTGTCGCGGGGTATCCTAATCTTCGTATCATTCATTGTTTTGAGTAATGTTCAATCCGGCGAAGTCAAGGCAGAATATAATATCTGGATTAGAAATCTCTCTGACAGGGCAGTTCAAAACCTTGAAATAGAGTATGGCGATGAGATTTTTAGGATTAATAATATTGAAAGCCATGAATTCAAATGGAGAAGTTTCGTAAAATATTCGGTACCGGAGTTCTTGGTTTGTAAATGGAATGACAAGAACGGTGCCGAATACAATAAAAAGGTTGCTATCCCGTTTTACCAATTGGATATTAATCGCACAGCCAATCTATTTGTTACAATTGATGAAGGGTTTAATGTTGTAATAGAGTGGAAAAGCCCTTAACAGTGGCCTTGTGAAGTTAAAATGGCCAGAGTCCTTTGAGTTAGCAAAAAGCGTATGGCGCCTTAGCGCATGCGATAGCAGGTAGAGTATTCATGAGCCTCAAAATCAAGGGTATGCGGGTAGAGATGGCGTTTTTTGATAAAGACGACCTGCTCACGCGAGCGATATTGCTTTTGCATCCTAATGAGGAGACATACGAACTCGGAGCCGAGAGAGGTGACAGGTTCCGTATCAGGCTGCACTTTGAGGAGCCGGCAAGCCCGTTGTTTGTCGAGTGTTTCTCACCCGCCGGAGAGTTGATTTCCCGGTCCGCAATGCGCATGGGTGTGCATAATTCAGACGACTGGGAAAAGATAGAATTGGCGGAGCCGTACGAGCTCTGTTTCAGATGCGCCATTGTCGATTGCTCGAACCCTGACTGGGCGACGCAGGAGCCCATACCCGAGCAGGATGGAATCAATAGAACTAACTAGCAAGAAGGAAAGGGCTTCGACTCCTTTTTCACACTTCTTCAGGCCCTTTTCATGGACCGACAGCCAGGAAAGGCAATAGGGGCGCGCCTTTGTACGCTCAGGACAGGCAGGTGCCTGTTTCCCGGATGCGCCGATGCGACTCCCTCGGCCGCTCCTGAATTCGTCAAAAACCCCTAAAGTTTTTTCCCCTGCAACCGAAAATATATGAACCCAACCGGCGCGGGTGGGGGGGCTCATTTGGGAATTAGAAGTATTTTAAAAAGATGCCGATAACGCACAGTCAATGAGCCGGGCGGCAGATCTCTGCCTCGCGCATTTAACAAAAAATAACTTTACCTCTGATGATCAGGGAGAACGTGCGTCGTTTGCCGCTCCCCCAGGAGACTAATAAGAATAATGAAACCAAGTATATTGAGGAACCTTTTTCTTTCCTATCTTTCCTTCGGTTTGTTGATGGGGCTGATTTTCCCCTTTTACGCGAACATCTTCGTTGAATGGCATCCGGGGGCCAAGACCTGGTTTGTTGTGGGTTGTATCATTGCAGGTATCACCATCGGCCTGATTAACTATCTCCTGTGCAAGCATATCCTGCTGCGTCGGCTGAAACAGATCTCCGTTGTTGCTCATGCCATCAGCAATAAGGACATCTCACACGACTGCTCCATCAAGAGCGAGGACCTGGTGGGTGAGATTATATCCAGCTTCAACCAAATGACCGCCAACCTGCGACATATAATCAGCCAGATCGGGATGTCGGCCACGCAAGTGGATGACCGGTCGCGACAACTAACGACCATATGCGACTTTGGAATGGATTGTGCCGCAAGGCAGCAGTCTGAGACAGACCGGGTGGCGCAAACCATTAGTGAATTCAGCAGTACCGTGCGACAGATCTCCGAGTCCGCCTCGGAAAACGCGGTCCTCACCGAAGACGCGGACAGTAAGGCGCGGGAAGGGGCGTTGATCGCCACGGAAGCGATCGGGTCCATAGCCAGTCTTTCCGCCCGTATCGACAAGGCGGCGCAGGTTATCCGGAACCTGGAGGGAAAAAACGAAAGCATCGGCGGCGTATTGGATGTTATCCGCGGTATTGCGGAGCAGACCAATCTGTTGGCCTTGAATGCCGCAATCGAAGCGGCGCGGGCCGGGGAGCAGGGGCGAGGATTTGCGGTGGTCGCAGACGAGGTGCGTTCTCTGGCTATCCGTACCCAGCAATCTACGGGCGAAATCACGACGATTATCAGTGAATTGCAACAGGGCTCCGCGGATGCGGTGCAAGTGATGGATGGGGCGCTTAGTCAGGCCGGGGATACGGAAACGAAGTTCGAGCATGCGGCGGAATTGTTGGCTGAAATATCAGGCGATATACGCGGTATCAGCGAGCGGAATCGTTCCTTTGCCGAGGCCGCCTCCTTCCAGGAGTCGATGATAAACGAGGTCAATGAACATATGCAGTCCATTAGTACGGACAGTGATCAAATGGCGGAGGGTTCCGAACAGATAGTCTCCTCCACTCGCGAACTGAATGACCAGGCGGGTAAACTGAAGGAGCTGGTAGGGCAGTTTAGTCACTAGGGGGATCAGGTTGGCCGTGGCGGGGCCCTTTCATTCAAAAGAAGGAACCCCTTTCTCCGGGAAATAAATGGGGCTAACATAATCCAACTGCGACAAGCGAGGACTTATGAAATTGACCAGGTCAGCAAGTCTATGCGCATTCCTCATGCTGGCCCTGTGCGCGCCGGCATTCGGGGGTGACCCGATACAGATACAGCCCCTTAAGCCCGAAGTACTGCCCAGGGTGCCCATCGCAAAAAAGGAGCTGATGGCCGTATCGAACGCCTTCCATGTAAAGGAGGTGAAGTTCGAGAAGATCATGCTGAACAATCAGGAGCATCTTGCGGTCGCGGTTATCTTTAACAAAGACATAGACGCTTCGACAGTGCAGCAGAATTCCAACATCCGCCTTTTGACGCAGGATGCCAACAATTACTGGGTCGATGCTTCGACGCAAAACAACATCGTCAACGTAAGACCCAACTTTATAACCTGGGTGAGCGGTGCGCCGGTCGAAGCCGGGCATGTTTATAAAATGCATCTGAGGGGCACCATAAAAAGCACCGACGGAAAATATCTGGATTGTGACGGCGATGGAAAAGGAGAGGGTGGATCCCTGCCGCCCTACGAATCGCAAACCTATCAGGCTCCCGGTCTGTTGGATCTGGAAGAGATTCTGAAGGAAAGGGAATAGGGCCCAAGCAGATAAAAGGGGCCCGGATATACGGGCGGTCGGGGCCCTTTAAGTTTCAGGTTAAGGGATATGAAGCCTGTGGATAACAAGACGTTGCTGGTCTCTCTCAAGCTCATCGGGCTGCTGTGTATCGCATTCCTCGCTATTCTTTTTCTTCCCGGGTATGCCCATCATCTTCTTCTGGTGATATCGGCAGCCCTCATTCTCAGCGGGTTCGGATCATTGCTTGGCTACCGGGAGCAAGCGAAATGGATTGAAGGAACGGCCAGGTTAACGAGCGTAAACGAGCGCGAGGAGGAAGTGGCGGTATCTGAGTATTCCAGGATAAAGTACTACTATCCGGAGATGGAGTATGAGTATATGACAAACGGTGCCCTGCGTTCAGGGAAAAGCGTTTCCATCGAGAAGGAAAACGTGTGGGTTCCGGAGGTCAATAAATGGGGGGATCCCACCCCCGAGGAGAAAAGATGGTGGTTGGCGTTTAAGCCGGGAGACGAAATCCCGGTTTACATTAATCCCAGTGACGAAGGTGAGGCGGTATTGGTGAGAGATGTTATAAAGGCACGGCGGTCACACCATCTCGCCCTCACGGCAGGTGGCTTCCTGTTAGGGTTAACGTGGCTGCTGTTGGTGAGCTATAAATGATCTCGGAGGTGTTCAAAACAATAAGGGGGATCAGGCCGTTCTTCCTGCTGGTGATTTTCTTTACCTTGTCCATGGCGGTCTACGACGAAGGGATCGCGCTATTAACGGAACCGGTTACGCCCTGGGCACTACTGATACCTGTTATGGCGATGCTCTCATACGGCTTGGCCTGGGCCTGGGTCTTTCTCATAATCAGGGCAAGCGTCCTTCTTCCCAAGGAGGATTTGGGGAATTTCGGCTATTTGATAGCCTGCTCGGTAATGGTATTCGCATTGCTGGTGACGTTTTCCTATATCGGGAATTACCATGGCGATATCGGGTTATCAACTCTGAGTAAGCCGGGGTTTATATATACCTGTACCCTGTACTTAATGGCATTGGTCGCATTTGATGTTTCTGCTTCATAACAAGGCGATTTATACCGATAGGTTCCGGTGAATGCCTCCCATGGCCCGCATCAGGGCTGATGGGATCGGAGTCCTTTTTCTCGTCCCCTGACTTCCGTCCTGCCGCGTGAGCCGGATTCCGGTTCTGGGAATTTCCCCATATTTCCCTTAAAATCGCGTGGAAATAGTCTGCGCTAATTTGGCGACATATTAGCCGGCTGCATACTGACGGGGTGGTCACGGAATGAAGATCAAGGGCGGTTGTTTGTGCGGAGGTGTTCGGTTCGAGATCGAGGCGGATGCATTGGGTATATATCAATGCCACTGCTCCGAGTGCCGGAAGGTGACGGGCAGCGCGGCGGACTCATCCTGTCTGGTGCCCAGCGATCGTTTCAGGTGGTTGAGCGGTAGCGCGGATATCCGTTCTTATGTGCACGGCTCAGGGCATCGCTCTGATTTCTGCCCCAACTGCGGGTCTCCCACACCCAACGAGTTCAAAGGTAAACCCTATTATTGGATACCGGCCGGTGCCCTGGAGAATACCTCGTTTCCTGAATTAAAGGCGCACATCTATGTCGGTTCCAAGGCCGAATGGGACCGGCTTCCGGAAGTGGGGGTGCGCTACGCCGAGGTTCCGCCCTTGGATGAACTGTTCGAGGTGCTTGGGGGTGTATGAACAATAAGAACCTTGGTGCTAGTTGCATAGCGTTGTATTGATTTGGCGCAGTCGGGCAAAAGATAAAGGGAGAAAGAACATGAACGAGCGTCCAACTTCCATAACAGCCATAGGATGGATTGTTATTGTTGCAGGGGTCCTGTCACTGTTTGTAAATCTACTTGTAATGACCAGTTTGCCCGCGGAGGAGCAGGCGGGCGGAAGCGCTCTCTCCGTTCAGGTCCAATATACCATCGGGTTGGCAGGGTTTGTTGTCATGATCGTTTCCGGCGCGGCGATGCTTAGCGGCAAGAACTGGTCGCGATTCCTCTATGTGGCCTGGAGTGTGACCTCCTATTTTATTTTGTTTTTTACATCCCCGGAAAAGGGGGTACTGGTACCCGGTTTTCTGGTATTTCTGCTGATAACGTTTTTTCTATTCAGGCGTGAAGCGAATCAATACTTCGTTCCTGTCGAAGCGGCAGGGTGAAGGGATGGATACCCCCATAAAAACTGAAAAATCGCTGGCAGCTGGAAGAAGAGATTACGTCCTTGGTCCGTTGTTGGCCGCGATTATCGCCGATCCGCATGGTGTGACAGGTAAATGAATAATCTTCAAGACATTCTGGAAATATTTAGAGAAGAGCTGCCGCCTCCGGAAGAGTTCGATGAGGATGCCCTGTTCGAGTTTGATATGATGTATGGGGAGGAGGTGCCGGGCTTCGATGGGCGGTTCTGGTCATTCTCCGAGTCGTCAGTCGCGGAGTTGCCGGATCAGCTTTCCCGCCTCTATTTCGCTCTATGGTATGTTCAGTCCATGGGCAATTTCTATAATGCCGTAGGGGGAGACGGACTACTGTCGGTTTTTTATAACAATTCCGGCGAAGAAATTGACGCGCTGAGATCGGTCCTGAATAGGTTCAATGACCCGCTGCACCAACTGGTCGATGAGGCGTATTCACTGCTTGAGCCGACATATCAATTTGTTCCTGACAACAACTATGTATCAAGATATATGGAGTCAGATCTTCACGAGGTACTGCCGGAAGAGGTGGCTTTGCGCATTCAGGAGATCGAAGCGGAAGTCGAGGGAATGCAGGATGGGTGTAGCGATCGGGTGTTGACTGCATATCGAGAGGCATGGTCGTAACAGGGGAAAGGCGGAAACTCCCTGCGGACCTGTTCAGGTCCCTGTCTCGGAAATTTTATCTATTATTCGTCACACCTCGGAAGTAGCCGTAGAAATGGTATTTACATAGGATTGGTATTATGAAGCATCCGGTAATTCTGTTGGTCCCGTTTATGATGTTTGCGGATTATTTTCTGACGGTACTCGGTGCCATCGAGCGCGAAAAAAAGTACAAGGAACACTTCAGAGCTCAGCATTATGAGCTGAACCCGGTATGGCAGAAGGCGATATCAGAAAAGAGGTGGTTTAACCGGAAGCACGCTATTCTTGTGCTGCTGTTTTCGTTTGTGGTGATATGTCTGGCGGAGTTTGGAAGGGTTTCCCCCATCACTATCCAGCTGGCCTCCGGATTCGTGTTTGTGTTTTATGGGATGATTATCGGCAGACATATATCAAATATCCTGATATTCCGTAGCATCGAAAGAAGACCGAATGACATATCCGGTACCGTCACCATGTCGCACTCCTTGTTGTTGACCATCTCCGCCCACCAATACCTGGTGGCTGTTATTCCTATTTTTATGCTGGCTCTGTTTGAGCCGGCGCCTTTTACGGCGGGAGGAGGATTCGGCGCCATGATGGTATTGCTGGTCCATGCCATATGGATTCTGAAGCATAAGCGCCGTATGCGGACGTCCGGCGAGGAGGGGGGCGCTGGAGATAGATCTGATTAATTTCTACCGTACCGATCATGGGGTTATCCTGAGACCGGCCGGGGGCGGGAGTGGGTAGCCCGGCAAAGGGTTAAAGTAACCTGCAGTTCGGTCGATACAACGCGTAGTTCAACGTTTTTTTTCGTGTAGGATCCCGCTGTGGTTGAGATATGGTCCGTCGGGGTGTCGGGGCGACTTTGACGGCGCGTCGGCCAGCGCGCGTTTCGTTATATTGTGGTTGATACCGGCATGTTTCGCTATTTCGGCTTTGGTTCCAATATGAACATCACCTCGCTGCGAGCTAAGGGGGTGGAGCCGTCGGCATCGCAGCGTGCTGTTTTAAACGGTTGGCGCCTGCGCTTCAACGTGCAGCATTTCTTTCGTCACGAGGGTGGAGTGGGCAATATCGAACACTCCGGAGAAGCGGGTGACCGTGTATTTGGTGTGCTCTACGATTGTCCCGATGAGGCCCTCCCGTGCCTGGATGCCATGGAGGCATACGGTTACGGCTATGATCGCATTACCGTAGATGTGGAGGTGGAGGGCACCCGGGTTCCCGCGGTTACCTATGTCGGTATGTCGGAGTTTATAGACGACGGTTGCCTGCCGAGCCGCCGTTACCTCAATATACTTATCGAGGGTGCCCGCCAGGCCGGTCTTGAACCTGACTATGTACAGGGCCTCATGGCTCATCCGATCCATCAGCCCGAAGAGTATCCCCCATTTGCACCGCCGGGTGGGGACTACCCGGTGTTCGATGGTGTCTCGTTGGCTCGGTACCCGTTGTACACGGCGCTATACGGCGCGGTTTTCGATATGTCGCAGGCGCGGCCTCTACACGACTATCTGAAGGGTTTCTTCGGCGGGCGCGATATGACCTTGTTCCATCTTAAGCGAATGGATAGTAGCGACGGCGACGAGTCCGCCGCCGATATCCGTCATGGACGCCTCAGCGAGGCCCAGTTACGTTATCTCAACGGCTATCTTAATGAGTACGCCAGGGAGTATCTCTACGTGGGTCGTTTCAATTACAGCTAGATACAAAGATTGAGGAGTACGCAATGGTTCAGTTTCCCCCGGCACTTTCCCACGGAGATATCGAGGAGGTTTTCCCCGATGTCTTTTTCGTTAGCGGCGCCATGGAGACGGTCCTTCAGGATATGGATTGGAAGTTCAGCCGCAACATGACCGTGGTGCGGGACGGTGAACGTCTGATTATCGTCAACAGCGTGCGCCTGGGCGAGGAGGGGTTGGCGGAACTCGAGCGTCTCGGCCGGGTCACGGACGTGGTCCGCCTCGGTTCCCTGCATGGACGCGACGATCCGTTCTATGTGGATCGCTATGGCGCAGAGTACTGGGCCATGCCGGGAATGGAGCACGAGACCGGGTTGCAGGCGACCAGCACCCTCACGCAGGAAAGCCCCTTGCCGATATCGGATGCCTCTTTGTTCGACTTCCGCACTACCCGGATACCCGAGGGTATTCTGTGTCTCGACCGGGCGGGAGGCATACTGATCGCCTGCGATGCACTGCAGAATTGGGTTGCCCCGGACGAGTATTTTTCCGACGCTTCAAGGGAACTGATGCAGCAGATGGGTTTCTTTCAGCCGGCTAATCTGGGTCCGGTGTGGGTCCAGAGGGCCGAACCCGGTGCGGATGACTTTGCTCGCCTAAAGGCGCTATCGTTTAAACATGTCCTTTGCGGCCATGGGGATCCATTGCGTGATACCGCGCACCAGGACTATTGCGCCACCTTCAACCGCATATTCGGTGTCTGAGGCGCCGGGCGCGGGATTACTCAAGTGCAAACCACGGGTCTGCAACTACCCGGTTACGAGATCGGCCCGGTCCTGAGGCGATTCGGCGAACGCGTGGTATATCGCGGCCGCCGCCTCGTGGACGGTGCGGCGGTAGCGGTGGAAACCATCGGTACCGAATATCCGGACCGTCAGCAGGTGGCCGCAATCCGGCGTGAGGGGGCCATTGCCCGACGGCTGGCCGAGGTGGACGGTGTATACACGGTGCATGCCACTATACCTCACGGTAGCGGCAACCTGGCCCTGGTGGGCGAACTGTTTGAAAGCACCCTGGGGTCTCATCTCGCCCACATGAATGGCGGCGGTATGCCCTTGGCCGAGTTGCTTGATATCGCCCTGCAGCTCGTTCGCATCCTGGGAGAGATACATGCCCGGGATATCATTCATAAGGCATTGGCTCCCGACTGTGTCCTTTTCGATCCAGCCAACGGCGTCGTCTCACTCTCCGGCTTTAGTATCGCTTCCGAGCTGGATCAGGAGCGGCAGGCGGTACAGATATCGCGGCGCCTGGAGGGACCGTTGCCCTACATTTCGCCGGAACAGACGGGGCGCATGAATCGAGATCTGGATTACCGTTCCGACTATTATTCTCTGGGCGTGCTGCTGTTCGAACTGCTCATCGGCAAGCGCCCGTTCCAGGCGGATAACATTTTGGAGTGGGTATACAGTCATATCAGTCGCCTGCCGCCATCGCCCCATGAGGTGTCGCCGGCGGTACCTGAAGCGGTGTCGGCCATCGTTCTCAAGCTGTTGGCCAAGAATCCCGAGGAGCGTTATCAAAGTGCCAAGGTGTTGATGCATGACCTGGAGCGTTGTGCAGATGAGCTGGCGACCAGGGGCGAGATCGAGCCCTTTGCGCCGGGGCTGCACGATGTGACCCAGAAGTTTCTGCTTCCCCAGCACTTGTATGGCCGTGAGCAAGAGCTGGGGAAGCTGTTCGACCTGTTCGAATCGGCGCTGCGGGGGCAGGTGGAATTCTGCTTGATCCACGGGTATTCGGGCGTCGGCAAATCGGCCCTGGTAAACGAACTTGATCGTTCCCTGGTGCGTGAGTGGGGCTTTCTGGTCCAGGGTAAGTTTGAGCAGTTCCAACAGGGAGAAGTATACGCCGCCCTGACCGCCGCCTTCCGTGGTCTGGTGCAGCAGGTGTTGGCGGAACCGGAAAAGCGGTTGATGAAATGGCGCAGGCGGTTGTTGGATGCACTGGCGCCGAATGCGCGCCTGGTAGTGGACATGGTCCCGGAACTGGAACTGATTATCGGTCCGCAACCGGAGGTAGCCGAATTGCCGCCGGCGGAGGCGCGTAACCGCCTGCACATCGTGTTAATCCATTTTCTAGGGGTGTTCGCGGGGGAAGGGCACCCGGTAGTGCTGTTCTTCGATGATCTGCAGTGGAGTGACTTGCCGACCCTGGAGTTGTTGCGTCGCCTGGTGACTTCCCGGGAACTGAGTCACCTGTTGCTGATCGGCGCCTATCGCAGCAATGAGGTGGGCACGGGACATCCGTTGCGGCTGCTGCTTGAAGACTTGCGGACGCAAAAAAGTGTACGTCTGCTGCCCGTCGGTCCGTTGGATCGGGACTCGGTGACCCACCTGGTGGCCGACGCCCTGTGCCGCGAGTTGCGCGAGACCCGTTCACTGAGCGATATGCTCTATGACAAGGCCCAGGGTAACCCTTTCTTCACCAACGAGCTGTTGCGGCAACTCCACAAGGAGGGGGCTGTCGTCCGCGATCCGGCCAGCGGGCGATGGAACTGGGATCTGGATGTGGCACGCTGGTCCGGCATCAGTAGTGATGTCGTTGAATTTATGGTGAACAATCTGCGACGACTGCAGCCCGAGACCCAGCGGGTCCTGCAGTTGGCGGCCTGTATCGGCGGTATCTTCGATCTGCGTATCCTTTCCACGATTTATGAACACACTCCTATAGAAACCGCGGAGGCGTTGTTGCCGGCACTTAAGCAGCACGCCGTGCTGCCGCTGCATGGCGATTACCGCCTGGTAGAGGAGAGTACCCAGCCTCTGGAACTCAATCCTTCCTACCGGTTCCACCATGACCGCGTGCAACAGGCGGCTTACGCCCTGATCGATACCCGACGGTTGCCGGAGGTGCATCTCTCCGTGGGCCGCCTTATGTTGGGGCAAGTCGGCGATTCGGTACCGGACGAACGTCTTATCGATATAGTCGGGCACCTCAATGAGGGCCGCCTGCTGATCGAGTCCGTCGACGAACGGTTGCTTCTGGCTGAACTGAACTTGCGTGCGGGTGTGCGCGCCAGGCGTTCCGCGGCCTACGAGGCGGCGCTGACGTATTTGCGGGTGGCAGCGGAGTTGTTGCCGGCCGATCCTTGGGGTCAGACGCCGGTGCTGATGCGAGCCTTGGCGGCGGAGATACAGCAATGCGTCTATCTCACCGGCCGCACCGAAGAGGCGGAAGAATGGATTGAGGTGATGCTGGGACACGCCCCGTCAGATCTGGCGCGCAGCGACATACTTGCTACCCGCACCCGGCAGTACGCGACCCTCGGGCGCATGGAGGAGTCCATTCTCTCGGCTATTCAGGGCCTCTCTTTACTCGGTGTGGAGTTTACCGAGCAACCCACGGCGGCGGACATTGCCGAGGAACGACGGTTAGTGGAGGAGAATCTCGGCGGGCGCCGCATCGCCGACCTGGTGGATGCGCCTCCGGTGAAGGATCCTTCCACCCTGACTGCCATGCGGCTGTTGATGGAGATCTTTGCGGCCGCCTTCCTCTCCGGCAGCGGTAACCTGTTTCCTTATCTGGTGCTGAAAGCGGTCAATCTCTCGCTGCGCCACGGCAACTGCCCCGAGTCGGCCTTCGCCTATGCCGCCTATGGCATGCTGCTCTGCGGCGAGTTGAACCAACCGGCAGTCGGCTATCAGTACGGGAAAGTCGGACTGGCGATCAATGAGCGCCTCGACGACCTGGCTCTCCGGGCGCGGGTGATCTACGTCTATGCCATGTTCGTGCACCATTGGAGCAACCACTGGTCGAGCCTGACACCGTGGTTTCGTAAGGGGATTGAAGCAGGTTACCAGTCGGGCGATCTGCTTTATCTCGCCTATAGCGCCCAGGACTGCGTGATCTGGGATCCGACCCTGGATCTGGAGACGGCCCACCGGCTGCATGCCGAGAACCTGGAGATCGTGCGCGAATGCGCCTATCAGGACTCCCTAGACTCCGGCACCCTGTTCCTGCAGTTACAGCGCAATTTGCTCGGCCTTACCGATTCGCCATTCAGTTTGAGTAACGACAGCTTCGATGAGGAACAGTGTCTGGCCGGTATGCACCAACGCCAATTTATGACCGGGATCGCCAACTATCACATCTATAACGCCGAGATCTGTCTGCTTTACGGTGATTACGGTCGGGCTCTAGAGCATATACGTGCTCAGGACCCGCTGATCAAGTCGACCATGTCTCTACCGCAACTGGTGCGCTTTTACATCGTTGCGTTTTTAACCCTGGCCACCCGCTATCCTGAGATGGCCGTAGATGAGCGGTACGCGACGCGGAAACGGCTGGAGCGCGATCTCGCGCGCATGGCGCGTTGGGCCGACAATTGCGAAGCGAATTTTCGCCATCTCCAGTTTCTGATGGAGGCCGAGTTGTTGCGTCTGGATGGCGCTCGGGAGGCCGCCCTGGAACGCTATGATTCCGCTATCGATGCGGCACGGGAAAGCGGCTTTCTCCGCGACGAGGCTACTGCCTGCGAGCGGGCCGCGCGACATCTGTTGGCCAGCGGTGGCAGGAGGTCGGCAGAGGGCTACTTGCGTGGCGCCCATCGCCTCTATGACCGTTGGGGCGCTCAGCGGAAGGTGGCGTTGCTGGAGCAGGAATTCCCGGTGCTGCGGGAACTGACAGCGGGCCGTGTATCGGCAGCGGCGCATGAGGTGGGCGATCTGGATCTGTCCTCGATCATGAAGGCATCGCGAGAGATCTCCGGCGAGATGGTTCTGGGCAGGCTGCTCAAAACCACCGTGGGTATCCTGTTGGAAAACGCCGGCGGTCAATGGGGTTGCCTGGTGGTTCGGCGGGAAGGGCGGCTGGTGGCGGAGGGAGCTGTGCTCCCGGCTGAGGAACTGTCAACCGCGGATGTGCCGGCCTATTCCCTGGTGTCGAATCCCCAAGGCGGACAAATACCTTTGCCCGTGACTCTCATCAGCCAGGTCCTGCACCGCGGTGAGGCATTGGTGCTTCACGACGCGGCCGGCGAAGGGCAGTTCGTACAAGATCCGTACGTACTCAGATTCAGGCCGACATCGATCCTTTGTGTACCCCTTCGGCGGGAACGTTTCGAAGCCGCCCTGTATATGGAGAATAATCTGGCAAGCGGGATTTTCACTGAGGAGAGGGTGGAGGTGATACGTTTGCTGGCAGCTCAGGCGGCGGTGGCGATAGAGAATGCGAAACTTTACGAACAGGTGCAGGACTACTCGCGAACCCTGGAAGAGAAGGTCGCTGAGCGGACCGCCCGTCTGGAACAGCTCAACCTGAAGCTCCAGGGATTGGCTGAACGTGACGGCCTTACCGGTGTTGCCAACCGCCGCAGGGGTGACAGTTACCTGGAGATGGCGTGGACGCGTCTAAGGAGGGAGAAACAGCCGCTGTCGATAATTATGCTGGATGTGGATCACTTCAAGGCCTTTAATGACAACTACGGGCATCAGGCCGGCGATGACTGCCTGGTGGCGGTGGCCGAAACCGTTAACGCACAAATGAAGCGGCCTGCCGACCTTGTTGCCCGCTACGGTGGAGAGGAGTTTATGCTCATCCTGCCCGATACGGATCGGGACGGTGCGGCGCGGATGGCGGAGGATGTTCGCCATGCGGTGGAATTATTGGCGATCGAGCACGCCTACTCCTCGGCGGCCGGAGTAATTACCGTGAGCGTCGGTACAGCCACCATGGTGCCAGGACTGAAAGGGGGCGCGGAGCACCTGCTGCGAGAGGCGGATATCGCCCTTTATCGAGCCAAGCGGACGGGGCGCAACCAAGTGCATGTGGCACCCGAAATATCGGAAGGGCGATAGCGGCGATCCCCTTCGCGCTTGGAAGAGGCTAGTATCTGTCTGTCGAGCGCTTTAATGCGATGCCCTCAGCTAACTCTGAAGTTATAAAAAGCCGCTAAAGTGTGTTGCTAGCAACCGTAAGTATGGGAACCCATCCTTCGGGAGTGGGTGCATATTCAAGAATAAAAGTATCTAAAAGACTCCAAACAATATCTGGCAGTTATTGTTTCCTTCGTCCATATTGTGTTTCCGGTGCCGTCCCCCCATACGGCGGGAGGGTACTTTCGGCCCCACGATGGTACTGTCGGGACATGCCTTCTTTCTGGATAATCTGAAGTTCAGTGCAAATGTGGGATGTGGGAACATACTCACAAAAAGCAATGGTGAGGAAAGCTACGAATCGGAAACCACGATGACTTACTTCATCGCCATAAATTACGAACTGGAATTCATTAAGTTTCTTGGTAAGTAACGGGATCTTAAGGGAAAAGATGGGGTAGGTGCTTTTCCGAGGCAAGGAACGGCGGGCGCCAAACGGTGGCGGGAGACTTGCTGAGTTTGCCGATTTGGTTGAAGATTGGCCGTGTCAGCCAACTTTTAGTGTTGCGTACAAGATAGAAAGTGCTATTGAGGGTCCAGTCTAGATGGATGAACTGGGTAATAGATCTTGAATCTGGAGTGCCCGATAAATGGGCTCGGGGCGGATGTAAAACAATAAATACGCATGTATTTGAGTTGATTCGAGCCTAACAAGAAATTTTTGTTCAGAATATTCATAAGGAGCAAATGAATATGGAGCATATACTTAAGTGCCAGAGCTGTGGGGTCGAGGTGCAATCTGAGCAAAAATATTGTTCAGAGTGTGGCGACAAGATCGTTCCAATCCCTGTTTCAACTTCCAATCAATGTCCGAATCCGGAATGCGGAGAGGGTATTGAGGGTAATGAGAAATTTTGTCCGAATTGTGGGACAAAGATTGAAGGGCCGGAGGCCGCTGGCGTTGAAAAATCGTCAGTCGAACCTACTCAATTAGTGTTCAAGGTGCATAAGCAGGTGTTTGATGTCGCCGATTCGTATCTGAAAGAAAAACCGGATGACGATCGCGCTTTTGATGCGATGCTGTTAAAAGAAATATCCAGAACGGCAATAGCGGTCAGTGCTTTGGGAGTTGGCGGCAAACCAGACTATTCGATAAAGGGATGGGATTCCGCGATCTCCAATCCGCATATATTAAAGTTGCTTAATGAGGAACGTCCAAAAGTTGTGGAATTACCGAATATGGTTGTGCCAATGTATGCCGCCCATTCTCTTGATACTCCAGAATTCATGGAAATAGTTTCAAATAGGTTTCCCGGGAGAACGCTGGATATAGCGAAGCTCGAGCGGAAGAGAGATAGAATTACAGCATTGATAATGACTGGATTTGAGAATTATGTCGACACTATTCTCAATGATTCGATTGGTAAATACCGCAGTTATCTGATTGATGATAAAACTCAAAAGGAAGTTAATAACATATCGAGTGGGCAGTTTGATGCCGAGGCCAATACCTACTATTCATATTATTGCGAGGAAAGATTAAAAGAGGCGCAGGAAGGATTTGAAAGGTTAACCGTTTTGGATCCTCACTATCCATATGCGCATAACATGCTATATGCCATCTATGATAGACAGGGAGACTATGAAAAAGCATTTGCAGAATCAGTGTATACAGTATTCCTCGATAGTCAATTAGCCAATCAGATTCCGTCATGGGAGAGAAACATATTTTACCTGTCAAATATGGTAAATATGATTCGTCAACTAGGATTAACTCCGTTTCTGCAAATGATGCTGGAGAACTTTTCAGATCAATTCGGGTATATTCTGGAAAAAGAGGGTAACGATGACGAGCAGATGGAATATTGGAGAATAGGCGCTTATTTGAATATGAGTGCGACCGTAAAAAACACGGTCAGCAATGGACAATTAATATCATCCATGCAATCCGGATAGTATGTACAAACTATATAGCTCGACTAATGAAGGGCTATTAACAATATAGATGGCGGTTATCTGAGGTGGATTATGGAACGATTATCCCGTTGCCGTTCTTGTGGTTCGGATGTAAACGCTACCAGCATTTATTGCAGTGAATGTGGATCTGAATTGGCATTAAATACAGGTGCCGGCAATCAGTGCCCTAACCCGGATTGTGGCCAAGTTCTGGATGGTCAGGAACGGTTCTGCCCGAAATGCGGCACAAATATAATTTCTGTAAATCAACCACAGGGCGCGGTTGATATATATAGTATTTCAGTGCGGCCAGAGCTTGAACAGGACCTCTCGTTGCCCGATCAACATGAGAAAGTTTCCTGCGAGGACTGCGCCAACTACCGTGAAGCCAGGCGAATTAGCGATCAAATAGTACACGGAGGAGGTGCTTCAGTACTTCAGGCTATGACGAAGATCAAGGAGGACGAAACAAAGCAACAGGTGGCGGAAGCAAAACAAAAAGCGGAACAGATTAAGGTGCAGAGTGTCGCCTGGGGATTCAAGCCGATAATGTCTGATTATTGCGCGGCTAAGGCTAAAGACCAGATATATGAGATATGTGAGTTTAAGAACAGGGAGGGTAATTGTTCTGATTACCAGGGATCCAATATAGGTCGGGCGAAAACATGTATGTCATGCCTCCATGAAGTATTCGTTAATCCGCAAAAGAACTTCGAGGTGCTGAAAGGGATCTCGGATCCGAAAATACATCACGGAATGATGGAGGGTATACAGGCGGACGAGGCAAATGAAATAACGTCGCTGTATTACAGCAAAGGGGAGAGTAGCGGGGAGCCGAGATTTCATAGTTGGTGTAGTCGCTGCTCGACTGGAAAATACGTGGCGCTTCCATATCCGAATGTCCATAGCGATTGTCTGTATCATGAACCAAAGGAGGGATATGAGCCCATTCTGCTGCAAACAAGTAGTGACCAGCAGGATATGTCCGTTCAGCTGGAAGAGAGAAAAGAGGCAATCGCCATCCAGTCCCGATATATGGCCGCAAATCGGGCCGGAACAAAAGAAGCATTGGTCGAATATTTTCGCGGCCAACTTGAACGCGCAAAGAATGGGAGTCTGCAGGAGGATATCGCCAAACAATTTCAGGACTGGGCATATATCACCCTCCAACTGTTTGCGTCTACTGAAGAAGGAAAAGATGTAGAAGCCAGGCTCGCCGCCTATTTTCCGGATGAATATCATCAAATAGGAAGTGATGGGGATCGCGCGAAGCGGTTGATGCGGCACGTTGAGCAGAACAATATATTTTTCGAGCTGATTAACGAGTCGCCCTATGCGTTACTAACCCCGCTTGTGCGTGAGGTTCCTATGGATAAGTTGACGGCGATTTGTCTGCAGACCATAAAAGAGGGGTTTTTTCTGGATAACGGGTTAGGGGAAACATGCAAGCTGCGATGGGTGGAGGAGGAGGAAGTTAGGATCGGGAATGGAATGTATCCTGAGGAAATGGTGGGAGAATTATATAAAACGCTAAAAAAGCTGAAGCTTCTTGCATCAAAAGGAATGGAACATGTGAAGAAAAAGGGCAAGGAGGCGGAGATGATAACCGTGATGGTAAGTATTGCGCCTCTGGCATTGCCTGAAGTCATAGAGGCTGCCGGTAGGCGGGCCGCGGTACTCGGAGTGCCCTGCCCGTTGGTGCATGAGCCACTATCCGAAGAACAACAAAGAATAATACTCGCCAATATGGACTGGATAAGAGAACCGGAAGATCTCATTGTCCTCCTGGAGGGTCAGCTCGATACGATCTGTAGCGTATGGGACAACTTTTGGGGGAGTGTGCAGCAGGAAGATATGGCGACGGATGGATATGGAACGCTTCGTCATCTCGGATCTGAAATAGGGGAGCTATTGATAGGTCCAATGATACTTATCGTAACGTATTGTAATTTCCTAAGCAGAAAGATAAATCCTCTTAAGCATGAAGATCGTACTATTTGTAGAGATTATCCCGGATATACAGGTACGACGGAAGACCTGCTTCAGATTATGAGGAAGAAAACTCCAGACTATGCTTCCGTTATATCTCCGGGGGTAAAAAGCCTCCACTATTTGCAATATGAATGGCGGCAGGAGGCGGCCAAAAACGCGCCCGCTGAGTCAAAGGCAGTCGATACGCCAAAAAGCGCCCAGGCATCCACAAGATCGTTAACGGATCTTGAGAAGGTTAAATTGATGCTCAATCATGAGTTACAGCCTATGGTTGAGGACATAAATGATGCGATCGAGCTTGGAGACACGTTGGATCTTGGAGTACTCGAGGTGCAATTGCGTGGCCGCCTGAGTGAGTATGAAAATATAGATGAGTTGCTTGGTATCGAGCTCGACGGCATCGACACTATTGATCTGGGCGAGTTGCTACAGCTACTGAAATCAAATGGAATAGTGAGCTAGTGGCTAATGAGCGACGCTTAAGAACATGAATATTTGCGCGGAGTGCAGGCATTTTCGTCAAAGAACGCCGGTGAATCCATTCGGGAAATCGGATGTGTGGACCCCGGATATCCTTGACGCGAAAGTTAAGTGGGATCAGGAACAAAATGAGCTATTGATTATGGAGCAGCAGCGTTATCAGTCCGGTGACGAGTTCGACTTTGAGCCCAACAGTTACCCATGGTGCGCGTATTGGACGAATGAGGAAGGCAATTATATTGTCGATCCTGTATCAGGAAATAGGGCAAGGATATATATATTGTGTGCGCGAGTGAATTTAGACGGTCAGTGTAAACAGTATGAAGCGACGAAGTAATGTAAAGAGATAACCTGAAAAACCAGAATAAATGGATATCGCGGATGACAAGGTGGTTGTACCGGGAGGTACAAAAATCCAGTTAGGGACGGAGTGGGATCTAATACGAAAATTGCAGGGCGAAGCGGCGAAGAAAGGGCCGGTAGTAAAACCAATGTCACCGGAATATTTGCGGCGTAAGCTTCCGCCGGAAAAAAGGGACGATAGCGGGATTGGAATAGCTCAGGATAGGTTCGATTATAAGCTGGAAAGATTAAATGACAGTCTGAATCACGTAGAAATAAGCGATCAAGGACTGACGCAGAGTTACGGGGTATTCGGGGTTCCGGGATGTGGTAAGACCTACCTTCTTAAACACCTGATTTCTCAGGTGGTCGCACTTTTTCCACAAGACGATGATCGCAAATACGGGGGGCTTATACTCGACCCGAAAGCCTCGCTGATGGGCGATATTATCAGCGTCATGAAGGCATGTGGGCGGGAAGATGACCTTATCATAATAAACGAAGAGTCATTAAAGAAAGATGACAGCTCACTGAATATATTGGATTGCTTTCTCGAACCCACGGATTTGGGGAAGGCGCTGGCAATGGCCGCGCAGAGCGCCGGTATCAGTTCCAAGGAGCCCTATTGGCTCAATGAGCTCGGCTCCATTTTGGGTGCGGGGCTTGGGTTGTTGTATTCAATGCGAAATAAGCTTAAGTCTAAGCCCACTCTTAGCGACCTGGTCGAATTGTTGCTCGGGGAGGTAAATGTAGGCGATGAAGGCGAAGTAAAGTACAAGTCAAAACTGGAGATAATGATCGAGTTGGCGGGTGATTGTAAGGCCGAAATGGACAAAGTCGACGCGGAGGAATTCGAAATACATAGAGGTGTATTACAACGTTATCTGAATTCCGGTAAGGATAAACCGATACTTTCATCGTTTATCGATCAGAGTTATGGGCAATTCAGACGGCCGCGCTTTAAGGTATTTTGCAAAAAGACACCTCCGGACGGAATAGAGCGGAATATATACGACGCTATTATTGAGGAAGGAAAGCTGGTCCTGGTCAGCGTTTCCAAGCGCAGCCTGGCCATCTCCAAGATCTTGTGTACTCTGGTAAAAACCTTGTTTCAACAAACCGTGCTAACCCGGCTGGATCGTAAGCAAAGTGGAGAGTTGGAGAATTATACACGTCCCCTGATATTTCTGGCTGACGAATATTCCGATGTTGCGACCGAGCTTCCAGGGCAGTCGATGGGGGATGGGGTTTTCTTTTCGATGATGCGGCAGTATGGATGTATGGGATTGGTCGCGACGCAAAGTGTACATATGCTGCAGAACTCTAGCCTTGGTGAGGCGTGGAAAGGGATATATGCGAATATGGCGGCCAAGATATTTATGCAGACAGGAGATGCGGAGACCGCCGAGGAGGCCTCTAAGTTGGTCGGAGAAAGTGAATTCCGGTTTAAAACATTCAGTCGGACATATAGCAAGGAAGGAGCGACCCAAACCATAAATACGGACCTAAAGGATAAAAAGGATCTCCCTACCAAAGTGCTGCTTCAATCACTCGGTCGCGGGCAGGCGGTTATTGTCGGATCAACAGATGGAATGAGTCGTCCAGGCGTGCGCTTTATAAAAGTGGATGATCGTGACGCAAAAGCATGATACGGAATAATACGTATGGACAGAGATCAATCCCAGGACGTCAATGAGATTTCAAAGGAGCTGAACAAGCAGCAGAGTCAGGATCAGCAGCAACTTCTTGCGCAACTGGATCAATGTCAGGAAAAAGCCGGATCAGAAATACGGGATCTTCAACAATTGATCGAAGCCGGAAACGTAGCACAGAATGATTTGGAGGATAAGAGCGGGGCAATAAATAAGGATATAGATGAAATCCAGGACCAAATTCAACAAATCTCTGAGGAGCTGGAGAATAGTCAAAATGAACAAGAACTACAAACGGATTCATTGGGTCATGAGGATATCGGTAGCGATACAAATCTAGCGCAGGACGTTGATGAAACTGCCGAACGTAACAACAGGGATCTCCTGGACCAAATAGAGTGCCTCGACAATGAAGTAGATCGTTTGTACGAGAATAGTGATCATGGAAGACAGATTCCTGAGGATATGCAGGCCGGGCATCAGGATATATTGCGTGATCTGGAACAAACAAGCGAGAGAATCAAGCAAGAAATTGCGGGAGATGACGAGCTGCGGGCCCCCAGAGAACAAGAACTATCTGACCAGGTAAGTCAAGCGCTGGACGATATTGAGAAAATAAGAAGTGATTTGGAAGTCGGTCAACAGCGTGAGCTGGCGGATGAGCTTCAGGGCAAGCATAAGGATATAGCGCAAATCGACAAAGAACTTGCGCAATGCGGCAATGATGATAAGGAAAAACGCCAGAATCTGAGTGAACAGCGGCAAGATATTCAGAAAGATTGTAAGCATATAGAGAATGAGCTCTCCGTGTACCAAGAGACGTCGGATCAGTTGGGTGAGCGTCAAAAAGAGTTGGATCGAGTCGATAATGAGCTTGCAGAGCAGCCAGGGAATGATCGCGGGCGCGGTCGTGAACTAAGCGAGCGGCGCCAGGACCTGCAGCTCGAGTGTGAACGCATACGAGATGAGAAAAACAGAAGAAGAGAGCTTGTAAATGAAGCCCGAAGTCTTCAGAAGGAGATAGGGCGGATTGATGAAGAAAAGGGTCCGGGGAAGGACCAGAGTCCGAAACAACACCAGGACCTGAACGAGCATGGCCGGGAACTGCGAAGCCGCGCGGAAAATATACAGAAGGAGCTTGATCAGCGTCGCGAGCTTAGCGACAGGCTGATGGGCCACCATCAAGAGTTGAGCCAGCTCGAAAATGAGGTTGCTCAACAGCAGGAGAATACGCCTGAACAAAGGGGTAAGTTGGGTGAGCGCCGACAGGAATTGCGCGGTAAAGTCGAGCGACTTCAGAATGAGCTGGATGTGCGCGGCAGGCTTACGGATAGACTTCTGTCTCAGCAACGCGAGTTGGATAAGATTGACAAGGAGTTTGCATCTCAACGACCCCTATCTGCTGAGCGCCGGCAGGAGATGAATCAGCGTAGGCAGGAAATACTGGAGCGGCTGGATAATCTGCAATCAGAACTTGATCATCGTAATGAGCTTACAAACAGACTTCGGACCATAGAGAAGCGCTTGACTTCCCTCGCACAGGATTCTCCTGGACTATCGAATAAGGACCTGGCGCGGCAATCTGAAAGACTGCAGCGAGGTCAGGAGTTGAAGCGCGATGCTGAACGCATAGGTAACGAGCTTGATCGGCGGCGTGAGTTCACTGATAGGCGGATAAGTCAACAAAATGAACAAGACCGGCTTGGCGAAAGAGTGGTGAAGCTGCAGGAAGAAGGTGACAGAAATCAGGTGCGCGAGCTCAATGAACGTCGTCAGAGTTTACGGGAAGACTGCAATCGCATACAAAATGATCTAGACAAAAGTCGTGAGCTCACGAATAGTTTGCATATTCATCAGGATGCTAAAGATAAACTTGATCGCAAGTTAAGAGGTATTAATATACAGCTGGAAAAGCAGAATAGCAGTATAGAGAGATACCAAAGAAGAAAGAGTGTATTTCAAAAATATAGCTCGCATCTGCGATGGATGAGAAAAGCAGGCAACTTAAACGAAAATCAAATAGGTCGAGTGGAAAGGATACTTGATGGCTTGAAGAACGACAGAAGAAATTCGCAATTGTGGCATAGTGAAAGCCCGCAAGAGCAGTCGCGTATCGCACAGAAGGCGTTTCTAAATGAAATCAAGGGGATGCTGGAGACCAAAACAGATATGACGTCTGAAAAAGAACTCCTGAAATCAATTAGAGAGAAAACACAAGCCCACCTGAAGAACTATACCGGAATTGAAGTCGAATCAGTAAGCGAGCTGGCGGAAAGGAAGGATGCGGGGAATGCGATAAATGAGCTGCGCAGCCTGATGAATGAATATGAAAAGCAGGGATTGCTACAAATAAATAAGTTGGAAAAGCCTAATAATGAAGGACTGTTTATAAAGGATGTGTCCTCTATAAATAGTGTTTGGGAACTGGCGATTAAGGCGAGAGGAGAGGGTAATTATAATGAGGTGCGCGGGGAATTCTATAAATTACTGCATCCCGCAACATCGGTACCGGTAGAAAATAAAGAGGTTATTGATCAGGCAAGGAAATATATCGAGGATGCAGGGTTTACATTTCATGATATTGATCCGGGTCGTGCGCCTCGTCTGGTGTCACCACATGATCTCTCATTTACCAGTTATACGCTGTCGTTGCAGCATGATATTCCGCAGAAATACATCAGAAATGCGGAAGGACACATGGATCATCTTTATACGGACCCCGGGAATTTAAGGTTTACTCTGCTGCGAGACAATATTCATGAAGATAGCCGACGTTTCGGTTTGCGTCAGGCGTATGACGGGCGCCGTCCTTTTGTGGAACATATTAATAATCACTTGGATGACGCCAAATCTATGATTAGAAGTATGCCTGGCATGTCAGATCGGCTTAGGGAGAAGGTAGGTAAAATGACGGATGAATTACTGAATTCGGATGCTTTGCAGAAAGATCTATTAAGCGGTCATCCGAATAAGGAGGCAAATCTCGAAAGCATAAGAGAGCAGTATGTGGATGGGGTTAGAAACTTATCCAAGTTGGAACGTGAAAGGGCGAATATTGATGAGATAAGCCTTAATGATCTTCAAGGTATAGAAAAACAAAAAATGCAGGAAAACTCACAACGTGAGAAGGTCAAGGAACTTAAAGCCAATTACGATATGGTCTGTGATGAGTTAGGTATTAGGATAAACTCCGCGATTGCATCAGTCCAACACCGAATCGTGAATGACCCCGGCTTCAATATTCGAGCTGTTAAGGACTATTTGGACGACATTCGAGATGGCCGTACAAAAGAACAGCAAGTGTTTATGGAGAGGATGCTAGAGATGTGGAACCAGGCGCAAAATAAGAAATAGGGTTCTCGGTGTAACTGAGAAGGTTCCATCCGTTATGGTTAAGAATGTAGTACCACTTGAATTTCGGTAGGTGTGACAGGGAATGCGGGAGCCGGTTCGCGAGAATCTGGCAGGTGGTCGGTGGATCAGCGGCACGTGCCGGGATTGCCGTCGACCGTTTAAATAACAGGATTTGAGGAAGGAGCTGCCGCATGGATTCCCTCGGGTATCGACTGAGGCGAGCGTTTCTTACAGTCTTCGGCGATATAAAGGTCTTTCCCTGGCCTCTGTGGATTATTTATCAGCCGAAGACCTTTCGCATAAAGGGCGCGGAAACCCGCCATATCGCTTCCCTGGTGGAACCCGGGGACGTGCTGATGCGGGCATACCGAAACTACCTTGACGGGTACTTTATTCCCAAGGGGGAGAGCGGTTGCAGTCACAGCGGGTTGTATATCGGTGACGGTATGGTGGTTCACTCCATAGCGGAGGGGGCGCTGGAGATAGACCTGATCGATTTCTGTCGTACCGACCGTATCGTTATCCTGAGACCCGGCTGGGGGCAGGAGTGGGCGGTTCAGCACGCCAGGAAGTGTGTGGACGAAGCAGTTCCCTATGATTTTGATTTTTCCCCCGGACCGGGAAAGTATTACTGCCACGAACTCACCGCATCCTGCTACCCGGATCTGGATATTCATCAGGTAAGCAGAAAAATACTCGGATTGGTAAATTCGCCGGTTGCGTACCTGGCGGATTCCTTCTATACCAATCCGAATTTCCGACTTGTCTATGAAACGGACGGAAGAGATGGATAGGCAATCATTGTTCGGAGAACTTCCGGGCGTAATACGTACTGTTCCGGAGCCCCCGGCGGACGGGGTGGTTGGTTGTGTGTCCGTTGCGTCGGACCACCACGTCTACGGCTCAATATGAATATCGCTATCGCTGTTTCTTTTTGCCTGCTTCTGCTTATCGTGTTGGTCATACTTCAGGTTCTGGCGCGGTTGCGCCACGAAAGAACCAGAAAAGCCAACCTGGATGCCCATTTGCAGATGCTCTCGGAAGGGATAGAAAGAATCGCCGAATCGGGTAAGGCGGCGGCGGACGACCCGGATGCTTATCCTTCCGTTCAGTCCGTGCGCGATCCGTGGGGGTCCCCGCCGCGGCAAGCCGCCGTGCTGGAGGAGATACGCCCGGCAAATGGCCTGTATCCGGATTGGGACTATGTGATTCATTTGCACGAAGGGGTAGAGCAGTACCTGGGAACGGCTCAATTCCGGGGTCTGGAGGGGAGATTCGCCGGGATTCCCGGTGTGGATGACTGTCGACAGGAGGACAGGGAGGTATTCCTTATTCGAACAAAACAATTATCATTAGAGAGTTTACGCGAGGCCATATGGCGGGAGTTTCTGGAGTCCGCCGGTACCTCTTGAGATGAATGCTTAGGGAGCGGCGTATTTTCTCTTCACGTAAAAGGCAGGCAATAACTTATTGATTATAAACAGTATTAATATGGGGTAGATTATGGGGAAAATCAGTCCGTCAGGTATTTTGCTGGGCGTGCTTGCGGCACAGGCGTCGGCTTATGTTTTCGGCTTTGTCATAGGGATGTTTTGCCTTGGGATATTCGGGAACAGGGTGCTCGTAGAGTTTATGGAGAATCCCGTGGTTATTGCCGTCACCCTTTTTGCAGGGTTGATCTCTGCCGGGATAGGCGGATATGCGTCTCTACTTGCGCCCGGTAAGTCCATGCTGAACGCGGTATTGGCCGGCATTTTTACGCTGATTATTTCGCTGCTGCTTCTATGGTTCATAGATTTCAAATATGCCACCGGCCATAGATGGATACTGATATTGAGCTGGATCCTTACGGTTCCATGCGCCTATCTCGGCGGGCGTTTATATATGATGAAATATAATTCCAGACAGGAAACCGCCTGATCCTGCGGTCGGCATATCCTGCAAACCAGGGAAGAAAATGAGAAATAAAAACGCAACACAGCGATTCGCCGCAAATGCCGGAAGGACGACAGCCGCATTGCTGCTGCTACTGTTTGTTCCGGCATACTTCGGATTGGGCTATCTGGAGTTTCTCGATCTGGAGGCGGGAAAGATCGAGTATGTCACGGCATGGAAAGGAATAATATTTTTATATAACACCCTGGGTGTTAACTCGCTTCTGGCGATTACGGTGATATCACCCGTAATCGGGATGATATTACTTGTAATAGCCTACATAAAGGCGAAAGAGCTGAGGGCGGAGATTGGCGAGGAGGAGTTGGATAATCTGAAGTACGAGCGGGCTGTTGAGCAAAGAGAAAAAACGGCTTCGATAGGCGGCACGCCCAGGCATTTGCAGTCGAAGGAGAATTATAAGGCCTACGAAAAACGGGTTAAGTTCCTAGTTATCTTAATGATTGCGGTCTTTGCCCTGGTAGGGATAGGGGTGGCAACAGGAATTATTAACTGATGCGATTCGACTTGTCAGGCCAGAATCAGGGAGAGGGGTAAATGATTATTATGCTGTTGGCCACGGGTGTTATTATTTTCCTGTTGGGGATGAGGTTGCTCTTCGGACAGTCAAGGCAAATAGCTCATAAGGTCTTGAAAGAGAATGCGGCGCTGACGAGAAAGGAGATCGTTATGGTTGCCGGAACGTTTCTGTTTGTCGGTGCCTTGCTGATCATATCGGCCGGCATGGCCATATTCACCCGCAATCCCTATTGGCTGTTGGATACGGTTTTCGGAATTTTCATGTAGCCGGCACCGGGGGCGTCTCACGGCAGGGCGGCCTTGTAGATCTCTCCGCATGACAGGGATTCCCCTGTATCTGCCGGGATTTTGGTCATTCCATCCAGGCGGTAGGGGTCGTTTGCGCTGTCGTCAGTAACCACGCGAATTATAATTTCCCGGATCTGAGACGGAAACTCCTGACGGATCTTTCTAAACACCTCCGGGTCCTTCTCACCGGAATCGCCGATAAGTACGAAGTCCCGGCCGGGGAAACGGTTCAGAAGCGTGGTTATTTGAGAAATCTTCTGGTCGAAAGTCGCCTGCTGTGATCCGTTGGCAACCAGGGTCCAGATATCCTGGTAGCTTTCTTTCTCGAACGGGTTGGTGCGTACGTTCTTCATGTGGATACTGCCATGGGGGAATCCAGCGGATTCCGAAAACAGGAATTCCACCAGCGGCCCGTACATCTGCCAGGGACCTCCGGATACATAATGAAAGGCCGTGTTCTCACCAAAACCCGCGTACATCTCGGCCATACAGGGGGTGGCGGTGAAATCGCGGAAAAAGGTGTTGCGAAGGACCACTTCTTCGCCTTCCGGAATACCCGTGATTTTAACGGTGTCATCGATGTCCGAGATTATCGAAAGTCCCGTGGGTTCGATGAGCCTCACAAATCCGATGCCGTAATGGTCTTCCGATACCGTATGCAGCCGGAGCCACCCCTGATTCGATTGCTGCGCACGGAGCAATCTGTCGGCGGTTTCCTCGCTTAGGCGTATGGTACCTTCCAGGCCTCCGTTTCGATCCGTTCCGGTGTCGTCATCCCCGTTCGTGATTTCAAACTTGTGGTGTTCCACGTCCTGATCGAACTCGATTACAACTCGCTCCCTGGATTCACTGTCTGCGATGAAACCCTCCGTCCGCTGCCGAAAAAGCAGTTTTTCGGAGTCGTTTGGACCGCTTATCCCCGCCTTTTCCGCCAGATATTTTCGCGCCGCGACGGCCAGTCCAAGCCGAACAAGATCAGGTTTCTCGTGCACCCAGATGCGGACAGGGATCACCCACTCACCGTCCTGTTTGTATCCATAGGTGTTATAAATGGTCACCAATTCCTCAGCGTCGGTGGATGCGGGAGGTACGCCTATACTTTGAGTATAAAAGCCGGCAAGCAGCAGGAAGAGGAAGATCTTTGACAAACAATAGGGGCTACGGGATTCTCTCGCAGAATCGGATCTGGTGGTGGTATTGGATTCTTGTTGCACGCCTTTAGTCCTCAAAAAACGTCGCTGGTGGGCATTACCGGGTATCGCTATTTGCTACACTTCTAGTATTTTACATCGCAATTAGACCGTGATGGAGCGAAAAAGTGTTTTCAAAAAGGAAATCCAAAGATCTCGCACTTTCGGTCGCGGAAAAATTCGACGGCAAAGTAGAGAAGATATGTGCGTCATTTAGCGCATTTGCCACCTGTCATTATTGTGTAAAGTTCCAATACAGAAATATGAGAATAGAGCTGTATCCGTTTTGTCCTTTTTGCCAAATTTGGGTACAGAATTTCCGATTTCCGAAGAACATCAGTTTCTCAGTCGGCAATAAACTCCCTACTCTGGGATTGACGCTGAGGCTTAGAGGTCTGTTCCGGGACTATCCTGTTTCGGTGTTCAGTAATGAAGCATATGATATCGAGGCAGCAAAAGAGTTCTGCGGCATATTGGAGAATGAGATCAACATCAAAAAACTTGGGATGAGCGGAAAGGAATACTTGATAATCTCATCGGGCCAGATTCTTATGCACAATAAGAATCGGGGGCAGGAAAATATTGAGAAGCGCCTTAATATACTGGGAGACCTGTTTGACAGGAATGATCAACAAGGCGCTCAGAGGTTTGATGCGTAAGCATGATATGAGGAGAAGAGGAAGAGAATCACAGGAAAATAGCGAGTATCGGTAGCGGAGTATTATAATCGCGGGGAGTGTTGCCCCGGGAGTGAATTATCAGGAATGGAGGAATAGGGATGTACATACGATACAGATCAGCGGCAATGCCGGAAATGGGAAAAACCAGGGGTACGGGATGGCTGCCGCCCATGCCGGATCTACGGGATTATACGGAAGCGGAGCCTGAAATCTCCGGTATGGTGAAGAAGTTGGGGTTGCCGAAAAGCAAGGGGATGAAGGCGCTTCCAAAAACCATCGATCTTAGGGAGTGGTGTTCGCCGATCGAGAACCAACAAGCTCTTGGAGCATGCACCGCACATGCCGCGGTCGGGATAGTGGAATACTTTCAGCGCCGGGCGTTCGGAGAGAGCATGGAGGGCTCCCGTCTCTTTATATATAAGGCGACCCGCAATCTGATGCAGGTGACTGGCGACACGGGAGCCTGGTTAAGGGACACCATGGGTGCACTCAGGCTCTGTGGTGTGCCGGATGAGAAGTACTGGCCCTACACTGACGCCGATCCGGACTTCGATAATGAGCCGCCGGGCTTCGTATATGCCATCGCCGATAACTATGAGGCGCTGAAGTACTTTTGTCATGATCCTCTAGGAGCCAACGTGCCGGGGGACAAGGTCCTGGAGAGCGTCAAGAAGTACCTGGTCGCGGGTATTCCCTCCATGTTCGGATTCTGGGGATTCCCGTCGTTCGATTCCTGTAACGTAAAGGGAGGTATACCTTATCCCTGCGAAGGCGAACAGGCGGAGTGGGGACATGCAATAGTCGCGGTGGGTTATGACGATGGAAAGAAGCTGAAGAATACCCAGTGCAACAAAACCACCACGGGCGCACTTCTCATCCGTAACTCCTGGGGTACCACCTGGGGGGATGAGGGCTACGGGTGGCTGCCTTATGAGTATGTTCTGAACAAGCTGGCGCTGGACTTCTGGTCTCTGCTCAGCATGGACTGGGTGGATACCAAACAATTTGGTATTTGAAGGTACAGCCCGGGTTGACGGGTTGCCCGACGAGAACGGAAGAGGCCCGGCTGGTGTGCAGCCGGGCCTTTTTTGCGGGGGCTCCGGCTATACTTGAAAAGCGCGCTAAATGAATGGAGTATACTGATCTGTATCCGGGGTGTGGTGCGCAATACTGAATAACGGATAGTATGCCGGAAACGAACGTGCCTTTGCGAAAAATCGCGGGATTAATAACAACAAGAGTCAGGAGAAGAGGAATGAATAAACTTGCCGTTTCTTTGATGGTTGCGTTGTCGGTCTACGGGGTTGGAGCCTGCGCGGGGGAGCTCACCGCGGAGCAGTGTGAGGATTATCTGGCAGTCGGGTTTTTTCATCTTACCGATGCGCAGGAGAAAGCCGTTCTGGATTCCTGTAAGAAAAGGTACAGCTCTGAAAACGCCTTGGGGAACTGCACTGCCTTCGAAGGCCAGGATAAGATTAATGAATTGAAAAAAATTGCCGAAAAAGAGTGCAAGTAGGTAGGTGCCAGTTTACTCATATATGAGGGAATAGGGGGGAGCTATGGAGTACCGGATTATCTTCGCGGGTGAGGTGTTGCCTGGATATGAGGTGCCTGCGGTAAAGCAGCATTTGACCCAGCTGATGAAACTGACGGATGTCCAGGCGGACAGGTTATTCAGCGGCAAACCCGTCACCATCAAGAAGGGGTTGGATGAGGCGGCCGCGCAAAGATATATTGAAGGTATGGAATCGATCGGGGTTGTGGCCAAGGCGGACCCGCCCTTGCCCAGTCTGGAGGAGACCCTGATTCTGGAGCCGAGGGAAGGCCAGTCGGGCACTGCCGATGAGGAAATTACCCAACTTCTGTCCCCCAAACAGGAGCAGCCCGCCCCCAATAGAGGAAGTCCGCCACCCTCCCAACATACACGTTTTTGCCCGAACTGCGGCGTGCCCGTGGCGCCGAGCATGCGTAGATGCCCCCGTTGTGGTATGAGCCAGGAGGCGGGCAAACCCCGCAATAAGTATGTGGCGGCGGTTCTGGCGATATTTCTGGGGTGGATAGGCGCCCACCGAATATACCTGGGTCAATGGTGGGGGGCGTTGTATTTTCTGTTCATCGCATTGATGTGGCCGGTAGCGATTATCGAGGCCATCGTCTTCCTTTTTACCCCAAAGGAGCGATGGGAGGCGAAATACGGAAATGTAAGAGCGCAAGGTGCCGTGGTTGCCGTTGTGCTGATATTTCTGTTTGTATTCGTGGTCGGTATTCTGGCGGCCATAGCTATTCCCGCTTACCACGATTATGTGCTGCGGGCCAAAGTAAGTGAGGTGGTTGTGGAGTCGAAGGTGTACCGGGATAAGGTGGAGAGCGTCGTTTCTGAAACCGGTTTGATTCCCTCAAACAACGCGGAAATAGGACTGCCTGAAGCCGTACAATCCCCTGGAATCGCCGCGTTGACTATCGCGCCCGGCGGGGTCATGACGATAGAGCTGAGGGGGGATCCCTCCCTGGATGGTCAGACTATGGTTTGGACACCGGAGATCATTGACCAGAAGGTCTACTGGGACTGCGAAGGGGGCAGCCTGGAGAGAAGATACCGTCCTGCCAGGTGCCGAGGGGCGTCGACACCCATGGCATCGCAACAGGAGGAGGCGACGACGGGTACCCGAGAGGTCACCTCGGAAAGCGGGGTGGCGTCCTTGACCCTGTCCGCGGGGGATTGGCAACCGATGCACCTGGAAGGCGCGGAAATCGCCTATATCAATGAGAAGGATGATATAGGACTTGTTCTGGTTAGAGAGACAAAACAGGACTTCGACCCAAATATGGGTGTGGATGCCTATACGGATCTTCTGATGGAGTATGCGTTCACGGATTTTGGCGACGTTAAGTTCGAGAAATATGGTCCGCACCCTGTCGGAAGTGCTCCGGCATATCTATTCTCCTTTAGCGGGTATTCGGATAATGTGGCAATCAAAGGTCTTGTCGCGGCGATAGAAGGGCGGAACGATTTCTATAAATTGATGGCGTGGACCCATAATTCACGTTTTGACCGGAACTACAATGAGATGCTGCAAATTCTGGAAAGTTTTAAGGAGAATAACCCGTAGCTAGCGGCACTCTATAGCCAAAGATAAAGGAGTCTTTGATCGTATGTCATTTCGAACGAAGCGGGGAATCCATGTCACAGCGTCCCTGTCCAGCGCATTGGAGTAAGGAATGGAAAATACACTAAAAATGGCGGGAGAGATGGCGTCTCATGCAATCTGGAGCGTCTCATCCGGAGAGACGCTTATGCCGATTTTCGGGTATTTGAAGTCTGATAATTCCCATGCAATGCAGCGTCTGGTTATGGATCCGGAACAGGCTATGGAGTTGGGCGAACAAAAAATGTCGAATCTTGAGGAGGGTGTATTAGGAGCGACTTTCATTAAGGACGGGTTTGTTACATTGGACAGCGGGAAAACTGACGCCCTGATAGTTGACGTCAGGTTTGCGGATGATATTGAGAAACAGATCCAGTTTATTATTCCCTATAGGAATGCCAGACATCCAAAGGGATTTGCAGTACATCGTTTGCAGCTGACGAGGCTGGATGGTATCCCGAACGATGGATCTGATTCGCTTGTGGATGCATTTTTTGACGGCATTGAATCCCATCCGCAGGGAGGGAAGATATGGGATGAAAAGTATGTCGATCAGGCGGGAGATACGGCCGATTTTTCCGAAGAGAGTAACGCGGATATATCATCGGAGGATTACGCTGCATTAAAGCAGTCGCCGTTTCTGGTATTTTTTCTGGTCGCGGGGGCGGACGGCAAGATGGATAAGAAGGAACTTATATCGTTTGCCGAGGTGCTTTCGGATCCGGACAAACTGAGAAGTGACTTTATTAAGCGTATCGCCGAGGAAGTGATCAATGACTCGGCAGCCATTGTTACAAATATGGCAAACAGCGACCTTAACTATATAGAAGAGCTGGGAATTCTGAGAAGAGTCATTGACGATAATTTGTCTCCGGAGGAGGGGTTGGCTTTTAAGACATCGTTGTTGATGATCGGGAAAGAAATTGCCGAGGCATCCGGCGGTTTCCTCGGATTCGGAAACAAGGTCAGCAAGGAAGAAAAGGGCGTCCTGGCCCTGATAGCGCTCAGCCTGGGAATAGATCCCATATAGGCCATCCGTCATCCCGGTGCGGACAGGGATCCGCCCCAGGGTACGGTTATCCCTGCCCGAGAGACCGCTTTTCCCCCTTGTTATCAAGGCAGACAAAGGTGACGCAAGTGGAGAAGAAATTCTTTTCTTCTCCTGAATCGACGTCATTGCAGTAGACGTTCACTTCGTATTTCACCGAAGTATTCCCCTCCTCCAGTTTATCCACCACAAAACGCAGCAAGGCGCCGTTGTGGATGGACCTGCGGAATACCACCTTGTCCATACCGACCGTTACGAAGTTGCATCCCGGGTATTCCGTGCTGGCGGCGATCCAGGATATTTCGTCCACCCATTGCAGGAGATAACCTCCGAACAGGTAGCCATAGTGATTGAGGTGTCCGGGCAGGACAAGTTTGTAGTTTTCCATAGGTTCCGGGTCTCCCATCGGCGATTAAGGTCAATCATAGCGTTTCCAGGAGCCGCAAGTGCAGGAAAAACTTCGGATTCCGCCTAAAGATTGATTTTTTAAAGACGCTACACCTTATGTACCGGAGGGCCGGCTCGGCGGTAAGTGTTGCGGCGTGTTTCCGGAAGACGGGATCCGGAGCGATCCCGGCAGTAACCTGTTTTGGCCACTATTGGCTATAAATACTATTTATAACAATAGGTTATGGAACGCAGAATTAGGAGAAAAATATGGCCAGCATTCTTGCAGTTGATGATTCCGCCTCAATGCGTCAGATGGTCGCGTTTACCCTTAAGGGGGCGGGGCATGTGGTGGTTGAGGCGGCCGACGGAGATGAAGCGCTGAGTATCGCCAGGGAACAGGCGTTTGATCTCGTTATCACCGACGTGAATATGCCCAACATGGACGGGATCACGCTTATAAAGGAGTTGCGGACGTTACCCAATTTCAAGTTCACGCCGTTGCTCATGCTGACTACCGAATCGAAAAACGACAAGAAGCAGGCCGGAAAGGAGGCCGGTGCCACCGGCTGGATTGTCAAACCTTTTAATCCGGACCAGTTGCTGGCCACGGTTAGCAAGGTCCTGGGATAGCCCGGGTCAGGCGAGTCCGGTTGAACAAGAGGTTCTGAGGGCATTATCGATGGCGATCAATATGGCGCAATTCCATAAGGTGTACTTCGAAGAGAGCTTCGAAGGACTGGAAATTATGGAGTCCGGCCTGCTGAATATGGATCCGGGCGCCGCCGATCTGGAAGAGATCAACGCCATTTTTCGTGCTGCCCATTCCATCAAGGGCGGAGGCGGCACCTTTGGGTTCAATGACATCTCGGATTTCACGCACGTGATGGAGACCCTGCTTGACGAGATGCGCGACGGTTCACGGCCGGTAACGCCGGAGGCCGTGGAAGCCCTGTTGCGCTCGATCGATACCCTGCGGGATATGCTCAAGGCGGCACAGGAAGGGAGCCGGCTTGATGACGGTCAGATGACGGAGAGTCGGGCGGAGCTGGAAGCGATCCTGGCGATAGAGCAGGAGGTGGCGCCGGAAACGGCGGTCGACGAGGAAGAAGCGGCACCCGTCGGTTGGCACATCCTGTTCCGGCCGTTGCCTCATATGATGCGTACCGGTAACGATCCCCTGAGGATACTTCGCGAGCTGGCGGATCTGGGTGATCTGAAAATCGATGCGAATACCGCCGCGGTTCCGCGATTGGCGGAACTGGAACCCGAGGATTCCTACCTCTCCTGGGATCTCCGTCTCACCGGAGATGTTACCCGCGAGGCGGTGGACGAGGTCTTCTCCTGGGTGGAGGGCGATTGTGAGCTGATTATAACGCCGATTCAGCCGAAGGGCGCCAAGAAGACGAAACAACCTCGGGTTGTCGGTACCGGGGCATCCGCCACGGCAGAAATAGAGAAAGCTTCGGGAGTGGATCGTGGCGAGGAAGGGCGGCGTTCTTCCCCTGATCGGCAGAAAGGTGATCGACGCGAGGGTGGTACGGCGGCTACGGGATCCGGCTCCATCAGGGTCGATACGGATAAGATCGATTCCTTAATGAACATGGTGGGTGAACTGGTGATAACCCAGTCGATGTTAAGTCTGCTGGGTGAGAATTTTCATATGGGCCGGATAGATCGACTACGTGAAGGCCTGGAACAGCTTGAACGCCATACCCGGGAATTACAGGAAGGGGTAATGCAGATTCGTATGCTGCCCATCAGCTTCGCCTTCAGTCGTTTTCCGCGCCTGATTCATGATTTGAGCAACAAGTTGGGAAAAAAGGCGCAATTGGTGATTTCCGGGGAAGCCACCGAAGTTGATAAGACCGTGATCGAGAAGATCGGCGACCCGTTGGTCCATCTGATGCGCAACAGTCTTGATCACGGGATCGAGATGCCGGAGGAGCGGGTGAAGGCCGGAAAACCTGAAACCGGCACCATCCGGCTAAGCGCCGAGCATCGCGGCGGCAATATTGTTCTGAAAATTCGTGACGACGGAAAGGGGTTGGATCGGGAGCGGATTCTGCAAAAGGCGAGAGAATTGGGATTGGTCACGGAAGACCACAATCTCTCCGACAAGCAGGTGTACGAACTCATCTTCCAGCCCGGATTTACCACCGCCGAACGGGTCAGCGACGTCTCCGGACGCGGCGTCGGGATGGATGTGGTGCTTAGAAACATCAGCGAGCTGGGCGGTGGCATTGAGATCGAATCAGAAAAGGGCAAAGGTAGCGTTATCACTATTCGGTTGCCGTTGACCCTGGCCATTCTGGATGGCCAGAGCGTGACCTGCGGCGAGGAAACCTACATCGTTCCCCTGGTATCCATTATCGAATCCATCCAGGTTCGTCGGGATATGATCAATCTGGTTGCGGGTCGTGGAGAGACCTTCAAGCTGCGGGATGAGTATCTGCCGATCATTCGCCTGCATGAGGTGTTTGGGATTAAGAACCCAAAGGCCAGGCAGTTGACTGACGGTCTGCTGGTGGTCGTGGAGTGTGGAGACGGCTGGTGCGGTCTGTTTGTGGATGACCTGGTGGGGCAGCAACAGGTAGTTATAAAGTCCATAGAGGCTAACTATGGCAAGGTTGAGGGTATTTCCGGCGCCACTATTTTGGGTGACGGTTCAGTGGCGCTGATCCTGGATATCCCGGGAGTCGTACGGCTTGCCCTGCAGGGGGATGACGAGACCGGACCGGAAAGACGGATTGCGTGAACAATTAGGGACAACTGAGGCCATGACAGCGGAAAGAGAAAACGCCAATCTCCCCATCGACCCTGAAGAGGTGGTGGGCGAGGAGTATCTGACCTTTCGGCTGGATGATGAAGATTATGGCGTGGATATCCTGCGGGTGCAGGAGATCAGGGGCTGGGAGCCGGTAACACGTATTCCAAATACCCCTTCTTATGTAAAGGGTGTTCTCAATATGCGTGGTTCAGTTGTGCCGGTTATCGATTTGCGCGGTCGGCTGGAACTGCCGGTCATCGAATACGGCAAGAAAACCGTTGTGATTGTGGTGAAGGTCGTTGATGCCTTTCGGGAGAAGGTTATGGGTATGGTGGTGGATTCCGTATCCGATGTGGTCATGACCACCGCTGAGAATCTTCATACTACCCCGCAGTTCGGAACGAAGGTTTCGGTGGAGTACGTTAGCGGCCTGGTTGACACCGACGGTGGCATGATTGCGCTACTGGATGTAGATGGGCTGTTATGTCGACCTGGTCATGGTGATGTAGCAGGGGAAGATGCGGCCTGATCGGCGGCTTTGATCTGAATCAGGAGGGATCCGTGAGTAATAACCAGTCGGTTACGCACAATGAACGTTACCCGAGAGAAGGGGCCGTTTTTATCTCCAAGACCGATCTCAAAGGAAGGATCACCTATTGTAATCGCGACTTTATCGAAATAAGCGGATATCAAAAGCACGAGCTTCTTGGCCAGGATCATAATATTCTCCGGCATCCGGATGTTCCGGCGGAAGTGTATGAGGATTTGTGGGACACGATTCAGTCCGGTCGACCCTGGGCCGGTGTTGTCAAGAACCGAGCGAAAAACGGAGATTATTACTGGGCGAACCTCAATGTAACTCCTCTGTACAAAAATGATCAGATCATCGAATATCTTTCGGTCTGTACATCACCCACCCGGGAAGAGGCGGAGAAAGCTGAAAACTTTTATACCGGACTGATAGCCGGAAACATTTCACTGAAACCAAGGGGATGGTCCGGACTTGTTGCCGCTTTCCGTGGATTGAAAATAAGAACCCTGCTGGCCGGCACCGTTTTCATCACAGCCGCCTTGCTGGCGTTTCTCGCCTGTCTCATCGTGTTTAAGGTGCCTGCACCGTATATTCTTGTGCTGCTGTTCTTCGCCGGGGCCGCTACCCTGTTGTTCGGTCTCCTGCTGACTTCCTATGTAACCGAGCCGTTGTCTTATGTTCGCAGCAAACTCCAGCAGATATCCGAAGGCAACTATTTCGATTGGCTGGAGGTAGGGGGACGTAACGATGAAATCGGTGAACTACTGCAGGGGATAAAGTCGGCGCAGATAAAACTCGGATTTGACGTTGTGGACGCAAGAGAACAGGCGGCGGATGCCATACGGGTCAAGACCGCCCTGGATAATGTTTCCAGCAGTGTGATGATGATCGATCCTGAATTCAATATTAATTATATGAATAAGACGGCGGAGAATCTGTTCAGGAGCAACGAGCTATATATCCGAGAGAATGTTCCTGGATTCAGAACCACGGAGTTGCTGGGACAGAATATCGATACGCTGCAAGTCGATCCGCAACGCCGAGAAACTTTTTTAGAGGCGCTGACAGAGAGATCGCAGTCCGAGTTGGTCATTGGTACTCGCACCATGCGGTTAGTGACGAATCCGGTTATTGACGACCAGGGCCGGCGTCTGGGGGTCGCTATAGAGTGGTCAGACAGAACGGCTGAGGTCGCGGTAGAGCAGGAGATTGACAGTATCGTGGCGGCAGCCAGAAATGGCGACCTCGGGCAGCGTATCTCCCTTGAGAACAAGGTGGGGTTTTTTCGGCAACTTGCCGAGGGTATCAACTCTCTTATCGATGCAGTGGACAAAGTGTTTTCCGATATAGCTGAGGTAATGAGTTATCTGGCAAAGGGTGATCTAACGCGATCCATCGAAGCGGATTATGCGGGAACCTTCGGGAAGGTGAAGGACGATATCAATGCTACGATGGCAAATCTGGAAGATATCGTTTCGCAAATGAGGGAATCGGCGGAGGTTATTTCCATGGCGTCCGAAGAAATCTCATCCGGAAACAATAATCTTTCGTCTCGGACTGAACAGCAGGCGGGCGCCTTGCAGGAAACCGCATCCAGTATGGAAGAGTTGACCAATACCGTAAAAAACAATGCCGAAAATGCCCAGCAGGCAAATCAGGTCGCGGTCAGTACTTGGGAAAGTGCGGAACGGGGCGGCGAGGTGGTAAGCAACGCTGTTCGTGCCATGGATGCGATTAACGGCGCCAGCAGTGAAATAGCGGAAATAATCGGGGTGATCGATGAAATAGCGTTCCAGACCAACCTGCTGGCACTAAATGCCTCGGTGGAGGCGGCTCGGGCCGGTGAACAGGGACGCGGTTTCGCCGTGGTGGCTACGGAGGTTCGTAATCTGGCCGGACGTAGCGCTACCGCCGCCAAGGAGATCAAGGAGCTGATTGAGGACAGTGTAGATAAGGTCAAGGCCGGCGCCGATCTGGTAAATCAGTCGGGTGAAACTCTGCAGGAGATCGTCGACGGCGTTAAAAAGGTGAGTGGCATTATATCCGGCATTGCCTCCGCCAGCGCCGAGCAGTCTGCTGGAATCGATCGTATAAATCAGGTGGTCGCCAGTATGGATGAGATAACCCAGCAAAATGCCGCCCTTGCTGAACAGACTTCCTCCGCGTCGGCGTCCCTTACGGACAAGGCACGGGGAATGGATGAATTGGTAAGTTTCTTTAAGGTGATCAAAGCACAGAATAGACGGTCCCTGGCGAAACAGAATGTTTCGGAACGCAAACAGGTTACAGACATGTCGCATTCAGTTCTACCAAGCGTCAAGCCTGAGGTGCTGATAGAGAGGCCTCTGCCCGTACCGGACGCGGAGGCTGATGGGGATGATGAGTGGGAGGAATTCTGAGCGTATGTCAGGAATTTCTTATGCCGGCTGACGCAGGTCATTGCTGCAACGAAGCGCGCTATTTTTATGGATGGTCTATATGGGTGGAATACACGCGGACAAAGGGGGGGAGATGATACCCCAACGCCAGTACCTCAGTTTTTCCCTTGGGGGGGAGGACTATGGGGTCGACATTCTCCGGGTGATTGAGATCAGGGGCTGGGAGGAGGTGAGGCCGCTACCTGATACGCCGGAATATATAAAAGGAGTGCTTGATCTGCGCGGGGCTATTGTTCCGGTTATTGATCTGCGCCTGCGGTTCGAATTGAAGACCGTTGAATATACTTCAACCACCGTGCTTATTATTGTTGCGGTCGAGTCGGGAGAGAAAAGTTTTTTACGAGGTATCGTGGTCGATAGTGTTTCGGATGTATTGGATGTGGAAGCGACTAGTGTGAAACCGGCCCCAAAGCTGGGATGCGCGATCAGCAACCGGTATATAGCCGGCATGATAACTCTAGGGGAACGTATGGTAGTGCTGCTGGATGTGGATAAGCTTTTCGGCTCTGATGAGCTGGAAAACCTGGAAGACGTAATCTAACGTATTTGAGATGGTGTGGTAATGGCAATAAAGCGCACAACCAAGAAAAAGGCGACTCGCAGCGGTAGTCGCGGGAAGAAAAGTCCGGTTGTTGAACTTGACCTTGGGAATTCGCTGACCATTGCCGATATGGAAGTGTGGCAAAAGAAACTTATTGGGATTTTTGATCTGCGCGAGCCTGTATCCTTCAAGGGCGGAGGCATAGAAAAGATCGATAGTGCCGGGCTACAGCTTCTGGTAGCAGTTATGAAGGAGGCGGGACAAGCCGGTGTTGAGATTACATGGAGCAGTGCCTCTGAGTTGCTACGAAGAAATGCGGAGCAGCTTGGTCTTGGTGCTGAGTTAAATCTGGACGCCTCATAAGGGAGGCAATACCGAAAGGAAGCAAGACAATGAAAGAATTGGCTGGAAGAAACAGGGAGTCGGGTACGCTGCATGTCGACCCGGACTGGAATCAGGCGCGGGAAATAGTGCGGATGATCCAACTTGTAATTGCCAGGATTGAGATGGCGTTACGGGAGAGCGAGGGGTCTGTGGATATGCTGTGTAATTCCTTCACCTCCATGATCGGCGGCGTCAACACCGTCTACCGAACCGCGGCGACTCTGGGGGAGGCGGAGGGAGTAGAAAGTGCCAGAGAAACCCTGTTTGATACCTGTGAATCGGTGAGGGATGGAGTGAGCGACGCCGTGATCGCCCTGCAGTTTTTCGATAGGTTTTCCCAGCGCCTGGATTGCGCGGAGAGATGTCTTGATGCATTGAGTCAACTGATTGGAGCCAGGAGCTGGATGTACAGTCAGAACGCCTGGAAGGATCTTCGGGATCAAATGAGGGCTGAATGCGCGATAGAGGAAGAATGGGAAGTATTCGACGCGATTCTGGCCGGGCATTCGGCGCGAGATGTCTTGAAGGACCTAAACGAAGAAAAGCAGAAGAGAGATGCGCAGTACGATGTCGAGTTCTTCTAGCAACGAGGGTGGCAGGGAATTTCTATTTACCCGCAGGGACTTCAACTTCTTGCGTAAGATAGCCAATGACCATTCCGGCATCGTTATATCGGAAGATAAGTTCAACATGCTTTACTCCAGGCTTTCGCGGCGTGTTAGAACACTGGGACTGAGAAGCTTCGGGGAATATTGTGACTACATAAGGAATAGGGGCACAAATGAGGAAATTCTGGAACTGGTTAATGCCATTACCACTAACATGACGGCATTCTTCCGGGAGAATCATCATTTTGAATTTCTTTCGAGGGACGTTGTGCCGGAACTTCTGCGGCATAACAGCGGGACCTGCAAGATACGAATATGGTCCGCCGGGTGTTCGACCGGCGAAGAGCCTTATTCCATCTCCATTGTTTTGCGGGAGTCCCTTTCCGGGGTGGTCGGCTGGGATGTGAAGATCTTTGCGTCTGATGTCGACTCCAACGCCCTGACGCATGCCTCTCGAGGGATTTATTCGGAAGAACAGGTTTCCGGGATACCAGAGTCCAGGCTGCGGCGTTGGTTTCTGAAAGGAAAAGGAGGCCAAAAGGGAATGGTTCGAATGAAGCCGGGAGTGCGAGACCTGATTGATTTCGGTCAATTAAATTTAATGAAAAACTGGAATGTACCTGAACCAATGGATGTCATCTTCTGCCGTAACGTAATTATATATTTCAACAGGTCGGCAAAGATTACATTAATCGAACGTTTCGCAAATACGCTGAAAGAAGGTGGTTATCTGTTTATGGGGCATTCGGAAACACTATTTCGGCTGACGGATCGGTTTGAAACGATAGGTAATACCATTTACCGGAAGAAGAGGTAGGGGGAGTGTCACAATATCGGAATCCACAGTTACTGCCAGAGGCATTCCAGGAGTTTGAGCATATAAATCGCTACTGGGATAGGCAAAATAATATGCCGGCAGCGAAGATCCTTCCTGGTGAGTACTACGTGACGCGCAATAATGAGATTATTACGACGGTCCTTGGGTCCTGCGTTTCCGCTTGTGTGCGTGATCGCATACTGGGTATCGGCGGTATGAATCATTTCATGCTTCCGGTTTCGGAAGATACAAGCTGGGGAGGTGTCAGTGATCTGATAAGCACCGCCACACGCTATGGCAACCATGCCATGGAACATATGATCAACGACATTCTCAGTCATGGGGGGCGCAGGAAGAATCTCGAGGTAAAAATATTCGGCGGCGGCCAGATTATGCAAAGCATGGCCGACATCGGAAAGAAGAATATCGAGTTTGTACATCACTATCTGAAAACCGAGGGATTACTTTTGTTGAATGAAGACGTGGGTGGTATCTACCCGCGTAAAGTACTCTACTATCCGGCGACCGGCAGGGTCAGGGTGAAGAAACTGAAACGTATGCACAATGACACCGTTGTCAGACGCGAAGAGGCTTATAGACAGGATCTGGAAGAGCATCCGGTAGCCGGAGAAATTGAGCTGTTTTAGGACATATAGCGGACGCAGTCTTTCTGGAGTTGTTAATACAGGGACTGCCAAGATTTGGCAGGATTATGGTTCAGGGAAATATCAAAGTATTGATTGTGGATGATTCCGCCTTGGTGCGGCAGACGCTCAAGGAGATCCTGGGCAGTGCATCAGGTATCGACGTGGTGGGTGTGGCGTCTGATCCATACATAGCGCGGGAAAAAATAAAGCAACTTAACCCTGACGTGCTCACGCTGGATGTGCAGATGCCGCGCATGGACGGCGTTACTTTTCTGGGTAATCTGATGCGATTGCGGCCGATGCCGGTGGTGATGATTTCCACTCTTACCGAAGAAGGGGCGGAAATTACCTTGCGTGCCCTGGAGTTGGGTGCGGTGGATTTTATACCTAAGCCGAAGGAGGATATTGTCCGGGAGCTGCATAAGCATGCCTATGAGATTGTGACGAAGGTTGTCGCGGCCTCCAGAGTCGAGGTTCGGGCTGTGGAGAAGTCCGAGGTGATGGGAAAGGCTCGGGGCGGCGAAAGAGATCCGCTGGGATCCCCGGCGGGAATGGTGGAGAAAGAGTCGGATCGGGGGCATCGTTCCCGAACGACGGACCGGATTATAGGTATAGGATCCTCTACCGGAGGCACGGAGGCGATAAAGGACGTATTGCGGGCGCTGCCGGCGGATATGCCGGGAATCGTCATTACGCAGCACATACCCAAGGCGTTCAGCGGCCCCTTTGCGGCACGCGTAGATAAGGAAAGCCAGCTGGTCGTTTCCGAGGCAAAGGACGGGCAGATGATTTTGCCGGGACATGCCTATATCGCCCCTGGGGACAGACACCTGTTGATCAGCCGGGTAAGTGCCGGTTATGTGTGTAGACTGGATGACGGGCCCCCGGTAAATCGGCACAAGCCTGCTGTTGACGTGATGTTCAACTCCCTGGCCAGGAACGCCGGATCCAACGCCATAGGCGTGGTTCTTACCGGTATGGGAGACGACGGTGCCGAGGGCTTGGGTGAAATGAAGCGGGCGGGCGCTGTAACCCTGGTGCAGGACGAGAAGAGCAGTGTCGTATGGGGTATGCCGAAAGAGGCGGTCGAGCGGGGTTACGCCGATGAGATAGTTACACTACCGGGTATAGCGGAGCGACTGGTTGAATTGGTACGGAAGAAGGACCTTGCGGGCGTCTGATGAGGCGCGTATCTCATACCGCTGGACTTTTCATCATGGATAACCGAGGCCTGCCTTCTTCATGTCGTAATGCAGCGGGAAGACGGAGAAACAAGGGGCTGCTTTAATGAAATCTCTCTTTAAAGAGTACCTGATACCATTTGCGGCCAGCCTACTGGTGCTGGTTGTTGCTCTTGCTCTCGGCCTTTCAACTCAGGGCATCGCGGCCACTACGGTCATCCTCCTCATCTGGGTGGGATATCTTCTGATACGAAGCTATCGCCGTGAGGGAGGGGCGGGAAAGGCGAAAGGTCGGGATGTCGCAGGCAAATCCCATGACGAAGTTGCAGCCATGGGCAGGCAGGTGGATGCGGAGGTAAATGCTCTCGTTCGTGAGATACGTGATGATCTTTCCAGAATCCGTACTCTTGTAATAGATGCAGTCAGCACTCTGCAGCAAAGCTTTAACGGGCTCGACTCTTCTTCCCGGAACCAGACTGATTCAATCACGTCCATTCTAAACAATTTGTGTCTTGAAAATGAGCAGGAACAGGACAGAATTACCTTTAAGAGGTTTGCCGAAGAGACCGATGAGGTTTTGCGTCATTTTGTCGATCACGTTGTCTCGGTTAATGCCGACTGCATGAATCTTGTTGGTAAGATTGATGAGTTGATTTTTCAGATGGATAAAGCTGATAACCTTCTCGGCGATGTAAAAGGTATTGCCGATCAGACCAATCTCTTGGCTTTAAACGCGGCTATAGAAGCGGCGCGCGCCGGAGAGGCGGGTCAAGGGTTTGCTGTGGTGGCGGACGAAGTACGGACACTTTCGCAGCGTTCTGATCGTTTCAATGAAGAGATACGTTCTGTTCTCGGGGAGTCCAGGGCTGATATTGAAAACGCCCGTGAACTCATAGCGAAACTGGCGTCGAAGGATACCTGTTTTGCCACCGAGTCCAAGTCCCGTGTGGACGAAGAGATGCGGGAGATTGGTAAATTAAACGTGGAGATGAGTCGGCGTCTTGCCGAACTTTCTTCCATAAATCAGGGTATCCATGACAGTGTCTCGAATGCTGTCAGATCGCTGCAGTTTGAGGATATTGTGACGCAGGTTGCAGCGTCCGCTATGGATAAACTCGGACATCTGGAAAAACTGGTCTCCATTGTAGATGAAGGTATGGATAAGCTGGCATCCGGAAATGACGGGGAAGATCGTGAAGAGCATTTGTTGCAGCAGCTTCAGGAGTTGCGCTCCAGGATCGATGAAGAAACTATCGGATACAAAGCCCGTACTCGGAAAGTCGTCGGGCAGGAATCCATGAACGAAGGGGAAGTGGAGCTTTTTGAGGAAGGGGGGCGGAAGTGATTATTTCCCGGGGCCGAACCGGTAGTACAATTGATATCCTAAACCGGACCCATGGAGAAAGTATCGGGGTATAAATCCAGTGACAGTGGTATCGGACTCTAGGCAGGTAAGAATATGACCGTGAATATTATCGAATCTGAAGATAAGTCAGAGGTGACCATTCAGGTCGCGGGACGTTTTGATTTTTCCTGCCATCAGGAATTTATGGGCGCCTATAAGGAATACCAGAAGGGCGAGAAGCAATATTCGGTTGATCTCGGGGATACCGAGTACATGGACAGTTCCGCCATGGGTATGTTGTTGCAGCTGCGGGATTACAGCAGGAACGGCAATTCCGTGTCCCTGACCAACACCAACGAGGGAGTGCGCGAGATCCTGCGTATCGCCAATTTCGAAAAACTGTTCGAAATTTCCTGATACAGGGCGTTCTTCCTTTTTCGGAAAAGGCATCAGCCGGGAGGCAGGACGGGGCCTCGGCACCTCCAGCGCTGGCGCCGTTGCGCGATTTCCTCTATCCTTCCCGCTTTTTCCCGAGGCCATTTCATCATGGGTTTCAAATGCGGAATCGTAGGACTGCCCAATGTCGGCAAGTCCACTCTGTTTAACGCGCTGACCAAGGCCACCATTGCGGCGGAAAACTACCCCTTTTGCACCATCGACCCCAACGTGGGTGTGGTGCCGCTGCCCGATCCGCGGCTTGATGTGCTGGCTGAGATCGTGAATCCCCAGAACGTACTTCCTACGACCATGCAGTTTGTGGATATCGCCGGCCTGGTGGCGGGGGCCTCCAAGGGGGAGGGGCTGGGGAACAAATTTCTGGCCAATATCCGGGAAACGGACGCCATAGCCCATGTGGTGCGCTGTTTCGAGAACGACGATGTGGTCCACGTGGCGGGTAAGGTGGATCCCCTGGCCGATATAGAGGTAATCAACACCGAACTGGCCCTGGCGGACCTGGAGTCCGTGGAGAAGGCCCTGGACAAAGCAGCCCGGCAGGCCCGTACCGGTGACAAGAAAATCCTGTTCCGAAAGGCGATCCTGGAACGGGTGCGGGATCACCTGGATGCCGGAAAACCGGTGCGTTCCCTGGAAATGACCGAGGATGAGATAAAGGAGTTGAAGGACCTGTTTCTCCTGACCGCGAAACCGACCATGTATATAGCCAACGTGGCGGAGGACGGTTTCCAGGATAATCCGGCCTTGGATGCGGTGCGGGAGTTTGCCGCGGCCGAGGGATCGGAGGTGGTTCCGGTCTGTGCCGCCATCGAAGCGGAGATCGTGGAGCTGGACGAGGCGGACCGCCAGGAGTTTCTGGCCGATATCGGCCTCGATGAGCCGGGTCTGAACCGCGTGGTGAGAGCCGGATACAAGCTCCTGAACCTGGAGACCTATTTTACCGCCGGTGTGAAGGAGGTGCGGGCCTGGACCATCCCGGTGGGCGCCACGGCTCCGCAGGCGGCCGGTGTCATCCACACGGACTTCGAGCGGGGCTTCATACGGGCGGAAGTGATCACCTATGACGATTTCGTGGCCAACCGGGGCGAACAGGGGGCCAAGGAGGCGGGGAAACTCCGCCTGGAGGGTAAGGAGTACGTGGTCCGGGACGGCGACGTCATCCATTTCCGATTCAACGTCTAACCCCCTGTTAGAAGGCCGAAAACCCCGGTTCCCGGGGGGCGGTAAATTTGACACTTTCCGCGACGATCCGGTATATTTCCGCCTCTTCGGCTACGTAGCTCAGTTGGTGAGAGCGACGGACTCATAACCCGTAGGTCGGTGGTTCAATTCCACCCGTAGCCACCAAGATCAGGACCCTTCCTCACTTGAGGAAGGGTTTTTTTACCCCTTTTTTTCAGGTGTAACGCCCCAATATAAGGATTGCGGCCTGGGGAAACTTTTTTCAGGATCGGTGGTCTTACTTTTTACTGCCGGTGTTGACGAAGCTTCCTCCGGCAGTGTCTGAACAGAGCTTTTTGTTCATTCTGACTCCCCTTCAGACATAGAGTCTGACATTGGCCGATGCCCCTAAACAGGGCGTCGGCTTTTTTTTGCACTCAAAAAGTGCCGCATCTTTTAAAAAGGCACCATTATGGTGCTTTTTTCTTGCACAATTCGGTGCACAAATTCGTAACCCATTGTTTTTATAGGCGTCAATTATGAGGCACAATTTGTGCAATAGGAGTTCGACTTAGGGGACGCGTTTGGTTCCAGCGCGACATAAAAGTTCCTACGTAACCACAATCCTTAAAGACTAAAAGAATTCCATCCCCTATGGGCGATGAATAAGCGGGAGAAAGCAGAATGAGACGAATTATTTCAACAGTCGCTTTGGTGCTGTTGCCTGGGCTGGCGACCGCCGGAGACGCTTCCATAAACGGTGCAAACACCTCCTGGATCATGGCCTCTACGGCGCTGGTGCTGTTCATGACGTTGCCGGGTCTTGCCCTTTTCTACGGGGGCCTGGTGCGGACCAAAAACGTCCTCTCGGTTCTGATGCAGTGTTTCTCCATCGCCGGCGTCGTCACTATTCTCTGGTTTGTTCTGGCCTATAGCCTCGCGTTCGGCGAGGGGAACAACTGGATCGGTGATATGAGCAAGGTCCTGATGGCGGGTATAGGCCGCGAAACCCTGACCACAGGGGATATTCCGGAATCCCTGTTCATGATGTTCCAGATGACCTTCGCCATAATTACACCGGCGCTGATCATCGGCGGTTTCGCGGAGCGTATGAAGTTTTCCGCCATGCTGCTGTTCAGCGCCGTCTGGGTGCTGCTGGTCTATGCGCCGGTTACCCATTGGGTCTGGGGTGGTGGCTGGCTCCAGGATATGGGGCTGTTCGACTTTGCGGGTGGCACCGTGGTGCATATCACCGCCGGTGTGGCGTCGCTGGTTGCGGCGCTGGTAATCGGCCCCCGTGCCGGTTTTCCCACCACCGCCATGCCGCCGCACAACATGACCCTGACCGTGGCGGGAGCGGGTATGCTTTGGGTCGGTTGGTTCGGATTCAACGGCGGTAGCGCACTGGCGGCGGATGGCAATGCCGCCATGGCCATCCTGGTGACTCATATCTCCGCGGCCACCGGTGCCATGACCTGGACCGCGATCGAATGGAAGCGGTTCGGCAAGCCCAGTGCCCTGGGTGCGGTCACCGGCATGGTGGCCGGTCTGGGTACCATCACCCCGGCATCCGGATATGTGGGACCGGGCGGGGCGCTGATAATCGGCCTGTTGGCGGGGATTGTCTGCTTTACCGCCACCCAGTACATCAAGCGGGTACTGAAGATCGACGACTCCCTCGACGTATTTCCCGTACACGGCGTGGGGGGGATGCTGGGTACGCTCATGGCGGGCGTATTTTCTTCCAAGGATCTGGGTGTCTTCAGCGGCTATGGCTTTGCGGACGGTATTGATAGCATGGGCGGACAGCTTTGGGTTCAATTTGTCGGCGTGATCGTTACCGTTGGTTTTACCGCGTTGGTTACTTATGCGATCCTCAAGTTGGTCGGGGCCCTGGTGGGTCTGCGCGTGGATGAGGAGCAGGAGATTCAGGGTCTGGACATCGTCAGTCACGAAGAGACCGGTTATAACTTCTAATCCAGGAAGGGGGTAGGTTAGGAACCTCTGATTCAGAGGTTCCATAAAGCGGCGCTCAATGCGCCGCTTTTTTTATGGGCCGAATGCGTCCTACGCGGCGAAGGCGGGAAAACGCGGGAGCGGCGTTATTAGAACGGTTTTTTACCCGGTCCCGCAAAATACCAGATAATCAGACCGATCAGCGGCAACAGGAATACGATCAGAAACCAGATCAGTTTCTGAACGCCCTTGGCGGAACTCTGGAGGATCATTACGATCGCGTAAATGTCCAGGATGAGGATTACCAGACCGCCGATTCCGGAAAGTCCCATGGCGTTCTCCCGTTAGAAATGAGCAGACATGATGCTACATTATATAGGGCCCATTTAATATTTCGGTACGGAATTACGGCATGGGTTATGGTGCGGAGAGGGTTGTATAGAATTACTTATTTATCAATATGTTGCAAGCCACACCCGTAAACCGAATCGGAGATATTGAAGTATTTGCCCGGTGTTGACCAAGGGAGGATCCCGCCGTGAAAAAGATCGTTATTGGATTCGCTGTAATTATCGTGCTGTTTATTGGGGCCCTGATATTCCTGGCCGGATCACTGGATTCCATTATCGAAGCCGCAATTGAAGAGGTAGGTACGGAGACCACCAAGACCCGGGTGGAGGTCGCCGGGGTCAATATCAGCCTGACTGATGCCCAGGGCTTGGTGAAGGGGCTGTCGGTGGCCAATCCCGAGGGGTTCAGCGGTAATAAGGCGCTTTTTCTCGGCGAGATAAAGCTGGTATTGGACGCCGAAAGCCTGACCTCGGATACGGTGGTGATCAAGGAGGTCAGGGTCAGTAAGCCTGTGGTGAATTATGAACTTGGTACGGGCGGCAGTAATTTCGATGTGATCAAGAAGAATGTGGCGGGTGCGGGGAGTTCTTCGTCGAAACCGGATGAGGCCGCCGGACCGAAACTTATCATAGAAGACCTCTATATAAATGATGGCAGCATTGCGGTTAATTCCGCCCTTAATCCCGGCGAGCCGGTGAGTGCGGTACTGCCCGATATACATATCAAGGATATCGGCAAGGACAGCGGCGGTGCGTCCCCCGAGGAGGTGGCGAAAAAAGTGCTGACGGTCCTTACCCGCAATGTCGGTTCCACGGTGGCAAGGCTTGATCTCAGCCAACTGAAGGGGGTCGAGTCACTGCTGAAAGACAAGCCCGCCGGTATTACCGAAGACGTCAAGGAAGGTCTGGGTGGGGCCGGGGAAAAGCTGAAAGGTCTGTTTAAGTAAGCTGAGTGCAGGTATATCCGAAGGGAGGAAGCCATGGTTTCTGCGGTTAGACTGCTCACACTGTTCAGTATGGTTTTTCTATTGTTCTCCACGATCCCAACGATCGCGGCACAGGTTGGTACAGCTCCGGTCAAAGACTCGAAACATCCGCTTCCCGGTATCGGAACCACATGCGATGCCTTGGCGCCTGAAGCTGATCAGGACCTGCCGGACCTGGATTCCGCCGCGAAGAAGATGCGAGATGACGGCATCGATAAGTTTTGGAGCGGGGTTCGTCAGAAAGACAGAGGTATCGCAGACGAGGGTATTCGGGAAGTCAAGGCGGCGCTAGAGATCGATCCGCGAATGCCCTCGGCGTATAACGCGCTCATGATTTATTACGTATTTATCCTTAAGGATCCGGTGGCGGTGACTCCCATATTGGAGGACGGGCTGAAACACAATCCAAAATCCACCGGTATACATGTTGATCTTGCTACCGCCTTCAGTCAGCGCAAGAAACACCGGGAGGCCATACGGGAGTATACGGCCGCCTTGGACATGGGGATGAGCTGCAGGGAATCGGCGCTCTACAACATAGGTAACGAGTACGGAAGACTGGGGGATAAAACAGCCGCCATCTCATACTATAAACAGGCTCTTGCGGTTAATCCGCACCATCTGAAGGCGCGAAAGAACCTCGTTATTCTTTATGTTCAGAACGGAAATCGCCCCGCGGCGCATACCGAGGCTCAGCGGCTCCTGGAGCTTGATCTGGAAGGCGAGTATGGCGCTTGGGCAAAAGAAGCGCTCAGAAGGTTGGAAGGGAGTTGATGCGGCTGAGTCGCTTACATCAACTCCCCGTTAGTGATATTTTGTCGGTCAATAAAGCATTGCCACCTGGGCATCGCCTTTGATCTTGGTGAGTCTTACCATATCCATGGTAAGTTCTTCTATGTTGGAGTTTAACGCCACCAGTTCCGCCTTGGCGTTGTTATAACTCATCATTTTGTAGGAAGCGTAGAGGAATCCGCCCGGCATGACGGCCGTTATAACCGCATCTTTTGGTTTGAATTTCTTTTCCTGCACGGTATTCGAAAGTACTTCCTTGCGGTCGCTGAGGGACTGTTTCAGCTCTCTTACGGATCCAATCAGTTCATGATTTTCCGCGGCCGGGACATTGGTGATCAATCCATTATCCTGTTCCATATAAAACCATGACGATCCCTGTCCCGTCGTATCTACAGCCTCGGCAGCCTGAACATTAAATGTCAGCAGGCCGAAGGGAATCGCCATATAGAACTTACATAATGTTTTCATACTCAACGTCCTTCATCTCTTTTCGGATCGACGCCTGAATCAAATTGCGCCTCTGGGTAGTAATGTTGGTAGATATAGCGGCAGCCCGGCGTGATAAAAGACTCAAAAAATGCTGATTGACGGGATTCCGGCAGCAAACTGTGATCCAAATACGGTGTTGGGGGTTGGGTCAGGAACTGCTTCACGGAGTTACTGTGAACTCAAACACGGGAATCCGGTTATTAATCGGCCTTGAAATCCCGCTTCGGACGCCCTCGACGCAGACTGCCCGAGAAGTGTCGCACGGAGAATGTATCCTATTGAATAGAAAGGGGATTACGCCGGATGTGCCGGCCGTTGGGTGACAGGATCGGTGGTCTGGGCCCCGGGATGGGATTTTAAGTACTATGGCACCTGTCGAACCCCTTCCGCTCGATCAGACCCGTTCGGCTTCGGTTATGCCTGGAAATGCGCTCAAACAACCGACTGCTTACCCCCGTTAGTCCAGCAAATGCTTCATCCTGTCGGGGATGTCTTCACTGGGGATACAGTCCTGGCCGTTCCAGTGTGACCCTTGCGGGCAAACACAGCGTCTGCCGTCGTGGTGCTGTCCCGGCGGACACCGCGCCTCCCGCGGCTCGCAGGTCTCTCCATTCCAGAGCAGCCCCTCCGGGCAGACACAGCGTTCACCGTCACGCTGTTGCCCGGGGGGACAGGGTGCCTCTCCACCGGGTTCGCAGAACTCGCCGTTCCAGAACGAACCCTCCGGGCAGACACAACGTGCGCCCTCACGCTGTTGCCCACGGGGGCATGGTGCCGCCTCCCGCCGAGGTTCGCAGATACCGCCGTTCCACAACGATCCTTCCGGACAGACGCAGCGTTCACCTTCAGGATACTGTCCAGGGGGACAGAGCACCTCTCCATGGGGCGCACAGAGTTCACCATTCCAGAACGACCCTTCCGGGCAGACGCAGTGTTCACCTTCTCGGTATTGCCCGGGAGGGCATGGCATCTCCCCAGGGGGTTCGCAGAACTCGCCGTTCCAGAACGATCCATCCGGACATTCTTCAGGTTCCTGCTCCGGCGGATTGGGATTTTCATCCATGGAAGGGGGAGGGGGCTCGGGTACCGGCTGCGGAATCCCGGATGGCTCGCCGCCGCCTTCCGGAGCGGGTCTGTTATCGGTTACCGTTAGATTGGTATAGGTCAGTTCCACGATATCGAGAGGGGATGCATCCTGATCTTTGGTATCACCCGTTACTGTGGAGTAGGTAACCTGGACACCCTGCAATTCGTAACGCAACACGACCAGGTTGCTCATTCCTTTCGGACAGACTTCGATCTCAACTTGGGGCAACATCATATTCGAGGCCGTGGCCTCTGAGAGAAAGGGCGTTATGGAGTCGATGCGTTTAATTAGCTCGAAACTTCTGTCGGGCAGCGTGGAGGTGCGTCCTGAACGGTAACCAAATGATGAGGTGGCGCCCTCTCCGATGTGATGGGTGAAACCAAGTACTTCGCTCCAGCCTTTATGCCGGGCATCCATGCTTTCCCCGGCCCCACCGGCAACCCTGATATAGATGTCGTAGTCTCCCGTATCCGTGTGACCTGTTACGGTGACCGACAGAAAGATCAGGAGTGAGAGCAGGCGCGTTTTCATGGTAATTCCCTATATACCAATAAATAACGGTCAGGCGGGTGTTGTTATCTGAACAGGGTTGTCCTTAAGGCGGTCATTGTCAAGGGTAAGGCCTACGGGCAAATGGAATATTTTCGCTGCAATACACCCCGACAGGCGCCGCTTGGATAGTAAATGTTCGAGGCAATGAGGCGTTGTCTTAAATTGACAAGCCTGCGTCCCGCACCTAGGCTTTGCGGTAGTGCGGCTATGTTTTCCAGAGCTGATAGGAGGGATCACTATGAAGCAACTGGCCATAATTGCCGGGCTCTTATCGCTTGTGAGTGTCACTTTCAGCGGGTTTGCCAGGGAGGAGGTTATTCAGCGGGATCAGGAGCCGATCGGCCCGGTCCAAATGCAACGCTCGGGAGAAATGGAGACAGACGCCCTCAACCCCATGCCTCTTTCGCATCCGGAGGTGATGCCGGAAAACCGGGAAGAACCCGCTCCGGAACCTGAGTGTCCTCCTGGTCAGCACTATGACGGGGTGCGCTGTGTCTGTCCGCAAGGCATGCGTTGGACCGGAGAGAGTTGCGCCCCCATGAGAGGCGCGGAGTCCGGCGGAGAGGACGGCGGCGAGGCGACGCCCATTAACCTGCCGGAGATGCCTGATGACGGTGGTGAGGCCACACCCATCAATCTTCCCTGAGGAAAGATTAGATAATGTTCGGCGGGCGCGTATATAGAAGCCGTCGGTAGCAAAACGCTTGGAATAAGGATTTACCATGAAAGTTTTAAAACTCTTGTTGTTCATGTTTCTGCTTGCTGCAAACGGCTACGCGGCGGCGACCGGATATTCGATCTTCTTTAAGATTGAAGACGTTGCCGGCGAAAGCGCAGAAGCCAAGCATAAAGGTTGGAGTAACGCGGAGTCTTTTTCCTATGTAATAGAACAAGGCTCAACGCAGAGTAGTACTGCACGAGGAAGACAGGGTGTCGATATGCATATGGAAGTGGTCAAGCCCATCGACAGCATTACACCTTACCTCTCCGATGCCGTAGCCAAAGGCAGGGTGATATCCAGAGCTATGATAGAGGTTTGCGACGGTGGGCAAACAGGTCTCTGTAGATTGAGGTACGAACTGAAAAACGTACGGATCACGGGCGTGACCATAAAAAGCGAGGATCAGACACTTCCGTTGGAGGCCGTCCGCCTGGAATTCGAGGACATCCTTCTCAAGTATGTCGGTTACTCAAAGACCGGCGCGCCCACCGGCTCACAGGAGTTCAATTGGACCCAACATTAGTCGGCGGCGATACGCGGAGTACCGCACTTGATCCGCCTGGCGGCGGGTGATGTGAAAAATCGGCCGGGGTAAGAGGATTACTCGGGCCGTCCTGAATAACGATGACGGTGAAGACGGTAACGACTGATTTCGCCGAGTAATTGTGCATGTTTGCTCGCTAGCGAGCAACGCAATATGACAGGACGGGGTTCCCGGAGATTTAGGGGCAGTGTAAAAATATTCCAGTGGCTTGGGCATGAGCCTTACATTATTACACTGACCCTAAATACTAATAAACCAAACTACTATCCGCGTTAACCGCTACCTCAACGAACGTGGCCGCGCCCACCACAACCGCGCCTTTATGGAAATCGGTTTCAGGATTAATTTCGTATGTCTTAACGCAGGGGCCGCAGACCAGCATCTCGCCTTCTGCTTCAATGTAGGCCTCGACCAGATCGGCAAAGGGTGGGAAATTGGGGGCGGAGATCTTATCCAGATTCTTCTTGTCGGCTAGCTTCACGCCCTCGGCCTGGAAGCCCATCACCACCTCTACGTCCGAAGCCTGGGCGGCCGTGGCCATTACGAAAGGGATAAGCGCCCGCTCCGGATCTTCTGGTCCATGGGTGCACAAAATAAACATTTTCTTGGACATTAACATCTCCTGGAAAAGTTGGTTTTAAGTGAAACAACTTTGTGTTGCTGAAATAGCGCGGCAACTTACTCACGCTAAACCGCTGTGTTTTTTCCCGCCCACGGGATAGGCCGGGATACGATGTATTGAAGTAAGTTGGTCGGGGTGAGAGGATTCGAACCTCCGGCCCCTGCCTCCCGAAGACAGTGCTCTACCAGGCTGAGCTACACCCCGAATCTGGATCAGTTGGCGCGTTCCACGGAGAAATCCGCCAGTGCCGCCAATGCGTTTCTGAAGGAGGACGGCGGCAGTGCTTCCAGGGCCTTTTTGGCCAGTGCCGCCTCTTCCGACGCGAGGCGCGAAGTGTAAGCGATTGCGTCTGTGGATTCAATGGCGGCCTTGATGGCTTCGATCTGGTCGAGTCCCCCGTTTTCGATCGCCTCCCGAATGACCTGGCGCTGTTCCCGGCTGCCCACCTGCATGGCGCGAAGCAGCGGCAGGGTGGGTTTTCCTTCGGCCAGGTCGTCGCCGATATTCTTGCCGATATCTTCCGAGGAATCGCTGTAATCCAGCGCGTCATCGATAATCTGGAATGCAATTCCCAGATGCAGGCCGTAATCGGCCAGGGCCTGTTCCTCTTCCGCGGTGGCGTCTCCGAGGACTCCCCCCAGTCGCGCACCCGCCTCGAACAGGGTGGCGGTCTTTCTGATGATCACTTCACGGTATTGCTCTTCACTGGTATCCGGGTCGTGGCAGTTCAGGAGCTGCAGGACCTCCCCTTCGGCGATGCGGTTGGTGGCGTGAGACAGTACCTCCATGACGCGCATGCTTTCCATGTCCACCATCATTTCGAAGGAGCGGGAGTAGAGGAAATCCCCCACCAGCACGCTGGCGGCGTTGCCCCAGACCGCATTGGCCGTCTCCCGGCTGCGGCGCAATTCGGAGCCGTCCACCACGTCGTCATGCAGCAGGGTGGCGGTATGGATGAACTCGATAATGGCGGCCAGGTCGATATGCCTGTTTGCCTGATAGCCGAGGGCCCGCGCCGCCAGCAGGACGATCATCGGGCGCAGGCGTTTTCCGCCGGCATTGACGATGTATTGACCGATCTGGTTAATCAGTACCACATCGGAGTGCAGCTGCCGCAGGATCAGGCTGTCGACCGCCTTCATGTCTTCCGCGACCAGCTCGCGGATTACGGAGATTTCCATACAACCCTTTATCTATATAGGTTTACGGGGGGAAGAGGCATGCTAGGAGGGCGTCGTATCGCTGTCAAGTTTCGCGATGAAGAGGGTGATCAGGCCCATCGGGGGCATTTGGGGGGATGCGGAAGGATAGACGACCTGGGGAGAAGTGCCTCGGGGATACGCCCGATCCGGTATTCAGGGGCAGGGAAATGTTGACCTGGTTACGGCTGGGAAGGTAAAATCCCGCCTCTTTTAGTCGGCATATTCCTGCGGGTATGTGCCTAAGTGACAGATTTTTACGGAGATTTGGCAAATGTACGCCGTAATTCAGACCGGGGGTAAACAGTACCGGGTGTCCCAGGGTGATAAGCTTCGGGTCGAAAAACTGGGAGCAGACGAGGGCGCCAAGGTCGAGCTCGACAAGGTTCTGATGGTTGCCGATGGTGACAAGGTCTCGATCGGAACCCCCTACGTAAAGGGCGGCAAGGTCACGGCTACCGTGAAGGCCCACGGCCGGGGCAAAAAGGTCAATATCATCAAATTCAAGCGGCGCAAGCACCACCTGAAGCGCCAGGGTCACCGGCAGTGGTACACTGAGCTTGAAATCACCAAGATAACCGCAGGCAAATAGGCAGGTTAGAGCATGGCACATAAGAAGGCAGGCGGCAGTACCCGTAACGGCCGCGATTCAGAATCCAAACGTCTCGGCGTCAAGATCTATGGCGGGCAGGCGGTAAAGGCGGGCAATATCATCGTGCGTCAGCGGGGCACCCGTTTCCACGGCGGCGTCAATGTGGGTTGCGGCAAGGACCATACTCTGTTTGCCAAGGCCGACGGTGTGGTGAAGTTCGAGATCAAGGGACCGAAGAAGCGTAAATATGTGAGCGTGGTTCCGGCCTGATTACGCCGTTTTTCATTCGATCAGCAAAGGCCTCGTCAATTGACGGGGCTTTTTGCTTTAGGGGTGGGTAGTTATCAGTTTACAGTTCTCAGTTATCAGTATTTAGTGCGGAGATCTAATCTGAGCCACTGCAGGCGATTAGCTGAAAAAAATTAACCGAAAACTGACAACTGAAAACTGTCAACTGTAAACTCATCACCATGAAATTCGTCGACGAGGCAATTATCCGAGTAGAGGCCGGTAACGGCGGCAACGGCTGCGTCAGTTTCCGCAGGGAGAAATACATTCCCAAGGGCGGACCGGACGGCGGCGACGGCGGCGACGGCGGCAGTGTTTATCTTATCGCCGACTCGGGCCTCAACACCCTGGTGGATTTCCGTCATCTGCGCATGCATCGTGCAGAGAAGGGGCAGCCCGGCATGGGACGCAACCGCACCGGCCGCAGCGGCCAGGATCGGTATGTCAAAGTGCCGGTGGGTACCCGGGTCCGGGATGAGGATACGGAAGAGGAGATGGGCGAGCTGCTGAAGCATGGAGAAACCCTGCTGGTGGCCAAGGGCGGGTTTCATGGAATCGGGAACGCCCGCTACAAGAGCAGTACCAATCGTGCTCCGCGGCAGTTTACCCCGGGCACCCCGGGAGAGAAGCGGCAGCTTCACCTGGAGTTGATACTGTTGGCGGATATCGGGCTTCTGGGTATGCCCAACGCCGGTAAGTCCAGTTTCATTACCAAGGTATCCAGCGCCCGACCGAAGGTGGCCGATTATCCCTTCACCACCCTTTATCCGAATCTGGGTGTGGTCAGTGTCGGTACCGAGCGCAGTTTTGTGATCGCGGATATCCCGGGGGTTATCGAGGGCGCGGCGGAGGGAGCCGGCCTGGGGCTGCAGTTTCTCAAACACCTGACCCGTACCCGATTGTTGCTGCACCTTGTGGATATGGCGCCCCTGGATGAAGCGGTTGATCCTCTGCAGGAGGTGCGGCAGATCGAGCAGGAACTGGTGAAATTCAGCAACGAGCTGAGCACGCGGGAGCGCTGGCTGGTGCTCAACAAACTGGACCTGCTTCCGGGAGACGAGTTTCAACGGCGCAGCGAACGGCTGCTGGAGGAGTTGGGTTGGCAGGGCCCGGTGTATGCCATATCCGCCCTCACCGGCGAAGGGACGGAGGCCCTGGTCTACGCCCTTATGAACCGGCTGGAGGAGTTGCGACGGGATGAGATCGGGGCGGCTGAAGAAGGTACGGTCGACGAAGAGCCCTGGGAGCCGGTATGACGGTTAACAGTAATCAGTTAAGTAGTATGGATGGTAATTATACGGGCCCGGGGTACACTTTACTGACTACTGACTACTGACTACTGACTACTGACTACTGACTACTGACTACTGACTACTGACTACTGACTACTGACTACTGACTACTGACTACTGACTACTGACTACTGACTACTGACTACTGATAAACATGATCACCCGTGAAAAGATCCCCGCCACCAACCGTTGGGTTGTGAAGATCGGCAGCGCCCTGCTTACCCGGGACGGGGAGGGATTGGCGCGGGAGCGTCTATCCTCCTGGGTGGAGCAGATGACGGCCTGGAGGTCTGCGGGCAGGGAGCTGGTGTTGGTCTCTTCCGGAGCGGTGGCGGAAGGCATGAGTCGTATGGGTTGGTCCGAGAGACCGAAGACCCTGCACGAACTTCAGGCGATCGCCGCCATCGGACAGATGGGCCTGATCCGCGCCTATGAGACCTGTTTTCAGAAGCGTGGACTGCACACCGCTCAGGTCCTTCTCACCCATGATGATCTGACCGACCGGGGACGCTACCTGAATGCCCGCAGCACCTTGAGGACGTTGCTGCAGTTTGGAGTGGTGCCGGTGGTCAACGAGAACGACACCGTGGCCAATGAGGAGCTCCGCTTTGGAGACAATGACACCCTGGCGGCGCTGGTGGCCAATCTTATCGAGGCGGATCTGTTGGTGCTCCTGACGGATCAGGAGGGACTGTTCGACAGCGATCCCCGTTTCAATCCCGATGCCGCCCTGATTTCAGAAACAAGGGTGGATAACGAAGATCTGGACAGGGTCGCGGGTGGCAGCGCCGGCGGTCTCGGTCTGGGAGGCATGGTGACCAAGGTACGGGCGGCCCGGCTCGCGGCCCGTTCCGGTACCGCGACGGTTATTGCTTCCGGCGACACGGACGATATTCTCGGGCGTATAAGCCGCGGGGAGGGTGTCGGGACCCTGCTGGCTCCGGCCCATGAACCGCAGGCGGCGCGTAAGCAGTGGCTGGCGGGCCATCTGCGGGTGCGTGGCCGGTTGGTGCTGGATGCCGGTGCCGTGACTGTGATACGGGATCGTGGCCGAAGCCTGCTGGCGGTGGGGGTCAAAGAGGTCTCCGGTGGTTTTGCCCGGGGCGAGGTGGTCTCCTGCGTGGATGAAGAGGGTCATGAAGTGGCACGGGGCCTGGTTAACTACGATGCCCTGGAGACGGACCGGATCAAGGGACAGCCCAGCAGCCGTATTCAGGAGATTCTGGGTTATGTGGATGAGGAGGAGTTGATCCACAGGGATAATCTGGTTCTGGTGTAGTCGTGTTCTTCTATGGGGCCGCAGCCATAGGTTGAAGCTCTACCCCCGCATCAGCTTTGATCTGGAACCGGCAATCAGTTTCGCAGCCATTAAGATTAAAGCAAATGAAAAGCACAGAAACCTATAGGCTGCGAAACTAATTGCCGGCGTTGAAAACTGACCTTAGGTTTGGTGGCAGGGCCCTACCCCACACGCCGAATACCAGACATAAAAGACTGAGAACATTTCCCGCAGGCATAAAAAAACCGGCTTGTGGCCGGTTTTTCGGGATGCGCAGAGCTTCGGGTTACATCGATTTAATCTGCGCGTTCAGGCGGCTCTTGTGGCGAGCGGCCTTGTTCTTGTGGATCAGGCCCTGATTCGCCGCGCGGTCAATCGCCGGGACCGCCTGTTTGTAAGCTTCGGAGGCCGCGTCCTTGTCTCCAGTACCGATTGCCTTCACCACGTTCTTGACACGGGTGCGCATGGCGCTACGGCGGGACGCATTGTGCTGGCGGTGTTTTTCCGCCTGACGAGCACGTTTGCGGGCTTGTACTGAATTGGCCAAGGTTTGTCTCCTAAAATCCGGTTAATGCTTGAAAGAGCGCGGTATTTTGGAGGTTGGGTGGGGATTTGTCAATACCGGGGAAGACGGGGCCCGGGAATCGGTCGTCAGCCGTCAGTGGTTCACCGCCAGCGGCTTATTCTATAATCGCTGCTTTGCCGAAAAGCCTGAGGAGAACAACCTGGGATCCCTGTCCAAATCCGTAGCCAAGGTCGGCTCGAACACCTTCCTGTCCCGTATCCTCGGGTTTGTACGGGATCTGGTGCTGGCCCATATCTTCGGGGCGGACGCCAGGACGGACGCCTTTTTCGTCGCCTTCAAGATCCCCAATTTCCTGCGCCGGCTGTTCGCCGAGGGGGCCTTCTCCGTCGCATTCGTGCCGGTTCTGACCGAGTACAAGACCAAACGGCGCTTCGAGGAGCTGAAGGCGTTTGTCGACCACGTGGCAGGTACCCTGGGCAGCATCCTGCTGCTGATTACCGTGATCGGGGTTCTGGCCGCCCCTCTTCTGGTGATGCTGTTCGCGCCGGGCTTTTGGGGTGCGGAGGGCAAGCTGCAACTGGCCGCGGATATGCTGCGGCTCACCTTCCCTTATCTGTTGTTTATCTCCCTGACCGCCTTCGCCGGGGGCATCCTTAACGCCCACGGCCGTTTCGGGGTGCCGGCATTTACCCCGGTCCTGCTCAATCTGTCGCTTATCGGGTGTGCTCTCTGGCTGGCGCCCAGGATGCAGGAGCCGATCATGGCGCTGGCCTGGGGTGTGCTGATCGCCGGTATGGTCCAGTACGCCTTTCAACTGCCGTTTCTTCACCGTATCAATCTGTTGCCCCGGTATCGGCCGGCACCGAAGGACGAGGGAGTACGGCGTGTAATCAGGCTGATGATGCCGGCGGTGTTCGGGGTTTCCGTGACCCAGCTCAATCTGTTGCTGGATACCCTGATTGCCTCTTTTCTGGTCAGCGGGTCCATATCCTGGCTTTACTACTCCGATCGCCTGATGGAGTTTCCGGTGGGTATCCTGGGCGTGGCACTGGCCACCGTGATCCTGCCCAATCTTTCCGAAAAGCATGCCTCGGAATCCCCGGAGGGATTCTCCCATACCCTGAACTGGGCCTTGCGTTGGGTGCTTCTGCTGGGATTGCCCGCATCCGTCGGTCTTCTGGTGCTGGCGGGGCCCTTGATCGCCACCCTGTTCCAGTCCAGCGTGTTCGATGCCACGGACGTCGCCATGTCGCAACGGAGCCTTATGGCCTATTCTCTGGGTCTGGTGCCCTTTATCCTGATCAAGGTGCTGGCACCGGGATTCTATGCCCGCCAGGACACCCGGACCCCGGTACGTATCGCCGTCATCGCCATGGTGTGCAACATGGTGCTCAACATCGCCCTGGTGTTTCCCCTGGCCCACGCCGGGCTGGCTCTCGCCACCGCGGTTTCCGCCGGCCTCAACTCCGCCCTGTTGTATCGGGGTTTGCGCCGGGAAGGGATCTTTCAGGCGGAACAGGGGTGGGGTTCGCTTATTCTGCGCGGCGGCATTGCGGCGTTCCTGATGGGAATGGTGTTGTTCTGGATTTCGGGCGATCTCACCGGGTGGCTCGAATCGGGGACCTGGGGGCGGGCCGCGCGCCTGACCGGGCTGGTGTCGGGCGGCATGGTGCTCTATTTTGCATCGCTTTTCGTCCTGGGTATCCGGTTGCGTCACTTTCAGGCCTCCACGCACGGATAGAAAGGCGACTTTCTCCGCTGATACAGGGACTTGAACCTGAACTTGGCCTATAATGCCCGGTTTTGGATCGGCTCGGCTCTGATGCAGATAATCCGCGGCTTACACAATTTGCGTAGCGAACACCGGGGTTGTGTGGCCACCATCGGAAATTTCGATGGGGTGCATCTCGGCCATCGGGCGGTGTTTCGTCATCTGCTGGAGAAAGGGGAAGAACTGGGATTGCCCGCCACGGTGATCACTTTCGAACCCCAGCCGATGGAGTATTTTGCACCGGATGCGGCGCCGGCCCGCCTGACCCGAATGCGCGAGAAGCTGCAGGCGATTCATGAAGCAGGTATCGACCGGGTGGTGTTGCTGGAGTTCGGGCCGAAAATGGCGGCCATGTCCGCGGATGCGTTCGTGCAGGAATTGCTGGTGGACGGACTCGGCGTCCGCTATCTTTTCGTGGGTGACGATTTCCGTTTCGGCAAGAACCGCAGCGGTGATATCTGGTTGCTGCGTCAGGTAGGCGATATCGCGGGTTTCGAGGTGGAAGGCATGGATACCTTTGCGGTGGGGAAGGAGCGGGTCAGCAGTACCCGGATACGTGACGCCCTTTCCCGGGGGGATCTGGAGCAGGCGGAACACAATCTCGGCCGGCCCTACACCATCTGCGGACGGGTGGCCCACGGCGATGAGCGAGGGCGCGTCATAGGGTTTCCCACGGCCAATATCGATCTGCACCGCAAGGTGAGTCCTTTGCACGGGGTCTATGCGGTGCTGGTTCATGGTCTGGAGGGGGACCCCCGTCCGGGGGTGGCCAATATCGGTACCCGGCCCACGGTGGAGGGAGATACCCGTTATCTGCTGGAGGTGCACCTGTTCGATTTTTCCCGCAGCATCTATGGGGAACATGTGGAAGTGGAGTTCCGCAAAAAGCTGCGGGAGGAGAAGCGGTTTGACTCCTTCGAACTGCTGCGGCAGCAGATCGAACGGGATGCGATGGAGGCTAGGGACTATTTTGAACTGAATGGCGTTTAAATAATCTCTTTCAGTAACCACAGAGGACACGGAGGTGCACAGGGACGAGCTGAATGAAGTCAGTGGTGAAGTTATTGGTGCAGCAATGAAGGTGCACTCGGTGCTAGGGCCGGGATTACTCGAAAGCGCCTACGAAGGATGCTTGAAACATGAACTGAAGCAACGTGGGATAAAGGCCCTATCCCAGGTTGTGATGCCCATAGAGTATGAAGGGAGTTCAATAGATATAGGCTACAAGTTGGATCTATTGGTTGAGGATTTGATTATTGTTGAGTTGAAAGCAGTTGCGAAGTTACTGCCCGTTCACGAGGCGCAACTACTCTCTTATTTGAGATTAAGCGGAAAACCACTGGGATTACTAATTAATTTCCATGTTGATCGCCTTAAGCACGGAATAAAAAGATTTGTTTTTTGAAAATCTCTGTGTGCCTCTGTGACCTCTGTGGTGAAATACTGCTTACTTATTTTTATCGTGGATAGTTTAAAGTATCTGAAAGGCGACGAGTTGTGACTGATTACAAAGAGACACTCAATCTTCCCAAGACCACTTTCCCCATGAAGGGCAATCTGGCTCAGCGTGAGCCTGAGATGCTGAAGCGCTGGGAGGAGTCCGGGTTGTATCGGAAGATCCGTGAGGCGTGTCAGGGGCGGCCGCAATTTATCCTGCATGACGGTCCTCCCTACGCCAACGGCGAGATCCATATCGGTCATGCGGTTAACAAGGTGCTCAAGGACATCATCGTCAAGAGCCGCACCCTGGACGGTTTCGATGCCCCCTATGTGCCGGGTTGGGACTGCCACGGGTTGCCGATCGAGCTGCAGGTGGAAAAGAAGGTCGGTAAACCGGGTAAAAAGGTGACCGCCGCCGGATTTCGCGAGGCGTGCCGCGATTACGCCGCGGCGCAGGTGGAAAAGCAGCGGGTGGATTTCAAACGCCTGGGGGTGCTGGGGGATTGGGAGAATCCCTATCTCACCATGGATTTTCGTTTCGAGGCGGACATCATCCGCGCCCTGGGCCGTATTGTTGAGAACGGCCACGTCCATAAGGGTTACAAACCGGTGCACTGGTGCACCGACTGCGGTTCCGCGCTGGCGGAGGCGGAGGTGGAGTACAAGGACAAGGAGTCCTTCGCCATCGATGTACGCTTCCGGGTACTGGATGAAGAGGCGTTGATGGCCCGTTGCCATTCGATTCCGGGCGATCACGGAGAAGGGCAGATCTCCCTGGTTATCTGGACCACCACCCCCTGGACGCTACCCGCCAATCAGGCGGTGGCCCTGAACCCGGCACTGGAGTACGTAGTGGTTCAGTGCGACGGGCCTCATGGCAAGGAACGCCTGATTGTGGCCGAGGGATTAATGAAGGACACCCTGGATCGCTGGGATATCGAGGAGTATCAGGTCATTGCCTACGGCCGCGGCGACGCCTTCGAGGGACTGAAGCTGCAACACTGTTTTTATGCCCGTGAGGTGCCGGTCATCCTGGGCGAACACGTTACCCTGGATGCGGGAACCGGTGCCGTTCACACGGCCCCCGGGCACGGTCTCGACGACTATATCGTCGGTCAGCGTTACGGTCTGCCGGTGGATAATCCGGTGGGGGGTGACGGCCGCTTTCTGGAGGGGACGGAACTGTTTGCCGGGGAACACGTCTTCAGCGCCAACGAGAAAGTGATCGAGGTGCTGAAGGCGAAGGGTGCGTTGGTGCAGGAGGCACGCTTTCCGCACAGCTATCCCCACTGCTGGCGACACAAGACCCCGATCATCTTTCGCGCCACGCCTCAGTGGTTTATCAGTATGGACCAGAAGGGCCTGCGTGAATCAGCTCTGCGTGAGATCAAGCAGGTCCGGTGGCTGCCGGATTGGGGACTGGCCCGCATCGAGGGCATGGTGGAGAGTCGGCCCGACTGGTGTATATCGCGGCAACGTACCTGGGGCGTACCGATCACCCTCTTCGTCCATAAGGCCAGCGGCGAGCTGCACCCGGAAACGTCGCGCTTAATCGAGGAGGTTGCGCGGCGGGTGGAACAGCAGGGCATCGAAGCCTGGTTCGCTCTGGAGCCGGAAGAGCTCCTGGGGGCGGACGCGGCGCAGTATGAGAAGGTCCCCGATACCCTGGATGTGTGGTTCGATTCCGGGGTGACCCATGCCTGCGTCCTGGAGCACCGGGAGGGATTGAGGTCCCCCGCGGATCTCTACCTGGAAGGATCGGATCAGCACCGGGGCTGGTTTCAGTCCTCTCTCCTGACCTCCGTCGCCATCCATGATCGGGCACCCTACAAAGAGGTTCTGACCCACGGTTTCACGGTGGATGCCGAGGGGCGCAAGATGTCCAAATCTCTGGGCAACGTGGTTGCACCGCAGAAGGTGTTGAAGACCCTGGGTGCCGATATCATTCGCCTCTGGGTGGCGGCCACCGACTACCGGGGGGAGATGAGCGTCTCCGACGAGATCCTGAAGCGCACCGCCGACGCCTACCGTCGCATCCGTAACACCACCCGCTTCCTGCTCGCCAATCTCAACGGTTTCGACCCGGCCGCCAACCTGGTGGCGGCGCAGGAGATGATCGAGCTGGACCGCTGGGCGATGGATCGGGCGCAGCAGTTACAGGAAGAGATCATCACCGCCTACCGTGACTACCAGTTCCACCTCATCTATCAGAAGATCCATAACTTCTGCGTCACCGAGATGGGCGGTTTTTATCTGGATATCATCAAGGACCGGCAGTACACCACCAAGACCGACAGTCGCGCGCGGCGTTCCTGTCAGACCGCCATGTACCATATCGTGGAGGCGATGGTCCGCTGGCTGGCGCCTATCCTGAGTTTCACCGCCGACGAGATCTGGGGAGAAATGCCCGGTGAGAGGGGGGAGACGGTCTTTACCGAGACCTGGTATTCGAACCTCTTTGCACTGGATGCCGACGACCCCTTCGATCGGGACTTCTGGGAGCGGGTGATCCAGGTCCGCGTTGAGGTCTCCAAGCAGCTGGAACAGTTACGGGCCGACGGCGCCATCGGATCCTCCCTGGATGCGGAGGTCGATCTTTACTGTGATACCGAACTGCAGGATTTGCTGGCGCGGCTGCAGGATGAACTGCGTTTTGTCCTGATAACCTCCTACGCCCGACTGCATCCGGTTGCGGAGAAACCGGCCGATGCCAAAGGGACCGAGTTGGACGGATTGTTTCTACGGGTGGCCGCCTGCGGCCATGACAAGTGTGAGCGTTGCTGGCACCGCCGCGAGGATGTGGGCGGTAATTCAGAACATCCGCAGCTGTGCAGCCGTTGCGTGGAGAATGTCGACGGAGACGGTGAACCGCGAGGACTCGCCTGATCATGCTTCGTTGGCTCTGGCTCTCCTTCCTGGTGCTGGCGTTCGATCAGGTCAGCAAGCAGTTGGTCGAACTGAACTTCGCCATGTACGAATCAATGGAGCTTTTGCCGTTCCTCAATATAACCCTGGTATATAACGAAGGGGCGGCATTCAGCTTCCTCAGTGACCAGGGTGGGTGGCAGCGTTGGTTGTTCGTACTCCTCGCCCTGGCGGTATCGCTGGTGCTGGTCGGCTGGGTCAAACGGCTGCGGCAGGACGAGCGGGCGATAGCTGTTGCGCTGACCCTCGTCATCGGTGGAGCCGTGGGTAATCTGGTGGATCGTATATTATATGGCCACGTGATCGACTTCATCGATTTGTACTACGGACAGTGGCACTGGCCTGCCTTTAACGTGGCCGACTCAGCCATCAGTATCGGTGTCGCACTGATGCTGCTTGTAGTGCTCTTCGGCAAAGACCCCAAAAAAAGCTAGCGCTATTCGGAACCGCCGGTATTCAACCGATCCAGAAGGTGAAGACGGTAATCGCCGGCAGTGCGACCCAGATGGTCAAAGAACGCCAGATCAGACCAAGGGCGGCTTCCGCATGGTGAGAAGGAGCGTCTGTGGTTTGTGCTTCCGGCGCATGTTCCAGACCGAGGGCGCCGCGTCCTGAAAGGATCAGTACCTGGTCGGCGCTGGCAAAAGCCGATTCTTCTTCCCTTTCCAATTCATTCTTGCCGCGCCATCCAATTATGGCTTCCTGGAAATTTCCCGCCAGAGCGTAAGACGCGGCGGTTATCCTCGCGGGTAGCCAATTCAGGATTTCAAGCAGGCGCCGGACGCTGTTCAGGAACTCTTTGTCGGGCTCCATATCGACTGCGACTCCGGTATGAAGATCGCGGCTCAAGCGGTAGAGAAGGGCGCCCAGGGGGCCGAGCACCATGAACCAGAACAGTATCCCGAAGATGCGGTAGCACGCCTGCTTCAGGATGCCGTCAGTGACCGTCCGGGTGAAATCCTGCTGCGACCCGGGCGGGTCGTCGGCAACCAGGTCCTGTACGATCTCGGAGGCCTTGTCCTGGTCGCCTTCGTCCCAGGCATCCACAAAGTCTTCCACCTGACGATCCAGGTTTCTGGGCCCGAGGCAGTAGAGAAGAACGCCGGTGGCGAACAGAAACTCCAATACGCCTCCCAGCACGTGGTGAAGCAGTGCCTGGATAAGTGCCACGGCGGCAAGGGGCGGCAGCAGCGATCCGATGACGCCGGCGGTCCCGCTGTTTATCCACTCTCCCAGAGACTGCCGGTGGCACCAGTTCAGGTATTTTTTAAACCAGCCGCTGTGACGATATGTTTCCTGGTCCAACAGGAACCGCTCGGCGATAAGGGCGAGAATGACGCTGAGTATTACCATAGCCGGCAGTCTCCTTTATCTGTTCTCAAGATTCAAGAAACTCTTCAAGCAGTTGATGGAAACGTCGCCAGTCGAAGGCGGGGCCGGGATCGCTCTTGCGTCCCGGAGCGATGTCGCTGTGCCCTTTGATGCGTTCTGTTGTGATCGCGGGAAATGCCGCGAGTATCTCGCGCGTGGTTTTCGCCAGGGTGAGATATTGTTCGGGGGTATAAGGGGCATCATCGGTCCCTTCCAGCTCTATACCGATAGAGTAATCGTTACACTGTTCACGGCCCTCGAAACAGGACGGACCGGCATGCCAGGCACGACGATGCAGCGGTACATACTGAATCAGTTTGCCGTCCCGTCGAATAAGTAGGTGAGCCGAGACCTTGAGATCGGCGATCTCTTCAAAGTAAGGGTGGGCGCCGCGGTTGAGCCGGTTGTGAAACAGATCGTCGATCCAGGGTCCCCCGAATTCACCCGGCGGCAGGCTGATATTATGGATTACCAGCAGGTCAACCACCGCGTCCGTCGGGCGCTCATCCTGGTTGGGTGAGTGGCAACGGGTTGCCTGTGTTAACCACCCCTCCCGATCGATGCTCATTTTTTGCTCAACCCTTTTAACACCATGTCGGTGAAACTGACGATTCCGACCACTTCGCGATTTTCCACCACCGGCGCCCGGGACAGATCAAAACGGGCAAACAGACGGGCGCAATAGCGGATGTCCATTTCCGGATCGACGGTTATTACCGGCTTGGACATGATTTCGTAGATATTGACCCGGTCAGGTGCGCGGTCCAGGGCCAGCACCTGCCTGGCGATATCGGACAACATCACCATGCCGTACTCATCGTCATTATGCCGCTTCTTTACGATCAATGACCGGGTTTCAACATGCACCATGGTGTCTATGGCTTCCTGTACCGTAGCCATTCCGTCCACCATGTCGAAGCGCGTCTTCATGATATCGCGCACTCGTACCGGTTTTACCTTGTTCATATTTCTTCCTCCACCCTGCTGGCTAACTGCTTGATCTGATGACTGACACCCACGGCGTCCTGTACGTTGATCTGGAACGCGATCCCCGTGCCGGGCTTTTCGTCGAATTCTCCAACCTCGGCGATCCGTTCCAGGATTTGGCGGCTGAGATGTTCTTCCACCAGCAGCAGTACCACATCCCGCTGAATCTCGAGGTTGAGACCGAAAAAGGTTCTGCTCTGTTTCAGGCCTTCGCCGCGTGCCTGGTTGATGACCGTGGAACCGGTCGCCCCCGACTCGCGGGCGGCTTCAAGAACCAGGTCCGTCTTGCTGTCTTCGATAAAGGTGATGATTAGCTTGAAACGCATGGTTAACCCCCTTCATTGTTGGAAGGATCCGTGAGGGATCGTCTGGTATACCAGTCGCTGAGCTGTGCGTATGCCATAACACTCATAATGGGGAACAGACTGGCAAAAGCGATAAGGCCGAAACCATCCAGCAGCGGATTGCGGCCGGGAATGCTGGACGCCAACCCCAGCCCGAGCGCCGCCACCAGGGGCACGGTTACGGTGGAGGTGGTAACTCCACCGGAATCATAGGCGAGGGCGATGATGGGTTTGGGGCAGTAAAAGGTCTGGATCATGACGATGATGTAACCGGCGATGATGTAATAGTGCAGCGGCGTTCCGCTCACTATCCGATATGCGCCCAATACGATTCCGACGGCTACACCGATGGCGACGGCGATACGCAAGCCCCAGGTCCCGACGGCACCACCGGACACCTGGTTGGCCTTTATGGCGACGGCGATGAGAGATGGTTCGGCAATGGTGGTGGAAAACCCGATGGCTGCGGCAAACAGGTAGAGCCAGAGATAGTGATGCTCTTTGGAGCCGGGTAATACCCCGAGGAACTCGGGCGCCGTGAGTTGGTTGGCCATCAGTTTGCCCAGGGGGAAAAGCGCCTGTTCCAGCCCCTGCAGGAAGAACGCCAGTCCCAGGAGTACCAGTAGAAAACCGGTGATGACCTGGCGCGGCTTCGCTATCGGTCGGCGCAATACGAAAAGCTGGAAGCCGAACAGGATCACGACGATCGGCAACACGTCGTGGATGGTTGAAATCAGGGTTTCCAGAAAGCTTATCAGGCCGGCAATCACAGCAGTATCCCGTAAGCCATGACGAAGATCATGGGTGTCAGCGAGGCGAACGCGATCAAGCCGAATCCGTCGGTCATGGGATTGCGGCCCCGGATACTGGAAGCGAGGCCCACGCCGAGAGCGGTGACCAGCGGTACCGTGATGGTGGATGTGGTCACCCCGCCGGAGTCATAAGCGATACCTATGATCTCCGGGGGAGCGAACAGGGTCATCACCACGACTCCGGCATAACCGCCCAGTATCAGATACTGCACCGGCCATCCCTTAATGATGCGCAGCACACCGATCGCGATGGCAAAGCCTACCGAAAAGGCGACGGTCAACCGCAGGCCGTAGGCATAGCGCCGCAATGCGGTTTCAGTATTTTCGATCATGCCCCCCTTGGCGGCCACCTCCGAGGCCTCTCCGGCCACCGCAATGAGGGCCGGTTCCGCGATGGTGGTGCCGAAGCCGAGAGCGAAGGCAAAGGACAGCAGCCAGAACAGGCTTCCCTTGCTCGCCAGGCTGTGAGCCATTGACTCGCCGATCGGGAACAGACCGGTCTTCAGGCCGTATACGAAGAGCGTCAGGCCGATGACCACCATCAGGGTCCCTGTCAGGAGGTTGGAAAGCTCGGGTATGGGTTGGCGCAGGACAATGAGCTGAAAGAATGCGATAACCCCAAGGATCGGGAGCAGATCGCGAATGCTTTCCCTGAGCGAGCGGCCGAGGTGTCCCAGAAGCTTATTCACAGACAGAAACATACACGAGGAGGGAGAGCTTGGGAAACCGGCAATGCCGGGACCGGGCCGGAGAGAGAGGCGGTGGTCCCCGGGGGTCGGTGGCGGCTTTCCGATGAAAGGGGTCACATTTTCTCAAATTACCCCCCTTTCCGGGCGCCCATCATGGAAATTTGTGATTAACCTCACGGTGGGCGACCTTCCTGATTCATAAGTTAGAACTTAAGATAAGGTGTCTCCCAGTCGATACCGCTAAGGTATGGAGCATCTTCTGTTGCACAGAGTAGGACCTCATGGCGCAAAACGACAATATCCTCTCGTTCACCGGGCACAAAGTAGCCGGTCGTAATATTAACCTCAACCCGGGGGAGCGTAAGGCTGTGGATAACTGCCGGCAAGTAGTCGCCTGGATGATGCCTCAGCTTATCGAAGGTATGTTCGATAAGCTTGATGACGCCCTTTTTGATCTTTCCAACAAGGCCGACAGCAATGACCTGCAGACGCAGTATTTTGATGCCATGCGGGTATTGCGCAAGGAGCGGGAGAGCCTGGAGAACGGCTTTCAGAGGCGGATCCTTGGGGCTTTCGATGAGTTTTGGCGCTTGGGCGATATCTCCACCGCCCGGGAACTCGAGAGCGCCACCGATACCGAAAATCTCTCGCTCGTGGGGGAGGAAGAGCTGGAAGAGAAGTTGGCCACCACCAACATGATCTCGAAAGGGGACAGCCGCTATTATCGCGAACTGTACGCCCTGGAACAGCGCTTCAGCCGCCTCGCCCATGAGGTTGTGGTTGATTCCAACAATAATCCCATCAGCCCGGCCACGATCTGTCATCTGTTCCGGGAAACCATTCAGTCGCTGGAATTGGATCTGCCGGTTAAGCTGGTGGTTTACAAGATCTTCGACAAAGAGGTCATGCAGTATCTGGGCGGCCTGTATGACGGGATCAACGATGTACTGGCGCAGGCCGGAATCCTGCCCAAACTGTCCCAGAGGGTTAAGCAGAATCCGGTGTCACCGGCTGTACAACGCGGTTCTTACAAGGCGAGTGATCGTACCAGGGCGGAGGAACAGAACGTTTCGCGCGAATTGGGAAGCGAAATCGATCTGGAGCTGTTCCCGAGGTTGCAGGAGCTGCTGAACCTTCGCCGCGGCGTGTCGGCGGCTCCCGCGGGGACCCCTCAGGCGTTTATCGATACCTCCCAGGTCATCAGCGCCCTCTCCAATCTGCAGCAGGGTAATCTTGCCCTTATCTCTTTCGGGCCCGAAGGCCTCATCGTTCCCGAGCATGTGGATCTTAGAGAACACCTGCTCAAACAGCTGAATCTCGGCAGAGGCGAGGGTGGTCGCAGCATCAGTCATACCGACGAAAACATCATCGATGTCATATCGATGCTCTTCGACTTTATCCTTGAGGACCATAATCTGCCGGACGCCATGAAGGCCTTGCTGGGCCGGCTGCAGATACCGATGGTTAAAGTCGCGATTCTAGACCGTGACTTTTTCAGCAGAAAATCCCATCCCGCCCGGGTGTTGTTGAACAATCTGGCCAAGGCGGCCCTGGGCTGGTTCGATGACGGCGACCGTTCGGAAAAGAGTCTGTATGGAAAAATCGAGTCCGTGGTCAGTCGGGTATTGTCCGAGTTTGATCGTGATGTCAGCCTGTTTGAGAAGCTGAATCAGGAGGTTATGGAATATCTGGGTAAGGAGCAGCAGGCCTCCAAGGTTGCGGAGGAGCGGGCGACCCAGGCCACCCGCGGCAAGGAGCAGCTGCAACTTGGGAAACAGGAGGTTGAGGAGGAGATCGAAAAGCGTTTCAAGAAAGCAGGTACTCTGCCCCCGGCGGTTGTGGAGTTGATTCGCGACGGCTGGAAAGATGTTCTGTTACTGATCGTATTGCGCAAGGGGCTGGAAAGCCAGGAATGGCAGACGGGTCTGCGCATGATGGATCAGCTGATCTGGAGCGTTACTCCAAAGACCAGCCGGGAAGAGCAGCGCGAATTGTTGGATACCATCCCGGTGCTCCTGAAAGGGTTGCGCAAGGAACTCAACGAAATATCCTACGACCAGCATAAGACGGCACGTCTGTTCAAGGAGCTGCAGGCCTGTCATGTGATTTCTCTGCGCGGTGAGCAGGTTCCCGGCGTTAACCCGATGCCGAACACCGCCCCCGAGGAGCGTGGTAAATCCCCGGCTGCGGCACAGAAGAAGCCTGCCGCCAAGGAAAAGCCAAAAGCTCCTGTTACCGCTGATGATTATCTGCAGAAAGCCAAAGCACTGCCGGTCGGCGCCTGGATTGAGTTGGTGGATTCGAACTCAAATACCTCGAAACGGGTCAAGCTTGCCTGGAAGAGCGTGGTGACCGGAAACCATCTGTTCGTGAACAGAAAAGGGGTGAAGGTCATGGAGGCGACCCTGGAAGGGTTGGCTCAGGCGATGGCGGCAGGTACCGCGGTATTCCTGAAAGAAGCTGACAAACCGTTGCTGGATCGCGCCATGCGCGCAATCGTCGACAACCTGCAGCAGGCTGAAAGCGGGTAATTTCCTTATCGTTCCCAACCCTTTCCGCCCTTTCGTCCAATAAAGGGGCGATACGGATTGTGCCCGGTTGCCGTTTCATTGGCCTTTTTTAAGGCGGCTGCCGTAAAATCCCACTTTTATCCATTACTTCATGAACGGTGCCGTGAGGGGCTGTATGCTCTGATCACGGTTCCGGTCGCCAAGGTACGACAAAGGGTCTTTGGATGTGAATGCGATTCTTCCCTCTCTGGATTCGATTCGGGAACAGGTCGGGCTGGCTCTGCAGGAGGACGTCGGTAGTGGGGATCGTACGGCCGCACTGATTCCCGCACATGTCCGGTCAGCGGTGCAGGTGGTATGCCGTGACGAAGCGGTGATCTGCGGTCGCGCCTGGTTTGATGAAGCCTTTCACCAGCTCGACCCGGAAATCGCGATTCATTGGAACGTCTCCGACGGGGATCCGGTGTCGCCGGGAACGGTTATTTGTCAGCTGCAGGGCAATACCCGCGCGTTATTGACTGCTGAACGGACCGCGCTCAACTATCTCCAGACCCTCTCGGGCACCGCCACCCTGGCACGTACCTACGCCGGCGCCGTGGCCGGAACCGGGGTGCGGATACTGGACACCCGTAAGACGCTTCCGGGACTGCGCGTGCAACAGAAGTACGCAGTGGCCTGCGGCGGTTGCCACAATCATCGCATCGGGCTCTATGATGCCGTTCTGATCAAGGAGAACCACATAGCGGCAGCCGGTTCCATTACTGCCGCCGTGGCGGCGGCGCGGCGGGAAGCCCCTGATCTGGAGATTGAGGTGGAGGTGGAGGATCTGTCCGGTATGGAAGAGGCTATCGCCGCCGGGTCCGATCGCATACTGCTGGATAATTTCGATCTGGATCAGCTTCGGGAAGCTGTCAGCGTAAACCGAAACCGGGCGCGCTTAGAGGCCTCGGGCGGGGTCTCTCTAGAGCGGATCAGGGCGATCGCCGAGACCGGTGTGGATGATATATCCGTCGGCGGTCTGACGAAGAACGTCACCGCCGTGGATCTCTCGATGCGTTTTGTTTGATCAGAAGTATGAAGTGGGAAGTTAGTAGTAAGAAGTGTATTTTGTGTAAGGCGGTGTCCAGCCCGAGCGGTACCAACTTTTGAGGGTTTGTGCTTGTCATTCGTGTTATGGCAGGATTGCTTCTACTAGGGTCTAGCCGCAAATGGTCGCGAATCACCGCGAATCCACGCTAAATCTCGATAAGTCATTTGCGATACTTTGCGGTGATTGGCGTTATTCGCGGCTTATAAAGTAAACGCCATTTGAGCTCCGCCCCAACTTTTTTCGCAGTCTCCTGATGGCGGGCGGGGACTTATGCAGGTCTCCCTTTTGCAGGACTAAGAGTATTGCGGGCGAATAGGGATGCCCCCATCAACGCCCCGGATTTTTTCAGGGACCCGAAACAAAAGCACCCGCATTACTTGCGGGTGCTTTTGATTGCCGTGCTGAAAAGGCAGCACGAGAAAGAAAGTCGTCGGCGTTGGATTCGCTACGCTTTTACGTCCAGCAGAGTTCCGATTATCTCATTTTCCGTACGGAAGGCCTCCACCGAGGCGCTCGTTATCAGCTGATGTTGCTTGAGTTCAACCAGGGAACGGGTCAGGTCCTTGGGGGCGGCGGTGCTGCTTCGCATATGGTGTGCAGAAGCGATCTCAGCGGCGTTACGGCGAACGCCCTGAAGTCCCCGCTGGATGCCCTGCAGCGCTGATCCGGAAACAGATTTGATAACCATAAAAACCTTCCTTCTGTGATGGAAGAATAGGTCGGAATTCCACCCCTGCCAAGACCCGGATTTCGAAAATGTGAAGAATTGTATCTATTTGATTCAATTTGGGAATTGCGTTCTTTGCGGCAAGCGGGTAGGGTTCAGTTTCCTGCGGTTTCGGCCGATATATATAGAAATAAGTAAGGAAAATTTATGCCCATCAATTATAGGATCCTGCTTCCCCTTACACTTCTCCTTACAACCTCGTGTTCACCCTCTGACACACCCTCCGACACGGAACTGAAGACCACGGAGCAGAGGTTCAGTTACGCGGTTGGTTATACCTTCGCAACCCAGCTAAAGTCCGAGAGCATCAAGATAGACGATGCGGCTATCGCTGCCGCCATATCGGATGTCTTACAGGGCCGGGAGTTGCAGATGACCGCCGGAGAGATGGCCATGGCGCTGGAGGCGGGCCAGCAGGCGATACTTCAGGCCCGTGCGGAGGAGGCCAAACGTACCCTTGAGGCGGGGCAGAAATTCCTCGCCGAAAACAAGAGCAAAGAGGGTGTAGTGGAGTTGCCGAGCGGGCTGCAGTATGAGGTGTTAAAAGCGGGAGAGGGGGCGTCCCCCAAGGTCGATGATACCGTTTCCGTCCACTACCGCGGGACCCTGCTCAATGGTGAGGAGTTTGATAGCTCCTACTCTCACGGTGAACAACCGGTTACCTTCCCTTTGAACGGCGTTATCGAGGGATTCCGCGAGGCCCTGACCCGTATGCAGCCGGGAGCGAAGTGGCGGATTTTCATTCCTTCCGAGATGGCGTATGGGGCCAGGGGCGCCCCTCCTGCCATCGGCCCCAATGAGGCCCTGATCTTTGAGATCGAACTGATTTCGATCAAGACCGGTTGAGCGCTACCGGGTGAGTTTTCGGGAATCTCTACGGACGCGGCGCGTCCGTAGAGATTCCCGCTATGTCTTTGGCGGAAATACCAGTCGGGTGCCGGCGAACAGGTATTTTTTCTCCGGTAACGCCCTGTTGCGGTAGCTGGGCCGACGCAGGGTGTGTTGGGTGTAGAGGCTCGCGCCACGGAGGCTGAAGAGGTTTTCGTCGAAACTTTCCGTGGTTCCCAGGCCGTCCTGAGCGGGCCGGTACTCACTATAGGGATGAAAACTGTTGGAACACCATTCCCAGACTCGCCCAAACTCCTTCAGGGCCTGGGTTCGAACCGCAACTTCCCATTGGTACTCATGTTGTAGTACGGCGCCGGCAAGTTCTCCGCCCTGTTCTGCCGTCCAGGCGGCAAAAGCGCCGGCCTCATAGTGGTTTATCCCCATTACCGGGTCCTCGGTGGTCAGGTCGAAGGGGCCGTTCAGGCCGATGCCGTACCAGGCCTGGTGATTGTCCTGACGCCAGTGGTGGGGGTGGTGACCCTGGTTGTGTGACAGCCAGTTCCAGCCCTCATCAGACCAGAATTTCCGTTCCAGATAACCCCCTTCCTCCATGAACCGCAGAAATGCCCCGTTTGAAACCGGATGTCTGGCGATGCGGAAACTGCTCAGTTCCACGATCTGTACCGGTAACTCGTTATCATAAGCTGTGGTCTGGTCCTTTGCGCCGATGCGGTAGTGGCCCTGGGAGATTCCAAGGTTCTCGGTCGCCGGCGGTTCACTCTTTAATGGTGTGGGCGCCTGATACCCGTCGAAATCATGCAGCAGACTTCGTTCACTAAGTACCATCAGCATGGTTTCGTATATCCGGTGGTGCTGCTGCAGGATGTGCTGTTGCAGACGCGCCTCCTGCAGCAGGGGGTGATCAGGCAGAAGTCTGGGATTGGCAAGCAGCGTCAGGTTGTTTTCCTGGATCTCCAGGGCCCAGTTAAGAAGGTGATCCCTCGGCGGAAGGCGCTCCCATTGAGAGGCGTCGGTCTCACTGTTAGGATGGAAGAGTTCCCGTACCCGCCCCGTCAGATCGTCATCGCCCTGAAGTACCTCCCGTAACCAATAGGTTTCCTGATAGACGCTACGTCCAAGGTACCAGGCAAGGGGTGCCAGCCCCGGAGTATACGAACGGTAACAATCCACCTCCGGGATAGACTCAACGAGCCGTGCCATCATCTCTTGAATAGAACTGAGCTGGCCGAGCAAGTTAGGGGATGACATCGGTTTCTCCCGGAAAATGGGCAATGGTAGCGTATTGGAAGTTAACAGTTAACAGTTAACAGTTAGAAGTAGGAAGTGGGGAGTTAAAGGTTGAGGTGGCGGGTTTTAAGCAGGGCCGAGAGACAGTGTTGAGTGGCGTCGATACGGATCTGGGGGCGCTGACGGCCATTGAGGAAGGCGCCGGCATGTTCCGCGATTTCGGGGCCTGTTAAAGTTCGTCCCCCGCCTAGGGCTATCTCATGCTGTCCCGGCGTTATCTGCAGGGCCAGGTTCTTCTTCATCTCCTCCCCGATTCTGTCCGCCAGGCGAAGTTTTACCGCGGAATATTCGGGAAATCCCTCCAGCATCCCCATGACCGTCGCCAGTCCCTCCACCGCATAGCAGCTGTTGCTGGCCGGATTTATCCGCGGTCTCATCTCTTCAAGATATTGGATTGCCTGTTGTGCGGCGAAATCCACGAAACGTCTCTCCGCTGTCTGCCGATAACGTTTTTCCGCCGCCATCACGCCCCAGTGGAAGAAGCCGATATCGGGATTTTTGCCATAGCGATCAAGAAAGATTCCGTCGATCTGGTTGAGTGCTTCAATAATGCGCGTATCCTCGGGGAACTCCTGTATATGGCTCGCGAGGGCCAGCCAGATTTCGCCGTTGGAGTAGGGTGATTCCCTGCTCAACCGGGGTCTTCTGGAAAAGCCGGCATTGTCGTTGCGCAGGCTCAGGAGGCCGTCTATCCAGAGGTTAATATCAGGATCAAAGCGTTTGTCACCGGTAGCCTTGCGATAGTTCAAGGTTGAGATCAGGGCCAATGCCGTTGCTCCGGATTTGGCCTTTCTGTAGTTGCCCTCAATGGTCAGCAGTTTGCCGCGTTTCCATTCCATCGAAGCGTCGCTGTACGCCTGTATCGCCCGCCGTAAATGGTCTTCTGTCTCCGGGTTATTGCGATAAAGAAGGTATTCCCCAAGTGCGTAGCCGGCTCCGGCCTGGCGTACGATGTTGTTTTCCTCGGACCAGTGTCCGGTCACAAAATCAAACTGATAGTGAAAGAATCCGTCTTCCTGCTGCATCCGGCCTAGATGTTTTGCCGCCAGTTCGAGTCTTTCGGCTGGCGAGAATCCGGCTCCCCTTGACGCTGCAAATGTCGCAATCAGTACCAACGCGAATATTTCGGTACGGAATAAAAAACTCATGTTAATAAGATTCCCTGTGGACATTTGATGCGCAATCCGTCTCGTGCCTCGAGACGCGACGGCGGGCTCCCGGTCCTTAAGAATCCGGCCAGAGATTCCAGATGTTCAGCATCGGAAACAGATCCAGATTGCCGTATTTCCAGGCCTTTGTCGGAATGGACCATTGCTCTTTCTCTATACGGCACATCAGTCCGGCGGCGGTCTGCTTAAGTTTGCCGTAACTGATTTTCTGTAGATAGTTCCGGCAGTAACTTCCGCTATCAGAACGCAGGGAATTTGTCGGGATAATGGTTATATGGGTTCTGCCGTCTCGCGATTTCCAGGAGCTGGATTTGCCCGAGGGGTGGTACTCAAGGGCCTTATTCATCCTTTTACTTAATGAACTGCGCTCATCTTCGGACAGCCACTTTAGCCCCCGTTCCAGCGCCAGCATTTCCTCTACCTTCGGGGGGAACTTCCCGCTTTTCCTGTATTCCACCTTGACTACCGGATGCTGAAGTTCGGGGGCGTAATACCATACGAAGTGACGACTGGGTTTGTTTAGCTCATTGTCGCGGAAACATTCTACGCGATAGGCATCGAAGGCTCCGGCAAGAACCTGGATGTTGGCGGTTCCGGAGACCTGGCAGTTCCAGAAACGCAAAGAGATTTTGGTGGTATTAGAGGTCTTTGCGGTATTGTATTTGCGGCTGCTGAAGCGGGCGGTATTCCCCACTTTCAATGGCCATAGAATGTCCGCGGACACCGCTTTATCGATGTTCTCGCTACCCAGATAACGCCGTGATTCTGAACTGATACGTGGAAGTATAAAGTTGCGCCAGGTCGTATAGCGGCGAGTGCTTGAACGCTCCCACTGGACCTTTTGGTCGCTTACTTTGGTAATGCGTTCCTTGTGTCCATCCTTATAGTAGATCTGGTCGCCTATCTGATAGCTTGGCAGGGGGGACGGCGGTAGCCTGTTGGTGTTGCTTCTGACATCAACGGTTCGCGAGAGCGTGTTGCATCCGGTGGTAATCGTTCCGATAAGTACGACCACCAGAGGACGAAGCCTTGCCTTCATAATATTACCTTGGGATTGCCCGGTTTCCTGTCTGCCTTGTTCTCGGATTTTTGCTGCGCTGATTCGTTCCGTACATCCCACTGGGTCTTGCCGCTGCGGCAGGCCACGCCTATCCGGACTTCCGTATCGCCACCCTCCTTGATGATCTCGCGGTATTCACGACAGTAGTGGTTATCGGGTGTCCTGTAGGTTTTCAGCGGCTCCACGGTAATATTCAGCAGTCCACTGGTATCGTTCCAGGATACCGATGTGCCGCTGGGGGAGTATTCCAGGGTTTGACGCCGCAACTCCGCCAGTTTCTGATGCATAACATCCAGTTCCTGTCGGGTCATGAAGTCGGATGCCAGATAACCCCCGATAAACACGATAAGTGCGACTGACGCCGCAGCTACCATATACAGCGGGTCGGTGAACCGATTCAGCCAGTTCTTTTTATGATGCGGCAGTAGTGATTCTGGCAGAGGCTGGTGGAAGATCGGGTTATAGGCATCCTTGAGTAATCGGTTGGTTTTCCTGATTGTATCTACGAAGATCCCGGCTTCTCTGTCCTTTGTTAACAGGCCTTCAACCCAATCCAGGTTATCAGCGCTCAACTCCCCATCCACATAGGCAGATAACAGTTTTTCACGTTCTGTATTCATAACGCGGCCTCCTGCGAAGGTGACTGCCCATCGGATTGAGAGAGTTCCTTTAGCAAAGCCTTTCTGGCCCGAAGCAGGCGGCTGGTTACGGTTCCAAGGGGGATCCCCAGGATTTCGGAAACCTCCTTATAGGCATAACCTTCCACCCCGACCAGCAGCAGGATGGTGCGGTGGTCATCCGACAGGCGGTTCATGGCCTGGTGTACCTCATCCGCGGAAATCTGTGAGTCAAGCATGCGTCGCCCATCGTACGCCTCTTCATATATCGGCATGATCTTTTCCACGCCGCGCTTCTGAATGTTTTGGGAGCGGAGCTCATCGATACGTATGTTCCGTATGATGCGATACATCCAGTGATCCAGCCTGGTGTCCGCGCGCCATTGTGCCGACTTGGACAATGCCCGCTCACAGGCCGCCTGCAGCAGTTCATCGCCTTTTTCCGCGCTGCCCGTTAATCCGTACGCAAACCTCCGCAACCGCGGCAGCAGCTCGACCAGTTGCTGTTCCAGACCGTTATTCATCCCTTTATTCATACAGGGTTATTAATAAAAACGTTTCAAGACGCAAATTAATCCCGCTTCTAACAGAGTTTTTAGCAGTCGAATCTGAAATAAAAATTAAGAAAAGTGTCCTGATCTTCGCTTCGGGCTCCGGAGAGTATATTTTTTCTTTGTAACTCATACCGATAGCGATCATTTCACGGATCCGTATAGATATGGGAGGCGATCCTTCGGCAGACGTTTGGCGGAAAATCTTCCGGCGGAATCAAATTCCCGTGATTAAAAAATATGGGGAGAGGGATGAAAACCCGGCGGTTGTCCGTCTAATGTATGACAGCAGTAGATACCTTGCTTTTCCAAGGGCTTTTGTAATCGCGGCAAAGGCTTCGTAAATCGACGGTGAATATCGAATGGATCGATATGCCGAATCCTCCCGGTGATCAGGACGGACAAGTATTGGTTGGGGAAGCGGAGACCGCGATTTGGTGATGTCCGTAATCCAGTTTGCTTTTGTCCGGATATTCTTTTGACCGGTATGATCTAAGGTGATGACCGATAATTACTATCCCGGAAGACTTGATTCTTATGCGGATAATCCTTTGCCGCAGATCTTTGTCGAACGGGGAGGTAGTTGTTGTGCCGGTGAACCGGAATTCAACCGCGAGAGCATGGAGGGACTATTTGTTTTACAGTTGACGAGAAGATGTTTCTCGTATAACCAGAGAATATGATCGTTATCGACATCAGGCATCAGGTATCGACGGGAGATTACAGATGAGTCGGCGCACCAAATCCCATCGGATTGATACCAGGGAAGGAGCGTCATCGAAGTTTTCCGGGGGGCGGGTTCGAAGCGGGGTTTTATCTCCCCTTTCGCGGCGGGTCACCTGTGCCTTGTTGGGGATGATCCTGATAATCAGCGCATGTCTTTGTCCCGTAAGGTTTGATTTTGCAAAGGGATTGCATCTCTCGGTAGCCATGGCGGACGGTGGTGGCGGTGATGACGGGGGTGACGGTGACAGCGGCGATGACGACGACGATGATGATGACGACGACGATGACGACGATGATGATGATGACGACGACGATGATGATGACGACGACGACGATGATGATGACGACGACGACGATGATGATGACGACGACGATGATGGTGATGACGACGATGATGGTGACGACAGCGATGAGGGGGATGATGACGGCGCTGGCGACGACGATAGTGGGGAAGAAGGGGGTACGGAATCCGGCGGGGATGACAGTGACGGCGAGAGCTCAGGTTCGAACGCTGTCGGTGGCGAGATGAGTCCGGTTAGCCCGGCTGAGGAGGCGTCGCTTCTCGGTAACTGGGGGGACTCGGACTAGGATGTGAGGCGAAACCCTATGCGGCGTCTGCGCCGGATCAATCTGAGGGGATTTACTGCTGTTTCGTCAATGTCGGAGAGGGAGCATAGGAAGGCTTAGGTAGCAACGCGGGAAGACCGGGGACGGAGGAAGAATTCCTTTCGTCCCCTTTTTTTCAGCCGGCCGGAACCGTGCGCTCGGCGGCCCAGTTACGCAGTCGTTCAATCTGTTCGGCCATAATGACGGACAGGGGGCGGGTGCGTTGCAGCTCGGCCAGCAGGTGGGCAGTGCCGACGCTCTCTTCCTGCGCCTGCGCGGCGTAAAGGGATGAGACGATGGCCTGTTCGATCTCGGCCCCGGTAAAACCGCTGCTCTTGTCGCCCAACAGCCCCAGGTCAAATCCGCTGGGGGCCAGGTTTCGCCGCCTCAGGTGAATCCTGAATATCTCCTGGCGGGTCTCCAGGTCCGGAAGGTCGACAAAGAATACCTCGTCCAATCGTCCTTTACGTATGAGCTCCGGCGGCAGCCGTTCGATATTGTTGGCGGTGGCCACGATGAATACCCCATCTTCCTGTTCGGCCATCCAGGTGAGCAGAGTGCCGAGAACACGTTGCGAAAGGCCGTCATCCGAACCGCCGTCGGCAATCCCCTTTTCTATTTCATCCATCCATAGAACGCAGGGAGCCATGACCTCGGCGGTCCGCAGGGCGTGACGCAGGTTCTTTTCGGTCTCGCCATAATACTTGTTGTAAAGGGCTCCGAAATCGAGCCGCAGAAGAGGTACCCCGAAGTTGCCGGCCACCGCCTTGGCGGCCAGGCTTTTGCCGCCACCCTGGACCCCCAGCAGCATAATACCCTTGGGGCGGTCCAGCGAGCCGGAGCCGCTGGTGAAGGCCTTTCGGCGTTGTTCCAGCCAATGTTTAAGGTTTTCCAGGCCGGCCACATCGGAAAACAGGGCGGTATCATATTCGAACGAAATGACGCCGTCGCCTCCGATGAGTTCGTATTTCGCCTTCATTACACCCGGCAGATCGGAGTGGGTAATGGCGCCGTCGTCGCGGATCGCCTTGCGAATAAGCTGCCGCGCATCACTGGTTGTGACCCCGGAGAGATTGGTGGCAAGCCTTTCCACCGCCTCGTTGTCGGCTTCCACCTTGCCGTTGCCCAAGCTGTCCCGCCAATACCGGGCCTCCTCACGGATCAGGCGTATTATGGTATTGCGATCAGGGAGACGGAGTTCGAAATGGGCGGTGAGATGTTTCAGTTCCGGTGGAATCTGAAACGAATGGCTGAGGAAGATAAGGGTGCGCGGAACCGTTTCAAAACCGTGGGCGATTTCCTTGATCAGCCGGACGTGCAGGGGATCCTCTACGTAAGGGTGGAAATCCAGCAGCAGGAAAAAACCGGGCTTGGTGAGTGCGCGAATATGTTTCAGGACGCTCGGAGGGTCGGAGGTGAACTTTTGGGCCTCAAAATCCACCTCCAGCCGTTGCAGTCCGTCGGTAACGGTCCATTTGAAGGAAGGGTGGGGGAGGCGCATGCCGAGCTGGGCGAACAGCTGCAGGAGTCGCTGCTCTTCCGGAGACTCTATAACGATAATCGGTGTATGTGACTTAAGAACCAGTTCCAGGTCGTTGAGTTCTTGCATAGCGCCCGTTTCAGATAGTCCATGGAGGAGAACCGGTTAACCTATTGCCGGGTGAAGCCCGTAGGGCGTGTTGCAGCCGCCATTTTTATCAGTTCCCGCCACGCACTTTATCAGGCTCTGATCGGGGCCGCATCTATAAATGCCTTCCCGAACCGCCTGCGACGGTTTACCCAATATTGTTTGAATTTACTGGAGCTCGTTCTGGTTGTGCACATCCCTGTGCCTCTCGCGGGTCGCTCACAGGCCGACTTCCCCGTCCGCTCGCGACATTCGAACATCCCTGTTCATCACGTACCGTACGTCCTGTATATACGCCGCTCCTGCACATCCCTGTGCTCGCGGCGTACCGTACTTCCTGTACATAAAAAAAGGCGGCTTGGGAAGCCGCCGAACTTGCCACCGTATTTAAATGCGGTGGAGGGGGACACAAATTGATGCGGCATTGTTGCCTGATAGTCAGACGCAGCCTGTGGGTTTGGGGAGTCCGCCGTATTTGGTTATCGGTTTCATGGGACCGGTCAGCCAGAGTTTGAATATCTCTCTCTGATCCTCACCCAGATACTTGGCGAATTTCCGGATCGGCGGGACTACCGCATGCTCTTCGTAATATTCACGGGCACGCAGGATATGGTTCCATTTGGGATCCGTCAGCTCCAGGCCGTCCGCTTCCGCCATGGCATGCGCGATCTCCGGAGACCAGTCGTCCATATTCATCAGATAGCCGTCCCCGTCCCGGTTGGGCAGTTCTTTACTCATAACCGTTCCACCTTCAATAACCAAGTGAATAACTAGGATTAATTAAGAATGATTCTAGCTGTACGTCTGCTTTCGTCAACCCTGGATAGATTGGGGTAATCAGATCCGGAGGGAGGAATGCGGTTCCTATCGGCGAGGAAGCTGCGTCTCAGGCAGGGTTGCGGTGGTGGGGACTAATCCCGGCGCTGCCGGGAATCAGAGCTTTTCAGGTTTGCAGAGCACGCCCTTTTTCTTAGCCGCGCGAAGGCATTTTCGGCACATATATTTTGGTTTTTTAAGCAGTTTCCGGAGCTTCGGCTGCAGGGCTTCCATCTCCGATGGTCTTACTTTGCACAGTGTCGAAATCTTGGACATGGGTTTCGCCGCCTATCGAATGCCTCGTGCACAGGTCGACCGACGGGTTATCCGCTGCTTGACCCGAAGACCGTTTTCTTTAGAGAACCTCTGATTAGGTCTGTTAATGCCATCTCGACAGCCGGGAGAGATCCCTGTCGCGAGCAATCGCGAGGGATTTGATGGAGATCTTTTACCGGCGTTCGGAATGCTGACGCAGATTTCTCGCTTTGCTCGAAATGACACTTTTTCAGAGATTCCTTAGAGGTATTGGCCGCGAAAAACGCCAATCATCGCAAAGTGTCGCAAATGGATTAGGTGTGGATGCTCCAATTTTCGGCGTGGATTCGCGGTGATTTGCGTTCATTTGCGGCTAAATATCTATGGACTTGATCAAAGGCTCCCTAAGTAGCATTTGCGATTGCCCTTGGAAAAAGTATAGACGCCGGGTCCTGCAAGTCCGTCTCCCTGGGCGCTGTTTTACATCCTTCCCGGCAGGGTGAGGGAGAGTGCCGGCCAATAGGTGATCACGAGCACCGCGAACAGCAGGAGAAGAAACCAGGGTAGGGTGGCCTTATAGAGCTGCAGCACGGGTCTCCCGAAGCGATAGCTGGCAATGAAGAGATTCATCCCCACCGGCGGGGTAAAGTAACCGATCTGCATGTTCGCCAGGAAGATGATCCCCAGGTGTACCGGGTCTACGCCGTATCCGAGGGCCACCGGCAACAACAGCGGAATCATCAGAACCAGAGCGGAAAACATCTCCAGCATGGTCCCCAGAATCAGCAGGAACACATTGAGCAGCATCAGGAAGGTCAGTTTGCTGGTAACCAGGCCCTGGATGGTCTGGAACAGACGCGTGGGAACTTCGGCGTCGATCAGGGAGTTGGTGGAGGCGAGGGAGACGCCGAGGATCACCATGATGCCCCCCACCAGAACCATGGCCTTGCGCATCACCCTGGGCAGTTTTGCCAAAGGGATCTCACGCTGGATCCCCACCTCGACCACAAGGGCATACAGGGCGGTAACCGCCGCCGCTTCGGAGATGGCGAAGTAGCCGCTGTAAATCCCGCCCAATACCACCACCGGCAGCGGGATCTCCCAGATGGCGTCCCGCAGGGCGGATTTTGCCTCCTCCCTGGAGAAAGGTACCAGGGGCTGGCCGCGGGCGGACCATATACTCCAGCCGGAAAGGAGTGCCAGCATCAACAGGCCGGGCAGGATGCCGGCCAGAAACATGGCATCCACGGTGATGTCGCCGGCGATGCCCAGTTGCTGAGCGATGACGGCGTAGAGGATCAGCGGCAGGGCGGGGGCGAACAGCAGGCCCAGGCTGCCGGAAGTGGTGACCAGGCCGAGACCGAAATTTTCGCGGTATCCGGACTTGATCAGCGCCGGATAGAGCAGGGCACCCAGGGCGACGATGGTGACCCCGGAGGCACCGGTGAAAGCGGTAAACAGGGCGCATGCCACCAATGAGACAATGGCCATACCGCCGGGGAGCCATCCGAGAAGGGCCCGGGTAAGCCTGACCAGTCGCTGCGGTGCCTGGCTTTCGCTGAGCAGGTAACCGGCGAATGTGAACAGGGGGATGGCCACCAGCACAGGCATCTCTGCGATACGGAAGAACTCAATGGCCACCACCGAAAGGTCCACCCCGGAAAGGTAGAATCCCAGCAAGGCGCTGGCGGCGATGACGGTAAACAGGGGCGCACCCAGCAGGGCCAGGAGGAGCAGAATAAGGCCTATGAGTATCATCATTCCGCGGCTCCCTCATCGGGTCTGCCCATGGCCGCGCTTACCAGGAAACGCAGGGACATCACGGCAAACCCGAAGGGAAGAACCAGCTCACCGAGCCAGGCAGGGATAGAGGAAAACAGTACGGTTCCGTCCTGCCACTCCATTGCCACAAAGCGCCCGGCATGCCAGGCAACAAATCCGCACACGCCGCCGGCGAAAAGATCGGTCATTCGTTGGACAATTCGTTTGATCCCCGGCCGGAGAAAGCGGGACAGTAGGTCGATGGTGATATGGTTGTTGTCCCGGGTGGCGGCCATGGCACCGAGCAGGGAAAGCCAGAGTACCAGAAGCCGTAGGGTGGGATCGGCCCAGGAGATGCCGCTGTCCAGAACATTACGCAGGAATATCTGAGCCGATGCCAGCAGGATCATCAGGGAGAGCAACAGCATCAGGACCCAGTCTTCCAACTGGAGGAGGTAGCGATGAAACCGCTTGCCGGATGATTCAGTGTTGGTATTCATCTTATGCCGCCTGAATTCCCTAGCTCATTACTTTTCCGCGTTGGTCAGATGTTAACCTTAACGGTTCCAAAGGGCGTTCGGAACCCCGAATCCCTGTAGCCCGGGACGGATGGAGGAAAACGGCGGGGCGCCTGCGTCGGTCCACGGGGCCGAAAGGTCCCCGGTGGAGAGCATCAGGACGTTTCAGGATAGATGTGTATCGCCAGCCAAACCGCGCAGGGAACCGTTGAGGTGTCGGTCACGCGGTGGCGCGTGCCGGCGGGAATGAACAGGGTATCCCCCGGGGTCAATGCCCGTATTCCGTTCTCCAGTTCGACGTCGGCCTTGCCCTGCAACAGCGCAACCCATTCGTCCTGCTTCTGGATCATCCATTCCGTGCTGGTGTTGGGTGGGCTGGAGATGCGTTCCACCGTTACGTTGCGACAACGAAAGAGTTCTCTAAACTCCTCTTCCTGAGTGCGTTTAGGGATCTGGTCAAAAAGATTGAATGGGCTCATGGTCTGTTTGATGCGTTTAAGTTGGCCTTGACGTTAGCGCGGTAGTTTTGGAGATAAGCACGGAGTTGGTCAAGGAGTTTTCCGGAGAAGAGTCCCTGTTTCCCCATTTCGTCCATCCGGTTGCGCACCACCTGGCGCCATTTGGCGAGATCCTCTCCGGTAGGTGTGATAAACGTAACGCCCTGTTCCCGCAGGGCCTTGCGCGCCGCCGCATTGTCCTGTCGGTTTTGGGTATTGATCTTGCGGAACGCCTTGGCCATAGCATTACGCATCACCTCCTGATCCTCTTTGGAGAGACGGGTGAAGGCGCTCTTTTTCACCACCAGGGTGCCGTAGAGGTAGAGCAGCGGCGTATCCGCCAGGTAATTGATCTTGGTATGCCACTGAAGGGCGATGGCGCCTACCGGAGAAACACCGACGGTATCGATGAGTCCGGTCTGAAGCCCTGTGAGGACATCAGTCATCGGCAGCGGTACCGGGGATATACCGAGGGCCTCAAACGCCTGACGGCTGATTTCGTCACCTTCAGGGGACCAGACCTTCTGGTGTTTCAGGTCATCCACTGTCCGCAGGGGATTCTGAGACATGAAATAGGCGAATCCCCCTTCGCTGAGCCCGAAACTGATAAAGCCCTTTTTTTCCATTCCCTCGATAATAATCGAATCCATGCGTTCCCGTACGTAATCCACCTCCTCGAAGGAGCGGAAGAGAAAGGGCAGGCTGTAGAGCTGGCTGTCGGGATAGATAGAGGCCAGGCCGCCTCCGGTGAGGGTGCAGCCCTGGAGCTGTCCCACCTTTATCTTGCGCAGCATGCTTTTATCGTTACCCATGACGCCGCCGGGATAAAAACGGATCTGAACCCGGCCGTCGGTCTTTTTCTCCACCTCCTCCGCCCCTTCCCGCATGGCGGTCATCCAGGGGGTGCTGTCCGGTGCCAGGGTAGCGATCTTAAAGGTGACAGCGTGGCCCTGCTGCGGGAGCAGGAGGGCCAGGAGGACGATGGCGATAAATCGGCGCATGGCAAACCCTTAGCATTTTCCTGGTTTCTATTTCGGCAGCTCCTGCCCCCGCCTTGAGAGAAAAAGCGGTTAAAAATCCATATTTTATTGTTTCAGGTGGGGGTGTGAGACCTTGTCGTCAGAAATAGTCGTCCTGCAGCAGTTGCCGCGCCTGCTCCTGAGCCAATACGTTGCTCAGGGTGAGGTCCGGCTCCAGAGGATCCGCCGCCAGCACCTCGTTGAGCAGACGATCATGCAGCTCCCGGTTGAAGACCAGCCGCGCATAGTGGCGGGCGTACTCCACCTTGGCCATCAGGTCACGGCCGTCTGAGAATCTGATGGCCGCTTCAAAATGGGCCTGTCCCCGTTCCGGTGTGCCCCCCATGGCCGGCGGGATCTGGGTCCGCATGACCCCCAGGAACAGGTGGGCACGCCCCCGATCGTGCCCGGGATCCAAGGCCACCACCCGCTCCAGTACTGCCTCCACCTTGGGCAGATCGGCCAGGGCACTCCAGTCGCCGCTGCGCGCCTGTATCCATCCGGCCCAGCTGATGCCGTAGGAGTAGAGAAGTTCCAGCCTGTCCCCGTCGATAGCGGCGATATAGGAGGCAAACCGGTCATAGGGGAGTGTTTCCAGATCGCACACCCGGGGCAGGGGGTCGCACAGGGCCCGGCGGGCGTAGTCCCGGGATTTCTGGGTCAGGCGTTTCGCCCTTTCGCCGTCCTCCACCAGCCCGCCTGCATAGGCTCCGTAAAGCCGTGCTCCGGCCGTTAGCAAACCCTGATCCTCAGGGTCCTCCTCGATCAGGCTGTCGATAAGCAGCAGGTAGGCCGGTGCGCCGGCCCTTACGGTAGCGGGATCTTCCTGGTTGAGCATGGCATGGCTGAGATTGTCCGCCAGTCTCTGGGTAGCCATGCTGGCGCAGCCGGACAGGAGAGTCGCCAGCAGGCTAAAAAGCAGGAACAGGTTACGGGAGCGGAGCATGTTTTACGGTTCCTTCTGTCGGCAACTCCGTTTTATGTTTATCACCAGGCGAGACAATAAGAGAATACCCTATCAGGCTGCAAGAGCGAAGCTGTCCGCCCCGTTGCGACATCACAGGTGGGAACAGGTATAGTGCACATCAGAAATAGAACAACGGCATAAGGGGGCATCATGGAGCCACAAACCAACCCGGCGACAGAACCGAACTTCATGCAACAGTTGACCGATCTGCTGACAGGGCTGAAAGGGCTGCTCTGGGGAGACTATATGCTGGTCCTGATCCTGGGTACCGGCTTGTTCCTCATGATCGGATTGCGGGTAATGCCGTTACACCGGTTGGGATACGGTTTTCGCATGCTGTGGCGTGGCCGGCGGGGGGCGGGGGAGGGTGACATCACCCCGTTCAACGCCCTCATGACTTCCCTCTCCGCCACCATCGGCACCGGTAACATCGCCGGCGTGGCCACTGCTATCTTCCTGGGCGGTCCCGGCGCCCTGTTCTGGATGTGGTGTACCGCCCTGGTGGGTATGGCCACCAAGTACGCGGAGGCGGTGTTGGCGGTGAAATACCGCGAAGTGGACGAAGAGGGTAACCATATGGGCGGCCCCATGTTCTATATCAAGAACGGTCTGGGTAAGAACTGGGTCTGGTTGGGTACCCTGTTTGCGATCTTCGGCGCCCTGGCGGGGTTCGGTATCGGCAACACGGTCCAGGCCAACTCCGTGGCGGAGGCCCTGAACGCCAATTTCTCGCTGCCTCACTGGGTGACCGGCGTCGTCATGGCGGTGCTGGCGGGATTGGTGCTGATCGGTGGTATCCGTTGGATCGCACAAGTGGCGGGGAAACTGGTGCCCTTTATGGCCGTCGCCTACGTCATCGGCGGATTGGCGGTACTTGTCCTGCATGCCTCCGAAATTCCGGCGGCCATTGCACTCATCGTTAAGCACGCATTTACTCCTTCAGCAGCTACCGGAGGTTTTGCCGGGGCGACGGTAATGATTGCGATACAGATGGGGGTGGCACGCGGCGTTTTCTCCAATGAGGCGGGGCTGGGCAGCGCACCCATCGCTCACGCGGCGGCCGAGACCGATAGCCCGGTACGCCAGGGTACGGTGGCCATGCTCGGCACCTTCATTGATACCATCATCGTCTGTACCATAACCGGGCTGGTGATCGTGGTGACCGGTGCCTGGACCAGCGGCGAGACCGGCTCCACCCTCTCGCGTCTGGCCTTCGAGAGCTCCTTGCCCACTGTCGGCGGACATGTGGTAACCGTCGGACTGGCCCTGTTCGCCTTTACTACCGTGCTGGGTTGGAGCGTTTATGGTGAAAAGTGCGTGGAGTATCTGTTCGGGGTGAAGTCGATCATCCCGTTCCGGGTGCTCTGGATTTTCGCCCTCCCGTTCGGTGCTATTCTCCAGCTGGATTTCGTCTGGCTGATGGCCGATATCCTCAATGGACTGATGGCCCTACCCAACCTGCTGGCCCTGCTGCTGCTGAGTCCGGTGGTGTTCAAACTGACCCGCGACTATTTCAAGAACAACCATCCGGGGGATTGAGTAAGCACGGAGTTTCGCCCCGAGAGCGGGGCTTCTATGTGGTTTGTTGTTTAGCCGCAAATGGACGCGAATAAACGCGAATTCTTTATTACAGTTTGCGGGCGTTTACGGTGATTGGCGTTAATTCGCGGCCCCATCCCAAGGCTACTTCAGGGCCTGTCGTCGGAGAGGAGTCTGGCGGCCGCCTGATGATTGTTTTGTTTAGCCCAGTCCAGTGCGGTCATGCCTTTGTGATCGCGCAGGGTGGGGTCGGCGCCGTGCTGCAGCAATATCTTTATTACCTCCGGATGCCCGAGTTTCGCCGACCAGATAAGGGCGCTGAAGCCTTCGGTGGATTCCACCGGGTCGATATCGGCACCGTGGCGCAATAACAGCTCCACGATATCCGCATGGTTGTTGGAAGCGGCCAGCATCAGCGCCGTATACCCCCCTTTATCGCCCAAGTTGGGTTGCGCGCCTGATTCCAGCAGGCGTTGAACGGCTGAGGTGTGACCGTTCAGAGCCGCCTTCATCAGAGGTGTCCAGCGGCAACTGTCGCGGGTATCCACATCGCTCTGTTTTGCCAGCAGGGCCTCGATTCTCGCCAGGTCACCCGTTTCCGCCGCCACGATCAGGGGTGGTTCGCCTTTTTTCTCCTCGACGGATTGGTTCGGCCCGCAGGCAACCAGCGAGAGGGAAACGCACAACGGGAACAGGGCGTTAAATTTCATATCTATAGGATCCGGTAACTTAGGCCGGTGGATATTTTAGAGAGTCGGTGGGGCTTAAAAACAATGACTATTCGCAATGCCAGGAACGGGAACACTTCCCAGGACATCGGGAATAAGCGCGAAGAACGCAAAAACGTGAAGCCGCAAAGGATTATTGTTTCGTAAGGTAGCCCGCCCTTAAGAAATTTCTTTGCGAAATTTTGCGGTGATTCGCGTTTATTTGCGGCTAATACAATGGAGCCTACCAAGCTTCGGGTGACGGGGTTGGCGGTTCGATACGGGTGCGAACAGGATCTAGCGACCGGATTCCTTTTTTTCCGCGCAGGCGACGCAATACTCGCAATGAGGCATCACCTCCAGCCGTTGTTCGGGAATGGGTTCACCGCAGGCGGCGCAGATACCGTATTCTCCCGCGTCCATGCGGGCCAGGGAGCGGTTGATCTGGCTGAGTTCCCTCCGGCCTGCCTCACCGAGGGCGTCCAGCACTTCTTCGTGCTGCCGTTCCACCGCCTGTTCCGAAAAGTCGGAGCTGAGTGGTTCATCCGCGTGGCGCACGTCATTGGTCACCTGGTGAATGCGGTGCAGCAGTTTATCCCTCCGGTTCAGTAACGTTTCGCGTATGGCGGCATATTCGTCCATTCCGTTCTCCGTTGAGGGCACACGGTGTGCGTGTTGCCGGGGGCTTATTTTTTCTCAGGTCCCGAGCCGGGTGGGAAATACGTGGCCGGGAAAGGCGTTACATTGGCATTGACGTCCAGGTCCAGGATCTTGCTGTGTCCTTTCTTTTCCACCTGGTCGATACGGATGATGGCGTGGATGGGGACCATGGTGCGACTGACCCCGGAAAACTCGTTCTTCAATTTCTCTTCACCGGGATCGATGACCAGAGAACTGGTCTCCCCGAAAATCAGGCGATCCACCTCCACAAATCCGTAAAGATCACCCTGCCGGATATTTTCGGCATAGAGCTCGTAAACCTTTCCGTGGTTGATAAAGGAGATCTTGAAAATCTGCATAGGGTTAAAGGAACGTTGGCTGAGAAGCGTATACATCTAAAGTATATCAGGATACCGGCGGGGGAAGAGTGCTATTATGGGGCCATTTTCTGGAGAATTGTCGGAATGTGGAAAAAGATCGAGAAAATGCGGGCGGGTGAACACCTGTCATGGGCTGAAGCGGTGGAACAACTGCCGTTCAATGCGGATGGACTGCTGCCCGCCATCGCCCAGCAGCATGACAGCGGCGAAGTGCTCATGATGGCCTGGATGAACCGGGAGGCCCTGGAAGAGACCCTTGCAACCGGACGTGTCTGTTACTGGTCCCGTTCCCGGCAGAAGCTCTGGCGCAAGGGGGAATCCTCGGGTCAGGTGCAACAGCTCAAGGAGCTGCGACTCGATTGCGACGGGGATACCCTGCTGCTGTTGGTGGACCAGACCGGCCCCGCCTGTCACACAGGACGCCGCAGCTGTTTCTTCAGCGCCGTGCGTGGAGGGCGTCTGGAAGTGATCAGTGATCCGCTCATAGATCCTGAAGAGCTGTACGGGAAATAACACCGGAAACCCGGATGCTTCGGATTATTCCCATCCCCGCCTTTGACGACAACTACATCTGGTTGCTGCGTCCGGCGAACACGGATACGGCGGTGGTGGTGGATCCGGGAGACGAGGAACCGGTGCTTGGGTATCTGCAACGGGAGGGGTTGCGGCTGCAGGCCGTCCTGCTGACCCATAAACACGGTGATCATACCGGCGGAGTGCGGGAACTGGTGGACGCCTATCCGAGTATCGAGGTATTCGGGCCGGCCAACGAGAAGATACCGGTGGTGACGAAGCGGGTGAGCGACGGTGATGAACCGGAGATAGAGGGGCTGGGTCTGCAGCTCAGGGTTATGGAGGTTCCGGGCCATACCGAGGGCCATGTGGCCTATTGCGGTGACGGCTTCCTGTTTTGCGGCGACACCCTCTTCACCTGCGGTTGCGGCCGGGTGTTCAGCGGCACCCACGAGCAGCTATACGCTTCGCTGCAGCGGATCACCGCACTACCCCCACAGACCCTTATCTACTGCGCCCATGAGTACACTCTGGACAATATCGGTTTTGCCAAATGGGTGGAACCCGATAATCCGGCCCTGCTGCAGCGGGGGCGGGAAGCGATGGCGACCAGGGAACGGGATGAACCGACCGTTCCCTCCACGCTGCAACTGGAGTTGGAGACCAACCCCTTCCTTCGCAGCGGCGAGCCGGCGGTGATCGCGGCGGCGGAACGCTACGCGGGGGGCGGCCTGGCGAGCGGGGTCGAGGTGTTCAAGGCGATTCGCAACTGGAAAGACCGGGAGTATGACTAATGGCGGACGAGATCCTAATAAAGAACGCCAGAATGGTGAATGACGGCTGGATCCAGGAGGGGGATCTTCTGGTACGCAACGGCCGCATCGAGCAGATCGCCGCGCGCATAGAGGCGGACGAGAGCTGGCAGATACTGGATATCGAGGGCAGGGTGCTGATTCCGGGCATGATCGATGACCAGGTCCATTTCCGTGATCCCGGGGCGCCCCATAAGGGTGACCTGCGCAGCGAGTCACGGGCCGCGGTGGCCGGTGGTATCACCAGTTTCATGGATATGCCGAACACCAATCCCCAGACTGTGACCCTGGACGCCCTGGAGGCGAAACACCAACTGGCGGCGGAGAAGGCGGCAGCCAATTTTTCTTTCTATCTGGGCGCCACCAACGACAACATCGACGCCATACGTGCCCTGGATAAAAACCAGACCTGCGGCATCAAGGTATTCATGGGTTCCTCTACCGGTAATATGCTGGTGGACAACGACTCCACCCTTGAGGAGATCTTCCGCGATGCGCCGGTACTGGTGGCCACCCACTGCGAGGATACGCCCCTTATCGAACAGAAAGAGGAGGAGTACCGCAAGCAATATGGTGAGCAGGTGCCCATGGAGTGCCATCCCCTGATACGCAGCGAGGAGGCCTGTTATCGTTCTTCATCCAAGGCGGTGGAGCTGGCCAAACGTCACGATACCCGCCTGCACATCCTGCACCTCACTACCGCCCGGGAGCTGGAGCTGTTCGAGGATCGGCCGCTGGATGAGAAGCGGATTACCGCCGAAGTGTGTACTCACCACCTCTTCTTCGATGAATCCGATTACGCGGCCAAGGGCGCGTTAATCAAATGCAATCCGGCCATCAAGACCCGGGAGGATCGGGATGCCCTGCGCCAGGCCCTAAACGGCGATCGTATCGCCGTGATCGGTACCGATCACGCGCCTCACACCCTGGAAGAGAAACAGCGGGGCTATTTCCAGGCCCCCTCCGGTCTGCCCCTGGTGCAACATGCCCTGCCCATGTTGCTGGAGCTCTATCACGATGAACTGCTGTCCCTGGAGGCATTGGTGGAAAAGGCGTGCCACGCCCCGGCGCGGCTGTTTCAGGTGGATGAACGGGGTTATCTGCGGGAGGGTTACTGGGCGGACCTGGTGGTCCTGGATCTGGAGCGCCCGTTCCAGGTGGAGCGGGAGGATGTGCTCTATAAATGCGGCTGGTCGCCCCTGGAAGGAATGCGGCTGCGTTCCTCGGTGATAACCACCCTGGTCAACGGCCGGTTGGTTTACCACGAGGGAAAGGTCTCCGAGGAGGTTCCGGGGCAGCGCTTGGAGTTTCAGAGGTAAGGGGAATTGCCGGGGCAGAGCCCTATCTTACAACTTGTATTTCAACGCAGAGACCGCAGAGAGCGCGGAGGCCGCAGAGACTAAAGATTTCATCAACGCGAGATGTATCGCCCAGCCCGTATACTATAGTTGCTGAACGATACCTGCCACGTATGCCAAGGCCTTCCTCAAACCACCCGCTTTAGAGGGGGTAATTGCATCAGAAACTCTGCGTGCTCTGCGTCTTTGCGTTCTCCGCGTTTAATATGCGGGACAGAACGGACCCACATCGAATCCGGGGTCAGAACGCGGCGCCGGAGCTTTTCCCCATCTTCTTCAGGATGGTGGCCAGGGGGCAGAATCCGGTGAAGGCCGCCTGAAACAGGTTGGCGCCCACAAAGGCGGTGAGCCACATCCAGAGCGGGCTATGGAAATGGGCCAGCGCCAGGCTCACAAGAATAACGGTGCCGGCAAAGGCCATAACGAGACGGTCTACGTTCATATCTTATCCTCAATATAGTTTTGTCTGAATTCCGAGATTCAGGTGCGTATCTTTTTCAGAGCCCTTATTACCGACCTACTAAACTGAAGTCAACGTGCTATCTCCGGGGATATTCAATGACCGAAGTTGAACGCATCCATGATCCGTTGATCCTGGCGCTCACAGAGCCTTCGCTCTGGCCCCATCCCGCGCCGACGGTGGAGGTGGCGGAGACCCATATCTCCTATGTCCTGCTGGTGGGGGAGTACGCCTACAAGTTCAAGAAGCCGCTGGATCTCGGATTCCTGGATTTTTCCACCCTGGAGAAGCGTCACCACTTTTGCCGGGAGGAACTGCGTATCAACCGCCGTCTGGCGCCGGACATCTACCTGGATGTGGTGGCCATAACCGGAACGCCGGAGTCTCCCCGGATCGGAGGGGAGGGTACCCCCATCGAATACGCGGTGAAGATGCGCCGGTTCCCGGACGACGGGCTGCTCTGCCACCGGCTGGAGCGCCTCACGCCGGAGCTGATGGACGCCATCGCCGATCGGGTGGCGGCGTTTCATGCCGTGGCGGAGGTCTGTGAGGATGACCAGCCCTGGGGGTCTCCGGATTTCGTTATCCGTCCGATGTTGGAGAATTTCGAACCCATCCGGCAACTGGAGCACGATCCGGCAGTCGATCTGCAGCTCACCCGCCTGGAGCAGTGGACCCGGGAAACTCACCGTGAATTGCACGGCATGCTGGCGGAACGCAAGGCCGGGGGGTTCGTGCGCGAATGTCACGGTGACATGCATCTCGGCAATATCACGCTGGTGGACGGGGAAGCGGTGATCTTTGATGCCATCGAATTCAATCCCGGGTTGCGCTGGATCGATACCATCAATGAGATCGCCTTTTTGGCCATGGATCTGGATGAGAAGGAACGACCGGAGCTGGCGCAACGGGTACTGAACAGCTACCTGGAACGGAGCGGGGATTATGCGGGGCTCCCCCTGCTTCGTTTCTACCAGGTCTATCGGGCGATGGTGCGGGCGAAGGTTACGGCCATACGGCTGGGTCAGGATGACCTGGAGCACGAGGAACGCGGGACCCTGAGGGAGGAGTTTCGGCGCTATCTGGATCTCGCGGACCGCTACACCCGTTCCGGCAGCCCGGCGCTGATCATCACCCACGGTGCTTCCGGTTCCGGCAAGAGTGTCGCCGCCCGCAGCCTGACGGCGGAACTTCCGGCCATTCAGGTGCGCTCGGATGTGGAACGCAAACGCCTGGCGGGTCTTCCGCGACTGGCGCGCAGCGGTTCCGGCATCGGGCAGGCGCTCTACACGCCGGAGATGAGCGAGCGGACCTACGGTTGTCTGCTGGAAGCGGCGGAGCGGATCCTCAGCGCCGGTTTTGTCGCGGTCATGGATGCCACCTTTCTTAAATACCGGCAGCGCCGGCCGTTCGCGCAGCTCGCCGGCCGGCTGAAGGTGCCGTTCCTGATCCTGTAGATGCGGACGGGGGAACAGGTGATGCGTCGGCGCGTACGGTCCCGGACGGAGCGGGGCGGGGATCCCTCCGAGGCGGACGAACGGATACTCGATCTGCAACTGGCCAACGCGGAACCGCTGACCCAGGAGGAGGTCGCGGCGGCCCTGGTCGTGACCCCGGACCGGCCCCTCGACATTGACAAATTAAAAAAGCTCGTGAGTTCATAACCTTAACGCGGAGAACGCTAAGATCGCAGAGGCCGCAAAGATTGAAATAGGTTAAAGGCTTTCATCGGTGTGAGACCCGTTCCCCAGGGGCCTTGATGTGACCGCTCGCTTTGGAAATGGTGGTTGTATCGAAAAATACTCTGTGTTCTCTGCGCCTTTGCGTACTTTGCGTTTTTTACTCGATCTTTGGAGATGCCGAGGTGTATCGATAGCCGATCACTCTTCCAGCAGCTCCGTATCCTCGTGGCTGTACGCCGGTACGCAGCAACAGAGGATCACCAGTTCATCAGTTCCGGTGTTTTTGGCACGGTGTGGTGTGCCCGGAGGAATACGAACCGTATCCCCCACCCTGACCGGGAACCGCTCCTCACCCAGGGTCATCACGCCCTCCCCGGCCGTGATGTGGTAGAGCTCCTCGCTTTGGCGATGCCGGTGGGGCAGGGTGGCGCTCCCCGGCGCTATGCGCGCCTCCGCCAGGCTCTGGGCGCCGTCCCCGTGCAGGTTCGGGTGCAACAGCTCGCGGATAGTGGAACCGTCCTTGGTGACATAGGGTTCAGCTGATGAGTAAGCGGTTTTCATAGGGTGCTTGTCGCGATCAGGGTGACGCCGGCCACCATCAGTCCGCCGGCGATAAGATGGATAATCAGACCCCGCTCCCGGAACAGCAGGGCTCCGTACAGGATGCCGAACAGCAGGCTGCTGCGCTTAATGGCGATCATATAGGCCACCTCCACCCGGGAGATGGCGAGAAAGTGGGTCATCACCATGATCGCGAACAGCAGCGCCACCAGTAGATTGTACAGCGGCCGACGCCACAGGACCCGAATAATGGTCGGGCGCTGCAGGCTGAACAGCACCAGGGTGCAGAGGCCGAGGAGGGCGAAATAGAAGGGGCCGAACTGCTCCGGCTGCATGTAGCGCAGGGCGCCCTTACCGCCCACCGAGGTAAGGCTGTAGATAAACGATACCGTCAGCATCATGCGGGAGCCCGGATTACGCAGGATGGCGGTCAACGGCCGGTAGATGCCGCGCCAGTTCCGCAGGGTGGCGGGTTCCAGATTGAGCAGCCAGGCACCCCCGACCACCAGCAGGATGCCGTTGACTCCGGTCAGGGAGACCCGTTCTCCCAGCAGCAGCCAGCCGGACAGGATCACGAATACCGGGGTAAAGGCGAGATAAGGCAAGGTGAGGGAGAGCGGGTAGTCGCGTATCGCCCGCATATAGAGCAGTATGGCGATGATCTCCAGGGGCAGCAGAAAGGCGATCCAGCCCCAGAAGGCCGGAGGCAGCTCCGGCAGCGGTTGCAGGAGCAGCAACGGCGAAAGCAGCAGTCCGGCGAGGAAGAAGCGCACCAGCGCCAGTTCCCGGGCGCCATAGTCCCCCAGCCAGCGTTTGGTGGCGGCGTCCGCCGAGGCGAGGCTGAAGGCGCACAGGAGGGTGAGGGGCAGCCAGTACATGATCGATTGTAGATGTCTGAGGGTCGGTGTCCTTCCGGGGAGCTTGTCCTATACAGTCGGTATTTAGGTATACGCATATTAACGCATAGGACGCGAAGACGCGGAGGCGCAAAGGATTTCCTGGTGCGGCGGGGTCTTTCTCTTCATCCCGACGCAGGCCGGGATCCGGGGGAACGGCCACTGAGTTCCGGACCTCTGTCGTGCTGCGTCCGGAATGCCGAAGGTAGGGGCGTTCGTCCCCCGCTTGCGGGGGAGGTTAGGAGAGGGGAAACGGTTGCAGGGGGCTGGTAGTCCGGGCGGCGGAACAGGTGCACTTTATCGCCCCGGGGGGCTGGGCTACAGTAGCACTTCGCGTCTCTGCGGCCTCTGCGTTTTTTGCTCCATATCTGTTGCCAAGGCGGGGCACGGCCCACCGCCCTACGGGGCTACAAGTTTTGCCGCCTGGCGGATCACCTCCGGGGTGGCCCCCCGGCGGTGGGCGTTTTCGCTGATGTGCCGGCGCCAGGCGCGGGCGCCGGGACGGCCGTTGAACAGACCGAGAATATGGCGGGTGATCCGGCTCAGAGGGGTGCCTCGGGAATGCTCCTTTTCCATGAAAGGGAGCAGGCGTTCCACCACCTGGTGACGGGAAGGGATGGGGTGATTGTCGCCGAAGATCTGCCGGTCCGCTTCAGCCAGGATCCAGGGGTCCTGGTAGGCCTGACGGCCGATCATTACGCCGTCCACGAACCGCAGCTGTTCCAGGGCGGCCTCCAGGGTGTGGATGCCGCCGTTGATTAGGATCTCCAGATCCGGGAAATCCCGTTTCAGCCGGTGCACCACCTCATACTGCAGAGGCGGGACATCACGGTTCTCCTTGGGACTCAGTCCCTGCAGCCAGGCCTTGCGGGCGTGCACCACAAAGGTCTGGCAGCCGGCCTGCGCCACCGTGGCCACGAACCGGTGTAACGCCTCATGGCTGTCCAGATCATCGATACCTATCCGGTGTTTCACCGTTACCGGGATGTTCACCGCCGCGGTCATGGCGGCGATGCAATCGGCGACCACCCCCGGTTCCGCCATCAGGCAGGCCCCAAAGCGGCCCGACTGGACCCGGTCGGAAGGACAGCCCACATTGAAGTTGATTTCGTCGTAGCCTCGATCCGCTCCCATGCGGGCGCAGGCGGCGAGATCCCGCGGGTCGCTGCCCGCCAGTTGCAGGGCGACGGGGTGTTCCGTCTCATGGAATTCCAGGAACCGCTCCCGGTCCCCGTGCAGCAGGGCCCCGGTGGTGACCATTTCCGTGTAGAGCAGGGTGTGGCGGGAGATGAGACGGGCAAAATAGCGAAAATAGCGGTCGGTCCAGTCCAGCATGGGGGCTATCGCTAACCGTCGATCAATGGGGTAAGGCATAACTAATGAATTATCCGCTAAATTAACGACCGGAGACGGGGCCGGTTTGGAAGACGGGTGTCAGCAAATTTTACATATATTAGCCGATGGTAATTCGTGAAAAACTATAACATATTGTTTCGAAAAGAAATAATTGTTCCGGCGTATATTTTGCACGCGATTGGCCACAAACTTTATAGATTGATCAAGCAAGAGGGATTTTGTGATGAAAAAGCTTATTGCGCTGCTGGTCCTGCTCCTCCCGGTATCCGCCCAGGCCGTGTTCATAGATTTTGAAGCGATCCCCGATTATGGGACGGTGACCAATCAGTATCCCGGTGTTCTTTTTTCCGCTCCCGGCAGTACGGTGGAGGTATCCGACTATGGAGCAGTCGACTGGGGGACTGCGGCACCGAAAATCGCCTGTCCGCGTGATGACAACAGTTATTGTGGCGGAACACTTGTGGTTGATTTTCTCAACCCGGCCTCCCTCCTGACCTTTCTTTTCACCGGGGATGATTTTGCCGGTATCGTCGGTACGGCACTCATCAGTGACACAAATGGCCTGTTAAGCATCATGACCCTGGTGGGGGACGCCGATCCCTTTACTTCACATTTGGTGGATTTTTCGGCCTATTCCGGGATTACTCGGCTGGAGGTGATACTCACCGACGAGGAGTATCGCCTCGAAGGTCTGGGCTATGATGACTTTAATTTCTCTACCGTTCCTGAACCCGCCACGTTGGCTCTCCTGGGCCTCGGCCTGGCCGGTATCGGTTTTTCCCGCAAGAAAAAGAGTTAAGCCGACAGAGCGATAGCCACAAACCCCGCGTTATGCGGGGTTTGTATTTTGTTATGGCGTTTCTTTCCCGGCAGTTGTTATTGCAGCGGTATCTGAACCAGTATCACCCCGCCCCCGGGAAGTGCTTGCGCTGAAACCAGGGGCCCGTCCAGCCGGGCGGGATCGAGAAAGGCGTCGTTGATGAAGGTCGCCACGAAGTTGCCGATAGCCACCCCGGCAAGCACGTCGGAGGGGTAGTGTTTCTCCGCCTCCACCCGGGCCCAGCCGGTGCCGAGGGCGACGGTATAGAGACCGATATCCAGCGCAGTCCGCGCCCCGTCCGGCATGTCGATGTACTCCAGGTTACGGGACGCGAGCGCTGCGCGGGTGGCGGCCATGGAGGCGTGGGCGGAGGGGAAGGAGCCGTTATTGGATTTGTCCGGTCGCTCCCGGTCGGTGAGATCCTTCAGTCCGTCGACGATGCTGTCGCTGACGCCGATTGCCGCCAGTTGCACGCCGATGCCCTTGGTCTTGTTCAGCGCCCAGTCGCCGCCGTCGCTGCCGCTGGACGCCGCGAATGCGGTGGCGACCCAGGCGACGGTGGTGGTGGTTCGCAGATCGTCGCTCCAATCTTCAGCGTCGCTGCCGAAAAGCGGCTGGTGATCCACGGCCCATTCCGAGACCTCTTCATCCAGGTCGCCGATGGAGAAAACCGCCGCTCCCAAAGCCGGGCCCCAGGTTTTCGGGTCGGTGGCCGAGTTATAGGCGGCGCGCTTGATCCGGTTCCATCCGGGGGTGAGGGTGGCGCCTTCGCCCCAATTACCCCGGGTGGGGTGGGTTGAACAGCCGGTTGCGATGGACAGCAGAAATAACAGACTGATGAGAAATATGATGCCTTTCATCTCTCTCCTCCTTCCGCCGATGCATGGCCGGCGGGTGTAATAGTGGCGCTGTGGGGCAGCGGGAATTTCCCTCCACGGCAGCCGAATATACCACGCGGTCCCCATCGGGGCTGCTAAATCGGTCCGGCTTTTAAAATAATTCGGAATCAGGCGAGCGGAAATAAACGCGAAGGAGGCGAAGACGTGGAGGCGCAAAGGATGTTATGGCGGGGCGGTTTACTTTTGAGCGCTCAAAAGGAAGGTACTCGTGACTTTTTGCCGAAGGCAGAGATAAGGCGGCCCCATGCCGGACAGGTCACGAAACTGGTTACCAATTTGGAAAAAAGCATTGTCAGGTAATGCTGACGCGCAACCTGACCTACACTGCTTCAGCAATCCCTTTGATCCTCGGCTCTGACCCCTAGGCCCTCCTGGTGAGCGTCTTCACCAATACCTTGGAGTTGCGCTGGTAGTTATAGAGCCGACGCCTTTTTACCGGCAGCGACTTCAGGGGAAGAGAGCGGAAGCCCCGTTCCCGAAACCAGTGGGCGGTCTGGGTGGTGAGAACAAACAGTTGTTCCATGCCCTTGCTCAGGGCCGATTTTTCCATCCGCGCCAGCAGTTCGTCCCCCAGTCCGCGGCGGCGGTAATCGGGATGGACCGCAACGCAGGCCAGCTCCGCCATGCGCTCTTTTTCATAGCAGTAGAGCGCGGCGCAGCCGATGACCGTATTGTCCCGTTCCACCACGGTAAAGCGGTTGATCTCAGTCTCCAGTATCTCCCGGGGACGGCGTACCAGCACCCCCCGCTCCTCCAGCGGGGCCAGCAGATCCATGATTCCGACCACGTCGTTGACTCCGGCGGCGCGCAGAGTCTCATAAGGTTCGGCGGAGATCAGGGTGCCGATACCGTCACGGGTAAACAGCTCCTGCAACAGGGCGCCGTCGAACAGCCGGCCGATGAGGTGGGCGCGGGCGACGCCGCTGCGGCAGGCGGAAGCGGCGTTTCGCAACTGCTGGATCAGCTCCTGCGGCAATGTACTTCGCCGCTTCAGCAGCGTATCCACATCGGCGGGCAGCAGGCTGGTCAAAACCCGGCCGCGGGAGTCGGTAAGACCTTTGCCCTCCGCCAGGAATATAAGCTTGTCGGCGCCGAGGGCCACAGCCACGGCGCAACCCACATCTGCGGCACTCAGATTGAACACCTCGCCGGTGACCGAGTAGCCGAGCGGAGGGATAAGGGCGATGGCCCCGGAATCCAGCACCTTGCGTATGGCCTCGCTGTCGATGCGCCGCACCTCCCCTGTATGACAGAAATCGACGCCGTTGCGGATGCCGATTGGTTTCGCGGTCACGAAGTTGCCGGAGAGCGCCCGTATACGCGCGCCGGCCATGGGGGAGTTGGCCATGCTGGTGGATAACAGTCCCTCGATTTCCACCCGAACCACTCCGGCGGCTTCTTTCACGCAGGCCAGGGCGGAGTCGTCGGTTATCCGCAGACCGTCGACATATTGAGTGTTGGAACCCTTTAGCCGCAACCGCTCCTCGACCTGTGGCCGGGCGCCGTGGGCCAGCACTATGCGGATGCCGAGACCGCGTAACAGGGCGATATCGTGGATCAGATCGGCGAAGCCGTCAGCAGCCACCGCCTCGCCGCCGATGACGATGACCACGGTGCGATCACGGTGGGCATGGATATAGGGCGAAGAGGCGCGAAACCATTCCACGAATGGATCCGGATCGGTCTTTCTTGTTTTGGTCACGTTTCTATCCCCGCGGAGTCTGATTCTATTTGTAACACTATTTTGCCGGTACGCCCACTCCCGGCGGATTTGTCCATGACAGGCCGTGTGCGGCGAGCGTAAATGGTGGATAATCCCCCGATGAACTGAGAACCGCTGGAGAGAAACATGCCTCAATACCGCTCCCGTACCACCACCCATGGACGCAACATGGCCGGTGCCCGCGCATTATGGCGTGCCACCGGTATGCAGGATGAGGATTTCGGGAAACCGATCATCGCGGTGGTCAATTCTTTTACCCAGTTTGTACCGGGTCATGTTCATTTGCAGAATCTCGGCCAGATGGTGGCGCGTGAGATCGAGCAGGCGGGGGGCGTGGCCAAGGAGTTCAACACCATCGCCATCGATGACGGCATCGCCATGGGACATGACGGTATGCTTTATTCCCTGCCGTCCCGGGATATCATCGCCGATTCCGTGGAGTACATGGTCAACGCCCATTGTGCCGATGCCATGGTCTGCATCTCCAATTGTGACAAGATCACCCCCGGCATGATGATGGCCGCGCTGCGCGTCAATATCCCCACGGTGTTTGTCTCCGGCGGTCCCATGGAGTCGGGCAAGACGAAGTTGCATGGCGAAGAGGTGCATCTGGATCTGGTGGACGCCATGGTCTCCGCCGCCGATCCCAACGAGAGCGACGAGGACGTGGCGCAGATCGAACGTTCCGCCTGTCCAACCTGCGGTTCCTGCTCCGGGATGTTCACGGCAAACTCCATGAACTGCCTCACGGAGGCCCTTGGTTTCAGCCTGCCGGGGAACGGTTCGCTGGTGGCGACCCACGCCGAGCGCCGGGAGCTGTTCCTGGAAGCGGGGCGGCTGATCGTGGATCTGGCCCGGCGCTATTACGAGGGGAACGACACCTCGGTATTGCCGCGCGGTATCGCCACCTTCAAGGCGTTTGAGAACGCCATGTCCCTGGATATCGCCATGGGCGGCTCCACCAATACCGTGCTGCATCTGTTGGCTGCTGCTCAGGAGGCCGGGGTGGAGTTCACCATGGCCGATATCGACCGTCTTTCCCGCAAGGTTCCCAATCTCTGCAAAGTGGCCCCCTCGACCCAGAAATATCACCTGGAAGATGTCCACCGGGCGGGCGGCGTGATAGCCATCCTCGGTGAACTGGACAAGGCCGGCCTGATTCATCGGGAGCAGCGGACCGTCCACAGCACAAGCGTCGGGGCCGCTATCGATCGCTGGGATGTGAACAGGGAACCGGATGAGGCCGCCAGGCAAAGGTTCCTGGCGGGTCCCGGTGGTGTCCCGTCGCTGGAGGCATTCAGCCAGGATAGCCGCTGGCCGGACCTGGATCTGGATCGCAGCGCTGGTTGTATACGCGATCTGGCGCACGCCTATAGCCGCGATGGGGGGCTGGCGGTGCTTTACGGCAACCTGGCGGAGGACGGCTGTATCGTCAAGACCGCGGGTGTGGATGAATCGATCCTGGTATTCCGCGGTCCGGCACGCATTTTTGAAAGCCAGGATTCCGCAGTGACGGCGATCCTGGAGGATCGTATCCAGGCGGGGGATATCGTGGTGATCCGGTACGAGGGCCCGAAGGGCGGTCCCGGTATGCAGGAGATGCTCTACCCTACCAGCTATCTGAAGTCGAAGGGGCTGGGCAAGGTCTGTGCTCTGATAACGGACGGTCGCTTTTCCGGCGGTACATCAGGGCTTTCCATCGGTCACTGTTCACCGGAGGCTGCGGAAGGGGGCAATATCGGTCTGGTGCGGGAAGGGGATATGATCGAGATCAATATCCCCGAGCGCAGGATAGAGATTGCGGTGAGCAACGACGAGTTGTTGGAGCGTCGCCGGGTGATGGAGGCAAAAGGCCTGATGGCGTGGCAGCCGGAAAACCGCGATCGGGTGGTTTCCCAGGCGTTGCAGAACTATGCGGCCACCACCACCAGCGCCGCACGGGGTGCGGTTCGCGATCTTTCCCAGATTCGGCGGCGTTAAGAGATACTCCCCCTGAAAAGAGGGGCGTGTGTGGTCTTGGTTGCAGGTTCCGCTTGCCAGCGGGACATGGATATATTTTTACCACGGAGGACACAGAGGATCACAGAGGGGTGAGATCAGGCCTTGTGAATTCTCCGTGAACCTCTGTGTTCTCTGTGGTTTAAAAGTTATTTTCCAGCTGGCACAGAGGTAACTCCAATCGCGGTTTTATACCCGAAGGGTGAAAAGAAGCTCCTACAAACGTAGGTGTCGTCCCGGTGAATGTCGGGTCCTCCACAGTCGAGCGAGGCGGAGGGGGCGTCGTCAGAGGGAGTCCCAGGACTTCTTGCGCCGGCGAAAGCTCAGGCGCGGAAGTATCAAGCCGATGACGATGCCGATGATGATGACGCCGGCGCCCAGTACAAACCAGTCGTGGGCCTCGTCGTTCTGTAACTCCAGGTTCTGCAGCTTCAGGTTCTCCAGTTCCCAGGTCAGGTTGGCCACCTGTTCCTTTAAAGCCTTGCGTTCCTCGGCAATTCGGATGGAGTCCGCCGAAGTGCGCCGTATCCCCTCCAATTCAGAGTTCAGCCTGTCACGCTCTTTGGATATCTGCTGGAATTGGGCACGGGCCTGATCCCGTTCTTTCTCCAGCTGAATGGCATTTGCCGCTTTTTCCAGTGCTTTGTCCCGTTCCGATTCCGCCTTCGCCAACCGCGCCTTTGCGCTCGGCTGACTCATCAACTGCCGGGTGAGGACGTAACCCACCACGCCGTCCTGGGTACGCACCTGCGAGTAGCCGCTCTCCTGGTTTGTCTGCAGCACTTCCACCGCGCTTCCGCTGGGAACAGTGCGCACGATCTTGAAGCCGACGCCCTCACCCCTGCGCAGGTTTATTTTCAACTCATCCGAAACATAGCGGGTCTCGGCCTGGATGGTATTGCATAGCAGGAGCAGCAGAAGGGGTAGGATTTTCTTCACAATAACCTCGAAATGGGGGTGAATTCGCGGCCTATTCTACCGAAACGTTCTCTTTTTGGGAGGGCTTGAGGAGAGCAAAAAATCCATTTCCATCCGTTAGTTATACACATATGACATTTTTGTCTGCACGATCATATCCGGTATGTCAAGGGTCAAGTCCATAATATACAAATAAATTTATAACTCGTTGTTTTTTATAAGTATTAATAAAAGATAGGGAAACCTTACAACACCTATGAACCGGGGCTGGGGCGGGAGTCGAGCAGATAACGGGGAATGTTGTTAACAGAGTTATCCACAGGATTTGTGTATAAAACTTTATTTCTTTTTTGTGACAAGCTCCTATATATCAAGCTGACATCATTACCTCACAAACCCGTTCTAACTGCCTGAGCAGGAAAAGAAGTTCCTGCCGCTTTCCCCTCGATACGGAGGACGGTTCACTTTCTGTCCGGGTGTCGCGGTTCCGGATCCGTCGATATTGAGACCGGATATTTGCTTCCGCACTCTATTTGGCGCTTATGTAGCGGCCCGTTGGGGGCTATAATGCGCCGCTATTTTTTGCCTATGCGTTCAAAGCACTCCATGGAACACAAAACAGACATTTCAAAACTGCGTAATATCGCCATCATCGCCCACGTGGACCACGGTAAGACCACCCTGGTGGACGAACTGCTCAAACAGTCGGGAACCCTGGGAGAACGGTTCGGCGTTATCGAACGGGTTATGGATTCCAACGACCTGGAGAAGGAGCGGGGTATCACCATCCTTTCCAAGAATACCGCTATTCGCTGGAACCATTACCGGATCAATATCGTCGATACTCCGGGTCATGCCGATTTCGGTGGCGAGGTGGAGCGGGTGCTTTCCATGGTGGATTCGGTGCTGCTGCTGGTGGACGCGCAGGAGGGGCCGATGCCCCAGACCCGGTTCGTCACGCAGAAGGCCTTTGCCCACGGCCTGCGTCCCATTGTGGTGGTAAACAAGATCGACAAGCCCGGCGCCCGTCCGGACTGGGTGATCGATCAGGTGTTTGAACTGTTCGATCGTCTGGGGGCCACGGACGAGCAGCTTGATTTTCCCATTATTTATGCCTCGGCCATCAACGGTTATGCTGGCGAGGATGACGGGGTGCGGGACGGCGATATGACTCCGCTGTTCGAGGCTATCGTGAAACACTGCCCGCAACCGCAGGTGGATCCGGACGCACCGTTCCGCATGCAGGTTTCTACCCTTGATTACAACAGCTATGTAGGGGCCATCGCCATCGGGCGTATTGAACGCGGTATCGTGAAACCGGGTCAGCAGGTGGTGGTGGCCAAGGCGGATGGCGACAGACACAAGGCCAGGATCGGTCTGGTCTACGGCTATCTGGGTTTGGAGCGGCACGAGATAGAAGAGGCGTCGGCCGGCGATATCGTGGCCCTTACCGGGATAGAGGCGCCCAACGTTTCCGATACCCTCTGTGATCCGGAACATGTGCAGGCGCTGCCGCTGTTAAGCGTGGATGAACCCACGGTCTCCATGACCTTCCAGGTCAACACCTCGCCGTTTGCCGGGCGGGAGGGGAAGTACCTGACCTCCCGTCAACTCAAGGAGCGTCTGGAGCGGGAGCTGATCCACAATGTGGCCCTGCGGGTGGAGGAGGGTAACGACCCGGAAAAATTCCGGGTATCCGGGCGCGGGGAACTGCATCTCTCTATCCTGTTGGAGAATATGCGCCGCGAAGGATATGAACTGGCCGTGTCGCGACCGGAGGTGATCTTCCGGGAGATCGACGGTCAGATCTGCGAGCCCTACGAGCAGTTGACCGTGGATATTGAAGAGGAGTCCCAGGGTGCGGTTATGCAGGCCCTGGGAGAGCGTAAGGGCGAGCTCAAGGATATGGTGCCGGACGGCAAGGGACGGGTCCGGCTGGATTATGAGATACCGTCACGGGGCCTGATCGGGTTTCAGACCGAATTTCTGACCCTTACTTCCGGTACCGGGCTCAAGTATCACGTATTCGATCATTACGGTCCTGCCAATCCCGGCGGCATTGCGCCACGCCGCAACGGCGTGATGATCGCCAACACCACCGGAAAGGCGCTGGGTTACGCACTGTTTAATCTTCAGGAACGGGGCAGGATGATGGTCACGCATGGAGAGGAGGTCTACGAGGGTCAGGTGGTGGGCATCCATTCCCGCGACAACGACCTGACGGTAAATCCACTGAAAGCGAAGCAGCTCACCAACATTCGTGCCGCCGGATCAGATGAGAACATCCTCCTGACCCCGCCGGTGAAATTTACCCTGGAACAGGCGCTGGAATTCATCGAGGAAGATGAATTGATAGAGGTTACGCCCAGGGCGATTCGCATCCGCAAGCGCCATCTGAAAGAACACGAGCGCAAACGCGCGGCACGTTCAGGGGGAAACTAGGGAGGTTCGGACTTGGGATCCAATCCCCGGTATAACAGGTGTTGCCGCCGCGGGATAGGAAAACGGGCCTGTAGGCAAAGCGGGTTGGTGCAGAGCCGGTCTGGAATGGGTTTTTTCTTTGCGGAAAAAAGAATGCCCTGACGGCAATCCATGCCATCAGGGCTGTGTCGCCGGGCTTGGTTGGCAAAGGAATGTTCTGTCCTTGAACTCCTCCCTGGGAGTGGGTCTCGTCCTTGAGCATCCGTCTATGGCGACGGTTATATGCTGCCATACACTTAGAAAGAATTACTGTGAGCGATGTCTCCCTCGTTTGTAGGAAAAGTCTGATTTTTTTCCCGATCAAATCCGGGGTATATCGGATGACCTCCCGACAGGCTGACGGTACACTGCCTGCCATGCCTGAACTTTACCCAGATATTATCCCCTACTCCAGCCACCGGCTGGCGGTGGACGAACGCCATACCCTGTACCTGGAAGAGAGCGGTAACCAGGAGGGCATCCCGGCGCTGTTTCTGCACGGGGGACCGGGATCCGGCTGTGAACCCTATCATCGGCGCTTTTTCGATCCCAACCGCTATCGGGTCATTCTGTTTGATCAGCGCGGCTGCGGTCGTTCTGTTCCCCATGCGGAACTGAAGGATAACAGCACGCAACACCTGATCGATGACATGGAGAAGATAAGAGAGTATTTAGGGGTGTCGAAATGGCTGCTGTTCGGCGGGTCCTGGGGCTCTACTCTGGCGCTGGCCTATGCCGAGGCACATCCGGAACGGGTGCTCGGTCTGGTTCTGCGCGGCATTTTTCTCTGTCGCGAGCAGGAGATTCACTGGTTCTACCAGCACGGGGCGAGCCGGATATTTCCCGATTACTGGCAGGAGTTTGTCGCCCCCATCCCGGAGCAGGAGCGGGACGATCTGCTGCACGCCTACCATCGACGGCTGACGGGCCACGACGAAGTGGCGCGAATGGCCGCGGCCAAGGCGTGGTCCCTGTGGGAAGGTCGAACCGCCAGCCTGCTGTCAGATTCCGGCATCATTAACCACTTCAGTGATCCTCGCACCGCCTTGAGTCTGGCCCGGATCGAGAGCCACTATTTCGTGCACAACGCCTTCCTGCGGCACAACCAGTTGCTGGAGGATGTCTCGCGGATTTCAGGAATCCCCGGGGTGATCGTCCATGGGCGATATGATTTGATATGTCCTCTGGAATCGGCCTGGGAACTGCACAGGTCGTGGCCGGGAAGCGAGTTGCGGATAATTCCGGATGCGGGACACGCCGCAGCGGAGCCGGGTATACGCAGTGCCCTGGTGGAGGCCACCGACGGTTTTGCGGAGCGGTTGGGATGATCGCTCTGCTGCAGCGGGTGACCGGCGCCCGGGTCGAGGTTCGGCGGCAGATTGTCGGCGAGATCGATCGCGGATTGATGGTGCTGGTGGGGGTGGAACGGGCGGACGACGAGGCTCGGGCCGATCGTTTACTGGAGCGTATTCTCTCTTACCGGGTCTTTCCGGATGAGATGGGACGTATGAATCGCAGCGTTATGGATATTGACGGGAGTGTTTTGCTGGTGCCTCAGTTCACCCTGGTTGCCGATACCCGTAAGGGAACCCGCCCCGGATTCTCGGCGGCGGCCGATCCGGAAAAGGGGCGGCAGCTGTTCGACTATCTCTGCCTGGAGGCGCAGCGGTATATCAAAGGGGCGCAGACCGGCGTATTCGGTGCGGACATGCAGGTCACCCTCACCAACGACGGCCCGGTTACCTTCTGGCTTCAAACCTGATTCGTTTTTCACCACGGAGGTCACGGAGAACACGGAGTTGTATATGGTGGGGCTCTGTGATCTCTGTGTCTCCGTGGCCTGTTCCATTTCCAGCAGAGGATATGGCTATGGAATTGAAGTAATTTTCCACTATTTGGCATAAAATGCCGTTTTTGAAACAGAATTCCATGAATGGAGCCGAATCCCATGCAGCGTACTGCAGAAATCGAACGCAATACGTCGGAGACTCAGATCAAGCTCAGGTTAAACCTGGACGGCAACGGTGACGCCACGGCCATAACCGGGGTGCCGTTCCTGGAGCACATGCTGGATCAGGTGGCACGGCACGGCATGATCGATCTCGAGATTGAGGCCAAGGGGGATCTGCACATCGACGGTCACCACACGGTGGAGGATATCGGTATTGCCTTCGGGCAGGCGCTGGCGAAGGCGCTGGGCGACAAGAGCGGCATCCGCCGTTACGGCCATGCCTATGTTCCTCTGGACGAGGCCCTGTCCCGGGTTGTGATCGATCTCTCCGGTCGGCCCGGGCTTGAATTCCACGTGGATTTTCCGCGCTCGCGGATCGGCGAATTCGATTCGGAACTGGTCTATGAGTTCTTTCAGGGATTGGTGAACCACGCCGCCGTAACGCTACACGTGGACTCTCTGCGTGGTGTCAACGGACACCATGTGGCGGAAACGGTGTTCAAGGCATTCGGACGCGCGCTGCGTATGGCGGTGGAGCCGGATCCGCGTATGGCGGGGGCGGTGCCCTCCACCAAAGGGGCGCTGTAAGCCAGAACTTCCGGGAAGTATGCGGGGAGCGCGAAGAATTCGGGTGCATGTTTTCTTCGCGCTTTTCGTTAATTGAAAATCATCTTTGTATAACCGATTCAGTATGTCGAGAACCATAGCAGTCATAGATTACGGCATGGGTAACCTGCGTTCCGTCTCCAAGGCCATCGAACATGTGATCGGCCGTGGGGACCGGGTGGTGGTGACCGACGATCCGGCACAGATCCTGATGGCGGACCGCGTGGTGTTCCCGGGTCAGGGTGCCGCGCGGGACTGTATGAAGGCGATTTCGGATCATCATCTGAATCAGGCGGTACTGGATGCCGCGCACAGTAAGCCGTTTTTCGGTATCTGCATGGGATTGCAGGTGTTGATGGAGTTCAGCGAAGAAAACGAAGGTACTCCACTGTTGGGATTGGTTCCCGGTCAGGTGCGCAGGTTCGGGGAACTGAAAGACGATCAGGGTCGTCGACTGAAGATTCCGCACATGGGGTGGAATCAGGTTCACCAGCTCCAGGGTCATCCGCTGTGGGAAGGGATCCCCGACAACAGCCGTTTCTATTTCGTGCACAGTTATTTCGTGGATCCCCAGGACAGCGGTCTGATCGTCGGTTCCACCCGTTATGACGTAACCTTTCCCAGCGTGCTGGCGCGCGAGAACCTGTTCGCCACCCAGTTCCATCCGGAAAAGAGTGCCGATATGGGACTGCGGCTGCTGCAGAATTTTGTTAATTGGGATGTGTAGCCACGGAGGCACAGAGGTCACAGAGAACAGGACCGCTTAAGGGGGCGATATCGCCCGGCAGTGATGGCTGTTCTCTGAATAGTTCTAAGACTCTGTGTGCTCTGTGTCTCTGTGGCAAAAAAATATGCGATTACAACTATGCTACTGATACCCGCAATTGATTTGAAAGACGGTGCCTGCGTGCGCCTGCGCCAGGGCCGGATGGAGGACGATACGGTGTTCTCCGATAATCCTGTAGAGATGGCCGCACGCTGGGTGGAGGCCGGAGCGAGGCGCCTTCACCTGGTGGATCTTAACGGCGCATTTGCCGGTGAGCCGGTGAACGGGGAGGTGATCAGGGCCATTGCGGAACACTACCCCGATCTGCCGTTGCAGGTGGGTGGGGGTATCCGGGATGAGGCGACCATCGAGGCCTACCTGGAGAAGGGTATCAGTTACTGTATTATCGGTACTCAGGCGGTGAAGGATCCGGAATTCGTCGGCCGGGCCTGCAGCGCCTTTCCCGGACATATCATTGTCGGTCTGGATGCCAAAGACGGAATGGTGGCTATCAACGGCTGGGCGGAGGTGACCGATCAGGAGGTGGTGGAGCTGGCCCGGCGTTTCGAAAACGACGGCGTGAACGCCATCGTCTATACCGATATCGGTCGGGATGGAATGCTGTCTGGACCCAACGTACAGGCCACTGCGGCCCTTGCCAATGCCATCTCCATTCCGGTTGTGGCCTCCGGCGGGATTACCGATATCGGCGATATTCGGGATCTCTGCATGGCTGAAACCGATAACATTATGGGCGCTATCACCGGCCGGGCCATCTACGAAGGTACCCTGGATTTTGCCGCCGGCCAGAAACTGGCGGATGAATTGACATAGCTATGTAGCCACAGAGGCACCGAGGACACGGAGGCGTTGAATGCTGAACTCCTTATAAGTTCTCTGTGATCTCCGTGTCTCCGTGGCAACTATAGTAAAGTTAGGAATAATGTTAGCGAAACGTATCATTCCCTGTCTGGATGTGGATGCCGGCCGTGTGGTCAAGGGTGTCAAGTTCGTGGATATCCGCGATGCCGGCGATCCGGTGGAGGTGGCGCGGCGCTATAATGAGGAGGGTGCGGACGAAATAACCTTCCTTGATATCACCGCCAGCTCCGACGAACGGGACACTATCGTGCATGTGGTGGAAGAGGTGGCCGGCGAGGTATTTATTCCGCTGACAGTGGGAGGGGGGATCCGGACGGTGGAGGATATCCGGCGTATGCTTAACGCAGGCGCGGACAAGGTGGCCATCAATACCGCCGCGGTTTTTAATCCGGAATTCGTGCAGCAGGCAACGGAGAGGTTCGGATCACAGTGCATCGTGGTGGCCATCGACGCCAAGCAGGTAAGCGGCGAAGGTGAACCGCTGAAATGGGAGATATTCACCCACGGCGGGCGCAAGCCCACCGGGCTGGATGCGTTGGAGTGGGCTGGAAGGATGGTTGAATACGGTGCGGGAGAGATCCTGCTTACCAGTATGGATCGGGACGGCACCAAGGTCGGGTTTGATCTGGGTCTCACCCGGGCCATCAGTGATGCCGTTTCCGTGCCGGTGATCGCCTCCGGCGGCGTTGGCAATCTGCAGCACCTGGTGGACGGTGTGGTCGAAGGTGGGGCGGATGCGGTGCTGGCGGCGAGTATTTTTCATTTTGCCGAATACTCCATCGGAGAGGCGAAACAGTTCATGGCGGAACGGGGCGTCGAAGTGCGGCTCTGATCGGTTCTTTGAAAAGGGAGAGGGGGAAACAATGCTAAAGCATGGGATCAGCCTTCTTTGTTTTACCTTGTCGGTTGTTTTCGCGGGTGCGGCTTCAGCCACGAACAGTGACCAGGAGGCGAAACTTCAGGAGGTGAGCGAGGTATTGCAGAAGCTCAACACCATTCCGGAAAACTCCATTCCACCCAAGCTGCTGAGTAATGCCGAGGGAGTGGCCGTCATCCCGGCGGTAGTAAAGGTCGGGGTAATTATCGGCGGGCGTTACGGCAAGGGCATACTCTGCATACGCAACAAGGACAAGGCCTGGGGCAATCCTATCTTCCTTTCGGTCAAGGGGGGTAGCGTAGGTTGGCAGATAGGTGCGCAATCAACCGATGTCATCCTGGTATTCAAAAACAAGAAGAGCCTCAACGGCATACTTAGCGGGAAATTCACTCTCGGGGCGGATGCGGCGGTAGCGGCCGGTCCCGTTGGCCGTAAGGCGTCGGCATCGACGGATGCCCAGTTGAAGTCGGAGATCTACTCCTATTCCCGGAGTCGCGGGCTTTTTGTCGGCGTCGCCCTGGATGGAGCGGCGCTGAAGGTAGAGCACAAAGACAATGCCGGGTATTACCATAATCCGGAGGTATCTCCCGAGCAGATAGTCGAGGGTGAAGAGCTGGAGATACCGGCATCAGCGGTGAAACTGCTGCAACTTCTTGATCAATACACTGACAAAGCGAAGAAGGATGAGTGATACACTGTTTCGTCTGGCGGAGGTCCTCGAGGAGCGCAAGCGGGCCGATCCCGGCTCTTCCTATGTGGCTTCCCTCTATAGCAAGGGGCTGGACGCCATTCTGAAAAAGATCGGAGAGGAGGCGACCGAGACGGTTATGGCGGCCAAGGAGGGGGATGCCGGAAAAATCGTCTACGAGGTGGCGGATCTCTGGTTTCATACCCTGGTACTGCTCGCCAGCGAAGGACTTGCCCCGGGCGCCGTGCTGGACGAGCTGGAACGCCGTTTCGGTCTCTCCGGCCTGGAGGAGAAGGCGGGTCGCGAATAATCGGGCCCCGGCGTAGGGTTATTACTCCCTGCGATGATCTGCGCGGTACCAGAAATTGGGGTATTATCAGAGACTTCTAACGATCTCGCCGAGGGAACATTATCCTGGAGCAGAATTTTTTACCGGCTCAATAGTCGAAAAGGCTTTGGGTCCGCGACTTAGGTGGAGGAGAAAATGGGTCTTGGTGGAATAGGTATCTGGCAGTTGTTGATTATTCTGGCGATTGTGTTGCTGTTGTTCGGCACCAAACGCCTGAAGAATATCGGCTCTGATTTAGGCAACGCCATTAAGGGGTTCAAAGGGGCGATGTCGGAAGACGAAAAGGAAAAGGGGGCTGAAAAGGAGATGTTGGAGCAGGCCGATAAGGAGGATGTGATCGAGGGTGAAGCGACCAGGGAAGAGGATAAGGAGAAATCCTGATTTCTGTGGGTATATTCACTGCCGCAAGTTGAATCGCCATGTTTGATATTGGTTTCTGGGAACTCATGATCCTGGGGCTGGTGGCCCTGCTGGTCATAGGTCCCGAACGCCTGCCTAAATTCGCTTACACTGCGGGGAAATGGATTAGAAAAGGCCGAGGCATGGTGTCGGCGGTCAAGGCGGAAATCGATAAGGAGATTAAAGCCGAAGAGCTCAAGCAGGTCCTTGCGGAACAGAAAAAAAAGATAAATCCTCTGGAAGACGTTTTTGAAGAAACCAGGGATGCTGTTAAGGAGCTGAAGAACGAAACCGAAAACGCGGTTACTGGAGCTCAGCCGCAGCGCACCTCTCAGAGTGGTTCTCCCAAAACTACGACCAGCCGGCCCGATGACGACACAAAACAGAAAGGCTGACGAATCCCTTCAGGAGCAACCGTTTGTCTCCCATCTGATGGAACTGCGTGACCGTCTGATGCGGGCGCTGGTGTTTGTGCTGGTGTTTCTTGTCGTGTTGCTCCCGTTCTCTAACGATATCTACCAGTTCATTTCCAAGCCTTTACTGGAACAGTTGCCGGAGGGGCAGGAGATGATTGCCATCGGAGTTATCTCCCCGTTTCTGGCGCCGTTCAAACTGACCCTGGTAGTGGCCATATTCATCGCCATGCCCTTCATTCTGTATCAGTTCTGGGCTTTCGTGGCGCCCGGGCTCTATAAACATGAACGGCGGGTGATGTTGCCCATGGTGGGATCCAGTGCGCTGCTCTTCTATCTGGGCGCCGCGTTCGCCTACTTCGTGGTCATTCATCTGGTCATCGCCTTCATGGTGGCGACCACTCCGGAAGGGGTGAGTATGGCGCCGGATATCACCCAGTATCTGGAGTTCGTGCTGACGCTCTTTTTCGCCTTCGGGTTGGCTTTTGAAGTACCTATCGCCACCATTATCCTGGTGTGGATGGGATTAACCACGCCGGCCAAGCTGGCAGGAAAACGACCGTACGTTATCGTCGGCGCCTTTTGTATCGGTATGTTGCTGACGCCGCCTGATGTGATCTCTCAAACCCTGCTTGCGATACCCATGTGGCTGCTGTTCGAAATCGGTGTACTCTTTTCGCGCATGATTCTCCGTGACAAGGCGGCACGGGAGGCTGCCGCCGCTGTACCGGGTGGCGGGGGCTCTTCGGCGGGGGCAAGTCCGGATCCGCATATGGCGCCAGCGGGCATGGGTGCGACGGCCGTGGCCGGTGAGGGGGTTATCCCGGGTTTTGACGGGGATCCCTCCCCGGACAACGGTGAGGACCCGCTTGATGAAGAGCGTTATAAACCGCTTTCGCAGGAAGAACTGGAAGCGGAACTGGAGGAGATCCAGGGAGAGATAGACGAGATCTCACAAGACGATAACGGCGATCCTGTCACCAATAAGCTAAAAGAGGTGAACAGCTTGCGGGATGCGGAGGATATGGCCGGGGCACGGAAGCTGCTGTATGAGGTGCTGGCCGAGGGCGACGATGAACAGATTATGGTGGCCAGGAATATCCTCGCGCAACTGGACGAAGAGTAGCGGTTAATTATCCGTATTCTACTTCAGTCTCGTTATCGCCAGCGTACTTTCACTGATATTCCGGGTTCTTTAAAACACCATGCCCAGTAAGTCCCCGAATCCCCAGATCAGGGTACCGGCCACCAGTAGGTAGAATCCATGAAATTCGATTTCCCACAGATCTTCTTCCCGGGATCGTGAGCGAATAAGTCTTCTGATGCTGTTTTCACTGGCCCAGTCGTGATCCGTATGATGTCCGGTGTGTTCCTGCTTTAAGTTGTGATTAATATGCGCCTCCCATTTAGCGCGATTCTCCTTTAGACGTTCACTGTGTTCCAGGATCTCGCGGGAAGTGAGGATAATTCCTAATGCGACCATGGCGGATCCTGAACGGGAGAACCAGGTCCAGTCTCCGGTCGCTACGCTGGCAATAATCCCCGCTGCCAACGTGAGCAGCGTTATCATATAGGTCAGCATAGTGATGGGCCGCATTGGTATTTCAGACGCCGAGGGCCTGCGGATGCAGCTACCCTTTTATATAGCATATCAGCCGGAAACTGAGGGCCTTCAACGGTGAGTTGAAATATGCTCCAGGATTTGGGAGGGGGCGAGAGGTTTGCTGATAAAGAACCCCTGGGCCAGCGGGCAACCTACCGAGCGGAGATAATCAAGTTGCGTGTCTGTTTCAACGCCCTCAGCCGCCAGGTTCAATTCCAGTCCTTTGGCCATGGCTACGATGGCCGATATTATGGAGTTCTTCTCTTTTGATGACTGGATATCCTGTATAAAGGAGCGGTCGATTTTCAACATGCTCAGCGGCAGTGATTGCAGATAACCGAGTGAGGAATACCCGGTTCCAAAATCATCTACGGCGATACCGATTCCACGGGAAGCCAGCAGACCAAGTTTTTTTACGACATGTTCCATATCCTGCATCAGCACGTTTTCCGTTATCTCGAGTTCCAGGCACTCTCCGGGAATACGGTTTCTGTCCAGTATTTCCAGCACGGTTTCCACAAAGTCCGCCCGATACAATTGGACGGCGGACAGGTTTACTGCCATTTTCATGGAAGTGAGGCCGGCCCGGCGCCAACTTGCAAGTTCCCGGCAGGCGGCACGCAATACCCATTCGCCAATCTCCGATATCAGACCGGTTTCCTCGGCCAGGGGTATGAAATGCGTGGGCGACAGCAAACCTTCTTCAGGGTGATTCCAGCGCAGTAGGGCCTCGACGCCGACGATTTCTCCGGTAGTGATATTCTGCTGGGGTTGAAACAGTAGACTGAACTGATTGTCATCCAGCGCCCGTCTTAACCCGCTTTCCAACGTGAACGGGTTAGTTACCTCTGCAACCATTTCATGAGTGAAGAACTCAAAGCCGTTCTTCCCCCTGCCCTTGATGTGGTACATAGCGATATCGGCATTTCGAATAAGAGTATCCATGCTCTGGCCGTCGTCAGGGTGCAGGGCGATGCCGATGCTGACGCTGATGAAGATTTCCTGCCCGTCCAGAACGAAGGGAGCCCTGAGGTTTTCTATTATTTTGCGGGCTATCATGGCGGCGTGTTCACGCCGTGTTATTTCCGGAAGAAGAAGGTTGAATTCGTCTCCGCCGACTCGCGCAAGGGTATCGCTTTCGCGCAGGCAGTTGTGGATGCGCATGGCTACCGCCTGCAGAAGCTCATCGCCGGCGAGATGTCCAAGTGAGTCGTTTATTATCTTGAAGCCGTCCAGGTCGAGATACATAACCGCAAGCATTTTGCCGCTGCGTTTGGCGTGGGAAAGCGCGATATCCAGACGGTCCTTGAATAGCACCCGATTGGGAAGCTTGGTCAGCAGATCGTGGTACAGCTGATAATTGATTATCTCTTCTGCCGCTTTTCGTTCGCTGATGTCACGGATGACACCATAGGTGCCGATGAAGTCGTTTTCTTTGTTAATGTCTTGTCCGCGATAAACGCCCATGGCATTGAGTTCGACGGTAATGGTATTTGAACTATAGGAGGTTGGAGCGAGTGTCCCGTCTTTTCGCACAAGCCTTAGTTCAATCTCGTGCGCCGCGCGCCTTCCGGTTCTGTGTTCTGGGAATGTGAACTGTACCTTTTCCAGATCGTCCTGATGAACGACGTCTGAATAATGCTTTCCGATCAGCTCTTCTCTCGAATACCCGAGGAGAGCCACGGCTTTGTCATTTACAAAACTGAAGCGGCCTTCACGATCCAGCATGTAGATAATGTCGGGCGAGTTCTCCACGAAGTATCGATGGCGCTGTTCCGAGTTGCGCAGTCTGTTCTGTATGCTTCTGTATTCGGCTTCCAGTCGGCGCTTTTTGGAGACGTTTTCTATAGCCCTTAAGAGTTCTCCGGAAACGTAAGGTTTACGAATGAAGTCGTGCGCTCCATGTTGAAGCGCCCAGGTCGCCTCATCGAAGGTGGTTTCACCGCTGACGACAATAACGTCAACGGGAAGCCGCTGCGATTTGATATGGTCCATGACCTGATGGCCGTCGATATCGGGCATTTTAATATCAAGCAGCACCAAGTCGAATCGCTTTTCGGTAAGACAGGTAATGGCCGCCTCGCCGCCTGTTGCAGTGCTGCAGTCATAGCCGTGGAGTTCGAGCAGTTCCTTCAGGCTCTGGCAGAGGCGCGGCTCATCATCAACCACCAGTATCCTGATAAGCTGATCTGAGTTCCACGCAGTATCCTGTTCTGAATCCAGCGAAAGGCCTGACAGGCTGATGGTCGATTCCACCGCTTCGCTCCCCATTTACCTAGGTATTAAAATCCGGAATTCGGTTCCCTTACCCGGCGTGCTTCTGCAACTGATTGAACCATGCATTTCCGATATAAGGTCTTTAACTATTGTCAGCCCGATACCAAGATGCTCACCCCCTTTGCTGCTGACAACCGGACGGAACAGGTTGCTCATAACCTGCTCAGGGATGCCTGGCCCGTTGTCGGAGACGGTAATTTCAACGTAATTACCTCCATTTGCGTTCACCTGGTTCCTGGTTTCAATATAGAGCTCTCCGCCACTGTTCATGGCCTCCGCGGCATTTTTCATTAGGTTGGTAAGGACCTGTTTGAGGCTGTTGCGGTTACCATGAACCGGCTCCAGGGTTTCATCAAGCTGAAGCTCAAGTTCAATATTATGGCTGGAAAACAGAGAAGCGTTGAAGATTTCTCCCAATTCGCAAATAAAGGCATTCAGATCGATAGGCCCCCCAAGTGTATCCTCCGGTTCCGGGATCTCGCGCATCTGGGTCAGTATGTCGCTTACTCGTTGTATTTCCTCCTTAATCAGGCCCAGCTGTTCCTTCGCGGGATGCTCGTCGCCCAACTGGATGCCGAGAATATCCAGATAATTGTTGATGATACCGAGAGGGTTATTGGCTTCGTGGACCATTTCCTTGGTTCGGGTCTCATATCTGGACCGCTCGGCCTCCAGCAGCGAGTGCCGCTCCTTGGCGTGGAGCTGTCTTCGCTGAATAACGCTTGCGGCTTCTGTGGCAAACAACATCATCTGGCCGAACTTGTTGCGGAGCGCCGTTAGAGCTGACGAGTTAATACCGGCGACCAGCGTTCCAACGATAACCTTGTCCGCCAGCAGCGGGATACAAAGAATACCCTCACTTTCCAGCAGTTTGGCAATCTGGGAATCCAGAACCGAAAGTGATTTCATCCATTTGTGATCGAGAGAGTGGACGACGTCTTTCTGCAACACGGCCTCCACCACCAGGCTTCTTTCCGGTATCAGCGGAACACACAGTTCCCTGACACGTTCCCGCTGGCTTTCCCGGCAGCTGGTGCCTTTCAGGGCATTGGTCTCCTGGTCATAGAGAAAAAACAGGCTGTTGGATAAGCCGAAAAGGATAAAGATATTTTTTTGGATGATCCTGAGTATGCCGCCGAGTTCGCCACCGTGCTCCAAATGTTGTCGGGCACCGTCCAGGATGGCGATATCACGTACCTGCATGGCCAATTGTTGCCTTACATCCTTGATCGACATACCGGGATCGCCGTCTTCCCGCTCCTCATGGCTTCCCACGGCGTCGAGCGGGATCGCGAGTTGGGCTGCGGTTTCTTCCAGCTGTTTCCCGGCGGCGTCAAGTACGGCGGCCAACTCCTTTTCGGAGAAGCCGAAAAGCTGCTCGGCCTCGCGGACCAGATCGGGGGGGATGTCTTCGTCGATTCCACTCAGCTTATTCGCCAGATTGACGAGTTTCACCAGGCGTGGGGTGTCGAGTATGGTATCTGCCGGCTCGTCCTGATAGAGCACGGCGTCGCTCATAAAAGACGGCAGGTCCCAGTTCTTTATCAATGCCGAGCCGCTTTCCACCGCGGTAATACCGAACAGTCCGGTTTCCATCGCCGCCCGGCCATCCGGGGTTTCCGCCTGAGAAAGGAGCCGGGCATATTCGCCCCGGGATTTTTTTTGCAGAACCAGTTGCCCGATATGGTGCAGAAGGCCGGCAATGTAGGCCTCTTCCTCCGATGGATAGCTGGAAATCTGAGCCAGGACCCCGGCGATGCAGGCGCACTTGTAAGAGGAGCGCCAGAAATTGGCAAGGTAGTCGTCGGTTTCATCGCTGTGGCGGGAAAACAGCTGGTTGACCGCCGCCGTGGTGGCGATATTTTTCACCGTTTCCAGGCCGAGCTCCACCAGCAACCGGCCGAAGTCTTCGATGCTGCCGTGCCGGGAATAGGTGGGGGAATTGATAATAGCTACGACTTTGGCAGTGAGGGCCGCATCCTTCAGAACAATGTCTGAAAGCTCCTCAATAGTCGTATCAGGTTTGTGGCAGGCTTGAATTAAATTGAGAAGAATGTGGGGCAATGAGGGTAACTTTCTTATATCGACCGCCCCTACACTCTTCCCTGTTACCCTGTTCATAGTGAGGAATACTTTAATGGCTGGAAACTACAAGTCAATTAAAAACGGGGCGTCCGGGCGATGTTAGGAAGGAGTATCCCGAATCGGGAACGCCTTAGGGTTTTTTTTATATCCTAAGCTATTGATTCTGCGTTCCAGATGGAAACTTCCTATGCGGGATGCCGTCTTTTTGCCGAAGGTCTGGAAGTGCGTTCTTCAGGATGCCAAAAAATTATTTTGCTATGGCACTCTCTGTCCCCCGGGTGTTTCGGGAGCCCGGGAGGGGATAATTTGAAAATTCGAATATTCGGAAAATTCGTATATTCTCCCTTTCAGTCTCCGGGGGGGGCAGGCGGATTTTGAGTGCTGACCCTTTGAACCCGTGTTTTCCCATGTGAAATATAAGGATTATCGTTGTTGTCAGGCAGATCCATGCTTTTCCCGGAACGCTAGCGCCGGGAGCCCGTAGGTAAAGGGGCGATCACGGCCGGCGGTATTCCTGAGTGTGAAAGACAATGTGACAAAGTCACTGTCTCTTTCAGCGCGTTATTGAAAAATATCCCGCTTTCGGGGTTCCCGAGGCCAGACCAGGAAACGAAGCAAATGAGTGAACAATTAAGGTTAAAACATTTCCCCGTCTCGTTTTTCGCTACCACAATGGGGCTCTCCGGGCTGACCATCGCCTGGGAAAAAGCGGAACAGGTATTACAGTTCCAGTTCAACGTAAGTTCATTGTTGATGTGGTTGGTGGGCGGGCTCTACTTGCTTCTGTTGGCATTCTATGTGACCAAGATAGCGCGTTATCCAGAAGCAGTGGTTGGAGAGTTACACCATCCGGTCAAGCTCAATTTTTTTCCTGCCAGCTCGATCAGTCTGATACTGTTTTCGATTGTCACGCTCGGCCATTATCCAGACGTGTCGTTAATTCTCTGGGGGATAGGTAGCGGGGTACATCTGCTTTTTACCTTTTACGTGATGAGTGCCTGGATCAATCACCAGCACTTCGAGATTCATCACATGAATCCGGCCTGGTTTATCCCGGTGGTGGGTAATATTCTGGTGCCGATCGCCGGTGTTTCCCACGGTTATATCGAACTGTCCTGGTTCTTTTTCGCCATAGGTCTGCTGTTCTGGCTGGTGCTTTTAACCATCATCTTCTATCGCGTCATATTCCATAATCCACTGCCCGCAAAACTGGTGCCGACCTTTTTTATCCTGATCGCACCTCCCGCGGTGGGTTTTATTTCCTACTTCAAGTTGGTCGGTGAGATAGATGCATTCGCACATCTCCTCTACTATGCGGGGCTGTTTTTCACCTTCCTGTTGTTCGTTCAAATCAGAAAATTCGCCCGGCTGCAGTTTTTTCTATCCTGGTGGGCCTATTCGTTTCCGCTGGCGGCGATTACCGTTGCGACTTTCGTTATGTATCAGAATCTGGCTCTGACGGGTTTTCGCCTGGGGGCGATGGTGCTGCTGGCGGTTTTAACACTCGTCATCGCCCTGTTGATCGTTAAGACGCTCCGGGCCGTAGCCCAGAAGAAGATTTGTGTGGAGGAGTAGGACGGCAATACGGGGCCGGATGTGCGGATTTCGCTCACCGCCTATTGCGGATTCTTGTCTCCTTCGTCCTTGATTGACTCGCGAAGCTTTCGGTAAAGAGTGCGTTCGCTCACGCCGAGTTTCGTCGCCAGGGACTGCCGGTCGCCCGGGAAATGGGCGACCGCCCATTCAAGATAGTGTTTTTCCAGTTGCTCAAGGGGGACGATACCCCCGAACTCTATTACCGCCGTTTGCGCGGATCGGGGTGTATCCGGAATATCCGGGAAATGATGAGGTTTCAGGATATTGCCGTCCGCCAGGACCAGGGCGCGTTCCAGGAGATTGCGCAGTTCCCGCACGTTTCCGGGGAAATCGTGGGTGGCCAGCAGGGACAATGCCTCGCGGCTTAGAGAAATCGGGCGTCCCGGTTCAATTCTGATCAGCAACTGCTCGATGAGAAGAGGCAGGTCTTGCAGGCGTTGCCGCAGCGGCGGGAGCGCAATCGGGAATACGTTGATCCGGTAATAGAGATCCTGACGGAAGGTGCTCTTTCGGACCATCTCCTCCAGATCGCGGTGGGTCGCTGCGATGACCCGGAAGTCTGCGCTCAGGGGTTCCACACCGCCCACACGCCGATAGGTTCCCGACTCCAACAGCCGCAGCAGTTTGACCTGCAGCGGCAGCGGGATGTCCCCCACCTCATCAAGAAACAGCGTGCCGCCTTGCGCCGCTTCCACCAGGCCTATTTTGCGTGAGAGGGCTCCGGTAAAGGCTCCCCGTTCATGGCCGAAGAGTTCGCTTTCAAACAGGGTTTCCGTGAGACTGGAGCAGTCCACGGCCACGAACGGTGCATCCGCATGGGAACTCATATCGTGGATGGCGTGTGCAACCAGTTCCTTACCGGTCCCCGATTCGCCCAGCAATAACACCGAGGCGTCTTTAACCGATACCCGCCGGGCGAGTTCCAGCATACGCAGAAAGGGGCGGGCGAACCCAACCAGCTCCCGGTCTTTGGTATCCAGTCTGGCATGCCGCAGGATGCGCATGGTCTCCAGAAAGAAGGTGCCGCTCCCTTCTCCCGCAACCGGTGCGATTTCCACCTCCACATGTTCGGGGCCGGCGGGGGTGTGATGAACATGCAGTACTCTGCGCGGTTCTCCGGAGAGCAGGCAGTCGCGGAGGGGGCAGCTCTCTCCCGCCTGATCGCATGGGGTGGTGTAGTGGTGGGAAACCTCGTAACAGAAGCGACCGCGAACATTGTCATCCACACCGAATTGACGACGATAGGCCTCGTTCACCGCCGCTATTCGATAGTCCGGTCCTACCAGGACCTTAGGTTCCGGCAGGGTCTCGAGCAGTTGCAGGATATCGGGCAGTGCTTGAGGGGCGGAAGAGGTCATAGGCGCGTAGCATTCGGGTGTCAAAAAACACAGTATACAACGTGAAACTGCCAGATATGGCATGTTTATTTAACGAAAGAAAAACGCCAATGTGGCCGGAAAATGTTATATCCAATTGTATTGTATAGAAAAATATAATTTGGCACGCAATCTGCAATCTCTTAATGACCGGAAATAACCATGCCTTTCGTGGCAGTTGGGCCGGTTTGATCTATTTAATCATTGAGGAATCCTTTACATGAAGATTGCAGTTACCAGTCAGAATTTCCGGACCATCACCCCCCATGCGGGCAAGACGCGTCGGTTTCTCGTGTATGAAATCAACACTGATGGCGCACCGAGCGAGATCGGTCGCATCGATCTGGATAAGAACATGACCATCCACGAATTCGGCGCAAGGGAGGACGCCCATCCGTTGGATCAGATGGACGTTCTGATTACCGCCAGCGCCGGTGCGGGTTTTGTACAGAGACTTCACTCGCGCGGGATTCAGGTGGTGGTAACGGGGGAGACCGATCCCATTCAGGCGATCGCCGATCTTCGTAACAATCGAGTGAGGTCCCCCAGTCCGGGATCCTGCAACCATCACGGTCATCAGTGTCACGAAGAGCGCTGAAGCAGACCGGTTATCTGTACGGAGATCATTTGGGGATGGTTGCTCGCAGAGAGAAGCCGCTGGCCAGAGAAATCGCAATATTGCTGGTCGTAAAGCTGATTGCGTTAAGCATGATCTGGTATGCGTTCTATCGCGATCCTGTAATTCCCTCAATGACGGCAGGAATGAATCCGCAGCAGGTTACGGAGGCGGTACTGCGTACCCCTTTGGAGGTGATGACTCCGGTTTCCGGAGATTCTGAGTAGGTCATTCTCCGAGGCTAAAAATCGCGAAGGGAATATCTCGGGGATTCCCGGAGTTATCAGCTACAACAAGAGGCGAAAAAGTTAATCATGATTACTCAAGAGGTTGTTGATTTGTCGAGGCTGCAGTTTGCGGTGACGGCGTTTTATCACTTTCTGTTTGTACCGTTGACGCTGGGTCTGACCTTTATCCTGGCCATCATGGAGACCACTTACGTGATGACCGGGAAGGAGATCTACAAGGATATGGTGAAGTTCTGGGGTAAGTTGTTCGGAATCAACTTTGCCCTCGGTGTTACCACCGGCATCACTATGGAGTTCGAGTTTGGTACCAACTGGGCCTACTACTCACATTATGTGGGCGATATCTTCGGAGCGCCGTTGGCGATTGAAGGATTGATGGCGTTTTTCCTGGAGTCCACTTTCATCGGCTTGTTCTTTTTCGGTTGGGACAAGCTGTCGAAACGACAGCATCTTGTGGTCACCTATTTGACCGCCATCGGCTCCAACCTTTCCGCGGTCTGGATCCTGATAGCCAACGGCTGGATGCAAAATCCCGTAGGTGCGGAGTTCTCCTATGTCACGATGCGTATGGAGATGACGAGCTTTCTGGATCTGGTGTTCAATCCGGCAGCGCAGGCGAAATTCGTGCATACCGTCTCCGCCGGCTATGTGACCGCTTCTGCATTTGTGTTGGGCATAAGCTCCTGGTATCTGCTTAAGGGCCGGGATGTGGAGTTCGCCAAACGTTCCTTTCGTATCGCGGCGGCCTTTGGATTGGCGTCGGCGTTGTCGGTAATCGTGCTCGGTGATGAATCGGGTTACGCCGTGACCGAACACCAGAAGACCAAACTGGCGGCCATGGAAGGAATGTGGGAGACGGAGGAAGCACCGGCGGCATTCACCCTATTCGGTTTCCCTGACGAGGAGGCGCGAACCAATCGCGCGGAAATAAAGATTCCCTATGCGCTTGGGTTGATTGCGACCCGTTCGGTCAGCGAAGAGCTGCCGGGTATCAACGAACTGGAAGCACGGGCGAATGAGCGGATACAGCGCGGCATATTTGCGGTGATGGCCCTCGAGGCGTTACGCAAGAATGCCGATGACATCGAGGCCCGCGAGACCTTTGAAGAGACCAAGGATGATCTTGGATATGGGCTGCTGCTGAAAAAATACACCCCGAATGTTATCGAAGCCACACCGGAGATGATAAAGCAGGCGGCGCGCGACAGTATTCCCGGCGTCGCCCCAATGTTCTGGACCTTCCGCTTTATGGTGCTGCTCGGATTCCTGTTCCTGGTGCTGTTCGGACTGGCCTTTTACCACTCCGCGAAAAACAGCTTTCAGGATAAACGTTGGCTGCTGAAATGGGCGCTATGGTTTATACCGATGCCCTGGATTGCTTCCGAGCTTGGCTGGTTTGTCGCCGAATACGGACGCCAACCGTGGAGTATTTTCGGCATCCTTCCCACCGACCTTTCCACTTCAACGCTGTCGGCCGGAAATCTCTATTTCTCGCTCGCCGGCTTCACGCTGTTTTACACTGGGTTGCTCGTAACCGAGCTGTATCTGATGTTCAAGTATGCGCGTCGCGGCCCCGGTTCTCTCGGTACGGGACGTTATCACGGTGAACAGGGCGGTATGGCGGCTGTCGGTCTGGCAGCTCCCCTGCAATCCGCGGAGGGCAAATAACATGATAATCGATTATGAAATACTGAAACTTATCTGGTGGCTGCTGGTAGGTGTGCTGCTGCTCGGTTTTGCGATCATGGACGGCCACGATATGGGCATAGGTACATTGTTGCCGTGGGTGGGACGCAACGATGTGGAACGCCGGGTCATTATCAATACCATCGGTCCCCACTGGGACGGCAATCAGGTGTGGTTTATTACCGGTGGCGGTGCCATCTTTGCCGCCTGGCCGCTGGTCTATGCCACCGCTTTTTCCGGCTTTTATGTCGCCATGCTGGCGGTCCTCTGGGCGCTGTTCTTCCGTCCGGTCGGATTCGACTACCGAAGTAAGATTGCCAATCCTGTATGGCGCAAGAGTTGGGACTGGGGGCTGTTTGTCGGCGGTGCGGTTCCGGCCCTGGTATTCGGAGTGGCTTTCGGAAACCTGCTGCTGGGTGTGCCGTTCTATTTTGAAGACAACCTGCGACCGGTCTATACCGGCGGATTCTTCGAGCTGCTGAATCCATTTGCGTTGCTGGCCGGCGTTACCAGCCTTTCAATGCTGACCTTTCATGGTGCGCATTTTCTTATGATCCGCACGGAAGGGGATATCTTCGAACGGGCCCGCAAGGCGTCGTTGATCTTCGGTGTTGTAATGCTGGCGGCGTTTGCACTGGCGGGCGTATGGGTGGCGGCGGGAGTTCCGGGCTATCGCATCACTTCCGAGGTGGTGGCCGGCGCGTTGCCTAATCCTCTCGATAAATCCGTGGAATTGGCCGTGGGTGCCTGGTTGGACAACTACTCCAGACAGCCGTTGACCATGCTGGTTCCACTGGTTGGATTTGCCGGTGGAATACTCGGACTGCTGTTTGCCTGGCTCCGGCGCCCGGTACTGGCGTTCTGGAGCAGCGCCGTATCCCAACTCGGTATTATCGGCACCGCCGGTATTTCGATGTTTCCGTTCATCATGCCGTCCAGTTCCGATCCGCGCAGCAGTCTGACGGTCTGGGATAGCGTCTCCAGCCACCTGACCCTTGAGGTCATGTTCTGGGCCGCCGTGATCTTTACTCCCATTGTCATCAGCTACACCGCCTGGTGTTACAAGATGATGTCGGGAAAGGTGACAGCGCAATACGTGGAAGCAAACGACCATTCTGCTTACTAACAGCAAAAGGAGTTAACGATGTGGTATTTCACCTGGGTTTTGGGTTTGACGATGGCGATTCTGCTGGCTGTGCTCAATGCCATGTGGTTTGAGGCGCAGCAGGAACGAATCGACACCAGCGACCAGATCTAATAGAACCGTGTCCCAAGCGTTTGGCCACGGTTCGCCGTGGCCGCTTTTTTTCTTGGGGTCTGATGTAGAAAAATTCATCTCGATTGCAGTAGGAGATATGTCGATGTATGTGTTTACTGTTGAACTGAATCTTTCGGTGGACGAAGCGGTAACGCGGCTTACCGGAGCTCTGGCCGAAGAGGGGCTTGGGATTGTCTCGGATATAAATGTGCAATCAATCATGATGGCCAAGCTTAAAGAAACGTTCCGGCCGTACCGAATCCTTGGTGTCTGCGCGCCGGGGCTGGCGAAGTCCTTAATCGGCGCGGATGCCGCCGTCGGCGCGCTGTTGCCCTGCAACATCGTCGTTCAGGAGTCCGGCGGGCGCGCGCGGATAGACTTTATGGACCCGGTGGCAGTATTGGGGCTGGCGAACCGGCAGGAGATCAACGATCTCGCGTCTCAGGTCAGGGAGATTTTGGAACGGGTGCGGGCAAGGCTTTCCTGAGCTGTTGCTCAGCTATGCCCCGGGCACCAGGGAAGATAAGTCGTACTGGGGGTATCGTCTTGAAAACCGGGATATTTATGCCAAAATTTGATTAATGATAATAAAAATAAGAAGTTTTTTGGGATTGGCACGTGCACGGACAAGATTTCATGGATGATGCATTCAAAAGCGGGCGCTATCTCATCATCGATGATTTCGAGCAGATGCGTGTCTCCTTCAAGGGGATACTCTCCACTTTTGGTGCCACGGAGATTGAGACCGCTCCCAACGGCGAGCAGGCCCTGAAGTGTTTGGCCAAGGATCGTTTCGACGTGGTGATCTGCGACTATCACCTGGGGGAAGGGAAGGATGGTCAGCAGGTCCTCGAGGAAGCGCGGCATTTGGGGTATCTGGGGCACGCCTGCACATTTTTCATGGTTACCGCGGAAAGTCATATGCCCATGGTGCTGGGTGCGCTGGAGCATCAGCCCGATGAGTATATGGTCAAGCCGATTAACCGTGAAGCCTTCGAGCTCCGTCTGGCCGGTACTCTTAAACGAAAAAAGCGGCTGCAGCCCATTGATGAAGCCCTGTTTCAGGGTGATAAGGAACGGGCGATCGCATACTGCGCGGAGCAGGTCAACGGCGATCTGAAGTATAACCATTATCTTTCCAAATTGCGGGCTGAGTTGTGTCTCGATATCGGAAACTACGACGATGCGGAAACAATATATCGGGAGTTGCTGAATGTCCGCGATTTTCCCTGGGCAAATTTCGGTCTCGGTAAAATTGATTTTTATCGGCACGATCTTGAAAGTGCTGAAAGCAGATTCATGGCCCTGATCGAGAAGAATCAACACTACCTCGAGGCCTATGATTGGGCCGTCAGGGTCAAGGAGGAAAAGGGGCAGGTGGAGCAGGCGCAACAATTGCTCCAGCATGCGGTCGCATTGGCACCGAAATCGGTTATTCGGCAAAGGAAGCTGGGATTGCTTGCGCTGAAGAATGGTGAGGATGAGATTGCGGAACGGGCGTTTAAGGCGGCTATTCGTTGGGGAAGGACCTCCTGTTTTGCGGAATCCGACGAGTATCTTCAGCTGGCGGAAATCTATCGAACTAAAGGGCAACCTGCCAAGCTGTTGCAGCTCCTGGCTGATGGGGTTGCGAGATTTGATGATTGCCCGGCCGAGCTGATTAAGCTGGTTTGCAAGCAGGCCGTCGCCAAGCGTAATCTTAGTGAGAAGAATGATATCGGCACATGTCTCCAGAAGCTGGAATCGTTGGTCGTTGATAACTCCGGAGAGATACCGGCATCCACGTTGTTGATCGCCGCCGAGGAGTGCTATCAGTTGGATGAGCCGGATTCGGCGCAGATACTTCTGGCGACATTGTTGGGGAATTATCATGACGATACGCATATGATTGATCAAGTCAGACAATTGATGCGGGAACATGGCGGTTCGGAAAAGGCGGACAAACTGATAAAAAGTTCCACCAAGGAGTTATTTGCGGTCCAGGCCGAATGTACCGAGCTGTTGGAAACGGGTGAGATGGTACAGGCGATCGACAGGCTGAACGATACCGTGGAGAAGTATCCGGCTAATCGCACCCTGGTTCTGGTGGGGGTGAAGGCGATGATCGGCTATATGATCAAACATGGCTGGGATAGGGGGTACTATTTCAGGTGCAGGCAGGCGTTGGAACAGTTGAAGAAACTGGATTCAAACGATCAGGAGGCAAGTGACGCTTTCGAACAGTTGTCTCAGATATCATCCGCATGAGCGGAATCGGAGTATTCCCGTGCAACAAAATTCAGACATTGAAAAATCCGAGGAAGCCGAGGAAAAACTTGATCTGGCGGCAGCCTTTGCCATGGTTTCGCACGATATCAAGAATTCGCTCGGCGTGCTGTTAAAGGATATTGAGGGTATTACGGATAACTGTGAGCCGACGTCATGCCCTCTGCACAACTGTTGTGCAGAAATGGAGTATGAAAGCAGGCGTATAAATAACAACCTGGTAAAGATGCTTACCCTGTTTAAAGTCGAGGAAGGAACTTATGCGCTGAATGTTGACGCGCATTCTGTACTTGATTTCCTGTATGAGACCATGCTGGAGCAGGGATCGATCATGGTGGAGAAAGGCATCGAATACGAGATCGAGTGTGATGAAGATCTCTATTGGTATTTTGATCGAAATCTGATGACGGGTGTCATGGGTAATGCAATCAGTAACGCGTTACGCTATACCAAGGACAGGATTCGCGCATCGGCACGCCGAACGGAGGAGGGGCTGGAGATCCTGATAGAGGATAATGGGAACGGTTTTCCCGTCTTTATGTTGGAAGAGCAGCGTGATCTGGCACGACCTTCTACAGGATTCCTAAATAACAATACCGGATTGGGCCTCTATTTCACCCAGATGGTGCTTGATTTGCATCGTCATGATAAGCAGTGTGGGAACGTAGTTTTGTCAAATGATGCCACTCTCGGGGGAGGTAGGCTGTCTCTTCTATTGCCCTAGCCGTCTTCGTTCTGCGGCCGTAAGCGCCGATTGGTCACCTTTAGATTCGTGCCGGCCCAGGCGCGGTACTTGCGGCTAGCGCCGTCTTTCAGCGAGTAAATCGCTCGCCACGCATCCCCGTCAATTAGGGCGAGAATCCGTTAAGATGGGAGCGTCATGGAAATCCCCCGATTATTGGCCCTTCAATAGCTATAATTTGATATTGGTGCCTTCGCGCGAAAAGTATACAGCGGCAGATGAGAAGTAAGCGGCTAATGAGAACGGCAATCAGACTACTTTGTCTGTGTTTTTTGTTATCGATTATTACGATCGATGACTGTTTTGCCGAGCGGAAACCAAAGGTTCTCGTATTGCATTCCTATCACCAGGGGTTGGAGTGGACGGATAATATTACGAAGGGTATTCAGTCGGTATTTTTATCCTTCCATAAGTACTATGAAGTACATTACGAATACCTGGATACAAAAAGGAATAGCGGCGATGACTATATGAGCAAGGTTGCCGAATTTTTGCTGACTAAATATATGCACGCGGAATATGCGGCCATAATTGTTTCTGATAATAACGCCTTAAGGTTGATAAATGAGGGTAAGATTTATTTTCCAGGTAATCCACCGGTCATCTTTTGCGGCATCAATAACTATAGCGATGATCTTACGGAAAATATTCCTAACGTAACCGGTGTTGTTGAAACGACGGATCATGAATCGACACTTGATCTGATGATGGCATTACATCCGGAAAGACGCCATGTAATCGTAGTCCTGGATAAAACGCCCACCGGTGAAGCGATACGGGAGAAGTTTAGAGGGATAGAGGCGTTATATGAGGGGAGGCTTGAATTTACTTTTCTCAGGGACTTCACGCTTGAGGAAATCCCGGCAAGACTGGCAAAGCTGGGGGATGGGGACATCATTTATATTCTTACCTTTAATCGCGACAGAAACGATAATTTCATTTCCTATACCGAAGGAATTGAAATGATCTCGCAAAATACAACTGTTCCCATATATGGCTCCTGGGATTTCTATCTCGGCAAAGGGATTGTTGGCGGACGTATTACCTCGGGAAAACTGCAGGGGCAGGAGGCGGCCAAAAGGGCTTTGAGGATATTGCAGGGGGAACCGGTAAGCAAAATGGGGGTAGTTACGGATAGCGCGACGCAATATATGTTTGACTATAAATATATGGAGAAATTCGGGATTAAATCATCATCTCTCCCTCATGGCAGCCTGATTATAAATGCTCCGCCGACTACATATGAGAAATACAGTAAATATCTCATTACGTTAACGGTACTGTTAATTATTGTTGTGTTCTTCCTTACATGGAAATATAGAAGGCAGCAAATAGATTTGCTGGCAAAACAACGGTTGGCGCAGGAGCTGGAGGAAAAAGTTAAGGAAAGAACCGTCGAGCTGGAGGTTCTTAACAGGGAATTGCAGCGGTTATCGAATCTGGATGGACTTACGCAGCTATATAACAGGCGCTACTTCGATAACGGCCTGAAAAAAGAGATTAACAGACTCCAGCGCTTGTCTGAGCCGATTTCGCTCCTGATTTGCGATATTGATTATTTTAAGAAATACAATGACGCCTACGGGCATTTGGCGGGAGATGATTGCATCCGGACTGTAGCCGAGTTGATAAATAAGCATTGCCAGCGGGTTTCGGATATTACTGCGCGCTATGGAGGTGAGGAGTTCGGTGTTATCTTGCCAAATACCGGACTGAGCGATGCTGTAGATATAGCGGAAGCGATACGGAAAGATGTTGAGCTGGAAGACATTCCCCACGAGGCATCGCTAATAAAGAAAGTGGTATCCATAAGTATCGGGGTTGCTTCCATGGTTCCGGATATCAGAACCACGCCGTCAATGCTTATTGCGCTCGCGGATAAGGCATTGTATGAAAGTAAGAACAATGGGCGGGATCAAGTGACCTTTAAGGCCGGATAGAGAGCCGGTCAGAGAACGCTAAGTATCATTCGCCGACGGAGGCCGGGTCTGCGTTTCCATCCGGATTCCGGCTCTTTCCACCGGCCCTAAGGCCAAGCAGGAAACCGACAAACCCGCCGAGGATAAGCCCTACAAGCAGGACCAGGGGGATACCGATAAGGTGTATGGTGACTGGCATTCCAGGTCCTCCTTGATAAGGACGGCCATAGGTAGCGGCTGGAAAAAGCCCGCATCGGCCGCCCGCAAGCTGATTTGACCCCGAAATGGCGAGGCTTAAGGTTTTAGAGTCGCCCAATCCGGCCTGATTTTCAAGTTAGCACGTTGATTGCAGGGGCGCGGGGACAGGGTGTTTCAGCAGAGCGGGCGGAAAATACCGAATATGAGTGACGGATCGGCATTAATACAAGACAAAAAAAGACCCGGCATGAAGCCGGGTCTTTGGTTCCCGAATTAGGATGCTTAGCCCAACACGGCCGCAACAACCACACCAACTACGACCAGAATTAAGGCGATCAGCAGTGCCCCTTTACCTTCCATCATGATGTATCCCTCCTTAACGCTTGTTATTCACTGTGAATATAGGGATTGTTTGAGTAAAAGCAATCGAAGCCGATTACCGCGTAAATTATAACCCTATTTATAGTGTTGTATATAGGGCGGTCGCCTGTTATCTGTGGTGTCGATCTGCTGTGAGGCTGGAAAACCCGCGCCCAAACGGGGTGTCTGGGGCCGTGGGGCGGCAGATTGGCGGTGATGCGTGTTTATGCGGGACAGGATTCTCCCGGCAATTTGGGATTTCCTGTACGGGGATCAGGGGGTGTCGGGAAGCGGGGGGACGGCTTTTGCATGGCGGCCCGCCCATATGGACCGGGATGTCTGGTCAGTCCGATCCGTTTGCCTGCCTGGAAGCCTCAGTACGTGGGTTTCCCGCCATGCCTCTGAGGTTCATACCCGGCCCCGATCGTAGGGCCGTCCCTGGCTTGAAAAATGCCCTAAAAGGCTCCAAGCTTCCTTGTAGGGGTGTTTTTCCCAAAAGGGAGGTAACGGGGTGACCAATACGGACAGCCGGGATTTTTACCGGTGGGCTGAAAGCTGCAGCCTGCTGATACCACCTTTATTTGGATTTGTTGAAAGTTACTCGCTTCCTCTAACCGTATCACCTGCCGCGTTGGTACTCTCCGGATCTGAAATCCTTCGAAGCGGCAATTCCCGCATTTTGAACCCCTATGACTAAGCGCTACTACAAAGCGGGTTCCCGGAAGTCGTTAATACGAGGGTTGCGGCCCCCCGGAAGCTTTTCTGAAAGCGTTGCTTCGCTCTTTCCGGCGGGTGTTTCAGGAGCTTGGATTGATTGACGTGCTGATAGCCTCTCCGGGTAATGGAAGATGAAGCATAAGGCGCATTCTTCGTTAAACAAGCCTGTTGCATCAGGCTATGTTAATCAATCTCTTATATGCGAAACGGATGATTTCCTGGTCTATCGTGCTGTTACGCAGGATGATAAGAGCGTTTTATTGAAATTCTTCAAATCGGCTGTACCCAGGGCGCAGATTGAACATGAGCTGAAAGTCGCCGGCGATCTGAATCCGAAATACATATTAAGGCCGGTCAAGATAGAACGGAGCGCCAAGCAAAGCGTATTGGTGCTGGAAGAGTGTCCATATCCTCCCCTTTCGCAGTCGCTAGGCGCTCCGCAGGAGACAGAGACCTTTCTTCGGATTGCAATTGGTATAACAGCGGCGCTGGCGGAGGTCCATAACCACGGTTTGGTACATAAAGACATCAAACCGGAAAATATTTTCGCCGATAAAACCGGAGCAGCCAAAATCGGGGGGTTCGGTTTGGCATCAGGGTTGTCCAGTGAGCGTCTGCCCCCCGGGCCTGCAGAAGAGATCGCCGGATCGCTCGCATACATGGCACCTGAACAGACGGGACGCATGAATCGTTCCATCGACTCCCGCAGCGATCTCTATTCCCTCGGCGTCACCTTCTATCAGATGCTTACCGGCCGTTTGCCGTTCACTGCGTCCGATCCCTTGGAATGGGTGCATTGTCATATTGCGCTTCAGCCGGAACCTCCCGGTGAATATCTTGAGACGATTCCTGAGCCGCTTTCGAATATTGTCATGAAGCTTTTGGCAAAAACCGCGGAGGAACGCTATCAGACTGCCGAGGGGCTGAAAGCCGATCTGGAACGTTGTCTTGAAGATTGGCGTACGTTGGGGGATATAACATTATTTCCGTTGGGTGTGCATGATGTCCCCGACTATCTGCTGATCCCCGAGAAACTTTACGGGCGCGAGCGGGAGGTGGAAACGCTTCTTGCGGCTTTTGATCGGGTTGCTTCCGGCGGCAAATCGGAGTTCGTGCTCGTCTCCGGGTATGCCGGTGTCGGTAAGTCCGCTGTTGTGAATGAGATGCACAAGGCGCTAGTTCCATCGCGTGGGTTGTTTGCCTCGGGAAAATTCGACCAGTATCAGCGCGGCATACCTTATGCGACTTTGGCGCAAGCCTTCCAGATGCTGATACGTCCGTTACTGGGAAAGAGTGACGATGCGCTCAGTGACTGGCGCCAGGCCTTTGAGGAGGCGCTGGAGCCAAACGGCCAACTAATCGTAGATCTAATACCGGAGCTGAAATTTGTTATTGGCGAACAATCGCCGGTTCAGGAACTCGAACCAAAGCAGGCAAAAACGCGTTTTCAACTGGTATTCAGCCAGTTTGTCAGGGTGTTTGCGCGCCCGGAACATCCGTTGGCGCTTTTTATCGACGATCTGCAATGGCTCGATTCAGCGACACTCGATCTTATCGAGCGGATTACGACCCAGGAGGATATACGTCACCTGCTTCTAATCGGTGCCTACCGCGACAACGAGGTCGGTCCTGATCATCCGCTCACGCATAAACTCGAGGCCATCAGAGATGTCGGAGTCCAAGTGACGGAAATCAGACTGGTTCCGCTTTCCCTAACGGACCTGACGCAGATGATCGCGGATTCTCTGCGTTGTGGACCCAGCCACGCCAATCCGCTGGCGAAGCTGGTGCACTCCAAAACGGCTGGCAACCCGTTTTTCAGTATTCAATTTTTGTCGGCGCTGGATCAGGAAGGATTACTTGCTTTTGATCATGACGAAGGCAGATGGGCGTGGAACCTGGATCGCATCAAGTCTAAAGGGTATACCGATAATGTCGCAGATCTCATGGCGGCAAAGCTGATCCGTCTGCCTGATCGCGCTCGGAAGGCGGTGCTGCAGCTTGCCTGTCTTGGAACTTCCGCCCAAAGCGAAATCCTTTCCCTGGTTTTCGAGGTTCCCGAGAAGGAGGTCTATGCGGTTTTGCGTGAGGCTGTTGGCCAGGGGTTTATCCAGAAATATGGAGACTCTTACCGATTCGTGCATGACCGGGTACAGGAAGCCGCTTATGCACTGATCCCGAAGGCATCGCGGGCGGAGACCCATCTTAGAATCGGCAGGTTACTGCTGGCGCATACCTCCGAGGAGGAACTGGAAGAGGCGATTTTCAGAATAGTAAGTCAGGTCAATCGTGCGGTAACCTTGATTTCCTCCCCGGATGAGTGCGAAAAGCTGGCGCGACTCAACCTTTTGGCGGGTAAGCGTGCCAAGGGATCTACTGCATATACGGAGGCCCTGACATATTTGAGCAAGGGTAATTCGCTCCTGGGGGATGAACGCTGGGAGCGCCAGCACCAGCTTGCCTTTGCCTTGGAAATAAACCAGGCGGAATGCGAGTTTCTGACCGGGGAGCTGGAGATCGCGGAACAGCATCTGGCCGAGTTGTTTCCCCGTGCGGAAAGTACCGTCGAGCGGGCGAGCGTAGCAAGTCTTTTCATTGATCTATATATAACTCTTGGGCAGATGGATCGTGCCGTAACTGTAGGGCTTGATTACCTCAGGCATCTGGGTATCGATTGGTCGGTCCATCCGACGGCTAAGGAGGCGCGAAAGGAATATGAGCAGATCTGGTTGACCCTTGGAGACCGTGCGGTTGAGGATCTTATCGACCTGCCGGTAATGACCGATCCGGCATTGCTTGCAACCATGGATGTTCTGATCAAGCTCAGACCGCCCGCCCTGTTTACGGATGCAAACCTGGTCTCCATGGTCATCTGCAAAGCGGTCAATCTGAGTCTCGGGCACGGAAACACAGACGGCTCGAGCTTTGCCTACGCTTCATTCGGCGTTGTTGCAGGACCGCACTTCGGTAATTACGAGGCGGCTTTCCGCTTCGGCAAACTGGGGTATGACCTAGTGGAGCGGCGTGGAATGAAGCGTTTCCAGGCCAGAACACTAACCAACTTCGGTATGTTCGTAATGCCCTGGGCGAAACACATCCGGGAGGGCCGTGATCTGTTATTACGCGCTTTTGGCGTTGCGAGCAGAAGCGGTGACATTATTTACGGCGCATATGCCTGTAATAATCTGGTTTCGAATTATTTAATGGCGGGTGATCCTCTGGATGAAACGGAGCGTGAAGCGAGCAGCGGCCTCGACTATGTGAGGAAAGCGCGCTTTGGTCTGGTCGCCGACATTATCACTTCCCAAATAGGTTTGATCCGAAGCCTGCGGGGGGTGACGCAAAAATTCGGTTCATTTGACGAAGAACAGTTCAATGAACGGGAGTTTGAGGCGCATTTCTCGGATAAACCGGGCCTGGCCGTGGCAGAGTGTTTCCACTGGATCCGTCGGTTGCAGGCACGGTTTTTTGCAGGCGATTATGAGGCGGCTATCGCGGTTTCGGAAAAAGCGGAAGCGTTGATTTGGACCACGAAACCGTTCATTGAAATAGCAGAGTATTCCTTCTATACGGCCCTTTCCCATATGGCCCGGTGCGATTCGGTATCGAAATCCCGCCGTCGACGGCATTTGAAAGTTGCGGTCGAGCAACTGAACCAACTCGAGACCTGGGCAAAAATCTGTCCGGAAAATTTCGAGAATCGCGCCGCTCTTGTTGCTGCGGAGGTCGCCCGCATTGAAGGGCGGCCACTTGACGCGATGAATCTCTACGAGAAGGCCATCCATTCCGCCCGTGCCAGCGATTTCGTCCACAACGAGGCGTTGGCGCATGAGCTTGCCGGTCGTTTCTATCTTGGTCGAGGGCTTGAGACGACGGGTCTCGCCCATCTGCATCGTGCGAGCATCGGTTACGCTCTCTGGGGTGCCGATGGAAAGCGCAAGCAGCTCGACGCGCTTTATCCGGAACTGAGTGAATTGCAATCACGTCTTGCGTCGTCGGAGGGGGCTGCGGTTCCTCCACAGACACAGTTGGATATGATGACCGTCACCAGGGCTTCCCAGGCGGTGTCGGAGGAGATTGAACTGCCGCGGCTCATAGAAACGCTGATGACAAGTGCGCTTGAGAATGCGGGGGCTGATCGGGGCCTTCTGATTCTGCCATCTGATGAAGAGTTCGAGGTGGAGGTGGAGGCAAGAGCCAGTGGTGTCGGTGTGGAGGTCAAACTAATGCGCACCTCGATCAAGCGGGTGGACTGCGCAGAAACCGTTATTAATTTTGTGGCCCGAACTCGAAGGAATGTGATTCTCGACGATGTCTCCCGCCCCGGCGAGTTTCTCGAGGATGCCTATTTGCAGCGGGGGCTGGTGAGGTCTGTGTTTTGTCTGCCGCTGCTCCGGCAAAGCAAATTGACCGGGGTGCTGTACCTGGAAAATACGCAGGTCACCGGCGCTTTCACTCCGGAGCGAATCGCCGTGCTGGATGTGCTGGCCGTGCAGGCGGCGATCTCGCTGGAGAACGCTCATCTCTACAGCGATCTCAGGGAAAGCGAAGAGAAGTTTCGTACCCTGGTACAGAAAATCAGCGCCGCGGTCGTCGTGCACGATGCGGATACGAAAATCCTTGTCTCCAACTCCGTTGCGCAGAAGTTGCTCGGATTGAGCGAAGAGCAGATGCAGGGAAAGACCGCCATCGATCCCGCGTGGCATTTCCTGCGCGAAGACGGAAGCGAAATGCCGCTGGAGGAGTACCCGGTCAACCAGGTATTGGCTTCGCGCTGCGCGTTGCAGAACCTCGTCGTGGGCATACACCGTCCGGGCCGAAAGGAGGATGTATGGGCGCTGGTAAGCGCTACCCCCTTGCTCGGCGAGGAAGGTGATATCGAACAGGTCATTGTCAGTTTTACCGATATCACCGAACGCAAGGCGGCGGATCAGCGGCTCGCCGCCAGTGAGCAGTTGTTTCGCACCCTGGTAGAGAACTCACCGGACTATATTGCGCGATACGATCTGGATCTGCGTCGAATCTACGTAAACCCCGCTCTGCAAAAGCAGTTTCCCGGGCCGGCAAAAGATCTGCTTGGCAAGACCACCGAGGAAACCTTTTCCCCGCTGACCGATCCTGATCGCTACATGGCCAATATCAGGCAGGTAATCAACACGGCGGCCGAGCGCTCGGATGAGCTCTCTTATAAGGACCTGGAGGGTGAATTACGTTGGACCAGTATGCGTTTTGCACCGGAATTCGATGCCGTCGGAAAGCTGGCTTCGGTGTTGGTTATATCCAATGACATCACCGATAAAAAACGTGCTGAACATCAACTCCAGGCGTATCTGGATATTCTCAAGAGCCTGGATCGGATCAACCGGGTGCTGCAGGAGGAAGGTGGGTTCAAGCAGGTTCTGACCCGGGTCCTGGATGAGGTGCTGGACATCTTCGATTGCGACCGCGTCTACCTGCTCTATCCCTGTGATCCGAACTCTGCCACCTGGACGGCGCCCATGGAACGTTGCAGGCCTGAATACCCCGGAGTGCTTGAGTTAGGTCTTGAAATGCCCATGAACGAAATGGTGGCGTGGGAAATGCGGCTGGTACTCGATTCGGATCATCCCGTGTGTGTTGGTCCGGGTACGGACTATCCGGTGGCGGACTTCCTGCAGGAGCAGTTCAGTATCCGCTCCTTCATGGCCATGGCTCTGTATCCAAAGGTCGATGTGCCCTGGCAGTTTGGCGTCCACCAATGTTCCTACGACCGGGTCTGGTCCGACCAGGAGGTGCGTCTGTTCGAGGAGGTCGGCCGCAGATTGTCGGACGGACTGAACAGCCTGCTGGTCACCCGTAATCTGCGCGAGAGCGAGGAACGTTACCATCAGTTCTTTGAAAATGCGCCCCTGCCCATTCGTGAGGAGGACTACTCCGCGGTAAAAGGTTATCTGGAAACGCTGGGTCCAGAGTTCGCTGATGATATGGAGGGTTACCTGACCAGTCACCCCGAGGTGCTTAGAGAATGCGCGCAGCTGGTCCGGGTGCTGGATATCAACCATACCGCACTGGTCTTTCACGAAGCGGAGAGCAAAGAGACATTGCAACGCAGCCTTCAGCAGATCTTCGTTCCCGACTCCCTGGCCGCTTTTCGCAGCGTGGTTGTGGCACTCATGCGGGGAGACACCAGTTTTCGCCTGGAGGCTGCGGTACAGACGGTTACCGGCCGCCGGCAGAATACGCTGGCCCATTTCTCGGTCACACCCGGTTACGAGCAGAACCTGGGAAAAATACTGGTCTCCCTGGTTGATATTACCGAACGCAAGCGCACCGAGGATCAGTTGCGGCTGGCCGCCAGCGTGTTCGCTCATAGCCAGGAAGGTATTCTGATCAGCGATGCCGATAACCGAATAATCGATATCAATCCCGCCTTTACGCGCCTTACCGGCTATACCCGCGATGATGTGATCGGTGAGAATCCGCGTATTCTGAGCTCAAGGCGGCACAGCCAGGAATTCTATGCGGAGATGTGGAGATCGATCGCTGCCGAGGGGGAATGGCAGGGCGAGATCTGGAACAGGCGAAAATCAGGGGACGAGTATGCGGAACTGCTCTCCATCGTCGCCATCAAGGACGATGCGGGCCGGCTGCAACATTATGTCGGGGCCTTTACCGATATCACTGTAATTAAACAGCATGAAGAGGACCTCGACCGTATCGCGCACTACGATGTGCTGACCTCGGTACCCAACCGGCGTCTGCTCAGAGACCGGCTGGAGCAGGCCATCGCGCGTGCGCGGCGCCTCGGCAACAATCTGGCTGTCTGCTACCTTGATCTCGACGGATTCAAGCCGATCAATGATCAGTTCGGTCATGAGGGCGGTGACCGCATGCTGGTGGAAATAGCCCGTCGTCTGCAGTCGATGTTGCGTGCCGATGATACCGTCGCCCGGCTGGGTGGAGATGAGTTCGTACTGTTATGGCACGACGTCGGTGAGGAAACCGATTGTGTTCAGGCGCTGGAACGGGTTCTGGCCAAGGTCTCCGAACCGATGATGCTGGGAGGGGAACCGGTATCCGTATCAGCCAGTATCGGTGTAACCCTCTATCCTGATGATAATGTCGATGCCGACAACCTGTTGCGCCATGCCGACCACGCCATGTATTCGGCAAAACAGCTCGGGAAAAACCGTTTTCAGATGTTCGACGCAAGGCTGGAACGACAGATCGCCCTGCGGGTGGAATTTCTCGCCAAAGTGGAGCGTGGTCTCGAGGAGAGCCAGTTCGAGCTTTACTATCAGCCAAAGGCGGACTGTATCACCGGGGCGCTTCACGGGGTCGAGGCCCTGCTCCGCTGGAATGATCCGATCCTCGGACTGGTGGGGCCCAAGGAGTTCCTTTCTCTGATTGAAAACGACAGTCTGGCGTTCCGTATGGGTCGCTGGGTGATGGAACAGGCGGTGCGTCAGGCCCGGTTCTGGAACGATCGGGGCATCGCGTTACCCATCAGTATCAATATCTTCCCGCGTCATCTCAAGTACCAGACCTTTGTTGATGATCTACGCAACGCCATTGAATCCTATTGGCCGACTATGCCGCGGGGTCGATTATTGATGGAGATTGTCGAGTCCTCCGACCTGGAGGATCTGGAGCCCATTGAACAGGTGATCAAAGAATGTCTGAAGATGGGGGTAGGCTTTTCACTTGATGACTTCGGGACCGGCTATTCCTCGCTGGTATATCTGCGACGACTCAGTATCGAAGAGCTGAAGATCGATCAATCATTCGTACGCGATATGCTTGAGGATCCGAGCGACCATGCCATCGTTGTCGGTGTGATCAGATTGGGGCAGGCTTTCGGGCTGCGTGTGGTTGCCGAGGGTGTCGAATCAGTGGAGCAGGCCCGGCATCTGGTGGGGCTCGGGTGTTCGGTTGTGCAGGGTTACGGTCTGGGACGGCCGATGCCGGTATTCGCCTTCGAGAAGTGGTACGCTGATTTTGTGGTATACGGGACCGACATATGCCAATGAAAAAGCCTTTTCAACCGCTCGAATGGGCAGACAGGATGGCGACCGGTATCTCAGCTATCGATAAGCAGCATCATTTTCTTGTCGATACCCTGCAGGAGGCGAATGAGAAATTGCTGCGTGATGAAAATGGCGTCCTGCTGCATCAGATAGCCAGGGATCTGCTCGGCTACGCCCTCACTCATTTCGAAACCGAGGAGGCGCTTATGAAAAGGTACGATTACGCAACGGCATGTCCCGAGGACGCACGCACCCACATCGCCCAGCATCGCGAGTTTTCCCGCCGGATAGTGGCTATCTGCGAACAGTTGCGCGAGGGGCGGGAGGTATCCTCTCTGGAGGTGCTTACGTTTCTCAATCAGTGGTTAAATGAGCATCTGCTCGGAATAGATCAGCTGTTAGGAAAGTTCTTGCGGGAAACCGCAGGTGCCGCGGTAGATGGGTCCGGGCAATAGGCCCAGCTTTTTTTGATTGGACCCGCCGGACCCCGGCGGGTCTCTGAAATATCTTCCGCGATCTCAGGTAGTGTTCTTGCGGTTCAGGGGTTGCCGGGCAGCAGCTCCAGGTGCTGCGACGGTTTGCCTTCCCGCTCGATGTCCAATTGCAGTTTCCCTTCCTGTTCCTGGATGAGCAGAGTAGCTCCATAACCCTCCGAGATATTAACCAGGGTACCTTGGTAGCCGTTTTCGCTCTTCTGTATCTGCAGGATGTAATGGGTTTCTCCGATGGTAAGGGTGCCGCTGGCACCCTCAGCCTGGCCCTCAAAATTAGCGCTTACCGCTTCTCCTCCGGTGGATCCGTGGAACGGTCCATCAATAGCAAAAGCCGCCATGGGCAACGACAGGGCAAGGAGGCAGAGCAGGACGATGGGCAAAGGAAAGGAACGTTTCATAGCTGCGTTCTCCGCGTGGACTTTCCTTAATCCTAGCAAGATGGACCGAATTTTACCCGCTACTTGTTGCACTTTTTTGTATCCCGTGGGCGCGGCATCAAGTTTGAACGGAAGGGTCGGTGTTACCTTATATTCTGAAAATGGAACCGTTACGCCAGTGTCCACGGGGTGATAGGCATTTAATTCATAGGGATTACCCGGAAGATATCCTAAACTAGTCGAAAAGGATGAACAGAAATATCTGCGCGTGAAGGACTGCAATACCCATATTCTCCACCTGTTACTGGTATCCCTGCTCCTGGGGGTGGCTGGTAGTTGTCTTGGGTCAGACCCGCGACAGGACGCCTCCGATCCTGAGACGCTGACCCTGGTCGGGAGTAGTAACCTGCCACCCTTTACCATGTTGAATGAAGAGGGTGAAGTGGCCGGTATCGGTATAGATATCTGGCGCCTGTGGTCACGGAAAAACGGGCGACCGGTCCGCTTCCGCCTGACGGATATCCCCACCTCTCTGGCTGATCTCAAGTCCGGGCGCGCCGATTTTCATATGGGTCTGATCTCCTCTACGGATCGTAGCGAGTGGTTGCTCTTTTCCAAGCCTTTTCTGCAAGCGCCGGCCTTTCTGTATTATCCCTCAGAGCGAGGGGTAAGCCGCTCTCTAAGGGATTTTCAGCAGACCCGAATCGGCATCCGCGGTCCGCCTCCTGCAGAATATCTAAAAGAGCTGCTGCCGAAGGCGGAGTTCGTCAGCTACGAGAGCATCACCCGGATGGTCGAGGCGGTGCAGGCCGGGCAAATCCAGGGCTTTATCGCGGATCAGCCCTCTGCCGATCTGGTGCTTCTGAGTAAGGGGGTGAGAGGTAAGTTCAGCCGCCTGGAACAGGAGCTGTTTCCCCTCTCCCTGCGCGCGGCCGTGCCCAAGGGACGGGAATCGTTGTTGCAGGTGATAGAACAGGGACTGGATGCCATAACCCGGGAGGAGATGAACGGGATCCTGGCGCGCTGGCTGGGACGACGGGCCGATTACGGTATCGCTTTTCCATTCCAGCAGGACCTGGGATTGACTCGGGAGGAACAGCGCTGGATCGAGAATCACAGGACCGTGCGCATAGCGGTAGATCCGAATTTCGCGCCCTTCGAATTTCTTGATTCAGAGGGTAAAAACAGAGGTATATCCGCCGACTATTTGGAGTTGCTCGGGCGCAGCCTGGGATTGACCTTTGTTTTGGTGCCGACAAAAAGCTGGGGGGAGACGCTGCAGAAGGGCTTTTCGAAAGAGGTTGATCTGCTGCCGTTGCTCAATCGCACCTCCGAGCGCGATGCTCATCTGCTTTTTACCGAACCCTACCTGACCAGTCAGCGGGTGATAATTATCCGGGGAGGGCGAGACGATATCCTCAGTGAAGCAGATCTGGCGGGACACAGTCTTGCTTTGCCGGCCGGTTATTCCATCAATACCCATTTGCGCCAACGTCTGCCGGAGGTGGAGATTCAGGAGACCCGGGATATTCCCACGGCCTTGAGGCAGGTGGCGGTGGGCGCCGCCGATGCCACCATCCTGAGTATTGGGGTGGCCAGCTACTGGCTGGAGCGGGAAGAGATTGCAAATCTGCGTATCGCCGCCAGCTTCGGTCGACCGAGTAACCTGGCTATGGGTTGCCGCAACGACTGGCCGGAGCTCAGGAGTATCCTGCAGAAGGGGCTCGACAGCATCAGCAGCGAACAACGGATCGCTATCCGCCGGCAGTGGATATCCCTGGACAGCCGGGGGATGTCACCGGAGGAGTTGCAGTTAACCCGGGAAGAGCAGGCCTGGCTGGCAGACCATCCGAAGATTTCTATTGGTGTCATGAATGCCTGGCCGCCGATGGATTTTGTAGATGACAAGGGTCGGTCCAGCGGTATCGGCGCCGATTTTGTCCGCGCCATGAATCGCCGTCTCGGCGGTGTTTTACATCTGCAGCCGGGGAGCTGGGATGAGATCTACACGGCGGTGAAGGAGAAGCGCCTGCCCGCCCTGATCGGGATCACTCCGCACCCGAGCCGGACCGCTGATTTTCTATTCACCGATCCTTACCTCACTATTCCTCACGTCATCATCGCCCGTAAGGGGAGTCCCTACGCCGACCGTATCAGCGATCTGAGTGGAAAAAGGGTTGCGATTGAGAAGAAGTTTGTCCTGGCGAAAATTCTCGCCGAGCAGTACCCGGATATAAGCGTCCAGGAGTATGCCCATACCAGCGACGCCCTCGACGCGGTTTCCAAAGGGGCGGCAGACGCTTACATCGGGAACCGGGCGGTAGCGCTGTATCTCATTGAGCGGGAGTTGATCTCCAATCTGCAGATCCAGGGCAAGATCGAGAATGTCGCATCGATAAACGCCATCGGTGTGCGCCGCGACTGGCCACTGCTGCATTCTATTCTGCAGAAGGTGCTGGCCAGTATCGGTGAGGCGGAGCGGCGCGATATCCTGAAGCATTGGGTGCCGGCGGAAGGGGCTGCCCGCGGGCGGGCGGAACTGGTGCTGAGTTCGGAGGAACGGGCCTGGCTGCAGGCTCATCCGCGTCTGCGCCTCGGTTTCGACAGGGATTGGGAACCCTTTGAGTATGTTTCAGCGAAAGGAGTGTATGAGGGTATCACGGCGAAGTTCATGCAGCGGATCCAGGGGATGACCGGCGTGGAGATGATCCCCCAGACCGAACTTTCCTGGGCGGAGGTGATGAATAAGGCGCGGGAAGGGGAAATCGACGTGCTTACCGCTCTTACGCCTTCCGCGGAACGACGCCAATATCTTAACTTTACTAAACCTTACCTGCATTTTCCGTTAATGGTTTTTACCCGCCAGGACGCGCCGCTGATTACCGGTATTGAAGATCTGGGGGGAGCACGGGTAGCGGTGGAGCGTGACTACATCACCCAGGAGTATCTGCAGACAAACCATCCTGATCTGCAGCTGACACTGGTGGATACCACCAGCGAAGCGTTGCGGGCGCTCTCGACCGGCCAGGTAGACGCCTACGTGGGTAACCTGACCCTGGGCAGCTATATGATCGATAAGCTTGGATTGGGCAACATAAAGGTTGCGGCGCCGACCCCCTATGCCAATGATCTGGCCATCGGTGTACGCAAGGATTGGCCGGAACTGGTGACAATTCTTGACAAGTCCCTGGACGCCATCGACGAAAACGAGCGTCGCTCCCTTCGTCAGGAATCCCTGGCGATCCGCTATGATGTGGAGGTCAATTACGCCCTGTTGTGGAAGGTGGTGGCGGGAGCGGCGACGCTGTTGCTGCTCGCCCTGCTGTGGGTGGCACAGACCCGTCGGCAGAAAGCGGCACTGGCGGTGGCCAAGGCGGAAGCGGAACAGGCAAACCGGTTCAAGAGCTACTTTCTGGCCAATATGAGCCATGAGATTCGCACCCCTATGAATGCCATCATGGGGTTCAGCTACCTTACCCTGCAAACCGAGCTCTCAACGCGTCAGTATCACTACCTGGACAAGATCCATGCCTCCGCTCAGGCGCTTCTGGGGGTGATCAACGACATCCTCGACTTTTCGCGTATCGAGGCGGGAAAACTGGAGATCGAGTGCGTTCCTTTCTCTCTTGACGAGGTCTACGAAAGGTTGGCCAACCTCACCATGATAAAGGCGGAGGAGAAGGGTCTGCGACTCTACTTTAATCGTAACCCCCAGATTCCCGACAGTCTCGTGGGAGACCCGTTGCGCCTGGGGCAGGTATTGATCAATCTGGTGGGTAACGCCGTCAAGTTCACGGAACGGGGAGAGGTGCAGGTAAATATAGAACTGGAAGAGCGGGAAGAGGCCCGGGTAAGGCTGTGCTTTACGGTCAGCGATACCGGAATCGGTATCGAAGCAGAGCAGATTCCACGGCTGTTCGGGGCCTTTACCCAGCTGGATGACTCCACCACGCGTCGCTATGGGGGTAGCGGCCTTGGTCTTAGCATATGCCGGCATCTGGTGCAGCTCATGGGAGGGGAAATCGAGGTGCAAAGCGTCCCGGGAGAGGGCAGTGTATTCCGATTCTGTCTGCCCTTCGAGATCGGCAGCACGGCGGAGCGGGACTGGATTCCAGGTCCCGACCTGCGCGGTCTGCGCGTGCTGGTGGCGGATGATAACCCGTCGGCGCGGGATATTCTCGGCGGGCGGCTCGCTTCCTTTACTTTCAAGGTGAGCATTGCGAGCGGCGCCCTGGAAGCCCTGCGTCTTCTGCGACAGGCGGATACCGAAGGACAGCCATTCCAGCTGGTACTTATGGATTGGCGCATGCCGGAATTGAACGGCGTGGATGCGGGGAGGGAGATCAAGCGGGGAGTAGGTCTCAAGTCAATTCCCGCGGTGATTCTCATAACCGCCCATGGTCGGGAAGAGGTGATGCATCAGGTGGAGGCGGCGGGGTTGGATGGTTTTCTGATTAAACCGGCGAGCCCTTCGACCCTGTTCGATACCGTGATTCGCGTTCTGGAAAAGAGCGGAGAGGAAAAGGCCGGGCCACCGGTAAGAGTGGGCGGGCAATATCTTTCCGGACAGGTACTGCTGGTAGAGGATAACGTGGTTAATCAACAGGTGGCGCAGGAGATCCTGTTGGGAATGGGATTGACGGTGGATATTGCCGGGAATGGCGGCGAGGCGCTCGAGGCTCTGGAAAACCGCAGCTACGATCTGGTGTTGATGGATATTCAGATGCCGGAAATGGATGGATATGAAGCAACCCGACGGATACGCGCGCAAGGGCGATACGAAAAACTTCCGGTGGTTGCTATGACCGCTCACGCCATGAGCGGCGAGCGGGAGCGCTGTCTGGAGGCGGGTATGGATGAGCATATTCCCAAGCCGATTGATCCGACTCAGCTTTTTACAACATTGAGTCGCTGGCTTACGGTCACGGATAAGGCGCCGGAACGGATTGCAGTGGCGGATGATGTTGAGCTGCCGGAAAAAATTCCAGGTATTGATCTAAACTGGGGATTGGAGAGGATCGGCGGTAACAGGAGCCTGTTTCTCAAACTTCTCGATGAGTTTGTTGCTAATCACCGCGATACCATACAGAAAATCAGGATGCTGTTGGCTAAGGGTCAGAGCGACGATGCGCGCCGTGTGCTGCATACGTTGAAAGGTGTGGCCGGAAACATCGGTGCGCGAACATTACAGCAGGAGGCGGAGAAGCTGGAGCAGGTGCTGGTGGAAAAGGAGGCGGTTGAAGTTCGATTGCCGAATTCATTTGATAAGGCCTTTAATGCTCTATTGAACGGTCTTTCCATGCTGCTGCATGATAAAAAATCTGTTCCGTCAATAGCAGCCGAAGACGCACAGGTGGTGCCCGAGGGTGACCGGGATGATTTGTTTATGCAGCTTCAGCAGATGCTCAGGGAGGGGAATCCGGATGCCCGGAAGCTATTGAAGCAACTCGAACAATTTGCGCTTGAAACCAATCAACAAAAACACCTGGAGCAGATCAACGCACGACTCAATGAATATGATTTTGATAATGCACTGCTTCTTTTAGAGGAGTTGATTTCAGATATGACAGGTACCAGGTAATGAGCACGGAAAAGGCGAAGATATTGGTAGTGGATGACGAGAAGTTCTTTATTGACGTTGTGGTGGAACTGCTTAATGGCGAATACAAAGTGTCGGTCGCCAAGGACGGCGAACACGCCTTGCGCCTGGCCAACGCCGAGCCGCTGCCGGATCTGATCATGTTGGATATCATGATGCCGGATATGGACGGCTACGAGGTTTGCAGGGAACTTAAGAACAATCCGATTACCCGTGATATCCCCGTTATTTTTCTAACCGTCAAGAGTGAAGTGGGAGACGAAGTAAAAGGCTTCGAGCTGGGTGCGGTGGACTATATTCTCAAGCCGATCAGTCCGCCAATCGTCAAAGCACGTGTGGCAACCCATCTGGCCCTTAATCGCGCGCGGCGCCAGCTCACGGACCAGAACCAAATGCTCGAAACTATGGTGCAGGAGCGAACCGAGGAGTTGAATCGCACCAAGGACGTCGCTATTTACTGCATGGCTTCGCTGGCTGAGACCAGAGATGCGGAAACGGGGAAGCATATTCTGCGTACCCAGAACTATGTGCGGATACTGGCCCAGGGTCTGAAAAGTCATCCTCGGTTCCGCGATTATCTGAGTGACCAGATCATTGAAATGCTTTTCAAGACCTCACCGTTGCACGATATCGGCAAGGTAGGCGTACCCGATCATATCCTGCTCAAACCGGGCAAACTGGATCCGGGTGAGTGGGAGGAGATGAAGAAGCATGCCGTCTATGGTTACGAAGCACTTATGCGCGCGGAGCAGGAGCTGGGTACCACCGACTTTCTGCAGATGGCCAGGGAGATCGCCTATACCCATCATGAGCGATGGGATGGAACCGGCTATCCGCGTGGACTGAAAGGTGACGATATACCCATATCCGGCAGGCTGATGGCGGTAGCGGATGTCTATGATGCATTGATCAGCTATCGCGTTTATAAGGGGCCGGTATCCCATGAAGAGGCGGTGAAAACGATCCAAAAAGCCTCCGGCAGTCATTTTGATCCGGATATCGTAGATCAATTCATCGATCTGCAGATGGAGTTCTACCGAATCGCCACCGAACTTACCGATAACTGAATACCCCCTGTTGGGGTTTCTATACGGTCGGTAGGAATAAGCAGCGAGTTACAAGCAACATCATTTTCCGCGCGAGCTTTCATGAAGACGTGAGGGCGGGATCTCGGATATTATGGATCTATTCAGGGATTCCCTGGTCTATTGAGGTGGCTATACTTCGAATTGGAGTGTATCCGCTAAAATAAATCCCGGCGGCGATCTGGTCATGACGTGGTGCGGGCGGCAACGGCAGGAGTAGTCATTTTTGGAACCCGACGCAACTGAAAAAAGGGAGATCACCCTTGCCGGAGAGGCGCTGACCAAGGTTTATCATACCGGGTCCGTTGATGTGCATGCCTTACGGGGCGTTGACCTTCAACTGTTAGAAGGGGAGTTGGTAGTGCTTCTCGGACCGTCCGGAAGCGGTAAATCCACCTTGCTCAATATCCTTGGTGGGTTGGATATCCCCACCAGCGGCAGGGTGCGGTTTCGCGATACGGAGATCACCGGGGCTGAGGAGTCTCTTCTGACCCTGTATCGCCGTTACCACGTCGGTTTTGTTTTCCAGTTCTATAATCTGATCCCCAGCCTTACCGCACGTGAAAACGTCTCTTTGGTGACCGAAATCGCGCGCCGGCCCATGGATCCCGGGGAGGCGCTTACCCTGGTGGGGCTCGGTGACCGGCTTGATCACTTTCCGGCCCAGCTCTCCGGTGGTGAGCAGCAGCGGGTGGCAATCGCCCGGGCCATAGCCAAGCGTCCCGATGTATTGCTATGTGACGAGCCTACCGGTGCCCTTGACAGTCAGACCGGTATCCTGGTGCTGGAGGCGATCGAGCGGGTAAACAAGGAGTTGGGCACGACTACGGCGGTGATCACCCATAACACGGTGATTGGCCGTATGGCCGATCGGGTTATACATTTCGGCGACGGACAGGTTGTGGATAGCGAGATCAACGAAACCCGCCTGCCGGTCAGTGAAATGAGCTGGTAAGATTCATGCGCGCTCTGAATAAGAAGCTGACGCGAGATCTCTGGCGGCTCCGCGGCCAGGTGCTGGCCATTGCCGTGGTAATCGCCTCCGGAGTGGCGGTTCTTGTCATGTCCCTTTCGGCCCTGCAGGCATTGACGGCGACCACCGACGCCTATTATGAGCGCCAGCGTTTCGGAGAAGTCTTTGCCAGCGTCAAACGCGCTCCCCGGCGGCTGGTGGAACAGATTCGTGCCATTCCCGGCGTGCGATCCGTGGATGACCGTATCAAATATCTGGCGACGCTCTCTATCGAAGGTTTCGAGGAGCCGGTGATCGGTCAGCTGGTTTCTATCCCCGAGCAGGGGCAGTCACGCCTTAACCGTTTGGTGATACGCTCCGGCCGCCTGGTCAGTCCCGGACACCCTGACGAGGTGGTGCTGAGCGAGCCCTTTGCCGAGGCTCACGGTCTGCAGCCGGGTGATACCCTGCAGGCGCTCATGAACAGTAATCTGCGTACCCTTACCGTGGTGGGTATCGCTCTTTCGCCGGAGTACATCTATACCATCGGCCCCGGTGCGCTGATGCCCGATGATAAGCGGTTCGGTGTGATATGGATGGGTCGCGAAACCCTTGCCGCCGTCTATGATCTTGACGGCGCCTTCAATGACCTAAGCCTCGGTCTGCTTCACGGCACCAATCCTCAGAACGTGATAGAACGGCTCGACCATCTGCTCGAGCGTTATGGTGGGCGTGGGGCTATTGCGCGTGCGGACCAGATCTCCAACTGGTTTCTGATGAATGAGATCCGCATGTTGAAGCGCATGTCGAGTATTCTGCCGGTCATCTTTCTGGCCGTGGCCGCCTTTCTCAGCAACATGGTGCTGAGCCGACTGATCGCAACCGACCGCAGTGAAATAGGTCTGATGAAGGCCTTCGGTTATAGCGATCGGCAGGTCGGATGGCACTACGCCAAGATGGTGATGGCCATGGCCGGGGTGGGTATTATTCTCGGATGGTTTGTGGGTGCCTGGCTGGGTAAGGTAAACACCGAACTCTATGCTGAATTTTACCGTTTTCCTCTTCTGATCTTTCGGCCCGATCCCAGGGTTTTTGCGGTCGGGGCCGTGGTCAGTCTCATCGCCGCCCTGACCGGTAGTTTGGGTGCGGTGCGCCAGGCTGCCCACTTGCCTCCCGCGCAGGCGATGGTGCCGCCGGCGCCGCCGCTATATCGCCGGACCGGTGTTTCCGACAGCAGATTGATGCGCTGGCTGGATCAACCGACGCGTATTATTCTGCGCCAGATCGAACGTAGTCCGTTGCGCGCGCTGTTTACCGGTATCGGGATTGCTTTCTCGGTGGCGGTAATGATCATGGCGTTGCAGTGGCTTGATTCCATCGAGCAAATCGTCGATGTCTATTTCAGTGATGCTCAGCGCCAGGATATGATGGTGGGGCTTGTTGAGACCGCTCCGGATACCACTCTGCAGGAGTTTCGGCGCATGCCGGGTGTATTGGCCGCCGAGCCGATGCGTAGCACGGGGGTTGAGTTCCATGCCGGCAACCGTAGCCACCGGGGTTCCATCCAGGGGGTACCCCCCAACCCGCAGCTGCAGCAGGTCTACGACGCCAGAGGGCGGGTGGTACGGGTGCCGCCTGACGGTCTGCTGCTTTCCACCGTCCTGGCCGAGAAACTCGGGGTGGGCATCGGTGACGACGTTCGGGTGGAGGTGTTGGAGGGGCGGCGGCCGCAACGGACAATCCCCGTGGTCGATCTCTATGAGACCTATATCGGTATGAGTGCCCATATGGACATCAACGCCTTCAACCGCATGATGGGGGAAGGTGAGAGCCTGGAGTACGTCAACCTGTTGGTGGACTACAGACAGGTTAAGGATCTCTATAAGGAACTCAAGGCGCTACCCAAGGTCGCCTCGGTGATCCTGAAGGAAGCGGCGGTGGAGGAATTTCATAACACCATGGCGGAGACGCTGATGATCTATGTTTCCTTCTTTGCCGCCTTCGCCTGCGCCCTCGGTTTCGGGGTGGTCTATAACAGTACGCGCATCGCGCTTTCGGAACGAGGCAGGGAACTGGCCACCTTGCGTGTCTTGGGCTTTCATCGCAGCGAGATTTCCTACATCCTGCTCGGGGAGGCGGGACTGCTGATCCTTGTGGGGTTGCCCCTCGGGTGTCTGGTCGGGGCCGGGCTCGGTTGGGTTATTACCAGTGCAATGGATTCGGAACTTTTCCGTATCCCCCTGGTGATTAAGGCGTCCACCAACGCGATCGCCGTACTGGTCACCCTGGCGGCTACTCTCGTATCAGCGGCAGTCGTGCGCAACCGGCTTGATCATCTTGATCTGATTGCCGTCCTCAAGACCCGCGAGTGACAAAGAGTGCTAAAGTTGTGTTTTCATTTCTCCCGGTAGACAGGGATACATCGGTTTAACTGGATATATTGTATGATCGAATTGAATATGAGCGCACATCGAAAACGTATCCTGCTCTGGGGGGTGCTGGGTTTGACGCTGTTGCTCAGCCTGATATGGGCCTTCATCCCCAGTCCTATCCCGGTGGATATTATCACCATGCAGGCCGGTGAGATTACGGTTACGGTGGACGAGGAGGGTGAAACCCGGGTGCGCGACGTCTTCGTGCTTTCGGCGCCCATCAGCGGCCGGGCGTTGCGTATCGGTGCCGAAGTGGGTGATGAGGTAAAGGCGCAGCAGACCCTGATTGCGGAGATCGAGCCGATCGACCCGACCCTTCTCGATCCTCGCAGCGAGGCTCAGGCGCGGGCTGATATCCGTACCGCCGAGGCCAATCTGGTGTTGGCCAGGGCCGCGGTCAAAGAGGCTCAGGTGGAACTGGACTTCGCTCAGAGTGAACTCCAGCGGGCCCGGAAACTGCGTGCGGATGCGGTGATCTCGGAGCGGGAACTGGAGGATAAGGAACGCGTCCAGCAGACCCGCCAGGCCGCCCTGGAGACAGCCGTAGCTAATCGTAAGGCCCGCCAGGCCGAACTCGACAGGGCCCGCGCCCAGTTGATCTCTCCCACCGAGGCGCGGGAGAAAGACGGTGATTGTTCCTGTGTGCCGATCCGCGCTCCTGTGGATGGGCGTATTCTTAAGATCCTGCATAAGAGCGAGGGGGTGGTCTCCGCCGGAGAGCCGTTGGTGGAGATCGGCGACCCCGCGGATCTGGAGATCGTCGCTGATCTGCTCTCTTCCGATGCGGTCAAGGTGGAGGCCGGACAACGCGTCATTATCGAAAACTGGGGTGGCGACAAACCCCTGGAGGGGGTGGTGCGCCGGGTGGAGCCCTTCGGTTTCACCAAGGTTTCGGCCCTCGGTATTGAAGAGCAACGGGTCAACGTCATAATAGATTTCACCAGTCCGCGTGAAGACTGGTCGCGCATCGCCCACGGCTTTCAGGTAGATGTAAGTATCGTTCTCTGGGAGGATAAGAGTGTGCTCAAGCTGCCTCTGACCGCCCTGTTCAGAGATAATAGCAACTGGGCGGTATTCGTCGATGATGACGGAGTGGCCGCCAGACGCGAGGTCAGACTCGGGCACCGAACCGGCCTGGAAGCGGAGATACTGGAAGGTTTAAAGGCTGGAGAACGGATTGTGGAACACCCGGGCGACAAGATCACCGACGGTGTCGCCATTCAGGCACGGTAGCAAAAAATACAGATAGGGAAGCCTGGAAAGCGGAACTTTATCGCTGATTTCCAGGGGAGGAAACTATGCAATACTCCGTCAAGCTCTCCGAGGACGGGAAGTATATCCTTTGCCGGCTCAAAGGGGCGATTACGAACGAGAATTCCCACGAGTTTGTAATGGAGGAGGACCGTCTCAGCCGTGAAACCGGCGTAAAACGGTTTCTGGTAGATGTTCGCGAAGCGCCGAATACTATGAGCGTCGCCGACAATTCCGGCTATGCGCACAAAGAGATGCCGGCGATGAATCTGCAGCGGGACGCCCGTGTGGCGATCCTGGTTGCGGCGGACGATTACTCCCATGATTTTCTCGCCGTCGTCGCTCAAAACACCGGATACAACGTACATCTGTTCAGAAACGAAGGGGAGGCGTTGGCCTGGTTGATCGAATAGCTTGCCCTATTCCCCCGTTTCTGCGGGCGGCTCCCGGTGCATTTCGGTTTCAGAGAGGCCGGTTTTTTGCGAAACCGTGTTTTAGAGCGATTACAGGAAACACCAAATTCGGGCGAAATCGCACTCCATCACAAAACTGACTGGAATCTCCTCTTTAGTGCAGAACCGGATAAAAGAAAAGATAGCGTGGGGATTGCCACGATAGGGGCAAAGTGGCACCATCGGCAGTTGGGTGTCCGGGTTGCCCTGGGAAACCGCTAATGGCTGATATTTGCGGAGCGAAACATGCTCCGGCCGGCACTCTGAGTCACCGTATACCAAATAATCGATGGAATAACAGAGGGTCAAATGAAAAAACTAATTGCTACTGCCTTCATTACCGCCACCCTGGCAGCCTGTGGCGGTCCGTCTTCCGATCAAGCCAGTGAGTCTTCTCCAGCCGTAGAGCCGGCGGCCACGCAACCGGCGGCACCTGCCGTGGAAGAAGCGCAACCCGCCATGGATGCTGCCGAGCAGGCCATGGAGGGGACTGAGCCCGCCATGGATGCCGCCGAGCCGGCGGCGGAGGGTGCCGAACCCGCCATGGATGCTGCTCAGCCTGCCGCGGAAGCCGTTGAACAGGCCGCAGAAGCCGCTGCTCCGGCCGCGGAGGCTGTTGAACAGGCTGCCGAAGCCGCTGCTCCGGCCGCTGAAGCGGTTGAACAGGCTGCCGAAGCCGCTGCTCCCGCCGCTGAAGCTGCTGCTCCGGCCGCTGAAGCCGCTGCTCCGGCCGCTGAAGCCGCTGCTCCGGCCGCTGAAGCCGCTGCTCCCGCCGCTGAAGCTGCTGCTCCCGCCGCAGAAGCCGCTGCTCCGGCCGCGGAAGCGGTTCAGCCTGCTGCCGAGGCCGCTGCCGAAGCGGCACAAGCCGCAAGCGAAGCTGCTGAGCAAGCGTCGGAAGCCGCAAAATAATGTAATCGGCGTAACGGGGCGGAGGCGAAAGCCTTCGACCCCTACCGTCTACGGAATACAGCCCGCCTGGTTATCGGCGGGCTTTTTTTTGCCAGGTTCATTATTCAAACGAAGTTTGAATTTTCTCCATGAGTCGTGTTTCCGGTTGTCGCCGTGACAGTATGCTTCGAGGCTTGAAATTAGGGGCAAAATGGACCAATCTCTTAATGTGATTTCCGATTGACTCGCTAAAGGATTAATTCAGAATCAAATCGGAGATTTTCTAGTATCTATCGGTATATTCGCGTTGTCGGAATAGAAGAATAGGCGGCTGAATTTCTGGTTAATGATCATCATGATTGTTCGCCAGGTGCTTCAACGGATGACACGATAAGAGGGACTTGAACAGCAAGAGATTCGGAATTCCGGACGGCGAGCGTGCCGAGTATCTCGGCGGAGGCATCCTTCGTGAACTGGTTGCTGCAGCTTGTTGGCGTGAGTCTGGCTGTTCTGATATCGACGGTGGTGATAGGTGAGCCTGCTGAGGCGGCCGGTATCGAAACCCCGGAGCAGCAGAAGCCGCTTATTATCGGCATATTCCCCCGGCGCAACGCCACACTCACCAGCGATCTATTTACACCACTGATAAATTATCTATCCCGCGAGCTGCAACGTGAGGTGGTGCTGCAGACTGCCAAGGACTTCCCAACCTTCTGGGAGGGGGTTACCAAGGGGCGTTACGACGTCGTTCACTACAATCAGTATCACTACGTGGTATCTGCAGACCGCTATCGGGTGATAGCCCATAACGAGGAGTTCGGTAGCGGTACTATCAGAGGTGCGATCTACGTGCGGCGTGACAGTGGTATTCAATCGCTTGAGCAGTTACGTGGTCGCAGTGTTCTGTTTGGCGGCGGTCCGGATGCCATGATGAGTTATATCCTTCCAAGGTACATGCTCAAGCAGGCCGGACTTGAGGAGTCTGATTTCGATTCGTACTTTGCCACTTCGCCTCCCAATGCGGTATTGGGGGTATTCTATCGTCAGTCTGATGGTGGCGGAGCCGGCGACGTGGTGATCGATCTGCCGATGATCACGCAGTCCGTGCCCACGGAGCAGATTGCCATAATTGCCAGAAGCGAGCCTGTTGTTCACCTGCCCTGGGTAGTGAAGAGAGACATGCCCAAGCAACTGGTTCAACAGATTAAGAATCTGTTGATCACCCTCAAGGATAGTGAAGAGGGTCGCGCTATCCTGAAAGTCGCAAGATTAACCGGGTTGGCACCAAGTGAAGACAGGGATTACGATCGTTGCCGGGAGATCATACGCGATGTGACTCCTGAGTCGTTGCCGTAGGGTATTCTGTCAGCATGCAGATAAGGCTTGGATCCAAATTTATCGTGCTGGTCGTAACGATCTTATCGTTGACCCTGGCTTTTAATGCTTACTATTCCCTGCGCGCTGATCATAAATTGATGCAGGATCAACTGTTGGATAATGGCCGTACCTTGGGACAGTTGGCGGCATATCTTGGGGCTGAGTCGATCATCGCCTACGATTTCGTATCCCTGAATAATTACGTACGCGATGTTAATCAAAAGCGTGATGTAGTATTTGCCGCGTTTCTTGATGAGCGTAGACAGCCGTTGACCTCTTATCTGAATCAGAATAATCGTGACATATCCGTCCTGGACGGTATATCGGGAGAGGCGGATATACAGAGTGTTCTGCAGGCGTACTTCTCAGGAAATGATGAACAGATACAAGTGTATGAGTTCCCGATCATTCATCACAATGAGACCATAGGATATTTCGCACTCGGGATAAGCTTGCGACGTCTTGATGATCAGTTCAGACGGGCTCTGTGGAAACAGCTGTTTCTGTCATCAATCATTATTCTGGTGCTTGCTCTTGGTATATACCTGGTGTTTCGCTATAGCGTGTTGCGGCCGGTTCGCAGCCTGGAGGGGGGTGCTGAGCGGGTAAAGGGGGGTGACTATGAGCGACCGGTAGCTGTGCATTCAAAAGATGAACTGGGGGGGCTGACCGAGTCTTTCAACGCAATGATGGAAGAGGTGCGCAAGGATCGTATATTGCTTAATTACCAGGCGAATTACGATAGTCTGACCGGCCTTCCGAACAGATTGATGGCATTGGATAGGCTGGGAGAGGAAATTAGTCGGGCATCGCGCGATCAGGTACGTTTCGCCATGCTGTTTATAGATCTTGATAACTTCAAGATCGTAAATGACACCATGGGCCATCAGTTTGGGGATACTATGTTGGTGGAGATAAGCCGACGCCTGAAGTCGGGGTTAAGGGAGAGCGACATACTGGCTCGTCTCGGTGGAGATGAATTCCTGGTCATATTGCCGAAGGCGGATACGGCGGAGGAAGTGGAACAGGTTGGACGCCGTCTGATCGATGCTATCGAGAAACTGATCAAGGTGGATTCACGGGGGATATTCGTGCACTGCAGTATAGGCGCCGCATTTTATCCCACCGATGGTGAAACCACGGAAGCCTTAATGGCGAATGCGGATAACGCCATGTATCAGGCTAAGCGTTCCAGAGAGGAATCCATCTGTTTCTTTGAACCGAAAATGAATGAGGCGGTAAAAGAGCGACTTATTCTGGAACATGATCTTCATCTGGCTTTACGAAATGACGAGCTGCAACTCGTATTTCAGACTATTGTGGACACGCAGGGCGGTAAGCCCAAGGGAATGGAGGTGTTGTCGCGGTGGAATCATCCGCAAAAGGGGACAATAAGTCCAAGGGTTTTTATTCCATTGGCTGAAGCTACGCGGCTCATTATCCCGATCGGTGAATGGGTGCTGCGCGAGGCCTGCCGCAAATTCTCTGAATGGGAAGCGGCCGGATTGGACCCCGGTTTTTTTTCGGTAAACATTTCCCGGATCCAGCTGCATAGCGATTTGGTAACGGAAATCAGAGAAGCATTGGAGGAATACGATATACCACCTGCAAAGCTGCATCTGGAAGTAACTGAGAGTATGTTGATGGAGCATCAGGGAGGTATTGTTATAGAGGTGCTTAAAAGTCTGGAAGAGCTTGGAGTGAAGCTGGTACTGGACGATTTCGGAACGGGATTCTCATCCCTGAATTATCTGAAACATTTTCCTTTCCATATGCTCAAGATCGATAAGAGTTTTGTCGATGGTTTGCCGCACGATGCCGGTGATAGTGCGCTGGTACTGGGCATCATCGCCATGGCGGAGGGGCTTGGGTTGACGGTGGTTGGTGAGGGGGTGGAATATCCCGAGCAATGGAATTCTCTGCGAGCTGCGGGTAGTCATCTGCTACAGGGATATCTGTTCGGCAAGCCGATGAATGAGCAGACGTACGCCGAGTTTCTGCGGACGGCACTGGACTCTGAAGGAAAGAGATTCATAAGGTGAGAAAATTATTCGATGATTGGACCTGCTCTATCCCTTGAAAAGCCAGGGGAAATGTACCAATCTTTGAGATACCTGTGATTAATACTGCCTGGCCTGGAGATGGGCGCCAAGGCTTGTTAATCAGGGGGTTATCAAGCTGCTGGAGTAACTCTCCCGAACAGGGACCGGGAAAAGCGCGCGCGTGAATCACTGGAAGTAATCGTTGAAGGATTGGTCGACGTACTATCCGGTGATGCGGTATTTCACGGCGGCTAGATAAAGTTTCCGGCGACGGTCCTGTAAGGTTATGTTCGAGAGAGTGGTTCCGTGCAGAAGCACAGCAGTATCAATTATTCCTCTACCAATATCGGCTTGCGTGAGCAGACTGCGCAACGTGGTTCTCTGCATCGCGCAATGGTTGCCGAGTTTCTTAAGATCATACTTCCTTTGGTATTGATTTCGGGCCTCGGGTCAGTGATGTTTCAGATCCAGGGTTATCGTTATGAGGTAGAGGATCTTGTCTCGCTTGGAGAAGCCAGCGTGCGCACAAACGGGGAGTTTGTATACAGCGATTTTAAGGACGCTACTGCGGACTTGCGGATGCTGGCCTCTTCCACTGCGTTAAACAGGATGTTGGAAAAGAGTAGCGAGCAGGCAAAGGAGGATGTGGCCAGGGATTTTATCGCGTTCGCGGCCAATAAACAGAAATATGATCAGATCCGCTATATAGATTCGCAGGGTATGGAGGTGATACGCGTCAACTACAATGACGGCCAACCAGCGGTAGTACCCGAGAATGAACTTCAGAATAAGTCGGGCCGCTATTATTTTCAGGACACGGTAAAGCTTGCGCCGGGTGAGGTATTTGTATCACCTTTGGATCTGAATATAGAAAAGGGTCAGATAGAACAGCCGCGGAAACCGATGATCCGGTTTGGTACGGTATTACATGATTCCTCCGGGAGCATGCGGGGTATTCTTGTTATCAATTACCTTGGGGATCATTTTCTGGAGCACCTGAAAAATAAATTGGGACAGCGGGGAAATGATACCATGCTGCTGAATGCCGAGGGGTTTTGGTTGCTTGCACCTGACCCGGAGGATGAGTGGGGTTTTATGTTCAAGAACGGACGAAATTTCCGGGAGCGGTTTCCAGCCGCGTGGCAGGCCTTTCATCAGCAGGCGCAGGGGGCTCATCAGGATGAGAAAGGGATCTTCGCTTTTGCCGTCATTTATCCCATGTTGGAGGGGCAGGTTTCCAGCAGCGGTGCGGCGGAAGCATATGCCCCATCCACGGGTATTCGCGACCAGCAGGATTATTCCTGGATACTGGTATCCTATACTCCGGAACGTATTCTTAGAGAGAAGCAGGCGCGCCATTGGCGTATAGGCCTTCTGCAGTATGGATTGTTACTCCTTGTTTTAGTGCCGCTTACCCTGGCATTTTCCTGGGCGCACGTACGTCAGCGTGCCGCAGACTCTTTAGTGGAAAAACTTGAACAGCGGATGCGGGATATAGCCCGCTCCCTGGCCGTAGGGCTTTTTGTAATAGATAGGAATGGTCGTCTGAGCATGATGAACCCCGAGGCGGAACGCTTGCTTGGTTGGAGCGAGGAGGAGCTCTATGGTCAGAAGATTCACACGTTGATTTGCTCAGGGAACAAACATTCATCAGGCAACCCAGGGGTTGAGGCGTCGTGGTGTGACTTTGTTCATCAGGAAAGCTACCGTGGAGACGATCTGTTTTATCATAAGGATGGTACCGGTTTTCATGTTACCTATTCCGTATCGCCCTTATTGATCGACGACCAATCGGCGGGAAATGTTATTTCGTTTCAGGACATTACTGACCGCAAGCGCATGGAGATTGAGTTGGCACGTGTGGCGACTCTGGATGAGTTGACCGGTCTCTTTAATCGTCGGGAGTTGAACAAACGTCTGGATGAGGAGATACGGCGAGCAGAACGTTATGAACAGTATTTCTCAATATGGATGCTGGATATCGATCACTTCAAGCGAATCAACGATACCTATGGCCATCAGGAGGGTGATAGAGCGCTAAGAATCTTTGCCGCTAGCCTTGCGCGGATGTTGCGGGATACAGACATCAGTGCCCGCTTTGGGGGTGAAGAGTTTGTGGTCATACTGTCCCACACCAGTCTGGAACAGGCAATGCAGATGGCCGAGCGGGTGCGGGTCGCCATATCCGAGATGAAATTCGATCTGGATGGAGAAAGCCGCATTTCCATCACCGCGAGTATCGGTGTGGCGACCTATCCACAACACGGTACCACAGCGGATACCCTGATCCGGGCAGCGGACCAGGGGCTATATGCGGCCAAGCAGAGTGGGCGCAACCAAGTCCGCGTGATCTGAGGCGGTGGGCCCTGCCGCCAACCGGCGACGGATTCGCAGCTTCATATCTCCCCCTAAAAGCAGGGGAATTACCGGAAAGTACTTTTCCAATGCCCGATACTTTTCCTATACTTCAACTGACACCTGACACCTGACACCTGACACCTGACACCTGACACCTGACACCTGACACCTGACACCTGACACCTGACACCTGACAAATAACAATTAACAACTGACAACTAAGGAAAGTATATGTCACTGGATCAATGGCCAAGGGATTTCGGGATTCTGCTGGCGGAGGACGATGGTTTTTTACGGCGTACTTTCAGCCAGGTATTGGCGGGACTGAACCTAAAAAACATTTCCATGGCGGAAAATGGAAAAGAGGCGCTGTCCTTAATAAATCGCGATAATATTGCTTTGTTGATCACGGATATCCAGATGCCTCGGATGAACGGGCTTGAACTGATACGCCAGATTCGGCTCGGGAATGCCGCGTGCGATCGTGATATGAGGATCATTGTGCTGACTTCGTTTTCAACCGCGGATGTGGTTAGTGCGAGTCTTTCCCTGGATGTCAACGGTTTTCTGGTTAAACCCATATCCCCGGCCAACACGGCAGAAAAGATAGGGGTTGCGTTAAAGGAACAGGTTTGCCTGAAGGAGGCTTCTGTCTATCAGGAAATTGATACCGACCTGGAAAGTATAGCGCTTGCAAGTTCGGCCCGATCAGATCTCGTCAACGCATCAATCACCGGGCAGGAAGAGTGGGAGGGACGCAGGCCTTCAGGAAGAAAGGTCAATCTGAAGCACCTGGAGCCCGGTATGCGTCTATCGGAGCACCTGCGTTCAAAGTGCGGCGTGGTGCTGGTGGCCTCCGGGCATGAATTGAACGAGAGTCTCATTAATCGAATAAACGAACTCGAAGAAGTGATTGAGACGACATATGTGGCTGTTCATTGATGGTGCCGGTCTAAGGTCTATACTTTCGGATCCGCACCGATGAGTTCCCGACATCTTCTCGGCCAGGACTCCAACCAGGAAGGTATTTGATCTCCAGGCATTGCTTTGGCAATGAACCAGCCCTGTGCCTGACTACAGCCCAGACGTTCCATCCGGTACCAGTCATCCGAGGTTTCAACGCCCTCCGCGACAACCGTCATACCTAGTTTTCTGGCGATGTCCACACTGGACTCAAGAATAGCCGCGGTGCGTTTTTCGTCTTCCGCCGCGTGTACATAGCTGCGATCGAGTTTAAGTTCATCGAATGGTAGATCACGCAACTTTGAGAGATCGGAATAACCGGTCCCGAAGTCATCGATGGATAGGCGGACCTTCTTCAGACGCAGTCGTAGCAGAACGTCCAAAGGAGCAATCTGATCCGCTATAAGGCGACTCTCAGTGATTTCCAGCATCATATTGCTCAAATCGCCCCCGGATGTACTAACCACTTCATCCAGTCGTTGCGGAAAATCCAGGCTATGCAGGCTATCCATGGAGATATTAACCGCGATCCTCAGATCTATTCCTTGAGCGCGCCATTGTTGGTCCATCTGGATCGCTTTTTCGATGAGGGCGAAGGTTAACCGGTCGATAAGTCCACTGGACTCGGCAACCGGAATGAAGATATCGGGGAATATCGGGCCTTTGATGCTATGAGGCCAGCGAGCCAGCATTTCAACTCCCGCAGGTAGGCGATCGGCGAAAGATATCTTGGGTTGAAACCAGGGTTCCAGTTCACCCGCCTCTATCGCAGCTTCCAGCATTTGCGGGGTTACCAGGGGTGAATCCGTGTCTATTTCAGTCGATCTCCGCGGGCCTGTGCGGTTGTTAAGAAGATCGACAATATCTTCCCGTCGCACGGGTTTTGTAATGGAGCCGATGATGGACAGATTTCGCGCCCGTGCCAGATTCTCAGCCATGTCGAGCGTCTGCATGTCTTCTGCACTGAATAGCAGGATGTCGCCTTGATACCCTTCTTCATCGAAGCGGCGCAGCATTTCGATGCCGTCCATATCCGGCATATTGAGGTCGAGCATGACCAGGTCGACGGGCGGCTTAGCACTGGTGATGAGTTCCAGTGCCTGACTTCCAGTCTTTGCCGTCAACACCTCCTGAAATCCCATGTCTCTAAGTATATGGGCTGTGGTCCGTAGTACGAAGGGCTCGTCATCTACCACCAATATACTGACTAATAAACTTTCTCTATCCATAGACTCCAACCACCACTAATTTTGTTCAATCCATATACGGACCATTTCGAATGCCCGGGTGAAGTGATCCATAAGTGGAATGATCCCTTCAGTATTTCCGGATTTCCCTGCCAGTTCGAGGGCTTGGCAGGAGTCCGCCAGTTCATTGGCCCCAACCGTTCTGGCGGACGATTTCAGCTTGTGCGCCAGGCGGCTCAATTCCGAAAAATGCGACGCTATATACGCTGCCTGGATCTGCTCAGCAGTGGGTGTGTTGGTCTCCAGAAAGTCATTATAGAAATCGGCCAAAAGCTCCGGATCTTGAGTGCCCAAGAGCTTGCCCAGGGCTTCTGGATCCACGGTTTCCTTGTTCCTACTGATGCCGGATTCTGGCGGAGACGGCTGAGTATCAGGCTCCTGCTCTGATGAACACCATTTATCCAGTATGGATCGCAGTTCATGCAGTTCTATCGGCTTGGTCAGGTAATCGTCCATTCCGGATTCCAGGCATTTCTGGGCAGTGCCCTTAAGGGTATCGGCAGTGATGGCGATGATAGGAATGCGGATCCCTTCCGCTTCCTTGGCTCGGATGCTGCGGGAGAGCTGGTACCCATCCATTTTCGGCATATGACAATCAGTAAACAGAATGTTGTAGCTTCCATGTTGCCACATGGATAAGGCCTGTTTTCCATCTTCCGCAAATTCCACGTAATAGCCCAGCATGTTCAGCTGTTGTCCGATAACCTTCAGGTTGGTTTCATTATCATCTGCCAGCAGCACCATGCGGCCCGCCGCTATGGCATCCTCGATCTTCACCGGTGCATCGGTAATGATTTCCTGGGTAGGCATGTCGGGTTGGGTCAGTGATTCCCGGCCGGCGATTGCGGCGACAGCATTTATCAAGGTGGCGCGGCGCATGGCGTTCAGGTCGAGGGTTAACGCATCATCCTGATCAGTGCGGACGTGGCGGCGCCGGCCACGCGCTACCAGCAGGAAGCGCAAGTCAATATCGTTCATCTCGCGCCGTAATAAATCGCGAAGAGGGGGTAAAAGTTTTTCATCACCGCAATTATCGATGACGACTACTGTATCGGAGTTTTCGTTGTCCGGTAGGGGGAATGCCGCAAGGGCATCGTCGGGTCTAATCATGGTAACCTGCGCCCCGGCATGCTGCAGGTACTTCTCAAGTATTTGTGCAGGCTCTTCTTCATCTTTTATGAGCAGTACCTGTACTCCGTCCAGAACCATATTATGGTCAGACGGGATTTCTGCCGCCGGTTCCATATATAGAAATACCGTAAATACAGATCCCTGGCCAAGCGCGCTATCCACCTGGATATGTCCATTCATCAGTTCTACCAGTCGTTGGGTAATTACCAGGCCGAGACCGGTTCCTCCGAATCGGCGTGTTGTTTCACCCTCGCCCTGAACGAAGGGTTGGAAAAGCTTTCGCAGCGCTTCTTCGCTCATGCCGATACCATTGTCCTGAACTCGGATTGCGACCTCTATCCAGTTGCGACTTTGTTCCTGCTTTGCAATCGACACTACAACCTGTCCCGCACGATCCGGGAGATCCTTGCTGAATTTGATGGCATTGCCGGCGAGGTTAAACAGAATCTGTTTCAGGCGGATCGGGTCGCCTATCACAGGCGGTATCCAGGGGTCGCAATACAGCAGTAGTTCCACGTTTTGTTTGTGTGTCTGGTAGCGGAGATTTTCGCCCAGTGTCTCCAATACCTCCTCGAGGGATAGCGGGATGTTCTCCACTTCAAGCCGCCCGGCCTCAATCTTGGAGAAATCCAATACGTCATCGATCACCCTCTGTAGCATCCTGGCGGAGTCCTTTGCGGTACGGACCAGATCCTGTTGATTGGACAGTAGATGCGTATGCTCCAGCATATCGATGGTTCCCACCACACCATTGAGCGGGGTGCGTATCTCATGACTCATAGTAGCCAGAAAGATGGATTTGGCCTGAGTCGCTGATTCCGCCGCTTCGCGGGCTTTGATCAGTTCTGCCTCCGCGTCCTTACGCAGAGTGATATCCAGCTCCAGGGCGACGAACTTGGTCAACTTGCCCCCTTCGTCATAAACCGGTGAGATCTCAAAGTGGACCCAGTATGGTATTCCGGACTTGCGGTAGTTGAGAATTTCGCCCTCAACGCGCTTTTCCGCCTTCAGGCGATCCTCTATCACTTTTACAACATCAGGGTCGGTATTGGGCCCATGCAGGACTTCGCACAGGTCTTTACCTGCTACTTCGTCCAGTTGGTAACCGCTGAGAAAGGTGAAACCCGCATTGACCCAGGTGATAAGCCTGTTCGGGTCGGCGACAATGACCGAATTGTCCGTGCTATTTGCGACCAGGGACATGGTGCGCAGTTCTGCGTTTGCTTCTTCCAGCCGGCGTTCAAATCGTACCCGTTCCGTTATGTCACGGAAGGTGATGACCGCGCCCTGCAACTCACCGTTCTTGCGGATTGGTGTGCTGGTGTATTCAACAGGGAAACCGCTGCCATCCTTGCGCCATAACACCTCATTCGAACGTTGGTGTGAGCTTCCGTGGGTAAAGGCGGCATACATCGGGCATTCTTCAACCGGGTAGTGGGATCCATCCGCATGGGTGTGGTGGATGGCAGAGTGCATCGGTTTACCGAGCAGCTCCTCCGGTTTGTAGCCCAACATCTCAGCGCCGGCTGGATTGATGAATGTTGTGACGCCCCGGTTGTCCACGCCGTAAATTCCCTCACCCGCGGATTCCAGTAACAGTCGGCTGCGTTCCTCAGCGTCCGCCAGGGCATTTTCAGCCTGTTTGCGCAAGGTTATATCGCGGACTACAGCGGCGAAGTGCAGTCCTATAGGCAGCTCCAGTCGGTTGACACTCAATTCGACGGGAAAGATCGTGCCATCGGATCGCCTGGCTTCCGCCTCGTAGCCGGCCTCAATGATGGAAGTACGCTGGATATGTGAATAGTGCTGCAGATATCGATCGAGTTCCTCAGCGTGGTATGGCGGCATCAAGAGGCCCACGTCGCTGTTTAGCATGGTTTCCTGCGGGTAGCCGAACATAGCCTCCATGGCGGGGTTTACGCTCTGAATCATGCCGTGACTGTCGATAATTACTATACCGTCCACTGTCGCGTCGAATATCGCCTTGAGACGGTTGCGGGTATCCAATATCTGCCGGCGACCGCGATAGAAGAGGTAAAAAAGGAATAACATGGTCATTGTCGTAAACAGCGTCGCTCCATATACGAGCGCTCTGACGAAATAGAACAGGCTATAAGCTTCTGACAGGTTTTCTTCGGTAGCGAGTCCAAAGCCCAGGTCTTCATCCCATATCCATGCTCCGATAACCGGTATTCCCACATAGTTTCGGTAGCCGTCCAGATTGTTGCCGGATTCACCGCGGGTTGCGCTGGCGGCCATTACGGTTAGAGGTCTCTCCCCGGGCGGAATCGGGATTGCTTCCTTCACTCTCAAATCAACACCCGGATCCGTTACTCGAATCATTTTATGGGTGTGCCCGTGTTCATCGCGGTAAAGGGCCGTCTCTTTGATCTTTCTGTCCAATCCAAACTCATGTGAATTTGTTTCAAAACGGCTAATGGAAAGCAGCATGGCTTGCGAATCGAATAGAAAGGTTTCGCCCGACTGTCCGACACGATTTTGCTGCAGTATTCGAAACAGGGTTTTATGGGGATCGACCTGCAGGGTCAGAACAGCGATAATCTCGCCATTTGCGTCAATGATGGGAGTGCCCACGAACAGGGCCAGTGTGGGCTCTGTGCGGAGATTATCGAGAAGCCGTATGTCACTGATCTGGGCTCGGCTTATTGCCGTCTCTCCAGCCCACAGTTTTTTAAGAATGTCCGGTTGATCTACCAGTAAATTTGGGATTCCAACGTTGCTGTCCTGAGATGAGGCCAGGTTGATATTGTCCGAATCGATTATAAAGAAGGCTCGATATTGATCGCTTTTCAGGTGCCCACTGAAAAATGTGCGTAGATGTGTCTGACCTTTGGAGGAACGCAAAGTTGCTTTCTCTTTCGCTCCCTGCAGCAGCATTTCTGTTGCGGTGATCACCTCCTCGGATTGCGCGAAATTGCGTGCTGTAAACCTGTGTTCACTGGCCCAGGCGCCGATAGCCTGATGGGTGCTGACGAGGAGGGTCTGAAGAGTGGTTTCGGCTCGGGCGTGAAAGCGCTGTTCGATTAAGGAGACAAGACCGAGGGAGCCCAGGATAATAGCCGCTATAGCGGCCATCAGTCCGGCCAACTGATAGCGCCCGACGATGCTGAAGGTTGTTGTTTGATCGCTGGTGGGATCCGAAGGATGGTGGTTGGATCCGGAAGCGGTATCTGTCCCTGTCATGCTGCTCCCTACTGCCTGCTGTTCCCTATAATTCTCCTGATTCCATATAGTTAGCGTAGCAGAATAGGTGGAACTTTAGCTGTAAAGTCCCTGGATATTCAGGAGTGTCTGCAAATTGCGGTCAGGCGGACAAAAAAAGGGGGCCTGAAGGCCCCCTCAGGAAACTATGACAATAATGTCAGAAGACCGTGAACTTATTGGTCGATTCGTTATAGCGGACGAACAGATACCAGATCAGCAGCAACCCAAAACTGACCAGAAGCGTCCATCCCCAGCCCCCTAGCAGATCGGGCATGTAGGCCTGAAATCCGAGTGGGCTGACTTCTGCCATGCCGTCCATGAAGTCCAGGTCGTACTCGGCATTGGTTAAACCCAGTTTTCCCAGTATGCCGTTGGTGATGGAACCGGCCCAGCCGAAGAAAAACACTGCCGCTACCAGTTTCAAGTGGCCTTCACCCACCCGCCACAGGGAACCGGAAGCACACCCCCCGGCGAAAATCATCCCGATGCCGAAAATCAATCCGCCGATGAGGGAGCCCAGCCAGAAACGGGTCGGTACCGCCAGATAGGGATCAATGGTTCCCTTGGCGAGGAGTATCGCGCCTACCGGTGCGCCCAGGGCCAGGGCCAGGATCATGGCCTTGGTCATTTCCCCTTCACCGGTCATGAAAGGTTCACGAAACACCCGGGAGAAACAGAACCGGGAACGGTGTAGAACGAAGCCGATAGCGAAACCCGCCAGCACCAGTATTGCGCGTTGCACCTTCATCTCGTTATCCGCACCCCACCAGCGGACAGCCCAGATCAGAATGAAGAGAATGACCAGGGCTCCGAGCCAGGGATAGGCCTGCTTGAAGCGTGCCGGTTTCACCGCCGGCGCACTGGTTCCCCAGGTGATGTTCTCCATGGTCCATAGCAGCAGTTTAAGGCCGATGATTGCGCCCACCAGAAGACCGATCCACATGACCCAGCCGGACGGCGAGGAAAATGTTAGAGGAACGAAGAAACCGCCGGTGGTGCAACCACCCGCGAAAGTCGCGCCTATTCCCATCAGGGTTCCACCGAGAGCACCCCAGACGAACTCCAGTTTTGGGGGGCGGCTGATGCGGAACTGTTGTGACAACAGGGCGGCGCTGAAGGCGCCCAGCACCAGGGTGATGTCCATAAGCGATATACGGTGCATGAGCGGGCTGTCCAGCTCCGGTTTGACGCCAAGCAGGGGGCCCAATCCAATGAGATTATTAAAATAGTCCCCCCACAACTTCACGCCGCCAAAGACTCCCCAGAACAGCCCGGAACCCATCAATACCGCCATGATGATGACCAGCAGTGCGGCGCCGAAGAAAGGTGACCACTCGTTAACAAAAATACTTTTGTAATCCGCCTTTATCCAGGACGAACCATTTTCACCGCTCATAGGTGTTTCCCCGATTATTAATTATTCCGTGCGTTGTTTCCCGTAGTTACGGTTGTGGCGTCAGTTGCAGCGCGCAGGAGTATCGGAGTCCTTGGCGCCGTGAATCACGAACGCCTGCACGTCGGCCAGCAGCTCCTCATCCGATTTCGCCACGATCTTTTTATTGCCTGCGGCCTTGTTGGTGTCCTTGATGCTGTCACGATACTCAGTACTGACATAATGCTTGAGCGAGTCTTTGTCCTTTGCGTGCTTGTCCGCCTCGATATAAGCGGCCCATTCGGCCTTGGTGTAACTGGAGGGAGAAATGGCGCCGCCAGCCTCCTTCTTATGGCAGTCCGTGCACACCATACGATAGTAGATGCGTCCTATTTTCCAGTCGCCGTCAGCAGCTTGCGCCATCGGCAGGATGGCGCCGGACAGGCAAAGAGCGAGGGAAACGGCAAGGGACTTTTTCAGATTCATAGTGCTGCTCCTTAAAAAGCAATTCGATCAAAAAACAGTAAACAGTAAAAAGTTACTTTACAGTATCTCTCAACCTGCCGGGTTCATCCGCCTTCAGGTAGGCATACTCTTCTTCGGTCAGTTCCACCTCGTCAAAACCGGTGATCATCGGTTTTACATGGGAGATAAAGCCGTGGTCACCGGTGGTGAGTATATATAGGTGGAGACAGACAAATGCGAGGATCGCAATAGCGGCCACCGTATGCAGATCGGCAAGAAAACCCAGCCCGATACCGGCAAAAAATTCCCCGCCGATACCGAAGCTTATAAGCAGATAAGAAATCCCGGTTATCCAGACCGCGGGAAAAATAACCACCTTCACCGCCAGATAGGTCAGCGCCTGCAGCGGATTGTGTTTGCGCCGATAGGTCTTGATATAGGGATGCTGCTCACCCTTGAATATACCGAAGAGATAGTAACGTGCCACGGTCGAAAGATTTTTAACCGTCGGCATATAGTGCCGCCACTCTCCGGTCGTTATGAGCCAGAATACGGCAAAGGTCCAGATGCCGATCATCAGCAGAGCGGCGATGGTATGAATGGTCACCGCGGTTTTGAAATCAAGCAGCGAGTGAACGCCGTGGACGGCAAAACCGGTGACCAGCAGGGTAAGGATCAAAGCCATCTGGCTCCAGTGCCAGAGGCGTTCAAAACGTTTGTATACCTCGATGTTATGTATGGCCATCAGGCTTTTCTCCTGCGTGCTGAAATAAAACGGACGATAGCGTGGATCAGAATTCCGGCCAACACGGACAGGATGGCCAGCCAGCCGAGCCGATCAAGCCAGGGACTGCTCCCGGATCCCGGTAGATAGACGCCGGGAAGGCCCTCCATCCGGCCGTTCTTGCTGTGGCACTCATGGCATTGCACCGCTTCCTTCGCCGGTGCCACCATGTGGGTGATCGGCCACATCATCCGGGTTTCGATGAAGTCGTATTTACCGGAGTAAGGTTTGCCGACATTCTGCATACCGTCGGTAATGGCCTTGCCCCAGTCATAGTTCTTCCAGTACGCGGTGTCATCATTCTCATCCCTGGCCACCGTGTGCGGCGCCACCAGGGTTTTGTTTACCGGGTCATAGGGCTGTTTGCCGCGCATGACCTTGACCGGCCAGATGCGCGATTTGCCGTCGTCCGGGCTTCCCTCGAAGCTATTGATCGGCGTCGGTCCGGCGGTCTTGTCCACCTTGTCATCCAACAGGGTATATCTCACGTTGCCGTTGAACCAGATATACTCGGGTTTGATGTTTTCGCCGTAGACGAAGTTGCCCTTTTTACCGTGGTAGACCACATGGCCGTGTTCACCCTTTTTGACCAGGGGTTTACCTTCGGCATCCATTTTTCCCGCAGTCGACCAGTCCCAGGAGAGTTTGGTTGCTATTCCGCCGCGGGCGATGGTCGGGATATGACAGGTCTGGCAGGCAACCTCATCGGTGTGGCCGTTAAGCTTGATCCCGATAATCTCGTCAGACTCGTGCGGCGAGGTCCCGTGGCAGGAACGGCAGGTCGCGGGGTTACGCTCGTCCTGCTCTCCGCGAATCTGGATGCCCTTGGTTTCCGCTGCCGTCGGGGCGTAGCGGCTGCCCGGCACCTGGTGGGATGAGGTGGCGTGGCAGGTGGCGCAGGTAAAGTCGAGTCCGACGGCGTCCATGTGCACATCCAGTCCCTCATCCGGCATGGCCAGAGAGCTGTCCAGGTCACCGTGTTTGACGCCGTTACCGCCGCCACCGTAAAAATGGCAGTTGCCGCAGGTATCACGGCTGGTTTTACCCACCGACTGTGCGGTTTCCTTCAGATTGACGAAATCCGCCGGATTACCGGCCAAACCGGGGGGCTTATTGTAGTTGCCGGTCGTATCGTGGCAGGCCAGGCAGTCGACATGTACTTCCGATGTGAAGTCAAAATTGTCGTCTTTCCATCCGTAACCGATATGACAGGCTGTACAGTAGCGGTAGTTGGAACGCGGGGTAATACAGAAATTATTGAGGACGTTCTTTTTCCCTAACCGCTGCTTGTTTTCCGGATTGAGATATTCCCAAGTCCAGTGTTTGGTTTTCATGACCTGCTTTGCCGCCTCTGTATGGCAGGAAAGACAGACCTCGGTAACCTCCGGCCCGGTTTTGAATTCCCGGTCCAGCTCTTTCAGCTTGCTGTGGTCAGTGGTCGATGCAAATACCGACATGGTGCCACACAGGAGGCTTAGGACGATTATCCGGGAGACCAGCAACAGGGTACCCGGCCTATGGGTAGGAGAGTAATTCATGAAAGGCGTTCCCCCTCTGGGTATTTGAATAACGGTTTATTTAATTTGTTCCAACCCTGTGTCTACGCTGGACACAGGTTGCTGAATCAACAACTTAGAATGCCTTTATAAATCTAATGTATTTAGATTATCTAAATTTTGACGATGCTGTAAAACACCTCCGTGTCGTGTGAGGCCAAAAATGAGCTAAGGATACACTTTTAATAAGGTTTTGGCACCCCACTTGTTGTGTAACCTTTGCTACAGAATGATCTTCCGTCACCGGTTAATCTCCCGATAGCAGCTATTCATTAACGCTATAGGGAGAAATGCCATGCAAGTTATGAGGTTTTTTATCGATACCCACGATCAGGGGGATCAGACCTTTCCCGCCGGACTGACCGCCGAGCAGTTCGAGGAGTTTTTTGCCGGGTACGAGCAGGCCTGTCTTGCCGAAGGTGTGGTTTTACTGCGGGTGCATGTGGGTATCGGTGAAGGCCGCGCTTTCTGCTTCACCATGGCGCCCGATGCCGAGGCGGTGCGCCGTGCCCATGACAGGGTCGGATTGCCGTTCAGCGAAATCACCGAGGTGACCACGGCTACACCGGGTGACCTGTTTTTCCGTCGTAAGGCTGCCTGATATGACCCCCGGGGTCGTGCCTCCAGCACTCGGTGTTTAAGTATGAATAATACTCCACTCGATTTACTGATGATCGGCCTGGTGGCGGTGATGATCGCCACCTTTGGCGTACTCTACATGGTCCAGACCGAGCTCGGCCCATGGGCTCGGTTATCGGGGCAGAAACGCCTGTTGCTGGCTACGGCACTGGGCTCCGGTGTGTTGGCCTTCACCGTGAAGCTGACGATCATCCTCGGCATGGTCTGGTTGCCCCAGTATCTGATTGATCCGCTTCTTACCCCCGTTGAGTCGCCGCGGCCGGGTAATACAGCGCCGATACCGAACGGGCCCCCAAAGTACCGCTGGCTCTCTCTGTCCGCCGCAACCGCGACCCCCGGGAGGCCCTATTCTGATCCCAACTTTGTCTGGAAACCTCTGCCGGAGCGGGCCCCGGATCCTGCGGACAACCCGACCACGCCGGAAAAGGTGGCGCTGGGTAAACGGTTGTTTTTCGATAAGTCCCTCTCCCGCGACGGTACCCTGTCCTGCAGCTCCTGCCATGATCTGTATACCTTGGCCGGGGGTGACGGCAGCGCCACCGCCCTTGGAATCGACGGTCAGCGCGGGAACCGCAATGCACCGACGGTATGGAATGCCGCATTTCAGGATCGTCTTTTCTGGGACGGGCGGGCCGCATCTCTGGAGGAACAGGCGGGGGGACCTCTGATCAATCCAGTGGAGATGGGTATGCCTTCATGGGCGGCGGTGGAGGAACGGGTACGCCGGAACCCCGGATACCTCCCCGAGTTTGCGGCGGTCTTTGGTGATGAAACCATCAACATCGATCGCATCACCAAAGCCATTGCCGCGTTCGAACGAACCTTAATCACGCCGGACAGCCCCTACGACCGCTTTGTTCGCGGTGATCTCACGGCTCTGACACCGCAACAGTTTCGGGGGATGGGACTGTTTCAATCTGTGGGTTGTATCAATTGCCATTTCGGACCCAACTTCAGTGCCGCCAGTGTGTTTGATACCAGCCAGCCGCTGCGGCCCTTTCCGGTGACCCCGATACCGAAAGCGGAACGCTACCGGCTGACTACGGATACCGGATCTGCTCCGGCAGTAACCGGTCGTGGGGTCTGGCGCGTGCCGTCACTGCGCAATGTGGCCCTCACCGGACCCTGGTTGCACAACGGTTCGGTGACGGAGTTGGAAGAGGTGGTCCGTATCATGTCTGCGGCGCAGCGGGGTTATACCGGCCCGATGCTGCGCTGGTCGGATAGGGAGCAGGTGCTGTATGAGCAGACCCAGCGCGTGTTGAGCGAGGATGAGATCGGGGATATTGTTGCCTTTCTTAACGCCCTTAGTGGCGAGGTGTTAACGCAGGCTGCGGCAAATCATTGAAACCACTGCCTTGCGCAGTGGATAATCGGCGCTACCCCTCCCGACGGAGACCGGCGCCATGTCAGGACAGGATATATTGGAAAGCTACCTGAAGCTTTCGCCACAAGGGTTGCAGTTGCTGCATAAAGGTGTGCAGTTTGTTGAGCTGGATCAATCCACCGGGGTGATCCATAAGGGTCAGAGTGTCTCCGGCGCCTATCTGGTAACCCGCGGTCAACTGCGCGTTTTTACCTACACCCCGCAGGGTAACGAGGCGACGCTCTATTTCATACGTCCGGGCGAGACCTGCGTGCTGGCGCTCAACTGCCTGTTCAACGACCTTCGTTACCCCGCCTGGGTGGAGAGCAGTGCGGGCACGGAGGTGGCGGTGATTCCGGGTCCCCTATACCGCCGTCTGTTCGAGTGTGAGGCTGCGGTGCAGGATATGACGGTGAAGGCCCTCTCCACCCTGGTATTTCGGCTAATGGACGAACTGGAGCAGATCCACTCCTTCAATCTGGATCAAAGAGTGGCCAGCTTCCTGCTTAATAACGCCAACGATGCGGGTGAAGTGCATCTTACCCAGCAGGCCCTTGCCGGGCACCTGGGCACCAGCCGCGAGGTGATCGCCAGGCTGATGCAGGGCTTTACCGCAAAGGGGCTGGTGGAGACCCGGCGCGGAATGATACGGATTCTCGATGCAGTAGAGTTGGCGGAACGGGTCAGGGTGTAAACCAATAATCAGACGGAATCTGCGGGGTCTTGCGTAAGACGGCGGCAAAAGATCCTTATCGACCTCAATTCACGGGAATGCCGCGATCGGCATACCATTGTTTATCCAGCTGCCAACGGACCTTGTCGATGTCCGGTCGGTCGACCACCAACTCCCGAACCTTTCCCTGGAGCGCGCCGAGTTCCTTCTGTGCAGCGATCAGCTCGGGATCCTGCTCTGATTTATTGGCCAGACGGGGTTTGATTATGCCCAGGAAGCGTATGGCCGGAACGGCCGTCGAGCGGGGACTGGACATTACGGCTGTCCGGCCCTGAATCTCCAATGCCTTGAATGTGTAGGGGTAGGCCGCAATTTCAGGGTCTTGCAGCAACATCTCATTGATCTCACCGAGGCGAAAGTCAAGGGTGAGCAAACGAGCGGCAAGACCGGCCAGCAGAATACCGCCCAATATACCGATATATATCTTGGCTCCTCGATCAAGGCTCATCTTAACCTCCAGGGTAAAGTATTTTTACCCTAGTTGTTTTCGCGAGGGTTATACAATGACAATCCTCACGTGCTGTGCCAAGATTATCGGGAGACCGGGAGTTGCCCGTGTACCTGGGAATAAGAACCGATCAAGATATGGTGGGCACCTGGGTCCGTCGTTTCCGGGGTCTACGCAAAGGTAATTCATCCCTGATTTTACGTTACGCGGCTTTGCCAGGGGTTCTCTAAAGGATTAATTGCGCTTGCCGCTATTTAAGATCGAGAATAATCAGAAATATGAGCATTATTCATTAAAGGAGCAGATTTATGGGCAGACGAGTAAAAATCATCCTTCCCGCTATTGCCATGGCGGTTATCGTCGGATGTGGGGGGGCGCAGCAACCTCAGGAAGTCAGTTTCAAAAACGACGTGAAACCGATCATCGACAAGAACTGCACCGAATGTCATCAGGATGGCGGTAAAGGTACGGCGGCCAGCGGCTTTAGAACCACCACCTATGAGGCTGTGATGAAAGGTACCAGATACGGTCCGGTTGTTATTCCCGGCCAGGCCCTTTCCAGTTCTCTCTACCGGTTGGTGGCGGGCAAGGTGGATCCCTCCATCCAAATGCCCCACGGTAAAGAGGCTATTCCCCCGGAACAGATAGCCCTTATTGAGACCTGGATCGAACAGGGCGCCAAGAACAACTGATATACCCGATCACAATAAATACCGGCATCCTCAGGGATGCCGGTATTCCTCCGGATGAATCCGGAAAAAAAGTAGGGCAATCGCCCATATCCCTGGAAAATCCTCAAGTTTTACCCCTGTCAGACGCTAATGGGGATAGTAGCTATTGTTGAGTAATTCTCTTGACAGGAGGCAGCATGCGCACCCTTTCCAAACTGCTTGTGATAGCCGCCCTCACAGCGCTGTCCCAGTCTGTTTTTGCAGACCAGGCACTGGCCATGAAGTCAGGTTGTATGGGTTGTCACAAACCGGATCAGAAACTGGTAGGCCCGGCGTTTAAGGACGTAGCCGCCAAATACGCGGGTCAGGCCGGCATCGTGGATACGCTGACCGCTCGCGTCAAATCCGGTAGCCCGGGAGGAAACTGGGGCGATGCGGCCATGCCTCCGAGCCCTGCGCCTGAAGCCGATGTCAAACAGGTAGTCAGCTGGATAATGACTCTAAAATAAGCCGTCTGCGAGGGGCGGTTTGAAACCGCCCCTCTTTCCCTACCTCCTGGAAGTGCACGGACCTCGCAAAATATCCCCCAGGCCCTGATCGAGAATCAGATACGCCTGGATTCGATCTATGGCAAACCGTCTCTCATGGCGGATGTGGTTGCGACAAATTAAAACAAGGGTTGTCAGGAGATACCGTAGAGCCGCGGCAACAACCAGGACAATACCAGCCAGAGGATCAGGGTGAGAGGAACACCCACCCGGAAGAAATCGGAAAAACGATAGCCGCCGGCGCTCATCACCAGCAGGTTGGTCTTATAAGCCATGGGAGTGGCATAACTCATGTTGGCACCGAACAGGACGGCCAGTACATAGGGTTCGGCGGGCAGCGACAACTGTTGGGCGATGCTCATTGCGATGGGGGTGCCGATCACCGCCGCGGCATTGTTGGAAACGATGTTGGTCAGTATCGCCATAATCAGCATCAGCCCCGATAACATTATCATCGGAGAAGTGCCTGCCGTGAGTGCCACATAGACCTGGGCCAGGTAGTCGGCGCCGCCGGTTTTCAGCAAAGAGGTTCCCAGCGCCAGGCTGGCCACCACGATCATGATTACCGGGGTGCTCAGGGCCTGTACCACGTCCCGCCAGCGCAGGCAGCGGGTGAGGATCATGAGCAGAACGCCGCTTACCGCACTGATCGCTATGGGCATCAGCCCGAGGGCCGCCACCAGGATTATGGCGGCCATAATGGTAAGGGCCAATGGTGCGCGCCGGGTGTGCGGCAGGTCGCTGGTGGCATCCAGTACCAGCAGTGCGCCCCCCAGCTTCAGGGCGGCGACTTGCTCCGGGTTGCCCTGTACCAGCAGGACGTCGCCCACCCGCAACCGTATGTCTCCCAGGTCTCTGTTGAGGGTCCGTACCGCCGCACCGGGGCGGTGCAGGGCCAGTGTCATCACTTGATAGCGATCGGAAAACCGGGCGCGGGTGAGAGTGGAGCCTTCCAGCAGGGAGCCCTGGGTGACGACGATTTCGGCGATCTGCTGATCGTCGGCCCGCAGCGGATTTTCCTCGTTTACGGGCATATCTCCGGCGAACAGGTCCGCGTCCAGAATCTCGGCATACTCGGTGAGATTCTCCGGTGTGTCGCTGACCCCCAGACGGTCTCCATCCTGCAGGACCGCATCCGGCAGCGGCATGATTCTGGCGTCGCCACGATAGATTGCGCTGATCTGAATTTTTCCGCCGACCTTTTCCTGTACCTCCGACAGCATTTTTCCGTCGGCGTAGCTCTCCTCCCGGATATGAAGCTGGGCACTGAACAGACGTGGCGAACTGTCGCGGAGGAGTACTTCTCGCACCGGCAGAAGGCGCGGCGCTATAAGCCACAGGTAAAGTATCGCCAGACCGCCGGTGAGTGCGGCGGGAAAAAAGAAATCGAACATATGCAGTCTGCGCAGACCGAGATCCGCGGCTACCGCGATCACCAGCAGATTGGTGGAGGTTCCGATGGTGGTGCTCATGCCGCCGACCAGGGTGGCGAAACCCATGGGCATCAGCATCCCGGAGGCCGGTTTTCCGGTACGCAAAGCGACGCTGACAAGTATGGGCAGCAGAAGCACGACGATGGGGACGTTGTTGACGAAGGCGCTCAGCAGGGCGCCGAGTACCAGGGTCAATAAAAGGGAGAACATGGGGCTGCTGCCCCAGAAGCGCGCCAGCAGGCGGCCGATGGGCTCCAGCGCGCCGGTGCGTACCAGTCCCTGCCCGGCGATCATCAAGGCACAGACGGCGATCAGTGCTTCGTGGCCAAAGCCGTGGAAAAGCGCTATGGAATCGAAAAGTTCCCCATCGCGTTGGTAAGGGAAGAGTTCGAAGCCCACGGCCAGCAACACCAGGACCACCAGACTCGAGGTTTCCAGAGGGATTTCTTCGCGGGTAAACAGGATCAGGGCCACCAGTATCAGCAGCAATACCGCTATGCCATGGATGTCCGGTGCTGCCGGAAACATTATGTTCATCACTGCCTCCCAACAAGTATTTGGCCCCGGGTAACCTGCCCTTCATTGTAGAGTAGCGCAAAAGCTCTTGCGGCCGCCTCTGTGGCAAACAGGCTTACAGTTCCATCCGGCGAACCGGTTTCAACTATGCTGCCTGAGCGAACTGCGACGGAGCCACGGGCCAAAGCGGTTCGGTGGTGGGGGGATAGCGGCCTCGGAAGCTCCAATCAGGTCTGGGTCGCCAGCCGGGTTATACGGGACTCATCAATCTGGGCGATATGGATCAGGCAGTGCAGGACCCGTTGCTGTTTTTCGCGCACCAGGAAACGGATTCGGCAACCGCTTCTTTCGCCCGCTTCGGCCAGCCAGCGGCTGGCCTCGGCATCGATGTAATGGGTACGGGTCAGATCGATCTCCAGTTCCGGGTAGCTTTTTACCGCCTTGGCGATCTTGGTTTCAACATAATCCAGGGAGGCGTAGTAGAGATCTCCGTAGATCGATATGCGGTTGTCATCGATCATCACATAGGGGTGCGCCTTGTGCCAGACCCAGTCGATGAAGGCGAAACCGGCCCCGATGAGCGCGGCGTCCAGCAGACCGAAGATGTGTACCGACGCGAAGGCGGCCAGAAACACGATAATCTCGATGGGCGATTTGAAATGATGACGTATGTCGGCGATTCGCAGCATGTTGGCGCCGACCAGCATGATGAGGGCTGCCATTGAGGGCAGGGGGATAATGGCGATCCACCTTTGGGCCACAAAGATCAACAGACCCAGGATCAGTGCGGAGAGCGCCGCGGCCATACTGGTGCGCACCTCGAGGTTGTGCATCAACGCCACGCGGTTAAAGGAACCGCATCCCGGCAGGGCGGAGATGAACCCGGCGGTAACGTTGGCCACCGCGTCGGCGAGGACCGCCCGCCGGGTGCTGACCAACTCTCCGGTAATACGCCGGGTCTGGCGCATAATGGCGGCGGTCTGGAAGATACCGAGCAGCGCAATGGCGATGGCGGAGGGAATAAGGCTGAGGAGATCGGCCAGGGCCTCAGGGGAGAAGGTGGGCAGGGAGGGCTGCAATATGCGCAGATCCAATTTCCCCACCTGCTCCAGCTGAGTGACCATGAGTCCCCCGTAGTTGTGGATCAGATACTCCGAATAAAGGGTACCGGCCACCAGTCCGGCGATCAGATACCACTTGCGCAGGCTGGGGACGGAGCGGGTAAGGACGGCGGCTACCAGGGTCACGAAGCCCACTTCAATAGCATAGGGGTTGCCGTATTCACTTACCGCCTGAAAGGTCTGCCAGGTAATGGCCAGGGGCCAGTGAACCTGGGTGTTGAGGGGCAGACCGCCGAAGGGGGCGACGGACTTGAAGATCAGGAACAGGCCGATACCGAAGATGATGCCTGATACCACCGCCTCACTCATGAAATCCATCAGGCGCGACAGGGGCCGCAGGCTGGCAAACATCAACTGGATAATACCTATCATCACCGCCAGGGAGAGCAGGTAGCCCATGTATTCATTGCCGAACTGTGGTGCATAAGGCAGCAGTGCCACCGAGATGGCCACAGACATGCTGGAGTTTGGCCCGCCGTGGAAACGCGAAGAGGGATTAACCAGGGACGTGATCAATACCCCGTAAATGGCGCAATAGATCCCGAATTGCGGCGGTACTCCGGCCAGAAAGGAGAAGGCGAGGGCCTGCGGCAGAACCACAATAGCAAGGTTAAAGCCTGACAGGCTGCAGCGCTGAAAGCGTTGCAGGAAGTCCTTGCTCATGGTTTCTTACTCTCTTCTTCTTTTCCCCACTCCTCAATCAGACGAAACAGCGGCGGCATGGTGTTCATAATGAGCTGCTGCCTGGCCGCAGCCAATACACCTTTGTTGTTACCCGCCGGACGCGGCAGCGTATACAGATAGGCGGCGATGTCCCGTGCCTGGGTCTCGGTCATGGAGCCGCGGTTGTGGGCCGGCATGGCGGTCTTGATGATGGCGGCCAGGGTCATATTCTCATTAAACATGCGCGAATCGGTGTTCCAGGATCCGGGGCCGGCCAAGGCCGGGATAAGGACCGTGCCGTCTTCCGCCACATAGCCGTAACCCTTGTCGCCATGACACATGGCGCAGTTCTTTTCGTAGGCGACCTTGCCGCGCAGGTAGTCATCCCCCTCGCCGGTGGGCACCACTTTGGTCATTCTTCTCTCCGGGTATTCCACGCCTTCCTTGAGCCCCTGTTTGTACGCCAGATAGCGTCCATAGAGTTTCAGATCCTGGATCACGCTGTCGAGGATATTGGGCTTGTAACCGTTGCTGGAGTTGATGAAGCACTGCATGGTGCGCAGTTCATAAGAGAGGATGATGCCGGTTACCGGATCGTATTTATCGCTCTGCACCCAACCCGGGCCCAGAGGCGCGGTCTCGGGGGCCATACCCAGATCCAGGTGACAGTCCTTGCAACGGATGTCCGCACGTACGAAACGGCTGGCGTGTTTCTGCGGATTGCTGAAGATATTGCAGCCCCGTTTTACCGCCCGGATGTAGTAACCGTCGAAGCCTTCCTCCTGGATCTTCAGACGGTTTATCAGCAGCTCTTCGCAATCCGGCTCGAGCACCACCTCGGCGCTCAGTTTGTCTTGGGTGGTCAGGTGCTTATAGGCGATGAACAGGAACAGGGCGGCCAATAGTAGCAGCGGCGTCAAAAGCCGAAGCGTTAAATGCCGGTACCAGGGTGTGGAAGGATCGGACATAAGGAATCTTTTTTTTGTTCTCTATGGAGGAGTCGTCGGAGTCGGCTCTTCCCGGGTTTTTATGGCCGCGATCCCTGGCGCTGAAGTACAAATTTTTCCGTTCATTTTCGTAGGTTGGTCTATTCTAATATAGATCGTTTGTAAATGTTTGGCGCGTGACTGAGACATGCCAGGGATCGGGTAAAGGGAACACAGGGAATGGAAACAAAATAACAATGACCCACATGCTCAGAAAATTAGTGTCGTTTTTAATCGTTTTGTTCCCTGTTCTCGCGGCTGCCGGGGATGAGGTCAGCGTCGGTGTGCTGGCCCATCGCGGCATACCCAAGGCCAAGGAACTGTGGCAGCCCACCATCGATTTTCTTAACCGTCGCATCCCCGACCGCCATTTCGTCCTCGAGCCACGTAAACTGGATGACCTGACCCGGGATACCGCCGCCGGCAAGTTCGACTTCGTCCTTACCAATCCGGGCCAATATGTGGAGTTGGAAGCGCTGTACGGCATCAGTCGTCTGGCTACCTTGCGAAACCTGCGCCAGGGCAAACCCTATGATGCCTTTGGTTCGGTCATCTTCACCCGGGCCGACAACACGGCTGTTCGCAGCCTGAGGGACGTCAAAGGCAAACGTTTTGCCGGGGTGAAGAAAAAGGCCTTCGGCGCCTTCCAGGTGGCCTGGTACGAGCTGCAACAGGTCGGTATCGACCCCTTTTCCGATCTCAAGGAACTGATCTTCACCGGTGTTCCACAGGATAAGGTGGTTTTCGCGGTGCGCGACGGGAAGGCGGACGTGGGTACGGTGCGTACGGATGTTATGGAGCGCATGGCGGCGGAAGGTCTGATCAAGCTGGAGGATTTTCGTCTGATCCAGGAGCGCCGCGTCAAGGGGTTCCCGTTCCGCTTGAGTACCGATCTGTATCCGGAATGGGCTTTCTCCAGCACTGCGCGCACTGATGTGGAATTGGCCAAGGAAGTGGCGCGGTCGCTGCTCTCCATGCCGGATGACCACCCGGCCGCCAAGGCGGGGAAATATGCCGGTTGGGCGGTGCCCGGCAACTACAATACGGTACACGATCTCTATAAAGTGATTCGTTACGGCCCCTACGAACACTTCGGGGAATTCAGTCTGCACGACGTGTTACAGAAGTACTGGCCGTTATTCCTGCTGTTCGGGATGCTGGTGGCCTTCGGTGTCTACCACAGTGTTCACGTTTCACGTCTGAATAACCAGTTGTTGCTGGCCAAGGATTCGGCGGAGCGCGCCAACCGGGCCAAGAGTACCTTTCTGGCCAATATCAGCCACGAGATCCGCACCCCCATGAACGCCGTGCTCGGCCATGTACAGTTGCTGCAGATCGCCCGTGATATCCCCGGTAATTACCTGCCCCAGCTCGACGCCATCGCCAACGCAGGAAATCATCTGCTGCAATTGATCAACGACATCATCGATATTTCCAAGATCGAGGCGGGAGCGGATGAGCTCCAGGAAGAAGATTTCTCCCTGGTCAATCTGGTGCGGGGGCTCAGCGGCGTCCTTGAGATGCGTTGTCGGCAAAAGGGCGTCCGCCTGCAGGTGAAGATGGATGTGGACGAGGAGTCGCTGGTTATTGGTGATCCGGGCCGGTTGCGCCAGGTGCTCTATAACTTGCTGGGTAACGCCGTCAAGTTCACCGACGAGGGTGAAGTGCGCCTGGCGGTGCGGCAGGAGGACGGTCAGTATTACTTCGAGGTCTCGGATACCGGCGAGGGTATATCCCCGGAGGCGCAAAAAACCATTTTCGACCCCTTTAAACAGGCGGATGAAGGACTGAAAAAGGGCGGGTCCGGGCTGGGTCTGAGTATCGCCCGGCGCAATGTCGAGCTGATGGGGGGGGAGCTGTTTCTTGAGTCAGAGCCGGGCCGGGGAGCACGTTTCTATTTCACCCTGCCGTTACGTTCCAGCAAATTCGGCGCCGCCATGGTTTCCACCCCTTCACTTCAGGCCGTGGAATTCAAGCTTGTTTCCGAGAAGCCGATACAGGCGCTGGTGGTGGACGATATCGTTGAGAACCGCAATGTCCTGTCACGCATTCTGGAGAACGGCGGCGTCAGGGTGGAATCCGCGGAGAACGGTCTGGCCGCATTGGACCATATCGCCGCCAACAAACCCGATATCGTCTGGATGGATATCCGCATGCCGGTAATGGATGGGATGGATGCGGTTAAGGAACTGCGTCGCCTGTATGGCGATAGCCCGGTTTGTGTCGCTATATCTGCGTCCAACCGTGGTGGTGGAGAGAATGAGCTGTCCCACTACCTTAATGCAGGTTTCAACGACTTTGTTTCGAAGCCTTTTCGCCTGGAGGAGATCTTCCAGGTTATGGAGCGTCACCTGGGTGCCACCTTTAACCGGGAGGTGCTTGGCGAAGCCGCGGAAAGACAGGATCAGCCGGCTGAGGTCAGGTTGGGTCGGGCGGTCTGGATGCGGCTGGTATCGGCCGCCGAGCAGCACATGCTGACCGCGCTTAAGAACGAGATCGAGGATGTAAAAAGGTCGGGTACAGACGATGAGCGTTGGTTCGTCGGTCAACTGGAGAAACTATTGGGAAATTACGATATGGAGGGGGTTATTCAACAGTTGAGGACGGTTCCTCATGACGGATGAGCTAGGTTGCCAGGGCCGCCTGATGGTGGTCGATGATAATCCCGCCAATCTGGATCTGTTGGTCAGCCTCCTTGAGTCTTTGGGTTATGAGATTGGAGTGGCTACCACGGGTGAGTCGGCCCTGGAAATCATTCCGCGCCTGCATCCGGAATTGATACTGCTGGACGTAATGCTGCCGGGTATCGACGGATACGAGGTCTGCCGTCGCCTGAAGGCGGACGAGTCTCTGCAGGAGATTCCGGTGATTTTTATTACCGCAAAGACGGAGATCCGTGACCTTAAACTGGGTTTCGAGGTAGGGGCGGTTGACTATATCCGCAAGCCGATCCAGCGTGAGGAGGTTATCGCCAGGGTCCGTACCCACGTCCGTCTGCGCAGTTTGAGCGAACGGCTAAAGCACCACAATCAGCAGCTCAGCGCCATTCTCTCGGTAGTCATGGAAGGCACCTTTTGCGTCGATCCCGAAGGACGGATCAGCTGTGTCAACTCCGCCGCCCTGGCGCAGCTCGGCTACGAGGAGACCGAGCTGGTCAATAGCTCGCTGGGTATGTTGTCGACCACCCTCGGCGGCAGCACAGCCTCCTGGAGGAAATCGCCCTTATACGATGTCTGTATGAACGGCGGTGAATATTACTCTGAAAGATATTGCTTTCGCACCAAGGCGGGCGGCGAAATCCCCGTGGAGTTTACGGCCGCGGCGCTCACCGACCTGAAAGGGACGACCATGGGAGTCATCGTGGCCTTCCGCGATATCACCGAAAAGCGGGACTCCCAGCAACGCGTGATTTCGCTGCTTTCCACCGATCAGTTGACCGGGCTGGCCAACTGGGGTGAGTTCAGCAGGCGTCTTGATGAAACGCTGATCGCCACGCAGACTGATGATCGGTCGGTGCGGTTGTTGCTGGTGGATATCGACGATTTCCGGGATATCAATGACGCGCTGGGTCATGATATTGGGGATCAGCTGTTGGTAATGGTGGCGGAGAGATTCAGGGACGCCTTTGTGGATGAGGTGGTGATTACGCGCTACGGCGGAGACGAGTTTGCGTTGTTTGCCGTAGGCGAGTCGGGGCAACTGCACGCCGAGGAGTTGGCGCAGAGAATCATGCGGTTGTTGCAGGAGCCGTTCCGTGTCCACGAAAGCACCATCTTTCTTACTGCAAGTATCGGCGTGGTCTCCAACGATATGCGTCTGCATTCCGCCAGGGAGATGCTGCGGGCCGCCGATCTCGCCCTGTTCCGCGCCAAGGGGCGCGGCAAGGGGTGCTACAGCTTCTACTCCGAAGATATGCAGCGCCACGTATTGGAAAGGGTGGAGATGACGCGCAGCCTGCGTCAGGGTTTGCGGGAAGGCCAGTTAATGCCCTATTTTCAGCCGATCGTCGACACTGTCAGCGGCGAAGTGATCGGTGCCGAGGCGTTGATCCGCTGGCATGCGGAATCCGGGCTGGTGCCGCCTGATCAGTTTATCGGAGTGGCGGAAAGCAGCGGGCTGATCGATGCGGTGGGTGAACTGGTTCTGGACGAGGTCTGTCGTTGCCTGAAGGATTGGCAGGGGCTGGAGCGACAACTAATCGTGGGTATCAATGTCTCCGCCAAGCAGTTGCGTAACAGGGAGTTTCCCGGGCGCCTGCAAACCATCCTCAGCAAGCACGGGGTTGCGCCCAGCGCCCTCTCCCTGGAGCTGACCGAAAGTACCCTTATGGATGAGCCGGACGAATTCGTGAAAATGTTCGGCAGTTTCCAGGAACAGGATCTCGATATCGCCATTGACGATTTCGGCACCGGCTTTTCCTCTCTCAGCTATCTGGCGAGGATGCGTGTGAACACCCTCAAGATCGATCGTAGTTTCGTCGCTCAGATCGGAGAGGATCAGGCCGCGGAAACCATCATCCGTACCATCATCGGTATGGCCCATAGCCTCGGCTTGAAGGTGGTCGCCGAGGGGGTTGAGACCGAGCAGCAACGGGACTTTCTGCGGGACCAGGGCTGCGATAAGTTGCAGGGATATCTGTTCGGAAAACCCATGCCCGCAGACCATTTCTACCAGTTTTTGTGCTCCTGAGACGGATCACCCACGATTTTTTGCCCATAATAAGTATGCCGGCAGACCCCCTGAGAGGGATGGACCGCCTTGCGATCACCTCTGACCCCACACCGGTCCGGCCTGTCAGCGAGCTAAGGTTCAGTCTGTCTTAAATCTGCCGTTACAGTGAGTAACGGGATGGAAGCGGCGTGGATCGGAGCGGCCTCCAGGCGGAAAAAACCCGAGAGCAGGAAAGGTATTGTACGGCAATCACTTCACTATCAAGTGCCCGGGGAATCGCCGCCCACACCGTTAACTCAAGACCCGGTATATCGGCGATTTGTGGCCACAGGGATCAGACGGTGAGCAGCCAACAGGAACCCCTAAAAATCAACCCATTGGAAGTTGAGCCGAAAAGTCGCAACGCCCTGGCTATCGGGCTGTTGGTTACCCTGCTGTTGGTGGGTCTTAGCGGCGTCCATTTTTTGTGGTTTCATGCCCTTGCAGAGCTCTTCTCCATCGCTGTAGGGGTGGCACTCTATATAATCGCCCGCAACAGCTATTCCTTTACCCGTAACAATTTTCTGCTGTTTCTGGCCCAGGGATTTTTCTGGGTGGTCTGCATCGATACGATTCATACCCTGAGCTACAAGGGCATGGGTCTTATCCCCGGAGACGATCCCAATCCGGCCACCCAGCTCTGGCTCTGTGCCAGGTTCCTGGAGGCGGTGGTGTTGCTGCTGAGTCCCCGTTATCTGGCGGAACAGACACTGCCGAAATGGAGTTTCACTCTCTTTGGCATTCTCACCCTCAGTGCTATTGCCCTGGTCTTTCTCGGTGTTTTTCCTGATGCCTTCGTGGTGGGGCAGGGCCTGACACCCCTGAAGGTTGTTTCGGAGTACGTCATTATCTCCATATTGCTGTTAGCCGGATGGCGTTTCCACAGGTGCCGGAAGATCCTGGATGCCGGGCTTTATCGGATTCTGCTCGTGGTGGTCGTTCTAACGGTGATCTCGGAGTTTGCCTTCACCCTCTATATCGATGTTTACGGTCTGTCGAATATCGTAGGACATATAGCCAAACTGTGGACTTTTGCTCTGCTGCTGGCGGCGGTATCGCACTGGATGTTGGCGCAACCCTTCCGTCTGCTGGCGCGCGACGCCGGTTCCTTCGAAACCATACCGATGCCGGTTTTGCTGCTTAATGAGAGCGGCGTTATCCAGTACTGTAACCAGAGTGCGCGTCAAAGGTTTCCCGGGGGCGGGATAGGACAATCGCTGCACAATGTCTGGCATCCGGAGGGACGGCCGGTGGCCGATTGTCCGATCTGTCAGGCCATCGACCGTGGCGAGGTGATCCGGGAGGAGTTGCATGATCCCGTTCACGAAGAGTGGTCGGCCGTCAGTCTGCAACCGGTGCGTCAGGATAAACGCCTGCGCGGCTTTATCTGTGTGCATGAGGATATCACCGCCCGTAAGCTGGCCGAGCAGGCCCGGCGCGCCAGTGACGCTCGCCTCGGGGTCATCCTGGAAAGGGCGCCCGACGCCGTATTTGTCTGCGACCGGGAAGGTCGGGTTGTGTACGCCAACCGCCGGGCGGAGGAACTGATAGGCTACAGCGGAGATGAGCTGTTGCAAATGGGTATTTCCGATTTTGCTCCCGCGGAAGACATGGCGGCGGGTATCGGTTCTTTTAAACGGGTACTGAAGACCGGTCAGGACAGAGTAGAGCTGAACCTGCTGCATCGTGACGGACGCCGGATTCCGGTGGAGATAAACGGCGTGAGACTTCCGGACGGTAACTTTTACGGGGCGGTACGTGATATCTCCGAGCGTATGTTGGCGGCACGCCAATTGATGCAACAGGGGGCCTTGTTGCGGCGGATCATCGATTCCATTCCCGATCTGATTTTTTTCAAGGATCCGGATGGATTTTTTCTCGGTTGCAACCGTGCTTTGGAGAAATACTACGATCACAGCGAAGAGGAAATCGTGGGCAAGACCGACTACGATTTCGTCGATCACAAGACCGCCAAGTTCTTCCGTGAGCAGGATCTGATAATGTTGGAAAGCGGGCGTCCGCGTATCAATGAGGAGTGGATCACTTATCCGGATGGCCGGCGCGCTCTTCTGGAGACCCTGAAAACTCCGTATTTTGATGATCAACGGCAACTGCTGGGCCTGATCGGTATCAGCCGTGATATCACTGAACGGCGGGAGGCGGAGGAGTCGGCGCGTGCCAGCGAGAGACGGTATCGCGCACTGTTCGGCAACATGCTGGAAGGTTTCGCCTATTGCCGTATTCTGTACAAAAACGGTACGCCGGTGGATTTTGTACACCTGGAGGTCAATTCCAAATTCAGTGAGTTGACCGGCCTGCAGGGTGTAATCGATAAACCCCTTGAGGAGGTTGTCCCGGGAATTCATAAAAGCAGTCCGGAGCTGCTGGAACGTTTCGCCCGGGTGGCGGCCGGTGGCAGACCGGAACGTTTCGAAACCTATGTTGCCAAGTTATCCCGTTGGTTCATGATTTCGGCGTACAGCTCTGAACCGGAACACTTTGTCGTGGTGTTCGACAACATAACCGATCGTAAGGAGTATGAGACGCAGCTGGAGCATCAGGCCAGCCACGACCCGCTTACCGGCCTGGCCAACCGTAACCTGCTGGTGGACAGGATGAACCAGTATCTGGCCTTCGCGCAACGCTCCAAACGTCAGGTGGCGGCGATGATGCTGGACCTGGACCGGTTTAAGTTGATCAACGACGGCCTGGGTCACGACAGCGGTGATAGGCTATTGGGGGCTATCGCCGAGCGCCTGGTTACCTGTGTGCGTCCGGGGGATACCGTGGCCCGCTTGGGTGGCGACGAGTTCATGGTGGTCATGTCGGAGATTGCCTCCGGAAACGACGCCATCTCCATGGCGCATCGACTGCTTCAAGTGGTGGAAGAGCCGGTAACAATCGATATGCGTGAGATGGTGATAACCGCCAGTATCGGTGTAGCCCTCTATCCCCGCGATGGCGAAAACGCCATGACCCTGATCAAAAATGCGGATGTGGCGATGTACCGTGCCAAGGAACTGGGGCGTAACCGTTTCCAGTTCTATTCTCCGGAGATGAATGCCCGCACCGTGGAACGGTTGGAGATGGAGGCCAGACTGCGCCGCGCCCTGGAACTCGGCGAACTGGAACTGCATTACCAGCCCCAGGTGGAGTTGGAAGAAGGCCGTGTGGTGGCGGCGGAGGCCCTGATTCGCTGGCGGCATCCGGAGTGGGGTCTGGTCCCGCCCGGTTCCTTCATCCCCCTGGCGGAGGAGACCGGCCTCATCGTCCCCATGGGCGAGTGGGTGATCGATAACGCCTGCGCCCAGCTCAAGGCATGGCGGGAGGGAGGATTGACAGATATACGGTTATCAATCAACGTCTCGGCCCGGCAGTTCCAGCACCGGCGTCTGGTGGCTTTGATCAAGGACACGCTGCAGCGTCATTCCCTGTCGCCGGAGTGGCTCGAGGTCGAGGTTACCGAGAGTGCGGTGATGCTGGACCCGGAGCTGACGGTTACGGTTTTGCGGGAACTTAAACAGATCGGCGTGCGTGTCGCACTGGATGATTTCGGGACCGGTTATTCCAGTCTGAATTATCTCAAGCGGTTTCCCATAGATGTTCTCAAGATCGATCAATCTTTCGTGCGGGACCTGAATGCCGACTCGGACGATGCCGCCATTGCGTTGTCGGTGATCGCCCTGGCCCACAGCCTCCATCGTGAAGTTCTGGCGGAAGGGGTCGAGACCCTGGAACAGCTTACTTTTCTGTTACGTCATGAATGCGATCTGTTGCAGGGGTTTCTGTTTTCCAGGCCCCTCGCTCCCGAAGAATTTACCAACCTCGTTGCCAGCGGCAAGACCCTGACCATGCCGTCGCGCTATTGACGATAACGCAACACCCCTTCGGCTATTGCCGCTGCCGGCGCAGGAACGGGTACAACATGCCCTGGATGAGTGCGATAGCGACGACCAGTTGCAGCACATGATCCGTAAACAGCGCCGGGTTTCGCAGGGCATTCCCTGTCAGCAAAGGCACCAGGACCATAAGTGCCGCGTACAACAGCCCGGGAATGAACAGCAGCTGCCATTTGCCGATGCGTCTACCGGGTAACATCTGCAGCGAAAGCAGCGGAAGGTAGACCACTAGGCCGATAAACCTGTGAATATCATTCTCCGCGATACCGGCGGCCTGAAGTATCGAATGATCCGTCTGCAGATACATTGCCAGAAGTATGCGTAAGGAGTTGGCGAAAAGCGCAGTTATCCAGGCGGCGACGCAGATGGCGGTCAGAAGCACCAGATGTCCGCCGAACCACGCCGCGGTCTGCGGTTTTTCCCGGCGATCGGGGCGGAATACCCAGGCGTAGGCAAGCAGCGACATCAGCATGAAGTTGATCCCGGCGCAGGTCTTGACCAGGCGAACATCGGCCGGGATGCTGACCCACTCGCCGTTCATCTCGCGATGGAACTCGTGTCCGGTTATCACGGCAAGCAGATCGGAAAGCGGCTGCAGCATCCATTCCAGCCCGGCCGTATCGGCGACGCTGTAGTGGTGTTTCAGCAGCAGCGCCAGGGCAAAAACTGGCAGCCACCAAAGCAGTGACTGCCAGAATTCCGTATCAAACCTTAAGCGCATAACCACGGTTCCGCAGATAGCTGACTGCTCCCGCCAGGGTGGTCAGCAGCAGAATCCACAGCAGTTCGGGTTCCGGCATCGGGCGGCCTACGGCCAGATTTCCGACACCCTTCGGTAGCGGCAGCGGTTGTTTGACATCTTCCGCCTTCCGCGACCGATTCCGTACCGTCTCATCGACCGCAACGAACGAGGTCTCACTTGTCAGCAGGGAATACTTGAGCCCGAGTTCCAGGATGCTCTGCTTTTGCACCTGTTTGTCTTCATTCGGGATCACATACAGCCGTTCCAGTTTTTTACGTGCCCACAGTTGCGGCAGATTCGCATCTCCGGCGTCGGCGTCCTGCAAGCGGAATTTCCACTGTTGTTCACCTCGTCCCCCCACGCCCTTCAGGGTCAGGCTGGCGGATTTGCTCGCGTTACGGTACTTGCCAAGAACCATGATCGGCCGCTGAGCAAGCATGTCCGGGATCTTTGCCGGCTCCATGTCGTACAGTTCCACACCCTCGGCTTCGAGACGAATGTTTGTCAGGGCGGGGGCCGAGATGTAGTCGTTGAATCGTTGCGCCTGCTGTCCCGCCTCATGGGGGTCGGTGACCACAAAGGCTTCCGCACGTCCCGCCTTCGCCACACCTTCGATCAGATAACGGTTGACGGAGGAGCCGATACCGAACGCGAACAGATTGTTGCGGTGCAGATTCTGATCGATCAGTTGGAAGACCCGGTCCTCGGCGCTGATATAGCCGTCGGTGATCAGTACGATATTGCGAGAGGTGTCGTCACCGCTGCTCATGGCAAATACCTTCTGCAGGGCGGAGTAGAGTTCGGTGCCGCCGCCACCGCGCTGGTTCATCAGCATGTTTCTGGCATGAGTGATATTGGCCGGAGTGACAGGCAACGGCTGCGGGGACAAAACCCTTGAGCCGCCGGAAAAGAACAGTATGTTGAAACGGTCGCCCGGTTTCAGGTTGCTGAACAGCTTATCCATCAGCTGCTTCGCCGTATCCAGGGGGAAGCCGTGCATCGAGCCGGAAACATCGATGACGAAGAAATAGTCGCGACTCGGGACTTGTTCCGGTAATACCCGGCTCGGCGGTTCCGACACCAGCAGAAAGTAGTTTTCGCCGTCACTTTCGAAGCGGGTCAGGCCGGTCAGTATCTGTTTGTCCTGCAGGCGATAGCGCAGGATAAAATCACGGTTTCCTCCATCGGTTTTGTTCGGAAGCGATACCTTGACCGATTGCTTGTTTTGCCACTGCGCATCGATTGTGTGTGACGGTGAGGTCAGCCCGTTAATCGGCAGGGGTGAGCGCATTTCCACCGCGAGCTCGAATTTCGTCGGGTCTTCGGTTCCTTCGACGAAATACGGATTCTCGATCCACTTGGTCTCGGAGGTGGTCGTGCCGGCATCGCCCCCGTATCTGGGGCCGACCACCGCGGGATAGACGAACTCGTATACGCCGTCCTCGGCGCTTATTATTTCGCTATAGGTGAGTTCAACCTTGATCTCATCGCCGGGCATGATGTTGGCGACCTCCATGGAGAACACGTTCGGCCTCTTCTGTGACAGGAGGGAAGCGGACTTTCCTTCCTTTTTGGCCTTTTCGAATGTTTTCTTGGCCTGCTGTTTTTCCTTGATCTTCGCCACGATTCGCCGTTCGCCGATAGTCATGGTCATTCCGTTTACCGCGGCCCGGGTCGATCCGGGGAAGATATAGGTCGCATTGATAGGTTTATTGCCCTGATTGCGGTACAGCTGGGTTACCACAACCCGGGCCATGTAACCGTTAAGTTCCACCCGGGTGCTGGTCTTCTTCAGGGGCAGACGTTCAGTTCCGGAATCGTCGCCTTCGACGAAAAAATAGGGGGACAGCGAGGCTTTATCTTGCTCGCCGGGTTCGGCCGCGACGAAGCCCATGGGTGCAAGTAGTGTCAGTAGCAGGGCTAGTCGCCTATAGAGGTTTCCAGGTTGCAGCTTCATTGTTGTTCTCCACAGAGATTATCCAGGTGCTATCAAGTGTGAAGCAGACACCTGTGGTTTCCGTGGAGATCGGGTGAAAAAGCTGTGAAGTTTATGTGTAGGTGCTTATTCGAGAGGCAGGATCAGGCGGGCGCAGGCGCCGGAGGCGCAGTTCTTCAGTGTCAGATCCCCCCCGTGCAGCTGTGCCACCTCAAGGGCGAAGGTGAGGCCGATGCCGGTGCTCTTGCGGCCGGTATCCGGGCGGGGAAGGGAATAGAAGCGTTCGAATATCCGTGCGCCGACATAGTCCGGTATGCCGGGGCCTTCATCGATGATGTCCACCACGAGATCATCCTGTTCCCGGTCTATACGTATCCGTATGACCCCCCCGGCAGGAGAGAACTCCATGGCATTTCGTATCAGGTTGTCGATAGCCTGGCGGATGAGGAAGGGGTCGCCGGAAAGGGTATAACTGTCGCCCGTATCCAGCCCGACGGTTAGCTCCCGCTGTTCGCAATCGAGTCGATGGGTTTCAATGACATCCTGAACGATCTGGTTGATGGAGAATTCACTCGGGTCCTCCACATGCCGCCGTTTCTCCAACGCGGTGAGCTGAAGCAACTGGCTGGAAAACAGGCTCAGCCGCTCGCTTTCGCGCAGGATCGTGTTGGCGAACTGCTGACGTTTTTCCGCCGGCAGATCTCGCCCCAACAGTTCCGCCGCGGTCTGTATCGCGGTCAACGGGCTTTTCAGTTCATGAGTCAGGGTCTGCACATATCGCTCGACATACTGTTTGTCTTCCAGGGTCTGACGCATCTCCTCCATAGCCTGTCCGACACGACCGATCTCGTTGTCACCCAGCTGCGGAAGTTCCACCCGTTGGTTGCGGCTAATGCGGTTGGCGTAGTCCACCAGGGACTGCAACGGCCGGCTTACCCAGCTGTACAGCATCAGGGCGATGGCGACCACCAACACGATAGCGAGGAGTACCGCCCAGAACAGCTTGATTTTTGCGTGTTCCACAAAGCGGTCGATGTTGTATTTCGGTTTCGCCACGGTAAGGACGCCGGCTATACGTCCCTGTTGGTAGATCGGTGCCGCGACATACGCCACGGTCAACTCCTTTGCCGGATCGTCCAGTGCCAGAGGATCCGGCTGGCGAGTGGCCCGCGCGCCGTACTCCCCCGTCAGGGTGCGGTGTACGTCGAGCCAATCGTGATAGTCTTCTCCCACCGCCTTGCCGTCATCGGAGTCGTAGATCACGATGCCCTTGTCATCGGTCACGTAAACACGGATATCCACCGTGGTCTTCTCGAATTCGTAGATCTTGGCGGAAAAACGGCGCTGTTTGACGCGACTGAAGGCCTTATCAAACTGTTGCAGCTTGGCGTCACCGGTGGCGATATCGGTGGTGATGATCTCGGCCAGCAGATTGGCCATGTCCACCATGACCTCTTCGAAGGACTCACTGTAGCGGTCGGCGACATCGTTGCGAATCCAGTTTGCCAGCAGGGCGAAACCGGCTATGACGGTGGCCACAAAGACGAAAAAGATACGTGCCCGGATACTCACAAATTCGGATCCAGGGAATAACCGAGTCCACGATGGGTGCAGATCGGATTAGTCTCGGTATCCACCGCCCGCAGTTTGTTGCGCAGGCTCTTTATATGGCTGTCGACGGTGCGTTCCAGTCGGTGATCGGGGTTGTCCCAGGCGCGGTCGAGAAGCTGACCGCGGCTGAACACGCGCCCCGGTTGGTTGATCAGGGTCTCCAGCAAACGGTACTCATGGGGCGTGAGATCGAGCACGGTGGAGCGGAAACTGATCTGCCGGCGCAGGCTGTCGATAACGAACACATTCGATTTGTTTCCGGCCTGATGTTGCGAAGCCTGCTCATCGGACGCCGGAGAATCGCCGAAACGGCGTAGGACGACGCGGACGCGGGCAACCAGCTCCCGCAGGCTGAACGGTTTCACGATATAGTCGTCGGCACCCATTTCCAGGCCCACCACCCGGTCGATCTCCTCGCCGCGAGCGGTCAGGAATATGACCGGCGCCGAGCTGTGTTGCCGGATCTGACGAAAGATATCGAAGCCATTGCCGTCGGGAAGGCCCACGTCGAGCAGGATCAAAGTCGGAGAATGGGCCGCAAGACCTTCGAGGCAGGAGGCGCCGGTGGCAAAATGCTCGGTGGAGAACCCTTCGGACTCCAGCGCGAACTGAACCGTCTGGGCGATGGACGGTTCATCCTCGACGATAAATATCAGAGTATCCGCCACAATAATCTGCGATCCCTTTAAAAACGCGGCTCAGGGCATTATGTCGTTCATCGCCGCCGAAGACAATCTTCGACTTTACCGAAAGCGGGAGGAGCGCACATGTCCCCCCTTTCGGGGGGACAACAGGAGGGACGTGCCTAGAAGACCAGATTCATCATCAGAATCATGACCACCAGGAACAGCACGGTCATGATGCCGCCCGCCTTCATGAAATCGGGCACCCGATAACCCGCCGGGCCCATGATCAGGGCGTTGACCTGGTGGGTGGGGATGAGGAAGGAGTTGGATGTGGCGATCGCAACCGTGAGTGCGAAAACCGCCGGGTTGGCGCCGGCGCCGATGGCGATATTGACCGCGAGCGGGACCAGCAGCACGGTGGCTCCCACATTGGACATCACCAGGGTGAAGAAGGTGGCCAGGATCGCCACCGCGGTCTGGATCACCCAGATCGGCATGTCACCCACCACGGTGAGAACCTGCTCGGCGATCCATTTCGCGGTGCCCGTGGTCTCCACCGCCAGTCCGAGGGGGATAAGCGACGCCAGCAGAAAGACCGTTTTCCAGCTCACCGCGTCATAGGCCTCCTCGATATTCAGAACACCGGACAGCACCATACCCATGGCGCCGGTAAGCAGGGCTACCGAGAGACGGATATCGGTGAACAGCACCATAAAGAGCGCTATTCCGAAGAAGATGGCGGCCGGTAGAAGCTTGTGCGGACGCAGCTTCTCCTCATGGGGATACTCGGTGGTCACCACCACGAAATTGCGATCCTTCTCCAGACGCTCCAGGTTGGCCCAGGTGGTGTGGACCACCAGCGTGTCACCGGCATGGAACGGCATGCTCCGGATATGATCGCCCGACCGCAGGGTCTCGCCGTCGCGGTGCAGAGCGATAAGACCCAGACCGTAGGTCTTGCGCAGCCAGATCTCACGGGCGCTTTTGCCGATGAGATTGGAACCCGGGGGAACCACCACCTCCGCGACACCGGCCTTGGCGGGGGAGAGCAGTTCCGAGAAACTGCGCAACTCCTTGCGCCGTTTCAGATTGTATTTTTCTATAAACCGGTGCACGCTGCCGGCCGAGGCAAACAGACCCAGCACCATACCGCCCACTACTTCCGTGTCGTAAGCCACGGAACCGGGCCCTACCATACTCTCTTCGCCGCTGTACTTAACGCCGATGGCTCGCACGCTGTAGGCCGATTCGATCTCGCCCAGCAGTTTCCCCACCAGTTCACTATCTTCCGGCACCACCACCTCCGCCATGGAGGGCTGGATTCCGTACAGGGACTGGAAGTATTCCATTGCGTCCACACCCGTGGTGCTGCTTTCGCTCTTGGTTGTCTTGGGCAATACGAAACGGCCGGCCAGAACGAAGTAGGTGATGCCCACTGCTACCAGGACCAGGCCGACAGGGGTGACCGAGAACAGACCCCAGGTCTCCATATGTTGCTCCGGGGGAAGGGCCTTGTTCGAAGTCAGGATCAGGTCATTCAGCAGGATCAGCGGGCTGGACCCGACCATGGTCATGGTGCCGCCGAGGATGGCGGTAAAGCCCATGGGCATCAGCAGCCGCGACATGGGCAGTCCCGAACGGGCGGAGATACGGGAGACCACCGGCAGGAACAGAGCGGCGGCGCCCACGTTCTGCATGAAAGACGAGATCACGCCCACGGTAGCGGAGACGATGGGGATAATACGTTTCTCAGTGGTACCGCCCACCTGCAGAATGAAGGCAGCCACCTTGCTCATGACCCCGGTCTTGTCCAGGCCGGCCCCGATGATCATGACCGCAATGATGGAGATCACGGCATTGGAAGAGAAGCCGTCGAACAGGTGCATGTTGTCCACCAGCCCTTTCTCCAGCCCCATGGCCGGTGCCAGCAGGGAGGTGAGACCCAGCAGTACCATAACCGTGGCGGCCGCGACGTCCACACCCACCACCTCAAAGGCGAACAGATAGATGGTCAGGATCAGGATGGCGCTGACCCACGCGATCTCCACCGTGGGCACCACACTCGCCATGTACAGGGCAAAGCCGCCGAAGATAACCGCGGCGATGATCTGGGTTGGGGTGAATATTCCGGGTTTCTTAATAGTCTGTTCTTCGTCCGCCAAGCTGTTCATTCTTTTCTCTTCCAGTACTGATTTGTCTATTAATAAGGTATGTAAAGCCGCGCCTCAATACAGTTGTGTGTAGCGCAAACAACCTGTGAGCGTTTGGTTAAAGCGGTAGCAATAGGGGCGGAACGGAAAAACCGCCGTCCGCAAACGTCGGCTTGTCGACCAAGTTCGAGATGTACTCGCATTAACCTCTATTCCGTCCCCCGGTACTCACAGATTTGTTTCGCGAGGATTGGAATCACCGGTAGGGTGATGAATCAATCCGGTAAAAATAAGCGCCCTATTCTTACCGAGCTTGATATATATGTAAATCCGAATATTACATCTATCTAATATTGCTAAAACCTTACCGGGCTCAGAAAGTCCTAAGTCACTGATTCGTGGTTCACTTTACGCCAGGAATTAAATACTAAATATAAAATTATACAACGAATGAAGGGAATTAATACAGCGCGCTTCAGGGAAAAACCCGCTGTGGGAACTATGATTAGGTGCTTTTCGGGTATCGGGGCGGAACCGTCGGCCTGAATTACGCCGGGAACACCGGAACCGGGACCGGGTGTTGGTTTTTTTTACATACCGGGTCGGTCTCCCCGAGAGATAAACGTCATCTGATTGAAAAATAAGACAATATTTTATGGGCGCAGTATTTGCATATAAATAATAGGGGAATTGTTTCGCTGGATATTATGCGCCATCGGCGATCCCTGCCGATCGACGGCATTCCCCTTCGCGTTTTAGAGAGCAAATTCATTTCCCTTGCCTATTCAGCCGGCAGGCAAGCCAGGGCGTTTATGTTACGGGAGGTTTGCGATGTCAAAGAAAATCTTATTGGCCTGTTCAGGCCTGTTGCTGTTTATGGTGGGCTTCAATGCGGCCGCCGGACTCATTCGCGCGGACATGTCGGGGCCTACCGCGGGGGGCACCACCGATTTCTGGGGTGTTAGTTTCGTCTCCGGGTCGGGCTGGATCCAGTCCGTCAGTTATGATCTCAGTTATGTCGACCCTATTGACGGTTATTTCGATTTCGACGGTACAGGGAACTACGGTCTTGTAACCTATCCGGTGTTGGGTGCCATGGGCGGCCTTGGTGCCGGTGACATCAGTTATGTGATGTCGAACTTCCAGGGGGCGTTACATCCCCGGGTACTGACGTTCAATTTCGTCCCGGGCACCTTCACCGCCGGAGACTATTTCCGATTCTCCGCCGACGTCGACTGGCCGGATTCCGGGTGGCAACTCGCCGGGGCCGGATTTACCGCGGTTCTGGATACCGGTGTGAGTCTGTCGGGGTTCTTTCAACAGACCGTGGTTACCGACGTATCCATAGTGGAACTGCAGACGCCCGAGCGTGTCCCGGAGCCGATGACCGCGCTACTCATGCTGTTGGGTCTACCGCTGATTGCCGGGGCACGACTCAGGAACCGACCAACATCCTGAAGACGAGAACGGACAGTAAACGGTTGCCGCCGTGGCAGTTTTGTGAACACCGCCCCTGTCGACCCATCGACAACGGCGGTGTTTTATTTATCATAAGAGTGGTGCCCGATCACTGATATCCGGCGGCATCCTGTTAACATCAAGCCTTGGAGAAAGATATGCAAAAGCAACCGCGGTTCCACATTAGATCCATGCTTGTACTGGCGGCATTGTTCGCTTGCAGTGCCGGTTATACCGGACAGGAAGAGGTGAGCGAAGCCACAAAGGTCCAGCAGAGAGCGACCGGCGGCGATAACGGAGTTGGGGAAGCGGCCACCGGCAGCGACAGCGGATTGGGCGATAAAGTGCTTATGGACCCTGGAACGGAAACACAACAACCTGTAGCGACACAAAAGGGCCTGAGTAGTGCTGCAACAAATGTTGAGCAGAGAGCGACCGGCGGCGATAACGGAGTTGGGGAAGCGGCCACCGGCAGCGACAGCGGTTTGGGCGATAAAGTGCTTAAGGACCCTGGAACAGAAAAACAGCAGACTATGGGTAGTGCTTCAACGTTGGAAAAGTAGCGGGCAATAGACAAATTCGAAGCCGACGATGAATCTGCTCTTGCTGTCCCTGGTCCTGAAGGGGGCGTTCGGCTATATCGAAATGCTAAAAAAAATGTGCGTAGGAGGTGCTGATGAAACTGGAACATATCGCTGCGGCATTAATCATTGCGTCAATCGGTTTCGGTATATGGGCTTGGGAGACGGCGAATCAGCGTGATTTCGACGTCACCTTCAGTGCCAGTGGGGAGGAAATGATGAAATGGGCCGAACAGGCCAAGGAAGACCGCTGGGTTGAGATCGTGGAGATGAAGCGGATCGACGGAAAGCTTGAATACGTCCCCATCCCGGATGATGAGATAGATGCCTATGTCGGTTCCAATGACAGTGTCCTTGTGCGGCGTTGGCTGGAGGGGGATGCCGGCGCGAATCTTCTGGCGGGACTTGCCGCTCATGGTTATCCCGATGCGGCGGGAGCGGCGGCGGAGGCGGCGGACGATGCCGCAGGCCAGCGCTCCGGCGTTTATTTTCTTGCGTTTCTTTCTATTGTCTGCGCATTCGGCGCAGCGGCAACCGTATTGGCCGTAAAGCGGCGTCGGCAGGCCTCGTGATCCTTTAGGCGGCGACTTTGTACAGCCGTTAATTGGGAACGGCCGCTTTATTACGGTCGTTTGTCTGCAAGTGCTTCCTGTCACCGCTTTTCGCCCAGGGGAGGATAATGAGCAAAAGAATAACAATCCTGTTCATCCTGGCCGGTCTGATGCCGTCCCAATATGCCTCGGCCACGGATTACTCAAATCTACCGATTCCGGTATACCTGTATGTCTGGTTGTATACATGGGTGCGAAGCCCGGTTTTCTGGGTAATATTCGTGGTATTGGTGATAACATGGAGATACCTGAGGAAACAGCGTACCGGGGAACTGAAGCAAAGGCTTGAGGAGGTGGAGCCCCCTTCCCGGGACTGGGTATGCCCCATTTGCGGAAAGAAGAATCGAGCAAATAACGCCCTTTGCCGCAGGTGCCAGAACGTGGTGGACGAATCGCGTATAGAGGGGACCTAGGCACCGGCCCTTATCATCAGCAGTTATAATTCCATCAGCATTTGATCCGCCGGAAACATGGAAGCAAGGACACTGTATGACATCTACCGCTGCCCTCACTGCGGCGCCATAGCGGCGCATGGGAATGCCTATTGCCGCGGCTGCGGGGTTCGCTTTACCAGTGACGATGTGGAAATCATGGAGAAGAATATCCGTTCCCCGATGTGGGCCATGCCCTGGAACACCAGGGATAGATATCGCTGTGTGCACTGCGAGGAATTTGTGGCCATTGCCGATAGATACTGCCGTGGCTGCGGGGATGAAATAGAGGACCACGAAAGACAGCTCATGCGCCTGAGACTTTCGGAGTTGGCAAGACGAAATACTCCCGCTCTGATCGGCCTGGGCGTTACGGTTCTCCTTTTGATTGCAGCGTCGGTACTTATGATCAGCCGGTGATATCAACGGATCCGTCCGAGAGCTTTTTATCTACCAGAAAAATAAGAAGGGGAGAGTAATTATGGAGTTAATCACCACCGGGATAGACTATGTCGGCATAATCATATTTTTAATCGGGGCGCTATTTCTGACGGTACAGGCCTTCGAAAAAGGTACCGGATGGGGACTGGGAATGCTCTTTTTCTTCGGTATCCTGTGGCCCGTGTACGTGATCAAGTTCTGGAAGGATGCCTCTTTCTGGTTTTTCTGGGCCCTTGCCGGTGCTTTGATCATATTTATTTTCTAAGTCAAAGATCTGCAGGGTCCCATCATTTGAAGAGGGGGAATTAGAGTTGGATTACAAGGTATTTCTTACGGTGTTCGCCACCGTGTTTATTGCGGAGCTTGGAGATAAGACTCAACTGGCCACGGTACTGTTTGCGGCAGATAAGGAAGTCAGCAAGCTCACGATATTTTTCGGGGCATCCCTGGCGCTTATTGCCACCACATGCATCGGCGTTCTCGCCGGGAGCGCCATATGTCATTACGTGAGCGAGAAATATCTTCATTACATCGCAGGGATCTGCTTCATGGGTATAGGTATGTGGACCTTGTTGAAGGCATAATAAATAGAAACCAATAAGAATAAAGGAGAATCCTATGGGAGAGGCACTGGATCCTTATGCCCCGCCGAAAAGTACCGTTGAGCAGGTAGTTACGAGAGCAGACGGACCCTATTTCTTCACCACATCAACTCTCAAACTGGTAGTGATGTCCACGGTAACCCTGGGTTTGTATGAACTGTACTGGTTCTATAAAAACTGGGTGATGATAAGGGACAGGAGCGGGGCAAAACTCATGCCGTTCTGGCGGGCCTTTTTCTCCCCGATCTGGGCCTACAGCATGTTCAAGAAAATCAGAAACGTGGCCGAGGATTACGAATTGGAATCCACACTGCCCGCGGGGCTCCTCGCCATCGGATACATATTGTTTCAGATAGTATCCCAGTTTCCGGATCCCTATTGGCTGATAGGCTTCCTGGCGGTTGCGGTACTGATTCTGCCGAACAAGCTCGCGCTGGCCGTAAACAGGAAACGCATGCCGGATTTCGAGAACAATGAACGTTTTACCGCCTGGAACGCAGTGGGAATCGTATTGGGCGGGTTGATACTGGGCCTCAATTTCTTCGTGATCTTCGCGCCGGAGTATCTGCCCCAGTAAAAACAGAATGTATCCCATTGCACGCGCCGAATCGGGCCCTCACCCTATTTCGAGTAGCGGAAAATAATGAAAAAAATACTGCTTATATCAATTCTGATACTGGCCGTCCTGTTTGTTCTCAATCTTTTCGATGAGGAGTTAGGCCCCGAGGCGCAGGCGCTCCTGGATAGGGTGGACTATAAGAAGGAGAGTGGATCGTTCATTTATCTTCTGGGAATAGTCGCCGCACCCGATGAGGACCCGGCGGAGCTGGGCAGGAGCCTGCTGGAGGAGTACCGCCTGTTGGAGGGGGACGAGAACTATCCGGTGGCGGAGTATCCGTATTCCCAACGGCTTCCGCTGCCGGAAGGCGAGCTGTTCTGCTCGGTATCGGACGCGGGCTGCCTGAAAACCCTTTTCACCAAAGAGTTCGATATCGACGCCCTCGAAGCGGAAAACAGGGTACTGATAGAACGGGTGAGGAAGATCCAGGCGACCGGTGAGTTCAACACCATGACCATGCCGTCGATGAATGAGCCGATTCCCGAGTATGACTATATCTCCAGGGCGACAAGGCTGGCGGTGTTAAAGGCGATCTCCATCTATAAGGAAGGGAGAACGGAGGAGGCGCTGAGACTGTTGATGAATAGATTGGCCGTGGCCAGGCAAAACATGGCGCTGCAGGACACTATCATCGGCAAGCTGATATATGCATTCAAAGTCTCTGAGATATTGGATGTGGCGAGCGTCATCCTGGATCGTGAACAGGGGGTGTTGCAGGTCCATAAGATACCGCCTCTGTCCCCGGAGGAGAAAGGGTTCGGTCAGATAAGCGCGAGGGAGTTCATGTCCCTGTATCATGTGATACTCGACGTGGACGAACATACGGAGCAGGAAGGCGCCAAGCGCGTCTTCATGGTCTTCTTGAAGAGACTCATCTATAAGCCGAATATGACCGCCAACGCGATCGTCCCGGTCTATTCCAGGGTGGAGAAACTCTCCGAAATGAGCCCCAAGGAGTTTGCGGAGGAGGTGGAAAGCGGAGTAAAACCGGATATCTCAACCTCCATGATCAGAAATTATGTCGGACACGCTATGCTCGAGGTCAGCGCGCCGAACTGGGAGGAGTATGTCCAGAGACTCCTGGATCTGGATGCCAAGATAGAGTTGTTCAATTACATACATCACTTCCGGTTCGCCGCGGATAAGGTGTGGAACCCCTACTACGAAGATGAATATTCTTACCGGCAGGGCAAGGCGGTATGTTTCCGCGCCCCGCTGGAGGCCCGGGAGAGTTTTCGCTGTCTGCGAATTAAACTGTAGCGGGCCGGGACAGGCGGCATTGCCGCTCAAGGACAGGAGTTATCATGCGTAAGATTTTCAGCCCTCTGTTGTCACTGTTCACCGTCGTCGGTGGACATTTCCTCAATCGCCGCCTCGATCTCGGGCTGCTGTTTTTTGCCCTGTTGCTGGCGGTGTTAGTCGTTTCGGGCGGAGCCTTTCCGGTAACCTGGAAGATCATGTCCGGCGAGTCGCCCTGGAGTGGTGCGACTATAATCGGCGTGGCCCTGGTAATGACGGCGACGGCGGTGATCCTCCTGCTCTCCAGCCTGGTAGTCAGCTACAAGAAGGCGGAAAGCGCGCCGCAACGTCCGCCGTTGAGCAAGGCGGGGGTAGTCGGGGGTCTGCTGGCGATACTGTTGAGTTTGCCGGCTATGGGTTGGATCGCCGTCATGGATATACAGTACTTCGGGCTGGCCAGGTATGACGCCGTCGGGCTCGCAGGTAGCAGTGGAGAGGGGAGTTATGAGACCCAGGGGCCGATGCGCGGTCGCTTAGGGTTTTTCCACGAACTGGTGCGCTACGGCGGCGGATGGGTCCCGGATGAGCGGCTGGAGCCCATGCCCGAGGGCGACGCCTATATCACCGGCCGTATCCTCTACCAGGGGCGGCCGGTGGTGAACGCGACGCTGACCATGTCTTTCTATAGCCGTTATCTTTCCGAACAGATCGTCACCGACAGCGACGGGCTGTTTACGTTAAAGGTCCCGGAACAGGAATGGACCCTCAACTACATAACCATAACCGGCTGGCCGGACCAGCCTTTGAATAAAGAATTTACGGTTGTCGGTGGTCCCCCCAACCCCATTCTCTCCGAGTCCATGTACCATGCAGGTCCCGCATATGAATCCGAAGGTCAGCTGCTGCAGGCGACAAAGACGCCCACGGTGCTCCCCGAACTGGAACTGACTATCAACCCCAACGTGGAGTTGCTGTGGCCTGAGCGCGCGCGCCAGGATGTGGACCTGGAACAGGACCGGATCTCCTGGACGGCGCTGCCGGGGGCGAGCCGCTATCAGTTGCAACTGCACAGTATGGAAAGGGAAGGCAGATCGACCACCTATCATCCCGTCGTCTGGATCAACACCGCGGATACCGAAGTACCCCTGCATGACATCAAGACCATCCCCGATGAGATGGGCGGAGAAAACGAGTATGCGGTGGAGGTCTACGCCTTCGACGAAAACGGCGAACTGTTGGCCGGCAACAGCAAGTTCATCGACGGGCAGAGCCTGATGCTGAAGGGCATGCGAGTGGTGGAAACCGATAATCTGTTATCCATAGGTCCCGGTTCCAATAAGACCGAGGAAGAGTTTCAGAAGGAGATGGAAACCATTTTCCGCGACAAGAAACGTCTGAACGCGGCTGAGCTGCTGATCGAGGACGGTATGCCGGATATCGCAAAGACCCTGGTGCAACGCGTTGAGTCCCCGTCATTGGAAGACAAAAAGATGAGGGTCGAGGGATTGATGCTGGCGGAAGAGGGCCGCTGCGAAGAAGCGCGTGCAAAACTGGATGCCGTCAACAAAGCGAGCGGAAGAAAATGTTATCCGGTGTTTTTTAGGAAGCGTTGTGAGGGGGGATCGGATAAATAGAGGGTATTATTGGTATTTCGAGAAATTCTGATTGGGTACTGGTTACGCCAATTGGACTGTGATATCTTCCAGGGGTCTTAGGGACGGAAACAGGAAGGCAACGGAATGCCTCACAAAGCATCAACCAAAGACGTGATGGATCGCGGGCTGCTCTGCCTGACGCTCGTGATGCGTTTTTTTGGTTTAGCTGCCGACATCAATCAACCCCGTCATCAGTTTGCATATCCTAGGGACCCGGATTCTCCGGGATGCCTTATTCCGGCCGGTTGTTCTCCGGGGTCTGAAATGCGCCGCAACTCTGGTGAACGGGGTAGTTTCATCAAGACCTCGTTACCAGTTCCGGCACAACATATAGACGTCCATTGGGCTATCCTCACTAAGGTGGATGATGAGCCGGGATTGACTCGCAACCCCCTAGAAAAACACTCCTTGGTCTTGCTGCACGAAGTATTTGAGCCTGCGTGGAATGTTGTTTGTATTCTTTTTGCTCGCCGAGCGGTTCTTGGCGGACGCTATTGTCCGTTCAGGGATTAGAGTGTCTAGTTATGAAAGCTAGTAACTCTAGGATACCGGAAGGCTTTTTGATATTGATATTCGCGATATATATGTTATCAGTATTCTTGATTACGTTTTCCTTGCCTTCAGATATTCTTGATGATTCCATTTTATTGCGCAACGTGGTAGATGCGTTTTCGCAGATTATTCCAAGCATAGAGCGCACTGGCGCAAGGTCACATGTACCGCAAGTAGCTAAGACGATTCTTGTCTATGAGATTATTTGGATGCCTATTCTCGGGTATTTATTCGTGCGATATACCCCAATCGAAAACAGTATCATTAAATCAAGAAAACACCCTTTTCGCTTTTATGTACTTACACCGCTTGTGGTAGCTTTGCTGATTTGGGGTTTGTTTTTCTTTTTTCCGGGTAACCCAGGGGGCGCATGGTCTTCCAGAATAGAGAGGTCGATGCTGACTACTTATGTTGGGTTGGCGGGATGGAGCGGGTTTCTCTTCGGAGGGGGAGGTGCTGGATTGGTATTTTTCACTATTTTGTACATAAAGATATTACCGCGTATGAGGAAATAGCGATTAAGAGATGTAAGGGAACGTATTCCGCGTATCACATTGAGGTGGGAAAATGGAGAATGCTCGGTATTTAATCGGCGGTTTGGTAGAAGACACAAATACCAATAAGTTATCTCGTGTAGCGACCAGGAATTCCGCGAAAGCAAGAAGTAACAGAGTCTGTCTGAAATGGTGTTCGCCCCCCTTTGGAGGCGTTGTTACAGTTTTCTTGCTCCCTTGGTTTGCTCTGTTCCCGATCAACTTCCGTATGTGCTTTGATAAGAGAATAAGTCTTGGTGAGCGCTAACCGAAATATTTGTTATGTGATAACCGTGAGCAAGGTTAGGTGTATGTCAAAAATATTGGCTAATAAATGACAATTAGTTCGGAGTTAGAAATTTTATGAAATTCAGTAACCCGGATCCAAAAGATCGTGGATGGAGAGGGGCCCCTCTCCACTGGCAGATCGCGCATGTTATCGGAATCGCGCTTCCAGCGCTGGTATTTTGGTTTGCACCCGACGACGTGCTTACTCGCTATCCTGTGCTGGCAACTATTACGGGCGTTCTTAAGGAATGGATACCATCGGTTAGAAATATGGCGGAATTTTCCACCTTCCCACAGGTTGCGGAGTTGGGGATGAGCGCAATCTTTGTCTGTGCCATATTTCTGATTCCTGTCTTCCATTATGGGAAAACTGTAGTTAAGTCTAGGCGCGATGGATATAAGTTTCCAACAGAGGGAAAGCAGAAAAGGTTAGTCTACTTTTTGGCGGTGGTAATTGGGCCTATGGCTATCGCAGGACTATTATTGCTTGGGCCGGATAACCATGCGGAAGCCGTGGAACTTCTGAGGCATCAAGGAGATAGGATTAGCAGAATATCCCAGGGGGTGTTCCTGGATAGTCGAGCTGGTAGTGGAATAGTGGCATCTATTTATGCGGCTGCCATTGCTGGATTTATTGTGGGCATAGAAATTCGGCTTTTATTGCATCTTATGGATAAGAGGAAGGAGAGTGATCATGGCTGATTCACAATTAGGTAATCCAGATCTGGGGTTTGCAAAGGTAGCAAACGACACGATGGCAGGGCTAGGAGCTCTTGCGGATAAGGACTTTCACGCTGCAATGGACAGCGCAGAAGAAATGGTAAAGATACAGGAGGACCTAAACAGGGCTATCAATGAATTGAACGGAAAAATAGATGCGTGGGGGCGGAAAAGCATTGGAAATGCTTGGGGTGGGACTGGCTCTTATGCAAACAGATATTACCGGATGGGAAGGCAAGCAGAAATAGGAAAGTATGCGGCAGGTATTGAACATGCATGGGCTAGCGGCTCACAGTCGGTCGATCGTATGACGGTATGGCGCAGTATTGTTCCGGACTTTAGTCGTCTTAAAAGAATGACAAGGGCGTTAAATGGGGTAGGTACTGCTATAGCGATCTGGGAAGTAGGAACCGAAATATATGATGGGAAATTTACAAAAGCAGCAAATATGACAGTGGGGGAGGTCGTTAAATCGATACTATTCAGTGTGATCGCTTGGGAAGTGCTTGGAGGATTGATGGCCGTAGGCTTTCCTCCTGTGTTTGCCGCTTTGTTTGCAGTAGGGGTTGCTATGGTGGCCGCGGAATTCGTTGATGAATACGTACTGCAACCCATAATGGAGGAGCTTAATGAGTTTGGCGCGTGGCTTGGCCGGGAGCTGTACGATTGGGTCAATCCCGATGTCAACCAGGACTACGAGGCCGCGAAGAACTGGCACCATCCTTGCGACCCCTTCACCCTGGACCTGGACGGCGACGGCATAGAGACTTCCGCTATTGCGGGCTGGAATGGATTAAAGTTTGATCACGATGCCGACGGCGTAAAAGAGGGAACCGGATGGGTTTCAGCGGACGACGGTCTGCTTGTACTGGATCGGGACGGAAACGGAACCATAGACTCCGGTCGCGAGCTGTTTGGTGACAATACGCTGTTGTCCAACGGACAATTGGCGGCCAACGCCTATGAGGCCCTGGCTGATCGGGACGGCAATGGCGACGGAAAGATCGATGCTTCCGATTCTGTTTTCAATGACCTGCGCGTCTGGCAGGACAGGAACCACGACGGTATAAGTCAGGCGGACGAGCTTCATACGCTCGCGGAGCTCGGTATTAATTCTATTTCAACGGAATCTACAGGTGCACGCCTCGATCAGAACGGTAATAGGGTTACGGCCACGGGTACCTTCCTGCGTACTGACGGATCCACCGGACAGACCGGTAGCCTGATGCTTGCCGGATCGAGTTTCTTTACCGAATTCACCGATCAGATAGAGATACCGGAAACCCATCGGGAATTGCCGGATATGCACGGTTCCGGTGCGGTACGTTATTTGCGGGAAGCGGCGGTGCTTTCCTCTTGTTAAGCGTAATGTGACGACAAGGAACAAGTAGATGTACAGATCATTATCAATATTGGGTGTCTGCAAAAAGGCGCTTTTGGATCCAGAGGCAAGAGTCCTTGCAATATGGGGGGTTTTGGCGTTTGTGGTTGGTTATGGTGCGGATACTTTTAGCGGAATATTGCCGGTTGCCTT
>JBNKJV010000003.1:0-241092 GCA_050291465.1 Sedimenticolaceae bacterium | reverse complement strand
ACAGCCGCCCACAGCAGCAGCGGTACCGCCACCAGGTCGGTGACGCCCGGAGCGCTGGGGATGGCCGCCAGATGGGGTTGGTCCTGCAGGAACTGTTCGATCAGGCCCAGGAACAGCCATGCCAGGATAAACTGCATTACCCCGAGCAGGGTCCAGGCCAGGGGCGACAGAAACAGGCTACGCAGTTCTCGCAGGGTAATGGCGAACACCTTACGCTGCCTCCGTGGTGGTGAGTTGGGTGAAGATGCGTTCCAGGTTGCGATACTCCGGGACCAGTTGTGACAGCCCCCAGCCGCCCCGGACCAGGGCCGCCGACAGGGCGGCGGTGGCCGCGTCGCTGTTCAGGTGCAGCCGAAAACGTCCCTCGTCCAGGGTTTCCACCCGCTCCACACCGGGTAGCTGCAGCAGTACATCCTCTGCCGGCGGCCGTTCCAGGCCCACCAGCACACTGGGGGGCGGCCCCTGGTGGTGGTTCGTTTCCAGGGCCTCGGAGAACACCAGTCGCCCCTGGTGCAGGATGAGCACCCGTCCGCAGATCGTCTCCACCTCCGGCAGGATGTGGGTGGAGAGCAGGACACCGTAGTTCTCCCCCAGTTGACGGATAAGCTCACGGATCTCCTGGATCTGGTTCGGGTCCAGCCCGCTGGTGGGTTCGTCCAGAATGATGATCTCGGGATCGTGGATAATGGCCTGGGCGATGCCCACTCGCTGACGATAACCTTTGGAGAGGTTGGCGATCAGACGCCTGCCGCTCTGTTCCAGGCCGCACTGTCCCTTGGTGCGCCGGAGCGCCCCTTTGGGATCCGTAACCCTGCGCAGCCGGGCACAGAATAGGAGATATTCGTCCACCGTCAGATCGGGATACAGGGGAGGCTGTTCCGGCAGGAAACCCAGGTTCTTTTTGGCGTTGATCGGTTGTTCCAGCAGATCGATGCCGTTCAGGCGTATCTGTCCGCTGCTGGGCGCCAGGCCGCCGCTGAGCATGCGCATGGTGGTGGATTTGCCGGCGCCGTTGGGGCCGAGAAAACCGAGGATCTCACCCCGCCGGAGTTGAAAGCTCACCTCGCGGACGGCACAGAAATCACCGAAATAGCGGGACAGGTTCTCTGTTTCGATAAGCGCGTCCATGGCAGGTTACAGCAGATAGAGCGTCGCCAGTCCCAGAAATGCAAGAAACCCGACCACGTCGGTGACGGTGGTCAGCAGGACGCCCCCGGCCAGGGCCGGGTCGATGCCGATCTTTTCCAGCAGCAGCGGCAGGACGGCCCCGATAAAGGCGGCAAATATCAGGTTGATGGCCAGGGCGGCGGCAATCAGGATGGCGATATCGGCGCTGTTGAACCAGGCGCCGGCGACGATCGCCACCACTCCCGCCCAGATCATGCCGTTAAACAGGCCTACGGCCATCTCTTTCAGCAACAGTTGCCGGGCGTTTTTGCCGCTGATCTGCCCCAGGGCGATGCCGCGGATGGTCAGGGTAAGGGTCTGGGTGCCGGCGATGCCGCCCATACTGGCGACGATAGGCATTAGCACCGCCAGCGCCACCACCTTCTCTATGGTTTCTTCGAAATGACCGATTACCCAGGAGGCGAGAAACGCCGTGATCAGGTTGAGGCCCAGCCAGAGGGCGCGGCGCTGGGCACTGACCAGCACCGGCGCAAACATATCCTCCGCCTCGGACAGACCGGCCTGACCCATGAACACGTGTTCACCCTCTTCACGAATCACATCCACCACGTCATCCACGGTGATACGACCGAGCAGTTTGCCCTCGTCGTCCACCACCGGGGCGGAGAGCAGGTCGTGTTGTTCGAAGCGGTTGGCCACCTGATTGTCCTCCCAGGTGACAGGGATCGGTTTTACGTCCAGCGACATCACCTCGGCGACGATCTCGTTGGGATCGTTGGTTACCAGGATCGCGAGGGAAAGGACTCCCAGGTATTTCCCCTCCCGGTTGACCACCATGAGGCTGTCGGTATGGGGCGGGATCTTGTCCTTCAGCAGCCGCAGGTAACGCATTACCACGTCCAGGGTCACCTCCGGTCGGACGGTGACCACATCCGGATTCATCAGACCGCCGGCGGTGTCCTCGGGATAGGAAAGAACGGCCTCCAAACGATCCCGGTTCTGGGTATCGAGAGAGGCGAGGATTTCGCTGGTGATGTAATGGGGAAGTTCCTGGACCAGGTCGGCCAGGTCGTCGGTGTCGAGATTTTCGCTAAGGGCGACGACCTCTTCACGGTCCATGCGGCTGATAAGGTCGGCGCGTACCTCGTCCGCCAGTTCCACCAGCACTTCACCGTCTTTTTCCGGTTCCACCAGTTCCCAGACGATTTCACGCTTGGCCAGAGGAAGCGCTTCCAGGATGTGGGCGATTTCGCCGGGGGTAAGGGCGTTGAGCAGTCGTTCGGACTGCTGCAGGGTGCCGCTGTCGAGCAGTTCATGCAGTCGCTGCAGGCGGGTGTCTTGATTGTTTTCAGGAGCCTGGGCGGACATGACAGTGTCTGTCTCCTCAACGGAAAAGGGAGTTCTCGGGTACCGATTCCGGGCACAGTGTAACAGGCGGGAAGATGGACCGGGAGAGGGGATGCGGAATTTTTAACGCTAGAGCGAACAGATTTGCGACCGGGATCGGGGCGGTCGGGGAAATGCCCGGGAATCCCTATTCGCCTTCGCCGAAGCGGTCTTGGATCAGTGTCTCCAGCGCTTCCATGGCCGCTGCCTCGTCCTCCCCCTCCGCGCTTAGCAAAAGTACCGTGCCTTTACCGGCGGCGAGCATCATTACCCCCATGATGCTTTTACCGTTGACCGTCTGATCGTTGTTGGAGAGCTGGATGTCACTTTGGAATTCGCTGGCACAGGTGACCAGTTTCGCGGCGGCCCTCGCATGTAGTCCGAGCTTGTTGATGACGGTTATTTCCCTGCTGATCATGGATCCACCCTGCTACTCTTTGCGCCGGCATGCCAGGATGCTTTTCTGACCACCGCTAAGTACTTTCTCCGTCAATGTCGCCAGATCGAGGGACGCATAATTGAATACCTTCAATACCATAGGAAGATTTACACCGGAGACCACGTTAATCCGATCCTCCTGCTGCAGATCTGTGGCGATATTCGCCGGTGTGGAACCGAATAGATCGGTCAGTACCAGTACCCCCTCCCCATCATCGAGGCGGTCCGCCAGCTGTGTCGCCTGACGTAGGAGCTGCTCCCGATCGGAATTATCTGTTACCGGGACGGCGCCGCACTTCAGGGGTGGGTTGCCGAAGATGTTTTCCGCGGTCTGCAGCAGCAGATCACCGATCCCGTTGTGAGTGATAAGCAGCAGACCGACGCTCATGGCAGCTCCCGGTGTCGGCTGAGGATCTGGCGGCCGCTGCTGCGAAAATGCTCCGCCAGACGTTCCACCAGATAGACCGAACGGTGTTGTCCACCGGTACAGCCGATGGCGATGGTGAGGTAGTTACGGCCGTCTTTCTCGAATGAGGGTACCCAATGTTCCAGGAATGTGACCAGATCATCCCGTAGTCGATTTACCTTCGGATCCTGTTGCAGAAATCTCGCCACCTCGGGATCCCGGCCCGTCAGCGGACGCAACATGGGGTCCCAGTGAGGGTTGGGCAGGCAGCGGGCGTCGAATACGAAATCCGCATCCCGCGGGACGCCGTGTTTATAGCCGAAAGACATGAACAGCAGGGATATCTCCTGTTCCCGTCGGTCTCCGATCCGGGAACGTATGATCTCCCGTAATTCGTGAGGATTGGTGTGGGTGGTATCGAGGCGCAGGTCGGCATCCCTCTGAAACGGCTCCATAAGAGATCGCTCCAGCTGGATCGCCTCCGCCAGAGGTCGTTCATTGCCGGTGAGGGGGTGTTTACGGCGGGTCTCGCTGTAGCGCCGGATCAAGGTATCATCCTGCGCCTCGAGAAAGATGATCTCACAGCGGATACCGTTGTCCCGCATCTGCTTCACCAGTTCCGGCAGTTGTTGCAGATCATCACCCTGGTTGCGGGCATCAATGCCCACGGCGGTCTGGCGGGAAATCCCGCTGCGCTGGGTGGTCAGCTCCGTGGCCAGGGGTTGCAGCAGATACAGGGGCAGATTGTCGATGCAGTAGTATCCCAGGTCTTCCAGGGTATGCAGGGCAATACTTTTACCGGATCCCGATAAGCCCGTGACGATAATCAGTTTCATGGGGGCGGAGTATAGCCTGCTTTTGGCCCGGGAATCTTTCAAAAATTCCATCCTGAGGAACCGTCACCGCTCCTATATCAAATCGTCCGGTGTACGGGAGAAGAAACCTCCGCGTTTTCTGCGCCTTTGTGTGCTTCGGGTTTTATCTGAATTTCCGGGCGAAGCGGAAGGGGTGTGGTCTTGCCACGGAATCAGTCGCACCGTGGCTCGGGAGCGGTGTGAATATACCGGTCAGGATTCGTTGTTTTTGTCTATGGCCGCCTGATGCCGCTGCATGAAATCCGCACCCGCATGGTAGCCCTGTTGCTGCTGCAGGTGCTGGCGCACGGCGGTCTCTACAAGAATGGCCAATTCCCGGCCGGCGGCCACCGGTAGAGTGACCTCGGGTATTTCTATAGCGAACAGTTCCCTGCTGGTGAAGCTTCCCCGTAATCGGTCGATCTTGCGCAGTTCGGAGTCATTCATCTGCTTGAGTTGAATAATAAGATGCAGGCCCTTCTTCTTTTTGATGGCGCTGTCCCCGAACATGGCCCGTATGTTCAGCAGTCCCAGTCCCCGCACTTCCAGAAAATCCTGCAGCAGTGGCGGGCAGTTTCCGCGGATTATGTCGGGGGCCACCCGGGCAAACTCCGGCGCGTCGTCGGCGATCAGGCGATGTCCGCGGGTGATCAGTTCCAGCGCCAGCTCGCTCTTACCCACTGCCGCATCACCCATGAGCAAAACGCCGACGCCGAAAACCTCGAGAAACACACCGTGCAGGGTCGCCCGGTCCGCCAGGGCGCTTGCCAGATAATAGTGCAGATTACTTTGCAGCAGGTTGTCCGGTAATGTGGAGCTGAGCAGCGGGATGTTGGTCCGGGTTGCGAAGGCGAGTAACGCCTCTCCCGCTTCGATATTGTCGGAGAGAATGATCGCGGCGGGTCGACTGTCGGCAAGTTGTTCCATGGCCTCCTGCCGCCGGGAATCCGGCATGGCGTTGAAGGAGACAATCTCTGCATATCCGACGATCTGGATGCGGTGGGGGTGAATCCAGTTCAGTGGTCCCGCCAGGCCTTGGGTTTCCGCCCCCGGGAAGTCGCCCCGCAGCGGGGTATCGCCTCCTTCCTTGCCCGCAAGCCAGGTAAGTCCCAGTTTTTCCCGCAGCGTGTCAACCAGTTGGCCGGTAGTGGTCGGAGAAGTCATGGCGCCTGATCGGGGCTCTCTCCATGGAGGATCTGTTGCAGCACCTGTTCCGGGCTCCCGGCCTCCCGCAGCCGGCCGCAGAAATCACCGTTGCTGAAGAGCGAGGCGAGCTTGGCCAATAGTTGCAGGTGCTCATCGGTAGCGGCCTGGGGAACCAGCAGGCCGAATATCAGATCCACCATCTGGTTGTCGATGGCATCAAACTGAACCGGTTCGGCCAGCTGTACAAAGGCGCCTCGGGCCTCTGTGATGCCCTCAATCCGGGCATGGGGCAGGGCGATGCCGTACCCCAGGCCGGTACTTCCCAGACGTTCGCGCGCCAGAAGTCTCTCGAAAACATCATCTTCTTCAAGGGTTGGGGAGGACAGTGCCAGAAGCCTCCCCACCTGTTGCAAAGCGCGTTTTTTACTGGTTGCCGGGTCTTTGCAGCGAATGCGCTCGGCCACAAGAAAATTTTCGGAAAACACGCTTTCCTCCTTTCCTGTTTCAGCCGGTCTGTTCCAGTCCGCGTGTGCGCTGGCTGTTACGGTGACTGGTGATTTTTTCTTTGTATTTCTTTACCTGCCGGTCCAGTTTGTCCACCAGGGCGTCAATGGCTGCATACATATCTTCATCGACGGCATCGGCGAATATGTCGGCCCCGTTCAGGTGCATGTTCGCCTCGGCTTTCTGCCGAACCTTCTCTACGCTGAGAACAACGTGGACGTTGGTTACTTGGTCAAAGTGGCGTTCCAGGCGTTCGAATTTCGAATCCACATAGCTCTTAAGCGCGGGTGTTATATCGACATGGTGACCGGTAATGCTGATTTGCATGATGTGCTCCTTTTGTAATCGCCTATGCCAGGCGTTTGCGCTCGTTGGATGGCGGAATGGCCATCGCTTCGCGGTATTTAGCTACTGTCCGTCGGGCTATATTAATGCCCTGGTCAGACAGGATGTTCGCTATCTTGTTGTCACTGAGTGGTTTATTCGGTTTTTCCGCAGCCACCAGCTTTTTTATCAATGCCCGAATCGCCGTGGCCGAACATTCGCCACCGCTGGCTGTACTGACATGACTGGAAAAAAAGAATTTGAATTCAAAGGTTCCACGGGGGGTATACATGTATTTCTGCGTTGTGACGCGTGAAATGGTTGATTCGTGCATATCCAAAGCTTCCGCGATATCCCGCAGTACCAGCGGTCGCATCGCCTCTTCCCCGTATTCAAAAAAGCCGCGCTGGATCTCGACGATCTTGGTCGCAACCTTAAGCAGCGTCTCATTACGACTGAGCAGGCTCTTTATAAACCAGCGCGCTTCCTGCAGGTGATTCTTGAGGTAGGTGTTGTCGTCACTTGAGTCGGCGCGACGTATCAATTTTGCATAGTCCGCATTGACACGAAGCTTGGGAGTGACGCTGGGATTGAGTTCAACCTCCCATTTGCCGTTTCTCTTGGATACGAAAACATCTGGAACGACATATTCCGGCGCTGCATCGGCAATAGCCGTACCCGGATGTGGGTTGAGGGATCGGATAAGCTGGATCACCTCGGCCAACTCCTGATCGGAGAGTTTGAGCTGGCGTTTTATCTGAGCGTGTTCCTGATTGGCCAGCAGATCGAAGTGGTTCATGACCAGCGCCTCCGCTTCCGCTCTTCGCGGGGTCTCGGCAGCTAGCTGAGATAGCTGCAGCAGCAGGCACTCCCTGGGGTCGCGGGCCGCTACGCCCGGGGGGTCGAAACGTTGAATACGGTGTAAAACCGCTTCTATCTCTTCCATCTGCACTTCATCGTTATCGATTGCAGTGCGGATGTCCTCCAGGCTGGAGCTGAGATAGCCTTCCTCGTTCACCGCGTCGATAATGGCGGTGGCGATAGAGTAATCGGTTTCACTGAAAGGCGTGAGATTCATCTGCCAGGTCAGATGATCGTGAAGTGTTTGGGGGCCGCTGCACTGGACCAGAAAATCGGGCTCTTCCCCCGCTGGTAGGGTGCCGGAAACCGGGGGAAGCGCGCTATCGTAGATATCGTCCCATTTGCTGTCCACCGGCAGATCCTCAGGCATGGCATTAGACTCGGCGTTGATCTCAAAGTCACCATCCATCTGATCCGATGTGGTGGATTCACCTGCCCCGATTTCCTCGCCGTTGGCGCCCAACCGTTCGTCCGCCGAGGAACCGTCCTCTTCATCCGTCTCCAGCATCAGGTTGGAGTCCAGCGCTTCCTGGATCTCCTGTCTCAGGTCGAGCGTGGATAGCTGCAGCAGCCGTATTGCCTGCTGCAACTGCGGTGTCATGGTGAGGTGTTGCCCGAGGCGAAGCTGTAGCGTCTGCTTCATACCGGGTCGCTTTGCAAAAACTGGTACATAATTTGTATGTTTTCTTTACACAGGTAATTTTAGCCGAAAAAAAGGATTAAAGGGCAGGCCAAATTTAGGGATTTAAAGTTGTATTATTCTTAATGGTTGATATCGGCGCATTCTTCAAGACGGGTAGAACGCGGGGTGGTCCTTAAAGGCTGAAATGCTCGCCCAGATAGACGGAACGGACCTTCTCATTGCCGAGAATGGCCTCCGGGCTGCCCTCCGCGATTAAGCGGCCTTCATTGATAATGTAGGCACGGTCGCAGATCCCCAGCGTTTCCCGTACATTGTGATCGGTGATAAGTATGCCGATACCGCGTGCGACGAGTGCCTTAATAATTTTCTGAATATCCACCACGGAGATAGGGTCTACCCCGGCGAAGGGTTCATCCAGCAGTATCAGGCGCGGTTCCACTGCCAGCGCGCGCGCGATCTCCAGCCGCCGCCGTTCTCCGCCTGACAGACTCATGGCCAGGTTATCCCGCAGATGACCGAGACCGAAATCGTAGAGCAGTTGCTCGGCCCCGTTGATCTGCTGTTGGCGGCTGAGATTCTCCCGCGTCTCCAGGATCGCCAGGACATTGTCGTAGACACTCAATTTTCGGAATACGGAGGGCTCCTGGGCCAGGTAACCCAGCCCCCGCTGAGCCCTGGCATGCATGGGCAGGAAGGTAATATCCTCCCCATCCATCATGATGGTCCCGTGTTCAACCGGGATCAGGCCTGCGATCATGTAGAAGCAGGTGGTTTTGCCGGCACCGTTGGGTCCCAGCAGTCCCACCACTTCGCCGCTGGCCATCCGCAACGAGACGCCGTCCACCACCGGGCGTCGGCGATAATGTTTTTCCAGTTCACTGGCGCGAAGGAGAGTCATGGGTCGGTATTTTCTTTGTTTTTGGAACCTATGGTAATCCTTACCCGTTGATTGCCCTGGGCGCTTTTGCCCGCCTTGATCATCGCCTTTTTCCGGTCATAGGCGATACGGTCGCTTCTGAAGTTGTCATTTCCCTGTTTGAGGCTGGCCTGGCCGATCAGAAGCAGTAACTCACTGTCCACGCTGTATTCCATGCGCCGGGCCCGGCCCTCGATATGTTCCTGCTTGCCGTCCGGAAGTTGCCGCAGGATCGCCGGTGTCCCCTCCGCCACTATACGGTCGGAGTCCCCTTTTCCTTTGCCCTGGATGACGGTCACCTTGCTGGCTTTGAGGGTTATGGTTCCCTGGTGCAGTACCACATTGCCGCGGTATACGCTGGTGCGGGCACCATCATCGATGTCCATGCTGTCCGCCTCCACCGTGATCGGTTGCTCTACGTCGGATTCCAGTGCCGCTATCGGTCCCGACAGCGATAGCCAAAGCGAGCACAAGAACACCCGCGGCAGGCGCTGTTTAGAAGTCAACTTCATAGTGGCCTCTTACATTAGTAAGAAATTTCATGCGTACCGGTTTGTTGAACCATGCCTGCATACCTTTTGATTGTAACCGGCTTCCGAGGCTGGATATGGTTATGGCCTCATCGGTTTCCGCATAGTTCTCTTTCGGCTGTACCCGCAGATTGCGGGTCAGGATATGCATCGGCCGAATGCCGTTCGCCTGCTCCCGGTCAATGGTGACCGTCCCCTTCAGCAGCAGCAGATCTCCATCCCCGGAAAGCCAACCCTGCTCGGAGCTGATCCGCCAGGGGGGCGAGTCCTTCTCAAACAGGGTAATTTTCGGTTTGGTCAATTCCGTGCTGTCGTCATCGGGGAAATGCAGCATTCGCTCCGCGCTCAGGCGGCGGTACGGTTTGCCGTCCTCACCCATCACCGTATTGGTGAAGTTATCCAGAAAGTAATCCGCGGTATGCGCCGCCGCCTCAGGTAGGTTCGCTTTATCTTCGGCAATTTCGGCCAGCCATTTACTGCCGCCAAGGAGCGCGAGAAGCAGACCGCCAAATAGAAGCGTACGTCGTTCCATAAGCCAACTAAAGATAGGCCCCGAGAGAGGATTCCAGGGTTCCCTGGGCTTCCATCAGAAGTTCACAGACTTCCCGCGCCGCACCTCTTCCGCCACGGCTTGCGGTCTGCCAGTGAGCGTGCTGTTGTACCAGGTGGTGGGCATCCTGCACCGCTATCGCCAGCCCGACCCTGCGCATGATGGGCAAGTCCACCACGTCATCGCCGACATAGGCTATCTGCTGGTCATCGAGTCCCAGTTCGACCTTCAGCTCTTCGTAGGCAGGAAGCTTATCCCGCTGCCCCTGGTAGAGATGCCGGATACCCAGGCCTTCCATGCGCAACGCCACTACCCGCGAACTGCGTCCGGTTATGATGCCGATCTCCACTCCGGCAGCCTGCAACATCTTCATTCCATGGCCGTCTTTGGTGTTGAATGCCTTGTACTCCAGCCCGTCATCGCCAAGGTAGAGGCTGCCGTCGGTCAGGACGCCGTCCACGTCGAAGATTACCAGGCGAATGTGAGCGGCTTTCTCGAGAATATCTTGCATAGACAAATCCTATACCACCCCCGCCCGGAGCAGATCGTGCATGTTTATTGCGCCTATGAGCCGCTGCTTTTCATCAACGATGGGAAGGGCATTGATGGTTTTTTCCTGCATGATCTTGAGGGCTTCCGCCGCCAGCATATCCACTCCCGCTGTGGTGCAATGCCTGGTCATTACTTCTTGTATGGAACCGTTGCGGAAGTCCACGTCCGCGTCCAAAGATCGGCGCAGGTCACCGTCGGTAAATATACCGATGACCACGCCGTCGCTGTCGACTACCGTCGACATGCCGAGACCTTTTTTGGTCATTTCCATAAGGGCGTCTCGTATACTGGCATTGTCCGCTACCCTGGGTGCCGCGTCACCTGCATGCATGATGTCTCTCAGGCGCAGGAGCAGGCGACGACCGAGGGTGCCGCCCGGGTGAGCGCGGGCAAAATCCTCTTCAGTAAAACCGCGTGCCTCCAGCAGCGCGATGGCCAGAGCATCCCCCATGGCCAATGCCGCGGTGGTGCTGGAGGTGGGCGCCAGGTTGAGCGGGCACGCCTCCTGATCCACGCTGACGTCGATATTGACCTCCGCCTCGCGAGCCAGGGTGGAATCGGGATTCCCGGTCAGGGTGATCAGCGGTACGCCCTGGCGTTTGATCAGCGGCAGGATGGTCAGCAGTTCCGCGGTCTCCCCGGAATTGGAGAGGGCGAGGACGACGTCGCTGGAGGTGATCATCCCCAGGTCCCCGTGGCTCGCTTCGCCCGGATGGACAAAAAAAGCGGGGCTGCCGGTGCTCGCCAGCGTCGCTGCGATCTTATTGCCGATATGGCCTGATTTGCCCATTCCGAGCACCACTATGCGGCCTTCACAGGCCAGCATGAAGCCGCAGGCGCGGACAAAATCCCCGTTTATCCGGCCGGCCAGGGCATGTATGGCGGCCGCCTCGTTCTCGATGACGGCCAGCCCCAACGCCTGCAGCTTTTCCGATTCTTCGATGGACGGGGTGGTCTGTTTGTTCATTCTGCGCGCAACGGGTCGGGTTGAACGGTGCCCGGATCAAGGACCATGGCTTGCGTCGGTACATGGGCCCTGTCGTCCGGGTTTTCGATGGTGAAAAATAGTAGTCCCTGATAGGCGACAAATGTCAAGGCCAACAGCAATCCTTCCGGACGGCTGATACGGCCGGGAGCGCCAAAACCGCGGCCCATCAGAAACAGTGCCAGGGTCAGACCGATCATGACCGGCATATCCCGAATCAGCGCCTCCGGCGCGAATTCACCCGGCGCCAGCAACGCGGGCATGGGAAGAACCGCCAGCAGGTTGTACATGTTGGAGCCGATCACGTTACCGATGGCGATATCATGTTCCCCCTTCAATGCGCTGGCAACGCCCGCGGCCAGTTCCGGAAGACTGGTGCCCAGTGCCACGATGGTAAGGCCGATAACCAGATCGCTGATGCCGAACGCGGCGGCGATATTGGCGGCGCCCCATACCAGCATGCGGGAGCTGATCAGCAGCAGGGCGAGGCCCACAAAAAAATAGAGCAAGGCCTTCCCGGTGGCCATCTTTTCCGGCAGTTCGGCATCGAACTCCAGCTCCAGGGGATCGTTGGCGCGCCTCTTCAGGTCTATTCGAACCATGCCGTACAGCAGTACCACCAGGCCGGTCAATAGGAGAACGCCGTCGAGACGACCGAGTACGCCGTCCAGCATCAACGCTAAAGTGAAGAGAGTTGCCGCCAGCAGCATGGGGTATTCCCGCTTCAGGGTGTCCGACGCGACCTTCAGTGGGGTAATCAGGGCGGTAATCCCTAGTATGAGTCCGATATTGGCAATATTGGAGCCCAGGGCGTTGCCGATGGCGAGCCCCGGATTGCCCTGGTACGCGGCCATTCCGGAGACCAGTATTTCCGGCGCGGAGGTACCGAATCCGACAATGGTGAGGCCGATCAGCATCGGCGAAACACCGGCGTTACGGGCGATCGCCGCGGCACCGGTGACAAAACGGTCGGCACCCCAGACCAGGAGAATCAGGCCGACGATGACGGCCGCGGTGGATGCAAGCATACTGTGAACTTAAATATCTGTTTTATTCGGGAATAAATTTTTGCGCTGGCATTGTTTCAGAGAAGGGCTTGACAACGCAAGGTGATCTTCATCGACCGGGACTATTACAGCCGCGAATAAACGCCGATCACCGCTGACGGATCGTTGCCGGGAGGTTTCCCGATTCAGGCGGAACCCCCGGTACAGGTTCAGTCGATGAAAAACTGCTGGCTGAAGCGGGCGGTAATCCCCTTGTCCGAACCCTCCGGAACCACCCGTAGCTCGAAATTGACGATCTCTCCGTCCGTTACCGGGAAATCGTCAATATAGTAGATCGCTTCTCCCTCTCTAACCTCGCGCAACTCGACGGGTTTCGGCACACCCATGAGATTGACGGCCTTTATGGTGATCTCCGCGGGAACCGCCTTAGCCACCGGCCCATCGGTATCTTTAAGGACGCTTATGTTCACCATGCCGCGGAATCTACTGCGTTGGATGCCGTAGGTTTTCGCTATTTCAGGACTAAGGAAATCGGTCTTGATGGCGTTGTGATGCAGGGTGTAACCACCGCTGCGTGTGCTGTTCTCGGCCGGGGCGCATAAAGGTAGGAGCAGAAGTAGAGCGGCGGTAACGAGCTGTCTGGAATATTTCATCATTTCCCGGCTCCTTATGAACGATCACTTATCGCACTGGCAGCGGTAAAGGGCGATTTCGCCTAACAGGTTGGGCAGAAAGCGTATTCCGGTACGTATGCGATGGGCATAATCCACCACCATTCGTTCCAGAATACGGATGTTATTCCGCCGGCACAACGCCTCAAAATCTTTTACCGTGCAGAGATGGATGTTTCGGGTATCGTACCATTGTGCCGGCAGTGTCCGGGATACCGGCATCTCCCCCTTGAAGCCCAATTGCATGCGGTTTTTCCAGTACCCGAAATTCGGGAAGGTAACGATCCCCTGGCGGCCGACCCGCAGCATCTCCAGCAACAGGCGATCAGGAAAATGAACCGCCTGCAGGGTCTGGGTCATGATGACATAGTCGAACGCCTGCTGGTCAAAGTCGCCCAGGCCTTCATCCAGATCCCGTTGAATAACGTCAATGCCGTTGTGGATGCACTGGATAATATTCTGGGGATCGATCTCCAGGCCGTATCCTTCAACTCTGCGCTCGTCACGCAGAAGTTGCAGTAACTCACCGCTGCCGCACCCCAGGTCGAGAACGCGGGAGCCTGGTTCGATCCACTCCTTTATGGCAGCGATATCCGGTCGTAGGGCCATGGTCGTTACTGCTCCTTCGCAACCTTATTCATGTAGGATGAAAGCAGGTTCATGTAGTAATCAATCGGCATGAGGAAAGCGTCGTGTCCGATGGAGGCGTCGACCTCGGCATAACAGACATGGCGTTTGGCATCAATCAGCGCCTTGACTATCTCTTTGGAACGGGTGGGTGAAAAGCGCCAGTCATCCGTGAAGGAGACTACCAGAAATTTCGCTTGGGCACGTCGCAGAGCGGCGACCAGATTGTTATCGTAATCACTCGCCGGATCGAAATAATCCAGCGCTTTGGTCATCAGCAGGTAGGTGTTCGCATCAAACCGGTCCACAAAGGACTCCCCCTGATAACGCAGGTAGCTTTCCACCTGAAATTCAACGCTGAAGTCGTAGTTGAGACGCCCTTCGCGAAGTTCGCGTCCGAATTTAGCGCGCATGGCATCATCGGAGAGATAGGTGATATGTCCGAGCATGCGGGCCAGCATAAGACCGCGCCGGGGAACGGTGTTCCGTTCGTAAAAATGTCCGCCATGAAAATCGGGATCCGAGAGTATGGCCTGGCGTGCCACCTCATTGAAGGCGATATTCTGAGCGGAGAGCCGTGGTGCCGCGGCGATCACCAGGGCATGGCGCAGGGCTGCGGGAAAGTCGATAGCCCATTGCATCGCCTGCATTCCCCCCAGGCTGCCACCGATAACCGCCGCCCACTGTTCTATGCCGAGACTCGACATCAGGGAACGCTGGACCCTGACCCAATCTTTTACGGTAACGATAGGAAAATCAGGTCCATAGAACTTACCGGTGGCGGGATTGACGGTGTTGGGGCCGGTGGATCCTTTGCAGCCGCCGATGTTATTGACGCTGACGACAAAAAACCTGTTGGTATCAAAAGGCTTGCCGGGACCTATACAGGCATCCCACCAACCCGGTTTGGGATCGCCCTCATGATAACCGGCGGCGTGGTGGTCACCTGACAGGGCATGGCAGATCAGCAGGGCGTTGTTGCGCGCTTGGTTCAGCTCCCCGTAAGTCTCGTAGATCAGTTCGTATTTCGGCAGGGTATGCCCGCAATCCAGAGAGATCGGCTCATCGAATAGCCGTGTCTGGGGTGTAACCAGGCCAACTGAGTCGGCAGGGTAAGGGTCGGGCATCAGGCATTCCAAGGTTGTACGGCGATTAACCGGCGCAGTCTAATCACTGTGGCTGATGTGTGCAACAACAGGCCCTAGGAGGCCGAACTCTGAGTGATGAGATGTGGCCTGAATTCGTTTTCGCCGTCCAGGTTCATTTCATCATTCAGGGTGACATGCATATTGCGCAGCAATGTCAGCTGTCTGGAGGCGGCATTCTGCTGTCTTTCCAGCTCGCTTATACGGGCCTGCAAAGTTTCTCTGGAGCTGTTGATTTTCTTCAGATCCTGAAGGTAGTGCTCCATTTGAGACCGGTGTTCCTTAATCTGCTGGGTCAGAGGTTCAAGGGAGGATTGCAGCCAGTGATCCACCTCTTCCCGGGTCTGGAAAAAAATATCCCGCGCGCGCGCCACCATGGCCACGAAGAAATGTTTGATTACAAAATGCTTTTCGGTCATGGCGGTGAACGGGCTTCTGCGGAAGAGTTCAGCCTCATGCGCCAGTTGGTCCAGGTCCACCTGACGGCGGACCGCGGTAAACATGGCTGGTTGGGTCACAATAAATCCGTAATCGTCCTGGAAGCGGCGGTGGATACTGCGTATAAGTTTCCGCGCTTGTTCGCTCTCCTCCACCACCGCCTGCATATCCCTGCGCATGCTGTCGAACAGTACCCGCATGTTGGACTTGAGTCCGATAGTGGTCCAGTTGTCCGCCATGTTGTACCAGGTTTTTTTGATCTTCTGTTCCAGTCTGCCCATGTCCAGCGCTTCGCGCAGTATCCTGGATTGATCCATCAATACCTTGCGGCTGGCCTGGAAGCTGTTCACCGCGCGTACGTAGGCCGCCTGTTCCTCACGGGTCTTCTCCAGCATGTGCTCCACGACTTCCCGGCTCTTTCCGCTCAGCTGCCGCAATTCGTTCAGCTGCTTCTTGGTGGTCTGCAGCTTGGTGGCGACCAGGCCGTAGCTGTTTTCCAACATACCGCTCACGTCTGCGGTGATGGTCTCCTGCACGATCCGTTGACGGGAGCTGAGGATATTATTTGAAAGGTACTGTTCCAGTTTTCCAAACTGGCTTTTCTCCAGTAACGTCCGGTCCTCACGGATCTTCGCCTGCAGTCCCATTTTGGCGGAAACAGGAAAGATGTTTTCTTCGTCTATTCCCAGGATCTTCGCGGTGGAGGCACATTGCTTGCTGACCGCCTCCTCAACCTGGCTCTCCTGCAACAGGTCGTCCCAGAGGGTGTCGACCTTGTTCAGCACCACCATCAGTCCCCGTTTGCGACTGCTGTGGAAGCCCTTGATATGGTGTTGCCAGATATCCAGATCGGTTCGGGTGACGCCGGTATCCGCCGCCAGCAGGAACAGGACCGATTGGGCCGAAGGCAGCATGGTTAACGTGAGTTCAGGTTCGCTGCCGAGGGTGTTGAGCCCGGGTGTATCCAAAATGGTCAGGCCCTGTTTCAGCAGCGGATGAGGAAAACTGATGAGGGCATGTCGCCAGCGCGGAATTTCCACGTGGGTTATGGAATGCCCGGGATGCGGGTCGTCCTCCGGGTTGTACAGGCCGAGCCGCACCGCTTCCGCGAGGCTTACGCGTCGCGTCCGCACCACCTCCTTCAGCGTGTCTTCCACCTGTGCCGGCGAATCCAGGTCCAGGGGATAGGTCACCCACTGTTCCAGATCCTTCTTCAGGTCCATCAGGCCGATATCCTGCAGGCGTGTTTCGATGGGGAGCAGTCGCACATAGGCGCGGTCGGACTCCCGGTCATAGAACAGTTCCGTCGGGCACATGGTGGTACGGCCGGCTGCGGAGGGCAAAAGGCGTCGGCCGTAATCGGCGAAAAAGAGGGCGTTAATAAGTTCGGTCTTACCGCGGGAGAACTCGGCGACGAAGGCGACCGTGAACTGGTCACTCGCCAATCCGGCCAGACAGCGTTCGATCTGGCTGGTGCTTTCAGGCGTGGCCAGATTGAATTTCCCCAGCCAGTCCTGATACTCCTCGATAGTCTGGACGAGTCTGGCACGCCATTGCTCAAATGCCTGAAATTGGTTTTTCATTCACTCCGCTTCCTGTGGAGAACGGCTGTTATCACAGGTTCTCTTGTTATTGCCCGCGGGCACTATTACGAATTATATGCAAAATAGCGGCGTCTGTTATATGCAAGGGGCCTCCGGCGGGTTGTCCACCGGTATGGGGAAGCGGGTTGGGGCGTGGATGAGAAACCGTTTGTTGCGTGCTCCGGTGCCGCTTGCCAGGTTCACTTGGGAGCGGTTGACGCCGAAGGCCTTGGCGAGAAAGCCGAGCAGGTGACTGTTTGCCTTGCCTTCAACCGGCGGGGCGGTGATGCGTACCTTATAGTAATCTCCGTGAGGTTCCACGAACTCGTCACGCCGGGCGCGCGGCTGTACCCGCAATGAAAGAACCAGGGTATCGCCCTCCCAGCGGTACCAGCCCTGATGATGGTCACTCATAAGCGGCGGGAAACGGGCCGGAAGATCGGGAGCTGCGGCATTTTCGATGCGGGCGCTTCGACGTTATCCCCCGAGAGGGGCGCTCAAACCCGGAACCGGGGCAAACGGCGAGCCGGTGGCGATTTCCAGGGGTGTGATCAGCAACATCCTTAATAACACCAGCACGATCATCACCACCATGGGGGAGAGATCCAGCCCGGAAATGGGAGGAATGATCCGGCGGGCGGGTCGCAGTACCGGTTCGGTGAGGGTATGAAGCAGAGCGGACGCCGGGTTATAGGTGCCCGGGTTGACCCAGCTCAGGATTACCTGAATAAGAATGGAGATAAGGTAGACATAGATCAATAGGTTGAGTAGTTCGGGGATGGCCCAGGCCAGCGCCAGGAGAGGGTTGCGCGGAATTCCGAGAATCAGGACGATAAAGGCCAGCTCCACGGCTTTCAATATCCACATCAAAAGCACCGAGGCGAAATCGACGCCCCCCATTCCGGGTACGATGCGGCGGATCGGGTGCAGGACGGGGGAGGTGACGCGGATAATGAACTGCGAAAGGGGATTATAAAAGTCCGCCCGCACCAGTTGCAGAAGGAAACGCAGCATGACCACCAGGATGTAGGCGCCGAACAGCACCTGGATCAGGAATATCAGCGGGCTGGTGAAGTAGGTGCTCCCCATCATCGGTCTCCAAGCAGTTCGGAGAGCTCTATGGAGCGGTCGCGGGCGTCTTTCAACGCCTTTGCGAACAGCAGTCGGAGACCGCCCCCTTCCAGGGTCTGCACGGCCCGCTCGGTGGTGCCGCCGGGGGAGGTGACCCTCTGCCGCAGGGTGCTTGTCTCTTCGCTGCTCTCCATCGCCATACGCGCCGCACCCAGGGCGGTCTGCAAGGTCAGCAGACGGGCCGTATCCTCGGGAAGACCCAGTTCAATGCCGGCCGCCTCAAGGGCTTCCATAACCAGGAAAAAGTAGGCCGGTCCGCTGCCGGAGAGGGCGGTCACGGCGTCCATCATTGCTTCATCATCCACCCAGCGGGTGAGGCCGACGGCCCGCAGGATCGATTCCGCCAGATCCTTCTCCGCGGCGGTTACCCCGGGGCCGGCATGCAGCACCGTGGCGCCGGTCTGGATCATGGCGGGGGTGTTGGGCATGGTGCGAACCAGCGCTACGCCGCCACCCAGCCAGTGCTGCAGATGCTGCTCGCGAACTCCGGCGGCGATGGAGATCACCAGCGGCCGTCCCTCGGTGATGTCGGCGGCCAGGCCGCAGGCCACCTCCTTCAGTATCTGGGGTTTGACCGCCAGGACCACCACGTCCGCCTGTTTCACCGCTTCCCGGTTGTCATCGGTGATGCGGATACCGGAGCGTGCCGCCAGAGCCGCCCTTTTTTCGCCGTCCGGATCGCTGGCCCAGATGTGTTCCGGATCATAGCCGTCCGCCACCAGTCCGTTAATGAGAGCGGCCGCCATATTCCCGCAACCGATAAAGGCCACAGTTTTTTTTGACATATCAGATATAGTTTTCAAGTTGTTTTACCGGATTGAGTTAAATCATATCCAAAAGCGGGTGATACGCATACCGCGCGACCTTAATCCGGATCAATTCCGTGGGCCGAAGATCGCGGTGCCGATGCGAACGATGGTGGCCCCTTCCGCGACGGCCGCTTCCAGATCGTCCGACATGCCCATGGACAAGGTATCCAGCGGCAGTTCCGGAGTTGCGATGGCGTCCCGCAACTCCCGCAGGCGGCGAAAGGGCAGGCGCTGTGTCTCCAGGTCCTGCGCCGGGGCGGGCAGCGTCATCAGTCCCCGCAGTCGTAAACGTGGCAATGCCCCGATTTCCCTAACCAGGGATCGAGCATCCTCCAAGGCGATACCGCCCTTGCTTTGCTCCTGGTCAATATTGATCTGCAGGCAGATATTCAAAGGAGATAGCCCGTCGGGGCGCTGATCGTTCAGACGCAGCGCCTGTTTAAGCGAGTCAATACTGTGAACCCAGTCAAACTTTTCCGCGATGGGGCGGGTCTTGTTACTTTGAACACGGCCGATAAAGTGCCATACAGCATCGATATCCCGAAGGGCATGAATCTTTTCCAGTGCCTCCTGTAGATAGCTTTCGCCGAAATGGGATTGACCGGCCGCCAGCGCCTGTCGGATTTCGTCCGGAGTGCGGGTTTTGCTCACGGCAAGCAGCCGCACGGAACCGGGTGCGCGATCATACCGACGCATCGCCTCTTCGATGCGTCGGCGTACGGTGCTCAGTCGTGACTGAATATCCATACGATATAGGTCTATACTTTTTTCCCAGGAAACTTCAAAAATGATACATAAGCGATGGATTCCGGGACAAATAATACCCTGTGACGCGGTCATGTGGTAAAAATTCAGTTTAGAAGAGTAGTATGATCCCAGCGGGAGGTATTGAATGGATATTGCTGAGCTGCTTGCTTTCAGCGTAAAACATAACGCTTCGGACCTGCATCTCTCGGCAGGTCTGCCGCCGATGATTCGTGTGGATGGGGATATCCGGCGGATCAACGTTCCTGCGCTCGAACACAAGGTCGTGCACGGACTTGTTTACGACATTATGAACGACAAGCAGCGCAAAGATTATGAAGAGTTTCTGGAAACCGATTTCTCCTTCGAGATCCCCGGACTTGCGCGTTTCCGTGTCAATGCCTTCAATCAGGATCGGGGTGCCAGCGCGGTGTTCCGTACCATCCCCTCCAAGGTGCTGACTCTGGAAGATCTCGGTTGCCCCGAAACCTTCAAGGATATCGTCAACGTGCCCCGGGGACTGGTACTGGTTACCGGACCGACCGGATCGGGTAAGTCCACCACCCTGGCGGCGATGATGGATTACAAGAATGACAACGAATATGCCCATATCCTGACCATCGAAGACCCGATCGAATTCGTACACCAGAGTAAGAAGTGTCTGATCAACCAGCGAGAAGTGCATCGGGACACCCTCGGTTTCGCCGAGGCGTTGCGTTCCGCTCTGCGTGAAGACCCGGATATCATCCTGGTGGGTGAGCTGCGTGATCTGGAGACCATCCGGTTGGCGCTTACCGCCGCGGAAACGGGCCATCTGGTGTTTGGAACCCTGCATACCAGTTCCGCGGCAAAGACCATTGACCGCATTATCGACGTGTTCCCCGCAGGTGAGAAGGCGATGGTGCGTTCCATGTTGTCGGAATCACTGCGTTCCGTAATCGCCCAGACGTTGTTGAAAAAGATCGGTGGTGGTCGTACCGCCGCCTGGGAGATCATGGTGGGTACACCCGCGATCCGCAATCTGATTCGCGAGGACAAGGTGGCGCAGATGTATTCGGCCATCCAGACTGGTCAGGCCATCGGTATGCAGACGCTGGATCAGCATCTGCAGGAACTGGTGAAGAAGGGGATGGTCAGTCGTCTTGATGCACGTACCAAGGCGACCAATAAGGAAATATTCGTATAACCGCTTTTTTGGCATTGATTCATTCACAGATGTTCAGAAAGCACTAAGCGCGATTGCTGGAGAAAAGGATGGATTTCACAAGTTTGTTGAAGCTGATGGTGGAAAAAAAGGCCTCGGACCTTTTTATCACGGTCGCCATGCCCCCCAGCATCAAGGTGCACGGTCGCATCATGCCGGTGTCCAAAACCAAATTGACGGAAGAACAGACGCGGGAGCTGGTGTACGGCCTGATGACACCAGCTCAGCGCGAGGAGTTCGTCAACACCAAGGAGTGTAATTTCGGATTCGGTACCAAGGAGGTCGGTCGTTTCCGTGTCAGCGCCTTCGTGCAGCGGGATTCGGTGGGGATGGTGCTGCGGCGCATCGAAAGCTATATCCCGGAGATTGAGTCACTGCTCCTGCCGCCCATAATCAAGGAGCTGGCAATGACCAAGCGCGGGTTGGTGATCTTTGTCGGTGCTACCGGTACCGGTAAGTCCACCTCCCTTGCGGCTATGCTGGGGTACCGCAATAAGAACAGTACCGGCCACATCATCACTATTGAGGATCCCATCGAATTCACCCATAGCCATGCCGGATGCATCGTGACGCAGCGCGAGGTGGGTATCGATACGGAATCCTATGCGGTGGCGCTGAAGAACACCCTGCGGCAGGCGCCCGACGTGATCCTTATCGGTGAAATCCGTACCCGCGAAACCATGGATCATGCCATTGCGTTTGCCGAGACCGGCCATCTCTGTCTCTCCACCCTGCACGCCAATAACGCCAACCAGGCATTGGACCGTATCATAAACTTCTTCCCAGAGGATCGGCGCGATCAGGTGTTCATGGACCTTTCGTTGAACCTCCGGGGTATTGTGGCCCAGCAACTGGTGCGACGTCCGGACGGTAAGAGCCGGCGTCCGGTGACGGAGATCCTGATCAATACACCGCTGGCTGCCGATCTGATCCGCAAGGGTGAAGTGGATAAACTGAAAGAACTCATGAAGCGCTCTACGGAACACGGCATGATGACCTTCGACCAGGCACTCTATAACCTCTATCAGGAAGGCGAGATTACCTACGACGACGCCGTTCTGCACGCCGACTCCGCCAACGAAGTGCGGCTCATGATCAAACTAGGCAGCGGTAACCTGGAGTCCTATTCGTCGAAGATGGAAAATGTATCGCTGATGGCGGACGAGGATTACTCCGGAAATATCTGAGCGGCGTCAAATACCGGTCCATCCACGCATACCCGCTTCATGCTGGTGCCGTACTCTTCGGTTACGGCCACCACACAGCCGGCGCAACCACCCACTCCGCAGGCCATGAACTCTTCCAGGGAGACCTGGCAGGGCAGGTTATGGTCGCGCGCCAGGGCGGCGACTGCCGCCAGCATCGGGTGAGGACCGCAGGCAAAGACCTCCACTTCCCGTCGTTCGGCCTCGCTCAAGGCCCCAAGCCAATGTCCCGCGAGGTCGGTCACAAAGCCGTTGAAGCAGCCGCTGAACCCCTGCAGGCTGGTGAGACGCGCGGGTATGTCCCACTGTTCCAGCAACGCCAGTGAGGCGGTAGCCTCCGGGGGCATGCCGGCGACCGCCATGTCCGAGGGGGTGATGGAAAACGGGAACGGCAGTTCCGAACCGAGAATGGCGAATGGTCTATGGGTTACGGAATCCCGCATTGACTCTGCCAGATACAGCATAGGCGGCATACCGATACCACCGCCGATCAGCAACGGTCGCGGGCGGTCGTTATGGAGTTGAAAAGGGGTGCCGATGGGGCCCAGTACGCTGACGCTCTCACCCGGTCGGTGAGCGGCAAGCAGGGCGGTTCCTTCACCCGCCACTTTATAAAGTATTTCCACCCAGCCTTCCGTTGCCGAAACACGCATGAGAGAGAGGGGCCGGCGGAGCGGGCGCGAGGGATCGCACTGCAGATGAACGAAATTTCCGGGCCGGGCGTGGCAGGCGCATTCCGGCGCTTGCAGCCGCAACAGATATTGGTCGCCGGCAAAAGACTGGTGGGAGAGGATCGACGCCTCTTCCAGAAACAGGGTGTCGCGATGGTTTCTGTCGGTAGCAGTCATGGGGAGCGTAGGGCTAGAGGCCGGTGGTTTGCATCATGATATACGGTTTTTCACAGATATCCGCCTAAGGACGGACTATTTTTCAAAGACGATTTTACCGTCCAGAAGGGTATGGGTGACACAGCCGGTAAACTCCCAGCCCAGGAAGGGCGTATTACGTCCGTGGCTGACCATCTCCTCAGCATTCAGGACCCAGTGCCGGTTTGGATCGAAGATACAGACATCGGCGGCGGCGCCCACCGCGAGACGTCCCAGCGGCAGGCCGAGGATGTCGGCCGGTCCGCAGGTCAGCCGGGCGATGGCGTCGTTCAGGGTCAGCACGTCTTCCTGTACCAGCTTCAGGGTCAGGGGCAGGAGTGTCTCCAGGGCCGAGATGCCCGCGGCGGTGGAGGGGAACGGTGCCTCTTTTGCATCCGGTTCATGAGGCTGGTGATCCGAGCAGATGGCGCTGATCACACCCTCGGCGACACCTTTGCGCAGCAGATCACGATCGGTGAGACTGCGTAGCGGCGGGATGACGTGGCAGTTGCTGTTGAAATCGGTGAGATCCATCTCCGTCAGGTGCAACTGGTGAGCGGAAACATCTGCGCTCACCGGCAGCCGGTCCTGGCGCGCCCGTTGCACCATGCGGACCGCGCTGCCGCAGGAGAGGCCGCGAAAATGGATATGGCAGCCGGTATGGGCGGCCAGCGCGACGTCCCGGGCAACCGCAACGGTTTCCGCCGCTTCCGGAATACCGGGCAGACCGAGACGCAGGCTGATGGGCCCCTCATGGGCGCAGCCGTTGTCCCGCAGGTGATAATCCTCCGGGGGGAGGAAAGCGGTAATGCCGAAGGTTGCGGCATATTCCAGGGCCCGTCGTTCCACCAGGGTGCTTGCCAGCGGCCGCCGGCCGTTGGTCATCGCCGCGCAGCGGGCTTTTTTCAGGGCCGCCATCTCGGCAAGCTCCTCACCCTTGAGCCCCTTGGTGAGGGCGCCGATCGGCAGTACTCTGGCTTTGCCCTCATGTTCGGCGCGGCGATAGATGAGGGTGGCCACCGCCGGTGAGTCGATGACCGGATCGGTATCCGGCGGACAACAGAGGGTGGTGATGCCGCTTTTGGCGGCGGCAGCGGTTTCGCTGGCGATGGTGCCTTTGTGCTCCTCGCCGGGTTCCCGCATGTGCGCGCACAGATCCACCAGGCCGGGGCAGACGATCTGATTGCCGGCATCGATGGTGATCTCCGCTGCAAACCCGGGCGGAGGATCTCCGATTCCACAGACCCGGCCGTCAGCGATAAACAGGTCCTGCAGATCGTCGATACCGTTAGCGGGGTCGATGAGGCGACCGTTTTTGATGTGGATACCGCTCATCTCTTTTTGGTCCCGGGCATGTTTGTCTGCATGGCCATGGACATGACCGCCATGCGCACCGCGATGCCGAAACTGACCTGCTGCAGGATTACGGAACGGGGCCCGTCCGCCACTTGTGAGTCCATTTCCACCCCGCGGTTTATGGGGCCCGGATGCATGACAATGGCGTCCGGCTGGGCCACCTGCAGTCGTTCTTCCGTCAGACCGAAGAGCTGGAAGTACTCGTGTTCACTGGGCAGCAGGGCGCTTCCCATCCGTTCCCGCTGCAGTCGCAGCATGATGATGACATCCGCACCATCGATCCCCTGCTCGAGATTGTGGAAGACCTTGACCCCCAGGCTGGATACATCCGCAGGCAGCAGGGTGATAGGTGCGATGACCCGCACCTCCGCCGCGCCCAGGGTATTCAGTGCCAGGATCTGGGAGCGGGCCACGCGAGAGTGCAGGATGTCGCCCACAATAGCGACGCGTAATCCCTGGAATTCCCCTTTGTGACGCCGGATAGTGAACATATCCAGCATTGCCTGTGTGGGGTGGGAATGCCGTCCGTCACCCCCGTTGACAACGCTGATATGGGGTGCCGCGTGCTGGGCGATGAAATGGGCGGCCCCGCTGTCCGGGTGGCGCACCACGAACATATCCACATGCATCGCCTCCAGATTGCGGAGGGTGTCCAGGAGGGTTTCCCCTTTGGTGGTGGATGAGGTCCCGATATTCAGACTCAAAACGTCCGCCGACAGCCTTTTCGCCGCCAGTTCAAAGGTGGTGCGGGTGCGGGTACTGGTTTCAAAAAAGAGGTTGGTGATGACTTTGCCGCGCAACAGCGGGACTTTTTTAACGGTTCGTTCCGAGACGCCGGTGAAGGATTCCGCGGTATCCAGGATCTCGGTCAGCAGATCCCTGCTTAGGCCATCAATAGTAAGGAAGTGGCGGAGGCGCCCATTTTCGTCAAGCTGGATGTTGTGCTTTGTTTCCGCTGTGCTCACTCTGGAGGTCCGCCCCAATTCAGACCTGGATGCCTCGTGGATGAATGTCCGGCATAGTATAGTCGTTCAGCGGGCTCGGCTCTACGAAAATTCTCCCCCGCTTGCGGTTTCCTTTCGAAAACGTTAACCCGCATGGCTCAATCTGCGCCGCGCGCCTCCTGTTTCGATTGTCCGATCACCAGCGTCAGGGGATCGGGTCCGGTCAGCGTGATATGTTGATCCAGACTTAGCGGCGGGCGAACGCCGACCACGTTCGGTTGAATCGGAAGCTCCCTGCCGCCGCGTTCCACCAGCGTTACCAGCGTTATAGACGCGGGTCGACCGTAGTCGAATATCTCATTCATGGCCGCGCGTATGGTGCGGCCGGTCTGCAGCACATCATCCACCAGGATGATGTGCTGATCATCCACCGGAAACGGGATGGAAGAGGGGTGAACCTGGGGGTTCATTCCGATACGGGTGAAATCGTCCCGGTAAAAGGAGATATCCAGGGTCCCCAGGGGTTCCTCGATAGCGAGCAGCTTGTGCAGACGTTCCGCCAGCCAGGCGCCGCCGGTATGGATGCCGATCATCACCGGTCGGGAGATGCCCTGCATCTCCAGCCGTGTTTTTAACGCCTGCAGCATCTCATCGATCAGGCGATCGATTTCCTCATCCTGCATGAAAAGCTTACTGTCGTTCACTTTAGGAGCCTCTGATCAAGTCGCTGGTGAGCCGAGTTTGTGTCCAAATGGCGATGATCGCAAGGCGTGGCGCGCAGGCCGCATGCCATAGCTATACGGCAAGCGCCACAACACAGCGAGCGCGCCATTTGGCGCAAACCCTTCGGGACGCGCCTTTGCGCCAGATCTGCGGCGTTGGCTTGCTTGCTAAGGGTATCCGCCATTAGCTGCGCAAGCCGCCTTGCATCTCAAGACGCAAAGGCAGCGTCTCGGCCATCATGGACTTAATCAGAGGCTCCTTAACCAGGTTTCCAGAATCAGCTTGGCGGCCATAGCGTCGATCTCCTCGACGTGCCGCGGTTTTCGGCCCATCTCCCGTTTCGCCGTCAGCGAGGTGAGCCGCTCATCCACCAGATGTACAGGCAGATGATAACGGCCCTCCAACTGTCGCGCAAAACGACGTGCCCGGGGGGCGGGTTCGGCCTCCGTATCATCCATGTTGAACGGCAACCCCACCACCAGAGCTTCCGGCTCCCAGGTCTTGATCAGACGGCTGATTCCTTCCCAATCCGGATGCTGCCGGACGGCGCGCAAAGTTTCCAAGGGGGAAGCGGTTCCGGTCAGTGTTTGTCCCACCGCCACGCCGATCTTGGCCGGACCGAAATCGAAGCCGAGAAGCGTACCCATCCTGAGCCGTCAGCGGGCCATCGGTATCAGGCGTGTCCCACGTCGCTGGACAGCAGATCGAGATCGACGCCCAGCAACTGCGCCGCCGCTCTCCAACGTTGTTCCGGCGGCAGGTGGAACAGGATCTGGGTGTCGGCGGGGCCGCTGAGCCAGGCGTTGGCGGACATCTCCTCTTCCAGTTGGCCACTGGCCCATCCCGCGTATCCCAACGCGATCAGGCGGTTATCCGGGCCCTGCCCGGAGGCGATGGACTCCAGGATATCCCGCGAGGTGGTGACGCTGATCTGCGGAGTGATATGCAGCGTCGAGTCCCAGCTCTTGTCCCCCGTGTGCAGCACGAATCCCCGTTCAGGTTGCACCGGCCCTCCCACATAGATGAGCTCTTCCCCCAGTATCGACGCCTCATCCGCTATATCCAACTGCTCGAGGATATCGTTAAGGTGCAGGTCCATGGGGCGATTTACCACGATACCCATGGCACCCTGGTCATTGTGTTCACAGATATAGGTAACCGTTTGCGAGAAGTTCTGATCCGCCATACGGGGCATGGCGATGAGGAACTGGTTGGTCAGATAAGGGCTGTTTTCCATAGCCGATAGTATCCGTATCTCCTGTATGGGTCGCAACCGCCCCGTTAGGGAGCTCTGATAAAGTCCATGATGGTCAAGAGGTTATAAGAGGTCCCTTATTTCGATAGCAACCTGTTGCTGCTGAGAAACTGCCAGGTGCGGGTTATATCAAGGATATCGGTCTCTTCACGGATTTCCTTAGGAAACGGGGCATAGGGGGCGGCCAGCTTCACGATGCGGATTGCGGCGTCGTCCAGCAACTTGTGGCCGGAAGACTGGAGGACCTGAATGGAGCGTATGGTCCCGTCGGGATTGAGCGCCACATGCAGCATCAGGTCGCCGTAGAGGCGGCGTTTCTTCGCCTCTTCCGGGTAGTTGAGGTTACCGATCCGTTCGACCTTGCGTTTCCAGGCGTCGAGATAGTTGGCGTACTTGTATTCCCGGGTGCTGGCGCTGATGTGTTTGCGGCGCGGCCGTTTGGCATACGCTTCTGTCTTGCGGTCCAGTTGTGCGGTAAGCCGGGCGATTTCGCGATTGGTCTCGGCCATTATCTGTACGGTGTTCAATCTTTTTGGCGTCGGGGGGCGTTTTTTCGTCGTGGTGACGGTCTTCTTTTCCGATGGTGTCTGCGTGGTGACGACCTGCCGTTTCGGTTGGGTCTGAGGCGGGATCGGGGTGCTCGCCGGCCGGTTTTCGCCGATGGGTTTTTCCATCGGCCTGTCCGAGGGCAGCGGCGTCTCGGTCTTGGGCCGGACCACCTCCTTTTCCTCCCCACCACCCTGTTGATTGGACTGGGCGAGGAAATCCGCCTCGTCTGGATCTTTATCCTGAGTCCTGTTCTGGACAACCATGATCTCAAGGGTGCGCTCCGGGGGCGGGGCCTTGGTGGATTTCTCCACTGAAAAGCTGACGCCAAGGATAACGACCGCATGCCAGGCGGTGGCGACAAAAAGGGTCAGTCCGAAACGGTCGAAGGCGGAGACTTGAGAGGGGTTGTTCATGGGGTTTCGTATTACCGCTTTTCCCCGTTGTCCGCCAGAGGAGGGCTGATGCGGATGGTGTGTCCCTCCTTTAACAGCGTCAGTCGCTTCTGCATGGCCGGATTCATATGGAGTGTCCCCGAGGAGTCGATCAGCAGGACATAACGGATACCCATTTGCTTGGCCACTCGGTACCAGTCCTCCGGGCCGGCAACAAACAGCGCCGTAGCCGCCGCATCGGCGGTGACGGCATCGGTGTGCAGGACCGTGACGGAGGCTGTGCCCACAGCCGGATAGCCGGTACGCGGGTCGATAATATGGTGGTAGCGCTGGCCTTCCCAGGTGAAATTTCGTTCGTAGTCCCCGGAGGTGAATATACTCTCGTCGGCGCGGGCCTCAATGGTACCCAACACCCCCGAGCCGCTGGCGTCGCGAACCCCGACACTCCAGGGACGGTCACCCCTGGAACCGATGGCCCGCAGGTCTCCGCCGGCGTTCAGGATGGCGTTGTTTATTCCCAGTTCCCGCAGATGGGCGATGGCCAGGTCGATGCCGTAACCTTTCCCGAACGCGCCGAAATCGAGTTTTACCGCCGGATTCCCGCAGCGCAGATTGATACCGTTCACCTGGATATCGTTCATCTGGGGATTCTCTCTCAGTAGCCGGTCGATAAGGGCCTGATCCGGCGGGCGGTGACCCTCGGGATCGTCCCGGTGGAATCCCCATGCGTCGATGAGGTGTCCGATGGCGGGATTGAACAGGTTGTCGCTCGCTGCGGAAAGGTTCTGTCCGATTCTGATCAGCTCCAGGATGGACGGCGGGGCGGCGAAGCTTTCGTTCGACTGCAGCAGTCGGTTGACGCGGCCCAACGGACCCGGATCCCAGGCATGCCAGGCCCGATGCATTTCCGCGAAGTCCTGTTCGATGGCGGCGGTAGCCTTGTCGGCCTGTTCCTGAGAGACGCCGGAGATGGTCAGGTCCACCAGGGTGCCGAACGCCAGAAAACGAGTGGTGACGGGGGGAGTGGTCCGTTCGCAACCGGCAAGCAGCAGAGTCGAAAGCAAGAGTGACAGGATGATAAGCCTGCGGTTTTTCGTACTGGGGTTCATTTCCTGATTCTATTCTCAACCCGGTCAAGAAGCCGGGCACTGATATTGAGGTCGAACTGGGTGTCCAGTTCACGGATACAGGTGGGGCTGGTGACGTTTATTTCGGTCAGATAATCCCCGATCACATCCAGGCCCGCAAACAGGATGCCCCTTGCGCGCAGCTCCGGTCCCACCTGTTCGGCTATCCAGTTATCCCTCTCCGACAGGGGGATGCCCCTGCCGGTTCCACCCGCGGCGAGATTTCCACGGAACTCCCCTTCCTTCGGTATGCGCGCCAGGGCGTAAGGTATCGGTTCGCCGTCTACTATCAGGATTCTCTTGTCTCCCGCGCTTATCTCCGGTAGGTAGCGTTGGGCCATAATATAACGGCAACCGTCGGCTGTTAGGGTCTCGATGGTGACATTGGTGTTCAGGTCGCCCTTGCTGATACGGAATATGGAGGAACCGCCCATTCCGCCCAGGGGTTTGAGAATGATCTGTCCCTGTTCGTCCAGAAACGACAGGATCCTCTGCTTGTCCCCGGTGACCAGGGTAGGCGCACAGCACTGGGGGAACCATGCGGTGAACAGTTTCTCGTTGGCGTCGCGCAGGCTACGGGGCCGGTTGACCACCAGGGTGCCTTCTCTTTCCGCCTGCTCCAGGAGATAAGTGGAGTAGACGTATTCCATGTCGAACGGGGGGTCCTTGCGCATGAGAATGACATCCAGCTCGGCCAGGGACGCGGTTCGCTCCTCTCCAAACCGGAACCAGCACGTCTCGTCCTCGGTGACCCGTAGCTGGCGCATGCGGGCGAAGCTGTGACCATCCCGCAGAAACAGGTCGCCCATCTCCATATACCAGAGCGTCCATCCCCGGCGCTGGGCTTCCAGTAACATGGCGAAAGTGCTGTCTTTTTGGATAGTGATGGAATGAATAGGGTCCATCACCACGCCTGTGGATATAGTCATGGCGGGAATCATACCTGACTGTAAAGCTGTTTGCTGCGCCTGGACAGATAAGATCCTCCCGCGGATAGGAATAAATATCCCATTTTCCGGCTTTTCCTCAGACCGGAATGCCGCCCGCCGTCGGGGCTGAAATCGGTCTGAGACTGTACCAGGATTGGGTAAACATTGGAACAAAATGTACTTGTATGATCAATAACTTGTTGCAGAAATTTAATTTAATTGCTATTTTTTGAGGAATAAACTTCGCTTCCTTGGAACCGGGAATGGAGAGGAGCGAAATCGGGACCGCAAGCTGAAAGACTCCGGCTTCCCGGGGTTGGGTGGAATGCGCGTTGGTCCGGACTCCAGCAGATCGCCCTGCCTCTCTCAGCCAGGCCTGTCAGGATCGACGTACTGCCGGACCCGCTGACCTAATGTTTTCAGAGAAATAGCCGATCTAATGTTTTTAGTGAACTGGCCGATCTAAATACTTCGGGAACGGCGAGAAAGCTGGATTGAGTGAACAGGTGACTGCAATGGTTTTAGGTTTTCGAAACGGGAAGAGTCTTGGGTAGGCTGTGAAGGGGAGATAACAAACGGTGACAAATAATAATGCCGATATCTCGGGCCTCAAAGTGATGGTGATAGACGACAGTAAAACCATTCGCAGAACGGCGGAGAGCCTTCTTAAAAAAGAGGGTTGTGAGGTGCTGACGGCAACGGATGGTTTTGAGGCTTTGGCGATAATCGCTGATAGTCACCCCGATGTGATCTTCGTCGACATCATGATGCCGAGGCTGGATGGTTACCAGACCTGCGCGCTAATTAAAAACAACACCGAATTTAAAGATACACCGGTCATCATGTTATCCAGCAAAGACGGACTTTTTGATCGTGCCCGCGGGCGTATCGTGGGCTCGGAACGGTATTTGACGAAACCCTTTACCAAAGATGAATTGTTGGCCGCAATACAGCAGGTTACTGCGTAAACATCGTGGAACCGAATTTTTGGAACATGGATGTTTGCGATAACGTTATTGGACTGAATTATTTGTAACTATCTGTTTTTTTGGTGACAGCAAATGGCAAATCAATCAATGAGCGGCGAAAACACTTCCGGGGGCGGTGCCGTGGCGAACAACGGTAAAACCATTCTGGTGGTTGACGATTCCCCGACCGAGCAGTACGTGTTGAAAGGTATCCTGGAAGGTGCCGGTTATAACGTGGTAACCGCCGGTGACGGGGAAGGAGGGATTGAGCAGGCGCGAAGTGCAAAACCCGACCTGATTCTGATGGACGTGGTTATGCCTGGAATGAACGGGTTTCAGGCGACTCGCAAGCTCAGTCGCGACCCGGAAACAGCGGATATCCCGATCATAATGGTAACCACCAAAGGTCAGGAAACCGATCGTACCTGGGGTATGCGGCAGGGTGCCAAAGAGTATCTGGTTAAACCGGTACTGGCAGCGGAACTGTTAAGCAAGATCCAGATGGTTCTGGGGATCTGATCCGGGACAGAGAGCAAGGTAACGATGGGCACCAACGAATCTACGGAACTTGTTCGCTTACTCCTCGATATAGAAGAGCGGAGTAAGGAACACAATTCCGATGTGCTTGCCGGAGAGAAGAAGCAGGACGTTTGGGAAGCGGTTCTCTTTTCCGTTGCCGGCGAAAAGGTGGCCACGTCGCTGAAAGAGGTTAAAGAGATACTTAATCTCCCCTCGGTCATAACTCCGGTTCCCGGATCGAGAGGATGGGTACGTGGGATAGCGAACGTTCGCGGCAATCTCCTTCCCATAATCGATCTCCAGACCTATCTTGGCGGGCGAGAGATCGTGGCGGGGTGGCGATCCCGGATACTGGTTATTAATTTTGAGGGTCTTTTTGCGGGATTAATGGTGGATGATGTGCTGGGGATGCGGCATTTCCCTAAGGATACTTTTTCTGAAATCGAACCGCCGAAGGGTCAGATTGGACAATATATCAGAGGGGCGTATACGGCGGATGCCGAACAGTGGCAGGTATTCAGTATTCAGGCCCTGGTTGAGGACACGGTTTTTCAGGTAGCGGCAGCATAGCAAATTTAAATATACAGACGCGGGTCTAGGGTGACACTATTTATGACCCGCAGGTGGGCAGGAATATATCGGGCGCGGCGAAATTGGGAGAAGCCTGTGTGGTACCACCTAGATGACTGAGGAAAAAAGCTCTTTCGGGAGATTAAGTGACATGAAAAAAAGTTCTGGCAAAGACTTGGGCGGCGGATTGGCATCCAACAAGATCGTGATCGTTCCAACCCTCGGGTTCCTGATATGTATTTCTCTGGCATTGGCGGTATTTATCCACGTGTCCAACTGGGAGAATTATGAGGAAGAGTATCTGCTACGCGCCACGGAGTTGCGTGTATCCGCTGAGCGGATAGCAAAATACGGTCTGGCGGCCGCGGGTGGAGACGAGGAAGCCTTCCCCCTGTTGGCGAAAGCCGAGCAGAATTTCGACAACCACCTGCATAAATTGAGAAACGGGGTGGAAGCGAAAGGTGTGCCGCCCGCCCCGCTGGCGCTCGGCAAAGAACTCACGCAGTTGAGCAAGGCCTGGGAGGGGGAGGGAGAGCTGAAGGATAGTGCCGAAGATATCTTTACCAACAAAGACGCCGTGCTCTCGGTGCGTGAGTATGTGCGGGAGATCTCTGCAACTGTTCCTCAGTTACAGGAGGTCTCGGAACAGCTTGTGGATGTGCTGGCCCAGGCCGGCGCCGATCGTAATCAGCTTACGGCCGCATCGCAGCAGCTGATGCTGGCGCAACGCATCGACAAGAACGTGTCCAGGGTGTTGGAAGGGGGGCAGACCACGGCGGGTGCGATCGACCAGTTCAGCCGGGATGCGGACCGCTACGGCCGGGTCCTCCAGGGCCTGTTAAAAGGCAGTGCCAAACTCGGCATTACCCGGGTCACGAATCCGTCCGCCGTCAGTAAGCTGAAACAGGTGGAAGAGCTGTTCGCCACCATTAACGGCCATGCTCAGAAGATTATCGAAACGACACCGCGGCTGCTCCCGGCTCTGGAAGCGGCGAGTACCATCACCGCCGTTTCGGACAAGGTCGCCGGCGCATCATTCCAATTTATCCAGGGATTGGAAAAGTCTCCCGGTCGTTTCGATTTTTTCGGTGTTAAAGCCGGTCCGGCCATGGTGGCCTTCTTTGTTATTCTGTCCGGTATTTTCTTTGCCATACGTAGTTATCTCATTCTGCTGGACGCACGCCGGAATGAGGAGGAGCTGAAACGGCAGAACGAGAGAAACCAACGCGCGATTCTGACCCTTCTGGATGAAATGGGCGACCTCGCGGACGGTGACCTCACTGTGACGGCAACGGTTACCGAAGACGTAACAGGCGCCATCGCCGACTCCATCAACTACGCGGTGGAAGCGCTGCGAAGCCTGGTAATCGCGATTAACGAAACCTCGGACAAGGTCTCGACTTCGGCGCAGGAGAGCCGCGCGACGGCCATGCACCTGGCGGAAGCCAGTGAGCACCAGGCGGATCAGATCACCGCCGCCACCCAGGCCATGAAGAAGATGGCCCTGGCGATGGACCAGATGTCCAGTGACGCGAACGAGTCCATGGATGTGGCCAAGCAGTCGGTTGAAATCGCCGGTAAGGGCGGTGATACGGTGCGTCGCACCATCCTGGGTATGGACACCATTCGTGAACAGATCCAGGAGACCTCAAAACGTATCAAGCGACTGGGTGAAAGCTCCCAGGAGATCGGCGATATCGTGGAGATCATTGAGGATATCGCGGATCAGACCAATATTCTGGCCTTGAACGCCGCCATGCAGGCAGCCATGGCCGGTGAGGCGGGACGCGGTTTCGCGGTGGTTGCGGACGAAGTTCAGCGTCTCGCGGAACGCTCCAGTAACGCCACCAAACAGATTGAAGCCCTGGTCAAAACCATTCAGGCGGATACCAACGAGGCGGTGGCCTCGATGGAGGGAACGACTTCAGAAGTGGTCAGTGGTGCCAAACTGGCCGAGGACGCGGGTGAGGCGCTGATGGAGATCGAGAACGTGTCCAATCATATCGCCAGCGTGATTAACCAGATCGCGGCATCCGCCCAGGCGCAATCGGGTGAGGCGTCAAAGATTGACGAAACCATGAGCGTTATCCAGGAGATTACGGCGCAGACCCTGGACGGTACCAACCAGGCTGCCTCCTCCATCGGTAACCTCGCCGAACTCGCAGATGAACTGCAACAGTCGGTAGCCGGTTTCCGTCTCCCGGAATAATCGGCTGAGTAGGCTCGGGCAGATTGAATAGGGAGTCCTTCTTACTGAGGGTTGCGGTTGCAGATGAGTAATACTCAAGACCTTAGTACGCTTAAGTGGATCAAGGCTGAGCTTGATGAAACCATCAGGCAGGCTCGCGATGATCTCCAGAGCTATATAGAAGGTGGCGGTGAAACCGCCCTGATGGAGAGTTGTACGGTGAAACTCCATCAGGTTCACGGTACCTTGCAGATGGTCCAGATCTATGGGGCCTCGATGCTGGCCGAGGAGATGGAGCTGGTTTCCCAGGCTATCGTCAACGATGAATTGGCTGCCAAGGAGGAGGCGGCGGAAGCATTGCTTCAGGGAATGATCAAGTTACCGGACTATCTTGAAAAGCTGATGTCCGGCGGTCAGGATCACCCATTAATCGTTCTACCGTTACTCAACGATCTGCGGGCGTCCCGCGGACAATCGTTGCTGTCGGAGGCGGCGCTGTTTGCGCGGGATTTGGGTGAACAGATTCAGGCCGGAGAGGTGGAGGGTGAGGAGAACGCGGATCTCCCGAAGATCGCACGCGGACTTCGCCATGGCTTCCACAGGGGCCAACTTGACTGGTATCGCGATGTTGATCCCGTGAGGGGGATAAATGCCATTCAGGAGGTGCTGCAACAGCTGGAGCAGAGTGCCGGAACCAAACAACTGCAGGGTTTTTTCCGCATGGTTCAGGCGGCCTGTACCATACCTCTGGAAAACCTTTCAGAACCGAATATCGCCATCAAGCTTCTGGTCGGAAAAGTCGACCGGGAAATAAAGCGCATCATCAAAGATGGAGAGCTGTCGGTGGCTGAAAATCCCGCTGTCGATGTGCAAAAAAATCTGCTCTATTACATCGCCAGTTCCGAGGTGGACAACGCGCTGACGGAAACCATCAAGACAGAGTTCAATCTTGATGAGGGCCTGATAAGCAGTCGCGAAATCGCCGAGGGTCGCGAAGGTCTTAAGGCGCCGAATCTTGAGCTGTTGAACACCCTGCGGGAGGCTATTGGGTCTGACCTGGAGGTCATTAAGGATAAACTTGATCTTTTTCTACGTGCCGGCGGTCAGGATCCGGAGCAGTTGCTGGTGCTGGAACAACCGATGCGCTCGGTTGCGGATACCCTCGGTATGATGGGGCAGGGGGCGTTGCGCCAGCGCATGAAGCGGCAGGCGGACAAGATAAAAGAGATCGGTAATTCCCGTGTTCCGCCGGAAGAATCGGAACTTATGGGTATCGCCGGTGACATCATATTCATAGAAACATCTCTCACCAATCTGGCGGAAACCGGAAGGGCTGAAGACCAGACACAATTTCCTGAAACGGAGTCGGCGCTGGATGCGGGGCCGGAACTTCCCGCCGGAGAACTGGACCGCCTGGTCGATACGGTGATGCGTGAAGCGCGCATCGATATGGCGCTGATCAAGGAAGCGATCATTGCCTTTATCAACGCCCCGGATAAGATCGAGGTGCTTGACGAGGTTCCGGAACGTTTTCGCTCCATTGCCGGTGCCTTCGAAATGATGAAGCTGCTGGATGTTTCAGGGCTGTTAAGGGCGATAGCAGGTTACGTGGCGAATGAGATATTGGCCACCAAGAGCGTCCCCGAGGTAGAGCGGCTCAATGCCTTCGCTGATGCTGTTTCCAGTGTTGAATACTATATGGAAGCGGTAGTTGAAGGACGGGGGGTGCATGACGAGATCCTGGATGTGGCTCGAGAGGCGCTGGTGCGCCTGGGAACGAAGCCGGGTCAGGGTATGCCGCCTGCAACAGCGGAGGCGGCGGCCAAGTCCAGGCCCGAGCCTGTCTATGAACAGCATATTCCTTCTGCTGAGAAGCCTGCGCTGGAAGAGGATATCAGTCCTGAGATCCTGGAGATCTTTCTGGAGGAAGCGAACGAGGAACTGGCGGTCATACGTGAGTATCTGCCGCGCTGGATAGGGAATCGGGAAGAACGGGATGCCCTACTGACGTTTCGACGCTCTTTTCATACCCTCAAAGGCAGCGGTCGACTGGTGGGTGCAAAGACCATCGGTGAGTTCGCGTGGTCTGTCGAGAACATGCTCAACAGAGTGATTGATGAGACTCTGCCCGTTTCCGAGGATGTTATTGATTTGCTGGAAAATGCCGCAGATGCCTTACCGGAATTGATCGAATGCCAGGAGAAGGGGGAGACCCCGCAAGTGGATGTGCAGGCGCTGATGGATCGGGCGTTTGAGCTTGCCGGTTCCAAAGGTGCTGCGCCGGCGGTATCAACCCAGGCGCCGGCGGCGGAAGAAGAGGGGGAAGAGGAAGAAGAGGAGGGAGAGCCGAGCGCTGAACCTGCTGCCGACGAAGCCCGGGAAGATGTGCAGGATGCCGAGGAGTCGGCTTTCGATATCGGAGTTGAACTCGAAGAGATCGATGTTCCCATCGAAGAAGCCCTGAGGGAAGTGGGTTTGGCCTCCGAGGAGGAGGAATCGGTCGTTCTTGAGTCCGCGCCGGCCGAGGGTGAAGAGTCTGAGATGATTACTCTGGAGCCCGCCCTGCTGGAGATTTTTCAGGCGGAATCCCGAACCCACCTAGATACCATTTACGATTTTCTCAGTAAGTACCGCGAATTCGGCGGACGCCGCAAGCTGGAGAATGACCTCTCCCGCGCTTATCACACCTTGCATGGCAGCGCCCATATGGCGGAGGTGGTCCCGGTTGCCGAGGTAAGTGCCGCCCTGGAGTCTTATATCAGTGATCTGATGGAGCATGGGCAGCCAGCGGACGAACATGTGGTTGATCTTATCGACCGTAGCGCGCAGCAGATTGAAACGGTGCTTACCGCGATTAATGTCCCCGGGGCGGCCCTGCCTGATTGGCGGGGATTGTTGGCGGAAATCAATGCGCAACACGGTATTTTGACCGGCGAAGCCGGTGAAAAGGCAGAGGAGGAAGCTGCCGAGGATATCGTGGCAGAAGCGATCATCGAGCCGGAGGAAGAAGAGCCGGAACAGGAAGAAATCGGAGAGTTGATTGGGGAGGCTTTTCTGGAAGAAGAAGAGCCTGTATCCGAAATCGAGGAGGCTGTATCGGAAACTGTGGAAGCGGATTCGCTTATCCCCACGGTCGCCGAGTCTACTCCGGATCCGGAGTTGGTGGAAATATTCCTGGAAGAGGCGGGGGAGCTGATGGACGGGGTGGATCACGCCCTTGCTCAATGGGATGAGACACCCTCCGACCGGGAGCCGGTCGCGGAGTTACAGCGTACCCTCCATACCCTCAAAGGCGGGGCGCGTCTGGCCGGTTTGATTCCGATCGGCGACCTCAGTCATGTCTTTGAATCGCTTCTGGAAGGCGTCAGCAATGACCGGGTTCCCGCCACCAGAGGATTGCACACGTTTTCGCAGAGTATCGCGGATCGCCTTATGGTCCAGGTTGAAGAAGCACGCGACGGGGTGAATATACGGGCCGCAGATGATCTCATCATGCAGCTTGAGGCAATACTTACCGGAGAACTTCAGGTCAACCCGGAAACCGGCACGGTCGAGGAAAAGCGTGAAGAAGCGGAAACGCTAGCGGAAGAGGCGGCTCTCGAGGAAGAGGTCGGGGAAATATTTGCGGAAGAAGAGGGCGCTGAAGAAGTGACTCTGGTCGCCGTGGAGGAGGAAGAGCGGTCGGCGCCGGAGGTGGAGGAGTTTTCAGCTGACGTCGAAGAGGAAATATCGGTGTTTGCGCCGACAGAGACGGCGGAGCCGCAGGTTGTCGGCGAGATTGAGCCCGAGACGGAAGAAGAAGCCGCGGAAGAAACAACCGTAGAAGAAGAGCCGGAAGTTGTTCCGGCGCCGGTCGAGCCGGAGCAGAAGCAACCGTTGACTGATGACGTGGACCTCGTGCGTCCCATTCGGCGCACCGCCCGTGAACAGCTCCGGGTAAATCCGGAATTGATGGATAAGATGGTCAATTATGCCGGCGAAGTGAGCATCTTCCGCTCCCGTCTGGAACAGCAGAATAGTGCTCTGGGGTTCAACCTTGCGGAGTTGGAACAGACGGTATCCCGTTTGCGCAATCAGTTGCGGCAGTTGGAAATAGAAACGGAAGCACAGATTCTGTTCCGCTATGAACGGGATACTGAGGAAGGAAAAGAGACAGAGAAAGAGTTTGATCCGTTAGAGATGGATCGTTTCTCCACCATGCAGCAGTTGTCTCGAGGATTGATGGAGACCGTTGACGACCTGGTCAGTATCAACGATCTGTTGGACGAGGAACAGAAAGAGACTGATACTTTACTGCTGCAGCAGTCACGCGTGGTAACCGATCTGCAGGACGGTTTGTTGCGTACCCGCATGGTGGCGTTCAGTCAGCTCCTGCCCAGGTTGCAGCGCCTGGTGCGCCAAACGTGCAGATCGCTGAAAAAGCTGGCCGTGATGGATGTTCACGGCGAGGAGATGGAGCTGGACCGCACCATCCTTGATCGCATGATCGCGCCGTTGGAGCATCTGTTGCGCAACGCCGTATCACACGGCATCGAGTCGCCCGAGGAACGTCAGGAGGCGGGTAAGGGCGAGACCGGTCAGATTACGTTCGAACTTTGGCGAGAAGGCAACGAGGTGGTGATCAAGGTCAGCGACGACGGTGCTGGCCTGAACATGGATGCCATACGCGAACGCGCCCAGGATCGCGGGCTTCTGGTAGAGGGCGCCGACGTATCCAACGAAGACCTGATGCAGTTCATTCTTGAGCACGGATTCAGTACCGCCGACGAAGTAAGTCAGATCGCCGGTCGCGGCGTCGGTATGGATGTGGTGGTCAGTGAGGTTAAGCAGCTAGGCGGTACACTGGATATCCAGTCGGAGCCGGGTGAGGGGACCAGTTTCATAATCCATCTGCCGTTGACCCTGGCCATTACCGATGCGCTGCTCATTCAGCTTGGGGATGAGATCTATGCGGTGCCGCCCAACAGTGTGGAAGGCGTGGTACGAATTGACCGTGATCAACTGCAGGCTTGCTATGAAGGCCAGCAGGCGGGTTATACCTACGCTGAGCACACCTATCCTGTCCGTTATCTCGGGGCCATTCTGGAGACCGCTGCCGTCTCGCTGGCGGAGCAGAGAAAGTGGTATCCATTACTGCTGGTGCGCTGGGGTGAACATCGCGTGGCATTACAGGTGGATGAGTTCCAGGGGCACCGCCAGATCGTTGTGAAATCGGTCGGGCCGCAGCTTAGTACCGTACGCTGGTTTACCGGTGGCACCATTCTCGCCGACGGTCGTGTAGCACTGATCCTTGATATTAGCGCGCTGGTGCGTATGGATGCGGCCAAGACCAAAGTCGACAAGGAAGTCGAAGTGCCGGCCGCTGTTGAAGCGCAGACCGGCACCAGGATCATGGTGGTTGACGATTCCATTACCGTGCGTAAGGTGACCAGCCGTCTGTTGGAGCGCCACGGTATGGACGTGGTTACAGCCAAAGACGGTGTCGACGCGATTGCCAAACTACAGGATTTCCATCCTGACGTTATGCTGCTCGATATCGAAATGCCGCGCATGGATGGGTTCGAAGTGGCGCGGCATATGAAGAATTCCGAAGAGCTGCAGGATATCCCTATCATTATCATCACTTCGCGTACCGGGGATAAGCACCGGAAGATCGCCATGGACCTGGGGGTCAAGCGTTATCTCGGCAAACCCTACCAGGAGTCGGAGCTGCTGGATAACATCAACGAGCTGTTAGTAGAGAAAGAGCTATGAGCGAGGCTGCCGCCGCTTTTCTGGAACTGCGTGGAGTACTGTTACCGCTTCGGGGCGCGCAGCTGTTGCTGCCCAATGCCTCAATCTCGGAAATTGTGGGTTACCAGGAACCGTCCCCCATTGCCGGGGCGCCGGACTGGTTGTTGGGGCTGCATGACTGGCATCAACAGAAGGTGCCGCTGATATCGTTTGAGACGCTGCTTGAAAAGGGCGAGCCTCAGGCGGGGCACAGCGCCAGGGTTGCTGTCTGTAAGACCCTCGGCGGTAATCCGGAACGTCCGTTTATCGGCATTCTGCTCTCCTCCATGCCGCAGCTGGTGAGGGTCTCGGAAGAGAGTATCGCCCCTCTGGCCAATACCGAGGAGTTGGGATCGGCGGTGCTCCGTCAAGTGGTGATAAATAACCAGGCGGCCTGGATTCCGGACATGAACGCCCTGGAATGGATGGTGCAGGAAGCCCTAACTTAAATAATTCGCCGTTTGGGCGCCTCCCCGTTGTTTCTCCCCTCCTCCCAGGGGGTGTAGGTCCCGCTTCAGCGGGACATGGATAGGGATTTATTACCACAGAGGGCACGGAGGAACACGGAGCTGTCCGAAATTACGGACTGGGATTTCTCCGTGAACCTCTGTGTCCTCTGTGGTTTAAAAGGTTATCTGAAATCTCCCCAGAGCAACTGAATCGCGGCAATGGCGGCCAGGGGAGCGGTTTCCGTGCGCATTACCCGGGGTCCCATCTTAATGGCAGTGAGGCCCTGTGCCTGGGCCTGGTTTCGTTCCTCCTCGCTTAGCCCCCCTTCCGGTCCGATCAGGAGTGCGATGGCGTCTGTCGGCGGTTCCATCTCCGGTAGCGACCGGGAGGCGCGATGATCAAGCAGGATACCCTTGTGGGATCCCCGGCCGGCAAGCCAACCCTCCAGGCTGTCCGGCTTGTGGAGCTGTGGGAGTCGGCAGCGTCCCGACTGTTCACAGGCGGCGACCGTTACGTTGCGCCAGTGTTGTAGACGTTTTTCCAGTCGTTCCCCCTGTAGCCGGACGGTAGTGCGCTCGGTGAACAGGGGTGTTATCTCCGTAACACCCAACTCCACAGATTTCTGCAGGGCGAAATCCATTCGCTCCCCCTTGGAGACACCGATGGCCAGATGAATGGCTAGGGGCGGATGGGGTTCCTCCCGCTGGAGCGTCAGGACCTCCGCCTGTGCCGCCTTTTTGGAGCATTCGGTCAGGCGCGCCGCGTACTCTTTTCCGTCACCGTTGAACAACCTCAGATCCATCCCCGGCCGCAGTCGCAAAACCTGCACCAGGTGACGCTGGCCGGCCTCCTCCAGCTCCAGAGTCTGACCCGCAGCCAGTGTATGGTGGGTGAAGATACGTGGGATGCGCATCGCGATCTCCGAATACTCAATGGAATCTGCTGCATTCTACCTCGACAGGCCGCAATAGTTCGCCATCCCGTTTCGCGTTATTATTCATCGGAATTACGTTTGGAGTAATGACGAAGGATTGGAATGACAAAACAGATCGGTATCTTGACGGCAGGTGGTGACAGCCCCGGCCTCAACGCGGCAATCCGCGGTGTCGCCAGGGCGGCGCGGGATATTTACGGTATGCAGGTAATCGGTTTTCGGGACGGTTTCCGCGGGCTGATGGAGAATCGCACCGTACGCCTGGAGGGAGACGTGCTTTCGGGCATTCTGACCGTGGGCGGAACTATCCTCGGGACCAGCCGGGACAAACCCCATCGCATGTTGGTGGGTGGAAAACGCCAGGATATGACCGATGTAATCGTGGAAAACTATCAGGCAAACCATCTCGACGCCCTGGTTTGCCTCGGCGGCGGCGGCACCCAGAAAAACGCCCTGCGCCTGGCGGAGAAAGGGCTCAACATCATTACTCTGCCGAAGACCATCGATAACGACGTGGCCATGACCGATACCACGTTCGGATTCGACACCGCCCTGGGTATCGCCACCGATGCCATCGACCGGCTCCACAGTACGGCCCACAGTCACCATCGCATCATCGTCGTCGAGATCATGGGGCATCGGGCCGGCTGGCTGGCCCTCGGGGCAGGTTTGGCGGGTGGTGCGGACGTCGTTCTGATACCGGAGATCCCTCACAACATCGAGATTGTGGCGGGCGCCATCCGTGAGCGTGTGCGTAGCGGGAAGAAGTTCAGTATCGTGGCGGTTGCCGAAGGGGCGTTGAACCTGAAGCAGGCGGCGGCCATTCAGACGTTGGTGGAGAAGAGGGAGCAGGCAGCGAATAAGGAGGAAAGGAAACAGGTCAAGGCGGAATTATCCGCTTTGCACTCCAGCTTCGGAGACAGCACCCTGCAGATTTCGCGGCAACTGGAAGAGCTGACCGGGCTGGAGTCCCGGGTCACGATCCTCGGTTATCTGCAGCGGGGGGGTGCTCCGTCGGCGGCGGACCGCATCCTGGCCACCCGTCTCGGTACCGCCTGTGCCGATCTGATCAACGCAGGCAGGTACGGCGTCATGGTGGCCGCCCGTGGAGAGGGTTCCGAGGCGGTTCCATTGGAGCAGGTGGCCGGAAATCGAAAGACCATACCCCTGGATCACCCATGGATCGACAGCGCCCGTAAGGTTGGGACCAGCCTGGGGGATTGAGGGCTGCGGTCCGGGGCCGCCGGAATCTTCTGTTCCACACAAAACGTGGAGGTGCAAGCGGCCCCAACAGGTTTTGCGGAAAGGGGGAGTGAGTGGTTACTTACTTTTTTATTCGCCTGATCCGATAAAGGGTTTACGGTATAGGTTTTTTAAAGGGGGGAGAGATTGTGACAATTCAGGGTCTGGTGCTGATCCTTCTGATCGGAGCGGCCGCCGGCTGGTTGGCAGGCAACATCATGAAGGGGCGCGGGTTCGGGGCGATAGGAAACATCCTGGTGGGTATTGTGGGGGCGTTTCTGGGCGGGTTTCTGTTCGCCCTGTTGGGGATCAGAGTCGGCGGTGTTATCGGCTCCCTTGTCATGGCCACCGTTGGGGCGTTGCTACTGCTGTGGGTGGTGAATATCATCAAGCGGACGTGACCCGGCTGGCGTGTGCTGCTGAATCATCCGTGCATTAACTCATGCGGACCCTTGTCTCCGCTTTTGCAGTCGAGGAGAAAAAAATCATGAACAAAGTCGCAGTGATTTGTCTGATGCTTATCCCTCTGGTTCTGGCCGTATCGGCCTGTGCACCGGAGGTGGGGAGTAAAGCCTGGTGCCGGCAGATGAAAGAGACGCCGAAAGGGGACTGGAGCACCAACGACGCCAAGGCATACGCCAAACATTGTCTTTTTGAATAGGCGGTCCCGGGGAGCGAGAGACCCTTGCAGCCGCTGCGGCGGGCGCAGTCCGCCCTACGAAACCGCTTCTTCGAATAACGATTTTCCCGGCGTTGATATTTACTACGCCAGGGACGAAATCCAGTCCCCGAGCCAGTGGGTGATGGCGATAACCACGGTGGCAATGCCGACGTGTTCCGCGATGATTCGCCAGGGCGGTTCATTCTGGGCTCGGGCGATGTAGTAGCTGAGCAGGGTGAGGATCAGTATTCCCCAGACCAGGCTGGCAATAATGGCGCTGCTAAGCGGAAGCAGTATCACAGGAAGCGCGAAGCTCATGCCGAAAAGGAATTTGGCCAGGAATGTGGCCAGGGTGGCGGCCCAGACCTGGCGGGTAGTGCGGGTATGATCCGCCTCCTCGGAAACGTGGATGCCGAGGGCATCGGAAAAGGCGTCCGCGATTCCGATGGTCAGGATCCCGCCGAGTACCACGATCCTGGAGTGGGTACCGGAATGGAGGCCTACCATCAGGCCCAGGGTGGTGATGACCGCGGAGGTAAGTCCGAAAGAGATCCCCTTGCGCAACGCGGCATCCCGGAAAAGCAGGGAGCGGCGCGCGGAAGGGGACCCTTGGGTCATGTGCTCAGGCCCAGGTTGTTCCAGATGGCGAGCGGGAGATCCGACTGGTTCATGGTATAGAAGTGCAGTCCGGGTGCCCCGGCCTGCAGCAGGCGGCTGCAGAGCTCCGTCACCACGTCGATACCGTAAGCGCGGGCGCTGTCCATATCTTCGCCGAAATCTTCCATACGTTTGCCCAGCCAACGGGGGATCTCCGCGCCACAGGCGTCGGAGAAACGCGCCAACTGGGCGTAGTTGTTGATGGGCATGATCCCGGGGATGATGGGGATATCCACCCCGAGCCTTTCGCAGCTCTCCACAAACCGGATATAGGCGTCCGGGTTGAAGAAGTACTGGGTGATGGCTCCGTCCGCCCCGGCCCTGACCTTACGTGCAAAATTCTCCAGATCCGCCTGAGCACTGGGGGCCTGAGGATGAAACTCCGGGTAGGCCGCCACTTCCAGATGGAACCGGTCTCCGGTCTCGGCGCGGATGAAGGAGACCAGTTCATTGGCGTAACGAAAATCTCCCGGTTCCCCCATACCGGACGGCATATCACCGCGCAGTGCCACCAGCCTCCGTATCCCCAGCGATTGGTACTGTTGCAGAAGCTCCTGGATTTCCGCACGTTGCGAGCCGATGCAGGAGAGGTGCGGCGCGGTTTCCAGTCCCTGCTCACGAAGCCAGGCGACGGTGGCGGCGGTGCGGTCGCGGGTGGAACCGCCGGCGCCGTAGGTCACCGAGAAATAGGCGGGGTGAACCGAGGTCAGCTCCCTGACCGTCGTCTGCAGTTTCTCCATACCCACGTCAGTCTTGGGCGGGAACAGTTCGAAGCTGAAGACCTTTTCGTATTTGGTTTGTGATTGCATAGTCTTAGTTTGCCATAGAGTATCGCCACGGAGACACAGAGTTCACAGAGAAAAATACTGCGATGCCTTATGCATCGGTATTTTGGGAGGTACTATTACCACTATCGTCATCCTGGCGTAGGCCGGGATCCAGGGAATACAACCAACCGAATTCCGGCCTGCGCTGAATGACGGATTCATTTAATGAATCAATAAACTCCGTGTTCTCTGTGGCTCTGCGGCCAACAAACCGATCAATAACGATAATAATCCGGCTTGAACGGACCCTCCACCGGCACGCCGATGTAGTCGGCCTGCTGCTGGCTGAGGGTGGTCAGGTTGGCGCCGATCTTCTGCAGATGCAGCCGTGCCACCTCTTCGTCCAGCTGCTTGGGCAGGGTGTAGACCTTTTTTTCATACTGGTCTCCCCGGGTCCAGAGTTCGATCTGGGCCAGAGTCTGGTTGGTGAAGGAGTTGGACATGACGAAGCTCGGGTGACCGGTGGCGCAGCCCAGGTTGACCAGCCGGCCCTGGGCCAGCAGGATAATGCGCTTGCCGTTCGGGAAAATAACATGATCCACCTGTGGCTTGATGTTTTCCCACGGGTACTGTTCCAGGCTGGCTACGTCGATTTCGTTGTCGAAATGGCCGATGTTGCAGACGATGGCCTGGTCCTTCATGACCGCCAGGTGATCGTGAGTGATGACATGGAAGTTGCCGGTGGCGGTAACGAAGATATCCACCTGCGATGCCGCCTCCTCCATGGTGACCACACGGTAACCCTCCATCGCCGCCTGCAGGGCGCAGATAGGATCGATCTCGGTGACCCAGACAGTGGCCCCAAGGCCGCGCAGGGACTGGGCGCATCCCTTGCCCACGTCACCGTAACCCAGCACCAGGGCGATCTTGCCGGCGATCATCACATCGGTGGCGCGTTTGATACCGTCCACCAGTGACTCACGGCAGCCGTAGAGGTTATCGAACTTGGACTTGGTGACCGAGTCGTTGACGTTAATGGCGGGGAAGGGCAGTTCGCCGCGCTTCTCCATCTGATAGAGCCGGTGGACACCGGTGGTGGTCTCTTCCGTGACTCCGTGGAGGGCGGCCTTGCGCGCGGCGTAGTAGCCGGGCTGGCTTTCCAGACGGCGACGGATGGCGGCGTACAGTACCCGCTCCTCTTCGCTGCTGGGATTTTCCAGCACCGACGGGTCCTGTTCCGCCTTGGCGCCCAGGATAATCAGCAGGGTGGCGTCTCCGCCGTCATCCAGGATCATGTTGGGGGTTCCGCCATCGGCCCACTCCATGATTCTGTGGGTGAACTCCCAGTACTCCTCCAGGCTCTCGCCCTTATAGGCGTAGACCGGTATACCCTCGGCGGCGATGGCCGCCGCCGCGTGGTCCTGGGTGGAGAAGATGTTGCAGGATGCCCAGCGTACCTCGGCACCCAGGGCCCGCAGGGTCTCGATCAACACGGCGGTCTGGATGGTCATGTGCAGGGAGCCGGCGATACGGGCACCCTTCAGGGGTTGCTCGGCAGCGTATTTTGCGCGCACCGCCATGAGACCCGGCATCTCGGTTTCGGCGATGGCGATCTCCTTGCGGCCCCAGTCGGCCTCGGAGAGATCGGCCACTTTATAGTCGGAAAAGTTCTTATCCATTACAGCGTTCATATTTCGTTCCTCCATCAGGAATCAAAAAATGAGCGCCGTTATTGAAAATAACGTCCCCGAGCCTGGCCTGAACGGATCAGGTTGCAGCGCTCCTCGGGATTTTTTTGCCACAGAGACACAGAGAGCACAGAGATGGTTTGAGTTGAAGCCTAAATGGGCTTTCAGGGGTTTTCGGCGTCAAATTTTTCCAACGTCTGGAACGGTCGAAAACAAAACAATGATAAAGCTCTGTGTTCTCTGTGTCTCTGCGGCTATATTTAGTTACAGTCCAGCTGCGCCCCGCAGGGCCTCGGCCTTGTCGGTCTTCTCCCAGGTGAACTCCGGTTCCTCCCGTCCGAAATGGCCATAGGCCGCGGTCTTGCGGTAGATGGGGCGAACCAGGTCCAGCATTTGGATAATGGCGTAGGGCCGCAGGTCGAAGTGTTCGCGTACCAGGGCGGCGATGCGATCCTCATCGATCTTCGCGGTGCCGAAGGTCTCGATACTTACCGAGGTGGGTTCGGCCACGCCGATGGCGTAGGAGACCTGAATCTCACAGCGGTCCGCCAGACCGGCGGCGACGATGTTCTTGGCCACGTAACGGCCGGCGTATGCGGCGGAACGGTCCACCTTGGACGGGTCCTTGCCGGAGAATGCGCCGCCACCGTGGCGGGCGGCTCCGCCGTAGGTATCGACAATGATCTTGCGGCCGGTAAGACCGCAGTCACCCACCGGGCCGCCGATAATGAACGAACCGGTAGGGTTGATATGAAACTTGGTGTCCCCGTGGATCCACTGCTCGGGCAGAACCGGGAGAATGATGTTCTCCATCACCGCCTCGCGCAGATGGGCGTAGTCGATATCCGGGTCATGTTGCGTGGACAGGACCACCGCATCCACGGCCGCCACCTTGCCGTCCTCGTAACGGAACGTCACCTGACTCTTGGCATCCGGGCGCAGCCAGGGAAGTACGTGTTCCTTGCGCATCTCGGACTGACGCTGTACCAGTCGATGCGCATAGGTGATGGGGGCGGGCATAAGGACATCGGTTTCGTTGGTTGCGTAGCCGAACATCAGTCCCTGGTCGCCCGCGCCCTGCTCCTCGGGGGCCTGGCGGTCAACCCCCTGGGCAATGTTGCTGGACTGCTTGCCGATCAGGGACATGACGGCGCAGGTACTGCCGTCGAAACCCACGTTGGAACTGGTATAGCCGATGTCGCAGATGACACCGCGCACCAGATCATCCAGATCCACCCAGGCCTCCGTGGTGATTTCACCGGAGACGATGGCGACGCCGGTCTTGATCATGGTCTCACAGGCCACCCGTGCCCGTTCCGGATTCGGATCCAGTCGCAGAATCTCGTCCAGTACCGCGTCCGAGATCTGGTCCGCTACCTTATCGGGGTGTCCCTCGGAAACCGACTCCGAAGTGAAAATATAGTCTTTAGCCATCGTCTGTTTGGTCCGTTCTGTTGCGTGTAAGGGGGGCGCCGTCAGGCCGGCAGCCGGCCGCGACTTCCCATCAAATCAAACATTAAATTTTAGCTTTTATTCCGGGTCCTAGTCCATTCCTGGAGCAGGGTTGGCATTTTACTCACAAGCGCTACTATAAGACACAACCCAGGGATACAGGAGGTTAAAACATGGTCTCGCTGCAGACACCGGTTTGTGATTTCGGCAGACCCGCCGTGGATTTCAGTCTCCCGGGGGTGGATGGCCGTACCTGGACCCTGGCCGATTGCCGGGGGGAGAGAGGGCTGCTGGTGATGTTCATCTGCAACCACTGCCCCTATGTTAAGGCAGTGAGGGACCGCCTGGTGCGGGATACCCGGGAGCTGCAGGGGTTGGGGGTAAATAGTGTGGCCATTATGTCCAACAACCCCGAAGAGTACCCGGAAGACTCCTTTGAAAACATGCAGCGGGTTGCGGCGGAGTTCGCCTTCCCCTTTCCATACCTGCTGGACGAGACCCAGGAGGTGGCCAAGGCCTACGGCGCGGTCTGTACCCCGGATTTCTTCGGCTACAACGCCGATCTGCAATTGCAGTATCGCGGTCGTCTCGACGAATCCCGCAAGGAGGCGGCTGCTCCCGACGTACGCCGTGACCTGTTCGAGGCGATGAAACAGGTGGCCGAGAGCGGAAAAGGGCCCGAGGAGCAGATCCCCAGCATGGGGTGCTCCATCAAGTGGCGGGAATAACCTTATTATTTAGGGTTAAGCCCTTTAAGGTCTGTTGCGTTTGCCGTCGGAGCATAAGGTATAGGCGGTGTTTCGCGTCCATTTGCGGCTAAACCTCGTAGGAGCAATTCCGTCATAATTCGGTTGAAAAGTACAAATCCCTGGAAGCAAGAGCCATTCGTGTCAGACCCCGCCTGTACCACGGTTTCCTTCCCGCACTTCGGTTGTTTTACCAGCGGCTTTAGGTGAGAATGACTCCTTTTTTTAGCCGCTTAGCTTATCCTTAGGATTCAGAAACATGCCTTCACGCAGAGAACTGGCAAACGCCATCCGCGCCCTGAGTATGGACGCCGTCCAGAAAGCGAACTCCGGCCACCCGGGGGCGCCCATGGGTATGGCGGATATCGCCGAGGTGTTGTGGAACGATCACCTGAAACACAACCCCGCCAATCCTAAATGGGCGGACCGTGACCGCTTCGTACTCTCCAACGGACACGGCTCCATGCTGGTCTATTCCCTGCTGCATCTCAGCGGTTACGATCTTTCCATGGAGGATCTGCGGGATTTCCGGCAGCTTCACTCCAAGACCCCCGGACATCCCGAGTACGGTTACGCACCGGGTGTGGAGACCACCACCGGCCCGTTGGGGCAGGGGATCACCAACGCCGTGGGTATGGCGCTGGCGGAGCGCACCCTGGCTGCCCAGTTCAACCGCGACGGCCATGAGATCGTGGATCATCACACCTACGTATTTCTCGGCGACGGCTGCATGATGGAAGGTATCTCCCATGAGGCCTGTTCCCTGGCCGGCACCCTGAAGCTGGGGAAACTGATCGCCATCTGGGACGACAACGGTATCACTATCGACGGCCACGCCGACGGTTGGTTCCGGGATGACACCCCGAAACGCTTCGAGGCCTACGGCTGGCATGTTGTCCGGGACGTGGACGGCCACGACGGCGACGCCATCAATAGGGCTATTGCCGAGGCCAAGGGGGTTACCGACCGCCCCAGCCTGGTCTGTTGCCGTACCACCATCGGTTTCGGTTCCCCCAACCTGGCGGGCAGCCACGACTGCCACGGGGCGCCCCTGGGCGAGGAAGAGGTCAAGGCGACCCGGGAACAGCTGGGCTGGAAGTATGAGCCGTTCGTGATCCCGGAGGAGATCTATGCCGGCTGGAATGCGAAGGAGCGGGGCGCCACGGCGGAAGCGGCCTGGAACGAGAAGTTTGCCGCTTACCAGACGGCCCATCCGGAATTGGCCGCGGAGTTTCAGCGGCGTATGGCCGGTGAATTGCCGGAGAGCTGGGAGGAGAGCGCCGCCGGATTCATCGCCGAAGTGGACGGCAAGGGGGAGTCCCCGGCCACCCGTAAGGCCTCACAGATCGCCCTTAACGGCTACGGGCCTCTGTTGCCGGAGCTGTTGGGCGGATCCGCCGACCTCACCCCCTCCAACCTGACCGCCTGGTCCGGATCACGGGCCATCAACGACGGCCACACGGACGGCAACTACCTCTCTTACGGGGTGCGGGAGTTCGGCATGACCGCCATGATGAACGGCATGGCCTTGCACGGCGGATTCATTCCCTATAGCGGGACCTTCCTGGTCTTTTCCGAGTACGCCCGCAACGCCCTGCGCATGGCGGCGCTGATGCAACAGCGCATCATCCTGGTTTATACCCACGACTCCATCGGTCTCGGGGAGGACGGTCCCACCCACCAGCCGGTGGAGCAGACCTCGACCCTGCGTCTGATGCCCAATATGGATGTCTGGCGCCCCTGCGACGCGGTGGAGACCGCCGTCGCTTGGAAAGCGGCCGTCGAGAAGCGCAACGGCCCCACCAGTCTCATCCTCTCCCGCCAGGGACTGCCCCACCAGACCCGTACCCCGCAGCAAAGGGCGGCCATCGCCCGCGGCGGCTACGTCATCGCCGACTGCGACGGCACACCGGATGCTATCATTATTGCAACCGGTTCCGAGGTGGCGCTGGCGCTGAAGGCGGCGGCCGAGTGCGGTAAGAAGGTGCGGGTGGTATCCATGCCCTGTAGCGAGGTTTTTGATGCTCAGGACGCGGACTACCGGGAACAGGTGCTGCCGGGCAGCGTCACGGCGCGGGTGGCCGTGGAGGCCGGAGTCAGTGACTACTGGTACAAATATGTGGGGATCAACGGCAGGGTGATCGGTATCGATCGCTTCGGCGAATCCGCTCCCGCGGGCCAGTTGTTCGAGCAGTTTGGTTTTACCGTGAACAATGTCGTTGCCGCCATCGAGGAAATTACAGGCTGACACCCTGTATCACATCGGGGAAAGCAGGGTCGTTTTGACGGTTCAAGAAGCACTGGATATGTCTATTGGAGAAAGACTATGACTATAAAAGTAGGTATTAATGGTTTCGGTCGCATAGGACGTATGGCTTTCCGCGCCATTGCCAAGGATTTTACGGACATAGAGGTCGTCGGAATCAACGACCTGCTGGAACCCGATTACCTGGCCTACATGCTGAAGTACGATTCCGTGCACGGCAATTTCCCGGGTGAGATCGCCGTCGATGGCGATACCATGGTGGTCAACGGCAAGCGCATCCGCCTCACCGCGGAGATGGATCCCGCCAACCTGAAGTGGAACGAGGTCGGGGCCGACGTGGTTATCGAGTCCACCGGTTTCTTTCTGACCGCGGAAGCGGCGCAGAAGCATATCGACGCCGGAGCCGGGAAGGTCCTGATGTCCGCACCCTCCAAGGACACCACTCCGATGTTCGTTTACGGTGTCAACCATAAGGAGTACGCCGGTCAGACCATCGTCTCCGGGGCCTCCTGTACCACCAACTGTCTGGCCCCGGTGGCCAAGGTGTTGCACGACAACTGGGGCGTAAAGCGCGGCCTGATGACCACGGTGCATGCCGCCACCGCCACCCAGAAGACCGTTGACGGCCCTTCCAAGAAGGATTGGCGCGGCGGCCGCGGCATCCTGGAAAACATCATCCCTTCCTCCACCGGTGCCGCTAAGGCGGTGGGCAAGGTGCTGCCGGAACTGAACGGCAAGCTGACCGGTATGTCCTTCCGGGTGCCGACCTCCGATGTCTCGGTGGTCGATCTGACCGTCGAGCTGGAGAAGGGCGCCTCCTACCAGGAGATCTGTGCCGCCATGAAGGCGGCCTCCGGGGGAGAGCTGAAAGGGGTGCTGGGTTACACCGAGGAGAAGGTGGTGGCCACCGATTTCCGCGGCTGCTCCGTTCCCTCCACCTTCGACGTGGATGCCGGTATCGCCCTGGACGACACCTTCGTCAAGGTGGTCTCCTGGTACGACAACGAGTACGGCTATACCTGCAATATGTTGCGTTTCCTGCGGCACATTGCCGCCGGTTGAACCGCGGCGGCCTGCCGCTCCTGCGGTCCGGACAGTTTCGAACAGAAGGCGTTCACCATGCCCATTATCAGAATGACCGATCTTGATCTTGCCGGAAAGCGGGTGTTGATCCGCGAGGACCTGAACGTCCCGATCAAGGACGGCAAGGTGACCAGCGACAAGCGCATCCGCGCCTCCCTGCCCACCATTGAGCACGCCATGGGGGCCGGCGCCAAGGTGATACTGATGTCCCATCGGGGGCGGCCCACCGAGGGGGAAGCGGTGGGGGAGCTGACCCTGCAGCCGGTGGCCGACTATCTGGCGGATCTGCTGGGCTGCCATGTGCCCCTGATCGATGATTACCTGGAGGGCATTCCGGACATGGCGGACGGCGCCGTGGTGCTGCTGGAGAACTGCCGCTGTAACGCCGGGGAAAAGAAGAACGACGAGAACCTGTCGAAGAAATACGCCGCCCTCTGCGATATCTATGTGAACGACGCTTTCGGCACCGCCCACCGGGCTCAGGCCTCCACCCACGGGGCCGGGCTGTTCGCCCCGGTGGCCTGTGCCGGTCCGCTGCTGGCCGGTGAGCTGGAGGCCCTGGGTAAGGCCCTGGACGGGCCGGCGCGCCCTATGGCCGCCATCGTCGGCGGCTCCAAGGTCTCCACTAAACTGACGGTGCTGGAGTCCCTTTCCGGGGTGGTGGATCAGTTGATCCCGGGCGGCGGTATCGCCAACACCTTCATCGCCGCCGCCGGATTCAACGTGGGCAAGTCCCTGTACGAAGAGGACCTGATCCCGGAAGCGCAACGTCTGATGCAGGCGGCCGCTGCAAAGGGAGGCGAGATCCCGGTTCCCACCGACGTGGTGGTGGGTAAAGAGTTTTCCGAGGCCGCGGAAGCGGTGGTGAAAAAGGTCGATCAGGTGGCGGACGACGATATGATCTTCGATATCGGTCCGGAGACCGCCGCCCGTTTCGCGGCTATGATGAAACAGGCGGGCACCATCGTCTGGAACGGTCCCGTCGGAGTATTCGAGTTCGACCAGTTCGGTGAAGGCACCCGGGTTCTGGGCGAGGCCATCGCCGCATCCGACGCCTTCTCCATCGCCGGGGGCGGCGACACCCTGGCGGCGGTGGACAAGTACGGCCTCGCCGATCGTATCTCCTACATTTCCACCGGGGGCGGCGCCTTCCTGGAGTTTCTGGAGGGCAAGAAACTGCCGGCGGTGGAGATGCTGGAGCAGCGAGTGTCCGGATAACCGGGTTGTCAGTGGGAATAACCCCGCATCCCTGATTGCTTTTGCCACAGAGACACAGAGGTCACAGAGTAAACGGAAGGTTGTTTGATGACTATTTGTTACCGGTGATTGATGCAGATTGCGATGTTCAACTGACTCTCTCTGCGGGCTCTGTGACTCTGTGGCTAATTTGATGAATCGTACGGGTTAAGAAGAAGGAGCACGTTATGCCAGTCAGCTACAAAGATCTCGGTCTCGTCAATACGCGGGAGATGTTCCAGAAGGCCATGGCCGGCAAGTACGCCGTCCCCGCCTATAACTTCAACAACATGGAACAGATCCAGGCGATCATCACCGCCTGCCTGGAGACTCAGTCGCCGGTGATCCTGCAGGTCTCCAGCGGTGCCCGTAAGTATGCCGATCAGACCATGCTGCAGTACATGGCCCAGGGCGCCATCGAGATGATGAAGCGCATGGCGGGCGAACAGGGACTGAAGGAGATACCTATCGCCCTCAACCTGGATCATGGAGACACCTTTGAATTGTGCAAGTCCTGTATCGATGCGGGCTTTTCCAACATCATGATTGACGGCTCCCACCACTCTTATGACGACAACGTGGCGCTCACCCGCCAGGTGGTGGAGTACGCCCACCAGTTCGACGTGACGGTGGAGGGTGAACTGGGTGTGCTGGCCGGTATCGAGGATGACGTGGTGGCGGAGCACTCCACCTACACCCAGCCTGAAGAGGTGGAGGACTTCGTGGGCAAGACCGGCGTGGACTCCCTGGCCATCTCCATCGGCACCAGCCACGGCGCCAACAAGTTCAAACCGGAACAGTGCACCCGCAACGAAGAGGGCGTGCTGATCCCGCCGCCGCTGCGCTTCGATATTCTGGAAGAGATCGAGAAAAAGATCCCGGGCTTCGCCATCGTGCTGCACGGCTCTTCCTCGGTCCCCATGGAAGCGGTGAATATCATCAACCAGTTCGGCGGCGCCCTGAAGGACTCCATCGGTATCCCCGAAGAGCAGCTGCGCCAGGCCACCCAATCGGCGGTGTGCAAGGTGAACATCGACTCCGACGGACGGCTCTGGATGACCGCCGCCATCCGCAAACACCTGGCCGAGAACCCGGCCCACTTCGATCCGCGCCAGTACCTGAAACCGGCGCGCGAGGCCCTGATCGAGATGTATAAGCACAAGAACGAGAACGTGCTGGGGAGCGCCGGCAAGGCGTGATTGTAACGGGCGATTAAAACCAATAGGGGTGCCACGGCGCCCCTTTTTAGTTCTCAGTTGTCAATATTCAGTATTCAGTTATCAGTTTTCGGTAGGGCAGGCTGCGTCCGCCATCCCTGTTGCTGTCATCCAGGTGCAGGCCGGGATCAATACCCCCTGTTGTAATAGAAATGAAGAGGTTGAAATGTACAAAAGCATAAATGCCGTAGTGATTGCGCTTCTTTTGACCGGGTGTAGTGACGGCACCCCGATGAAGATCACGGATCAGCACAAGCAGTATTTAGGCGTCTGGCAGAAGCGCTATGAGGATATAGGCGAGAACTCAATAAATATAGATAACGTGCTTCTTGCGATTAATTCCGACGGAACGGCGGTGTATCGAAAATGCGAAGTCAATGAAACGAAGACCGAGAATTCGAAGAGCCGTAGCAGTTCTTCAACCAGTTTTCCATCCGCTGTCGTCACTCACATTGCCGAAAATAAGATCATCCTTGTGCAGGAGGTCGGCTGGTTTGGCTTTGATGAAGAACTGAATATCGATAAAGCCCCTTACCAGGAAAATGGAAATTGGTTTATCGATGTAGAAGGGAAAAAGCTGGCTAAACTCGATGGGCGGGAAATCCGTAGCGAAACCGATTGGGAATGTCCGGATGACGACGATGAGGAGGAAGAATAAAACGAAAAGGGCCGGACGATAGGATACCTTTGATTTGAAGATCGAAAATCGTGGGTGTTCTGTTTCGTTGCAGTGGGGGAGTGCCAAAGGAATAAAAAACCCCGCCCTGGGGCGGGGTCGATTGGAACGCACTTAATGTAGTTTCTTTCTTCGGGCGAAGCCGATACCGCCAAGGCCGAAACCGAGCAACGCCAGGATGGCGGGTTCCGGAACGGGCGGCGATGCCGCTAATGCTCCGAATACGTCGATAGCAAGATCCTCCGGCGGTGAAGAACTGACTGCCTGCACCCTCAGGGTATGGGCGGCAAAAGTCAGACCACTGATTTCAAGTCCGTACCACCCCTCCAGCAGTGGCGAGTTCGTGTCATAGGTGCCGACGGACACGCCATCCACGAAGAATTCGGCTACGCCGTCATTCTCGTCAGACTCGAACTGTACGATGAGGGTTTCGGCCGGAACCGTGAACACCGCCTCCAGATAGGAGCCGAAGGTCATTAGCCAATAGACCTTACTCCAGGGTTCGGGGCCGACATCGGAGAAGATCGTATATCCGGACTTTATGACGGAAGGATCTTCCACTTCTATCACTTCCGCCCACGCCGCTCGCCCGGTGGTTTGAAACGGAACCTTGGTTATCGCCGTCGCCCATACCTGATGGGTGAATGCCAGCGTCAGCGTGGCCACTACAAGGAATCTTAGAAATTGCTTTGTCATTACTTACCCCTCCATCCATGATGTTGTCCTTAATTTCTACGAAGAGATAAATACCATATAAATTGTATGCAATTTATAAGCCTGTCTGGATACCTTCCAATAAATCAAAAAGTTAGGATTTTTGCCCATAGATAGGCGGGAGGTTTTGTAAAGAAGACTTTACACCGACACTCCGTTTTCCGGTTTTTGCTGTAAAAAAAACCGACAAGCTGTTGTTCCGGTTTGTACCGTGGATCAGGGCTTCGTCCTGCGGTCTTTAATAAAGGGGCAAGGGCGGCGCGTTAAGCGCGGCGAGTTGATGCTCCAGGATGGTGACCTGCTCCTGCCAGTACTGGTGGCTGCCGAACCAGGGGAAGGCGGCGGGGAAGGCGGGGTCGTTCCAGCGCCGCGCCAGCCAGGCGGCGTAATGGATGATACGCAGGGTGCGCAGGGGTTCGATCAGCGCCACCTCCCGCGTGTCCAGGGGGCGGAAGGTCTCGTAGCCCTCGCGCAGGTAGCTGAGTTGCAATGCCATCTCCTGCCGTTCCCCCGAGAGCAGCATCCAGAGATCCTGGATGGCGGGCCCGTTGCGGCAGTCGTCCATGTCCACGAAGTGGGGGCCGCCGTCGGTCCAGAGGATATTGCCCGGATGGCAGTCGCCGTGCAGCCGGATCCAGCGGCAGCCGGCGGCCTTGGCGAAGCACCCTTCGATCCGGTTGAGGAGTTCGCTGGAGATATCACGGTAGCGGCGGTCCAGTTCCAGGGGGAGGAAGCCGTTCTCCAGCAGATAGGCTGCGGATGCCTCGCCCATCTCCTTCGGGTCGATGCTGGGTCGATGTTCGAAGGGTCGGCCGGCGCCGAGCTGGTGGATGCGGCCGAGGAAACGGCCGATCCACTGCAGGTTCTCCGGCTGTTCCAGGTTCGGCCAGCGGCCCCCCTGGCGTGGGAACAGGGCGAAGCGAAAACCCTCGTGGGTGTGCAGGGTGGTGCCGGTAGGGTCCCGGATCGGGGCCACCACCGGAATCTCTTCCCGGGCCAGGGCCAGGCTGAAATCGTGTTCCTCCCGGATGGTCTCGTCGCTCCAGCGTCCGGGGCGGTAGAACTTTGCCACCAGGGGTGGTCCGTCCTCAATGCCGATCTGATAGACGCGGTTTTCGTAGCTGTTGAGGGCCAGGAGGGTTCCGTCGGGTAAAAAACCGTTGGACTCGAGGGCGGTGAAGATTACCTCGGGTGTCAGTCCGCTGTAGGGGGTCTCAGACATTGAAGCCCGCCTGCTGCAAGGTTCGGGTGAGGCGTCGGACATCGAATCCCCTGATCTGCTGTTTTCCCACCAGGATCAAGGGCACCCCGCGGCCGCCCAAACGCTGGAACTCCTTCCAGGCGCGCTGGTTCCGTTCCACATCCCACTCGGTGAAGGGGATCCTGTGCTGTTTGAAAAAGGCCTTGGCCTGTCGGCAAAGGACGCAGCGGCCGGTGGTGTAGAGTAGGACCCTGGTGGGATGATTCTTCATTGAATCATATTTACCACAGAGGACACGGAGGGCACAGAGAAAACCATTTTTTGCCGTTGATTATCGGGAAGTAGTCTCGGAAACAAAGGGTTAGCTTTAGATGCAAGTAAGGACTACTCCGTGACCTCTGCGTCCTCCGTGGTGAGATTTTCTAGGAACCGGTCAGGCGGTGTTCGGCTTCCCGATATTTTTCCGCGGTCTTGGTGATGATCTCTTCCGGTAACTCGGGGCCGGGGGCTTTTTTGTCCCAATCCAGGGTCTCCAGGTAGTCACGCACGAACTGCTTGTCAAAGCTGGGAGGACTGATGCCGGGACGGTACTGGTCCGCCGGCCAGAAGCGGGAGGAGTCCGGGGTCAGTACCTCATCGATCAGATGGAGGGTGCCCGCCTCGTCCAGTCCGAATTCGAACTTGGTGTCGGCGATAATGATGCCCTGTTCCAGGGCGTAGGCGGCGCATTCGGTGTAGATCCGCAGGCTCGCGTCACGCACCTTCTCCGCCAGTTCCCGCCCCAGGAGATCCATGGTCTGTTGGAAGCTGATGTTCTCGTCGTGATCCCCTACCTCGGCCTTGGTGGAGGGGGTGAAGATGGCCTCCGGGAGCCTGTCCGCCTGCCGGAGTCCCTGCGGAAGAGGGATGCCGCAGACGGAACCGGTCTGCTGATAGTCCTTCCAGCCGGACCCGATGAGGTACCCGCGTACAATGGCCTCGATGGGCAGGGGCTTGAGTTTGCGTACGATCAGGGCGCGATCTCCGAGCCGGGCCCGCTGCTGTTCGTCCGGGACCACCTCTGCCAGCGGTTTTGAGGAAAGATGATTGGGGATAATGTCTTTGGTTCGCTGGAACCAGAAATTGGCGACCCGGGTGAGCACTTCGCCCTTGCCGGGGATCGGCTGTGGAAGCACCACGTCAAAGGCCGAGAGGCGGTCGCTTGCCACGATGAGCAGATGATCCGCGTCCACCTCGTAGATATCCCGGACCTTGCCGCGGTTCAGCAGCTTTAGGTGCGGCAGGTCGGACTGAAAGAGTGCGTCGGAGGAGGCCATGGCGATCTTTTAACCGGTCTGAAAAAAAGAGCGATTATATCCCAAGGAACCGGTGATGGGTTCCCTGAAGCAGTAAATTGAAGAGGTTTGTCAGCGGACGCCGGCAGGAAGGACCTGTGTCCTAGCCGAAGAATTTCTTCAGAGAGCGGACCAGCCAGCCGCTTTCGCCTTTGAGTTTTTTCATACTGGCCGCGACCATGGGCCCGTAATCGCCGTCCTCATTGCGGATATGGTTCACCAGCCACTTCTGCAGCATGCTGAGCAGATCCCCGGCCACGTCTTCTCCGGCCTCGAAGCGCTCCACGAATTTGGTGACACGGTTGATAAAGAGGCCGTGAACCTTTTTGTGCGGGGACAGGAAGGGGTAGTTGGCCTGTTCCATCAGGCTCTCTTCAAAAGCAAAATGAGATACCGTGTAATCGACCAGTTCCTCGATGATCTCGCCCACCTTCTCATGGTCTTTCGCTGTCTGTGCGTCGTACAGCTCGTTAATATACTGAACGATCCGTTTGTGTTGCTCGTCGATTATCTCGACCCCGGTGTCGAGCTCACGAGACCACTTCAAATGGGCCATAATTCATTCTCCCAGATACGAATTTTGCCAACAAATTCACGGAAATTACGATACATCCTTTTGTTTTTCAATTAATATCGTCAATTCGGGCCCGGACTTTAGTCCTGTGGGGCCCGCAAATTGGGCTGTTCCTGCGGGATTTCCCTCAAATCCCCGTCAATTAGCGGCATTTGCCGCAATTAGCCGCTGTTTAATGGTTTTGATAGGGGATTGGTTTGGGTTATCGGCCGTCCATCCGCTATTATTCTTCGGTCTCAGTCTTATCCGGCCGCTCATCATGGAAGAACCTTTCTACTGCGAGCTTATTTCCCTCGATATTGTCTACGATGTCTCCTGGGCCCTGGGTAAGGCCGTGCGGGAGTCGGGATATGATCCGGATGTGGTGGTGGCGGTGGCCCGGGGTGGGTTCGTACCGGCCCGTTTTCTATGCGATTTTCTCGGCATATCCGATATGACCAGCCTTAAGATTCAGCACTATGCGCCGGGCGCGGCGAAGGAACGGCGGGCCTGGATCAAGTATCCGGTGGGGGGCGACATCCATGGCAAGCGGGCGCTGGTGGTGGATGATGTGAATGATACCGGCGACACCCTGAAACTGGCGGTCGATCATCTGAAGTCCCTGGGGGTTGCGGAGATCCGCACAGCGGTGCTGCACGAGAAACAGACTTCAGCGGTAAGAGCGGATTACCGGGCGGTGGATGTCCTGGACTGGCACTGGATAATCTATCCCTGGGCGGTGGTGGAGGATGTGGGCGGATTTGTCGCCAGAATGGAACCGCCACCGGCGAACGCCAGGGAGGCGGGTACCCGTCTGGCCGAGGAGTACGGGATTCAGATACCGCAGCGACGGTTGTCCATGATCATGGGGATCGTTTCCGCCCGCCGTAACTAGGTTTTCCTCCGCAATCCCGGCGGATTGTTCAGAGCCCGACCAGCTCCCCGTGCAAACCGTGAAAACGCGGGATATCCACCAGGTCCCGGGAACCGATCAATTTCGGGTTGTATTCGATGATCACGAGATGTGGACGCTCGGGGTTGAAGCGTACGGAAATCACTCCCATACGGTTGCGAAAGGCATCCTCCAGCTTCGCCATCTCTTCTTCATTCAAGGCCTGGTCTATATGGATAGTGACATCAGCAAGATCGATATCCATGGTTTACCTCTTTCTTGTTTTCTCCAATACTCAGAGCATAAACCATCCTGCGGCCCGACGGTATTTTTTCCTTTTAGGGTGCGTGGGGGTTCCCACTACAAGCCGTGTTGCCGGTTTCCGGGTGGAAGAGGATTGCTCAGACGAGCAGCATCTCCAGCAGCGCCTTTTGTGAATGCAGGCGGTTTTCCGCCTCTTCCCAGACCACACTATCGGGTCTGTCTATGACCGCGCCAGCCACCTCTTCTCCACGATGAGCCGGAAGGCAATGCATGAAAAGGGCTTCGCCATCGGCCAGCGCCATCAGTTGTTCGTCCACCTGGTAGTCGGCAAAGGCCTGCGTTCTGCGCGCCTGCTCTTCCTCCTGTCCCATGCTTGCCCAGACATCGGTGACCACCAGGTCCACCCCTTCCACCGCGTCCCGGGGTTCGCGCACGATGCGGCAGCGCTCTCCGGCGGCGGCCAGGATCGCGGGGTCCGGATCGTAGCCCTGAGGGCAGGCGATACGGAGTTCAAAATCGAACTGGCGCGCGGCGTTGATATAGGAGTGGCACATATTGTTGCCGTCTCCGACCCAGGCCACCTTGCGCCCCGCGATGCTTCCGCGGTGTTCGATATAGGTCTGCATGTCTGCCAGCAGCTGGCAGGGGTGATAGCGGTCGGTCAGGGCGTTGATGACCGGTACCCGGGAATGGGCGGCAAACAGCTCCAGCTTTTCCTGCTCATAGGTGCGGACCATGACGCAATCCACCATACGTGACAGGACCCGGGCGCTGTCTTCGATCGGCTCGCCCCGCCCCAGCTGGGTGTCCCGCGGAGAGAGGAAAATGGCATGTCCTCCGAGCTGCACCATGCCGGCCTCAAAGGATACCCGGGTGCGGGTGGAGGATTTCTCGAAGATCATTCCCAGGGTGCGGCCCTGCAGAGGTTGGTAAAGTTCTCCTTCCCGCTGCATCTCCTTCAATTCTATGGCCCGCGCAAGCAGCCGCTGCAACTCCTCCGGGGAAAAGTCGAGCAATGACAGGAAATGACGAGGCTGGTTTCTCTGTTCCGACATGTATTCAGTCCCGGGCGAGAAAGTCCGTAATAAGTTTCGAGGTCTTGGCCACCAGTTCGTCCGCTTCCGCGTCACTCATGATCAACGGCGGCAGCAGACGTACCACGCGATCGGCGGTGACGTTGATGAGCAACCCGTCCTGCAGCGCCATCTGCACCAGGTCGCCGCAACTGCGGTCCAGCTCGATACCGATAAGAAGCCCCTGACCTCTTATTTCCTCGACACCGGCGACCCCCTGTAGGCTATCGGCAAAATCGGTAAGAAGTTTGTCCCCCAGGGTCTGCGCCCGCGCCGGCAGCTGTTCCGATTCCAGCACCTTCAGGACCGCATTCGCCGCGGCGCAGGCCAGAGGGTTGCCGCCGAAGGTTGAACCATGGGTGCCGGGCACCAGTACCTCCGCCGCCGTCCCGCGCGCCAGGCAGGCGCCGATGGGGACGCCGTTGCCCAGACCCTTGGCCACGGTAACCACGTCGGGAAGAATACCGTTGTGCTGGAAGGCGAACAGCCGGCCGCTACGGCCCATGCCGGACTGGATCTCGTCCAGCATCAGGAGCCATCCCTGCTCGTCGCAAAGATCCCGGAGCCGGTTCAGATAATCATCCGCAGGGATGTTGATGCCTCCCTCGCCCTGAATCGGCTCCACCAGGACCGCGACGATCTCCGGCATGGTTTTGGCAACCCCGCGCAGGCTCTCCATGTCATCGAAAGGAACCCGGGCGAAACCCTTGACCAGGGGTTCAAAACCCGCCTGCACCTTGCGGTTGCCGGTGGCCGACAGGGTCGCCAGGGTGCGGCCGTGAAAGCTGTTCTCCATAACCACGATGGTGGGGTTCTCGACACCGTTCCTGTGTCCGTGCAGGCGTGCGATCTTAATGGCCGCCTCATTGGCCTCCGCGCCGGAGTTGGCGAAGAAAACCCGTTCCATACCGGAGAGCCGGACCAGGGTATCCCCGAGGATTTCCTGCAGTTCGATACCGTACAGGTTGGAGGTGTGGATCAGGGTGCCGGCCTGCCGGCAGACCGCTTCGTGTACCGCCGGATGGGCGTGTCCGAGACCGCACACGGCGATACCCGACAGGGCGTCGAGGTAGCGTTTACCCGTGGTATCCCACAGCCAGCTACCTTCGCCCCGCGCAAAGTGTATCGGGAGCCGTTTGTAGGTAGACATCAGCGAGTCCGGCATGTTTTATCCTAAAGACTATAAAAACAAAAAGGCGGTCCCGCCAGCGCGTCCGGACCACCCGCTATTCCCTTTGAATGTCGGGAAAACCTTTAATTCTATGGATGTCACCGGGATTGCGCAATAGGGAATCGGGGAATGAGGTTGCACCTTTTCGTTGCGGCGCTTAAGGTATTCACGGGAGTCGGCCGAATGGTCGCTGCCCCCCGGCGGGGCAGAGGAAAGTCCGGGCTCCGGAGGACAGGGTGCCAGGTAACGCCTGGGAGGCGAAAGCCTACGGAAAGTGCCGCAGAAAATACACCGCCTAAGCTCTACGGAGCCGGTAAGGGTGAAATGGTGCGGTAAGAGCGCACCGCGCCGCTGGTAACAGCGGCGGCAGGGTAAACCCCACCTGGAGCAAGACCAAATAGGGGGACACGCGGTCTCGGCCGCGGCGTGTGGTCCGCACGGTCCCCGGGTAGGTCGCTTGAGGCATGCGGTGACGCATGTCCCAGATGAATGGCCATTCTCGACAGAACCCGGCTTACAGGCCGGCTCCCATCCCCTCCATTCCCTTATGTTCTGCTTCAAAGCGGAGTGGTCTCGTTTGTGGGTTCGGTTTCAGCAGGATGGATGGTTTGACCGGTCATTTCTTACCGCAGAGAACGCTGAGGTACGCAGAGGTTGGTAATTCGGTGTGCCGCCCCTCTGCGATCCTCCGCGTCCTCCGCGCCCTCCGCGGTGAATCTAGATTATCCGGTGGGGCCCCGTCCCAAATTCTCTTAAAATCTCAATTAAAGAGGAGTGGTTCGTTTGCGGGTTCGACTTCAGCTTCAGCGGGATGGTTTAACCGGTCATTTCTTACCGCAGAGAACGCTGAGGTACGCAGAGGTTGGTAATTCGGCGTGCCGCTCCTCTGCGATCCTCCGCGCCCTCCGCGGTGAATCTGTTTCTTGCAGCGGGCGCAGCCCGCCTGACGAGGCTGTCCTACAACGTCTAGATTATCCGGTGGGGCCCCGTCCCAAATTCTCTTAAAACTTCAATTAAAGAGGAGTGGTTCGTTTGCGGGTTCGACTTCAGCTTCAGCGGGATGGTTTAACCGGTCATTTTTTACCGCAGAGAACGCTGAGGTACGCAGAGGTTTGTAATTCGGCATGCGGCTCCTCTGCGATCCTTCGTGGTGAAACCTCTAAAGACCCCAAAATATCTTAATACTTTACTTTAAGTAGCGACTTTATTTGCCTGTTTTTATGCATTTTATGGCCGCCGTTTCCTCTTAGGTTCATGCCGTAACCCACTGTCTTTAAAGGAACTTTTACAGATTTTTCCCCTAGATTTCCTTGACAAGAAGGAAAAACGGCACCTATTATGCAAATAAGTGGGAAAAAGTGGGATTTAATGGGATAACTATCCAAGGGGGGAGTCCGCTTTGTTTCGAGGTGTCAACCGGGTCAATCTGGATGCCAAAGGGCGACTGGCAGTGCCCACGCGCTATCGCGGGCAGCTGGAAGAGCGCTGTGCCTCCCAATTGGTGGTCACCATCGATCCCAACGACCGTTGTCTGCTGATCTATCCGGCACCGGTCTGGCAGGAGAAAGAGCGCACCCTGATGAAACTCCCTTCATTTAATAAGGAAGCCCGTCGTCTGCAGCGGTTGCTGGTAGGGCATGCCACCGATGTGGAAATGGACGGGCAGGGTCGGCTGTTGCTGCCGCCGCCGCTCAGGGAGTTTGCCGGCATGAATAAACATGCCGTATTGATCGGTCAGGGCGACCGCTTCGAGCTATGGGATGAGGAACTCTGGAATGAGCAGAGGGAGACCTGGCTGCAGGAAACCGATCTGGAGCAGATGAATCTTCCAGCGGATCTGGAGACGTTATCTATCTGACCGATGGACGGCGCGCCTGATCATCTGCCGGTACTGTTTAAAGAGGCACTTGAAGCACTGAATATTTCTCCCACCGGTATTTATGTGGATGGAACCTTCGGACGGGGTGGGCACAGTGGAGCGATTCTGGGGCGTTTGGAAGCCGGCGGACGTCTGCTGGCGTTTGACAAGGATCCGGACGCGGTTGCGTATGCCAACAGGAATTTCTGTGGAGATGGTCGTTTCGCTATTGAACAGGGCTCATTCGCCATGCTTGAGCAGATTGCGCAGAAACGCGGTCTGATGGGAAAGGTCGACGGCCTGTTGCTGGACCTCGGGGTTTCGTCACCGCAGTTGGATGCCGCTGACCGCGGCTTCAGTTTTTTAAGGGACGGTCCACTGGATATGCGCATGGATGTCAGTACCGGCGCAAGTGCCGCGGAGTGGCTGAATAAGGCCGAGGCGGAGGAGATTTCCCGGGTATTGAAAGAGTATGGCGAAGAGCGTTTTGCCAAACGCATCGCCAGGGCTGTCGTGGATACGCGGGAGGAAAACCCGATCCTTACCACCGGACAACTGGCCGCGATCATCGAATGCGCCGTTCCCACCCGGGAGAGAGACAAGCATCCGGCAACACGGTCCTTTCAGGCGATACGTATATTCCTCAATCGTGAGCTGGAGGATCTGCGCCTGGTGCTGGATCAATCCCTGCGGGTATTGGCCCCGCTGGGACGCTTGGTGGTGATCAGTTTTCACTCTCTGGAGGACCGGATCGTAAAGCGCTTTATCCGCGATCATTCGCGCGGGGACGATTTCCCTCCGGGGCTGCCGGTTACCGTGGAGATGATGCGGCCTGAATTGAAATCGATCGGCAGGGCGCAGCACCCTTCCGCTGAGGAGGTGAGCCTGAATCCCAGGGCACGCAGTGCCGTCATGCGGGTAGCGGAGCGAACGGCATGAAGCGCGGACGCTTTGTATTGACGTCACTGTTGCTGTTGCTGTTGCTGGCCTCGGCCACAGCCGTGGTGTATGCGAAATACGCCTCGCGCAGACAGTTCGTGGAACTGGAGCGGTTGCGCAGTGAACGGGACGCGGCGGAAGTGGAGTGGGGTCGGCTGCAGTTGGAACAGAGCACCTGGGCTACGCACGGCCGGGTGGAGCGCATCGCCCGCAAACGGCTGGGCATGCGTATTCCGTCAACCGATGAAGTAGTGGTGATCAGGCCTTGAATATGGCAGTGGTATCCAGACAAAAACGTGCCGAGAAGCTGGTTCGCCAGGAGCAAGCCGCTTTGCCCAGTTTTCGGGCCAGGCGCTGGAGCCTGCTGGCGCTGCTTTGGGCCTTTGCCCTGGCGCTGGTGTGGAGGGCGGTGGACCAGCAGATCTTCGAGACCGACTTTCTGCAGCGGGAGGGAAAGAACCGCTATCTGCGGGTGGTGGAGGTGTCGGCCCATCGCGGCATGATTCTGGACCGCAGGGGTGAGCCCCTGGCGATCAGTACCCCGGTGAGTTCGATCTGGGCGAACCCGCGGCGATTCAAGCCGGATCAGCGGCAGCTTTTGGCACTGGCCGGGGTGCTCGAACGTGATCCCGGGGAGCTGCAGCAGTATCTGGCAAAGCGGCAGAGCCGCTCCTTCGTCTATCTGACACGGCGGGTCAATCCTGACCTGGCGGAGAAGGTAAAACAGCTGGTGCATGATCTGGATATCGAGGGCGTCGGACTGCAGCGGGAATATCAGCGTTTCTACCCCAGCGGTGAGGTCTTCAGCCATGTGGTCGGGTTTACCGATATCAATGACCAGGGTCAGGAGGGGATAGAGCTCGCCTTTGATGAATGGTTGGATGCCGTCCCGGGCAGCAAACGTGTGGTGCAGGACGGGAAAAGAAGGGCGGTGGATACGGTGGAGAGTATCCGTCCACCCCAGGCCGGACGCACCCTGAATCTGAGCCTCGACTGGCGGCTGCAGTTCCTTGCCTACCGCGAACTGAAGGGGGCGGTGCAACGCAACCGCGCCCGTTCCGCCTCCGCGGTGATCCTCGACGCGCGCAGCGGTGAGGTGCTGGCGATGGTGAATCAGCCCTCCTACAACCCCAACGACTCCTCCGAGCGTCGCGGCGGATCCCTGCGTAACCGCGCCATGACCGATGTGTTTGAACCGGGCTCGACCATGAAACCCTTCGCCGTTACCGCAGCCATGGAGCTGGGGCGTGTCGGGCGCTGGACCAAGATCGATACCACCCCCGGGGAGTTGCGTTTCGGGGATGCGGTGGTCCGGGACAGTCACAACCTGGGTGTCGTCGACGTGGCCACCATAATTAAAAAGTCCAGCAACGTGGGGGTAAGCAAGATCGCGTTGGAGCTTTCCCAGGAAGAGATGCTGCACCACCTGCTGGAACTCGGTTTCGGCTCGGCGTCGGATAGCGGTTTCCCCGGAGAGGTTCCGGGTTATATCGACAGCGCCGGTCACTGGTCCAAGATCGAACAGGCCACCCTCTCCTTCGGTTACGGTCTCTCCGTCACGCCCCTGCAACTGGCGCGGGCCTATTCCGTACTGGCCGCCGACGGTATACGCCGTCCCCTTTCCCTGTTGCGCGTGGACCAGGTCCCTGAAGGGGAACGGGTGATGAGCGTCAAGACCGCCCGCACCATTCGCGCCATGCTGGAGGCCGTGGTTTCCCGGGACGGTACCGCCCCCCTGGCGGCCATTAAAGGTTACCGTGTCGCCGGTAAGACCGGGACGGTGAAAAAGACCGTCAGCGGCGGATATGCGGAGGATAAATTCCAGGCCATTTTTGCCGGTATCGCACCGGCCAGCGATCCGCGTCTGGTGATGGTGGTAGTGATCGATGAGCCGCGGGGGCAGAAATACTACGGTGGCGAAGTGGCCGCCCCGGTCTTTTCCAGAGTGATGGCCGGTGCGCTGCGAATCCTGAATATTCCCCCCGATGATCTGCCGCCGGAGGAACTGCGGCTGGCGGGGATCGGAGGCAAGCCGTGATGCCGTCGCCGGAGACAACCCTTGTACGGGCGGTGTCGCAACTGCTCGACGGACTGGTGACGGTGACTCCGGAGATGGATCGGGAGATAGCCGGCCTGACCCTGGACAGCCGGCAGGTGCAGCAGGGTTCCCTGTTCCTCGCCTGCGCCGGAGGGAGTGCTCACGGCCTGGAGTATCTGCCTCAGGCGCTGCGGAACGGTGCCGCGGCGGTGGCCTGGGAGCCGAACGGCGACTGGAGCGAAACCCGGGTGAAGCGGGAGGCCGAAGGGACCGCCGTCCCGCTGCTGCCGGTGCCGGGGTTACGGCGCAATGCCAGCCGAATCGCCAGCCGTTTTTTCGGACACCCGTCCAGGACCATGAGCGTGATCGGGTATACCGGTACCAACGGCAAGACCAGTTCCACTCAATTTCTGGCACAAGTCCTCTCCGATCCGGGTCGCTGCGGCGTTGTGGGCACCCTGGGCAACGGTTTTCCCGGAGATCTGGAGCCGGGAAAACACACCACCCCCGACCCTGTGGATCTGCAATCCATCCTTTGCGATCTGAGTGCTAAGGGAGCGGAGGCGGTGGCTATGGAGGTTTCTTCCCACGCCCTAGACCAGGGGCGGGTGGACGCCATCCATTTTGATGTGGCGGTGTTTACCAACCTGAGCCGCGATCACCTCGATTACCACGGTTCCATGGAGGAGTACGGCGCCTCCAAGCTGCGGCTGTTCCGCATGCCGGGGCTGCGCTGCGCGGTTATCAATCTCGATGATCCCTTCGGCTATGAAATCCTGGACCGCCTGCCTGCCGGGGTGCCGGCGGTTGGTTACGGCCTGCAGCGGCCGGAACTGCTTCCGGATCGGCTGGACGGCTGGATCTGGGCCCTGGAGGTGAAAGCGGATGCCGATGGTATGCAGATCCGGCTGCAGACCAGCCGTGGTGACGGTTTGCTTCACTCCCCCTTGCTCGGCCGTTTCAATGTCAGCAACCTGATGTCGGTGCTCGCGGTCCTGCTGTTCCGGGGTATCCCCCTCGAGGAGGCGTTGCAACGGCTGGCGATGCTGCAGACGGTAGCCGGCCGTATGGAACGCTTCGGTGGCGGCCGTCAGCCCCTGGTGGTGGTGGATTACGCCCATACCCCGGACGCCCTGGAACAGGCCTTACGCGCGGCACGGGAACACGTCACCGGCCGACTGATCTGTGTCTTTGGTTGCGGCGGTGACCGGGACCGGGGCAAGCGACCGCAGATGGGCGGTATCGCCGAACGCCATGCGGACCGGGTGATCGTTACCGACGACAATCCGCGGACAGAGGACGGTGAGCGTATCGTGGCCGACATCCTGGCCGGTATGGACCAGCCGCAGCGTGCCGCCGTAGAGCGTGATCGGGCGACTGCGATCCGCGAGGCGATAGCGGAGGGGGATGCCGGGGATCTGGTCCTGATATGCGGCAAGGGACATGAAGATTATCAACTGGTGGGAGATCAGCGATTGCGCTTTTGTGATCGGGAGCAGGTACGGGCGGCACTGGGAGGTGAGGCATGATCAGCTTCAGCCTGTCCCAGACCGCCGACCTCCTGCGGGGGCATCTGCTCGGCGCCGACGCCACCTTCGCTTCCGTCAGTACCGACAGCCGCAAGGTGAAACAGGGTGACCTGTTCGTGGCCCTTCGCGGTCCCCGCTATGACGGCCATGATTATCTGCCCCAGGCGGCGGCGGCCGGTGCCGTGGGGGCGATGGTGGAGCGGGATTTGCCGATCGATCTGCCGCGGCTGCAGGTGGCGGATACCTGTTCCGCACTGGGACGACTGGCCGCCGCCTGGCGCGGCAGTGTAACGGTGCCGGTGATCGCGGTGACCGGCAGCAACGGGAAAACCACGGTCAAAGAGATGATCGCTTCCATCCTGCAGTGCAGGGGAAGCGTCCTGGCGACAACGGGGAATCTGAACAACCATATCGGACTGCCCCTGACACTGTTGGAGTTGCAGGAGCAGGAGTACGTGGTGGTGGAACTCGGGGCCAGCGCCCCCGGGGAGATAGGTTATCTGAGTGCCATCGCCCAACCCGATGTGGCGGTACTAAACAACGCCGGGCGGGCACATCTGGAGGGTTTCGGTACCCTGGAGGGAGTGGCCCGCGCCAAAGGCGAGATCGTCGCCGGCCTGAAAACGGACGGAGTGCTGGTATTCAACGGTGACGATCCCTGGGCGGATCTCTGGCGTGAACTGGCGGCCGGCTATCGTGTTCTCAGTTTCGGCCTGGAACGGCCGGCGGATGTCTTCAGCCCGGCGAGGGAGGAGGAGAGCGGCTGGGACAGTCGGGGTTTTTACAACCGTTTCCCGGTGCAGACCCCCCGGGGGACGTTGGAGATCGAGCTGCGGCTGGCGGGCCGTCACAACCGGGCCAATGCCCTTGCCGCCATCGCCGCGACCCAGCAGCTGGGGGTCGGTGACGATGAGATCCGGCGCGGTCTGTCTGAACTTAAGCCGGTTACCGGTCGTTTACAGCCCCTTGCCGGCAGAGGTGGCGTTCAGTTGATCGATGACAGCTATAACGCCAATCCAGATTCGGTGGTTGCCGCCATATCGGTACTGGCGACGGCTCCGGGGCGCCGTTATCTGGTGCTCGGGGAACTGGCGGAACTGGGCGAGGATGTAGACCGGTTCTATCAGGGGCTCGGGGAGCAGGCGCGGGCGGCCGGTATCGATCATCTCTACGGCGTCGGTCCGGCGGGCCGGGCGGCGGAGGCCTTCGGTCGCGGAGGCCGCATTTTTGAGAACCGGGAGCGTCTGATAGATGCCCTCCATCAGGATCTGGAGAGCGGCGACCGGGTACTTGTCAAAGGTTCGCGCCGGGCGGGCATGGAGCAAGTGATCCGGGCACTCGTTGCAGGGGGGATAAACTGAGATGCTGCTCTATCTGACCGAATATCTGGCTCGTTTCGATTCCGGGTTCAACGTTTTCCAATACCTGACACTGCGCGCCATCCTGGGAACGCTCACGGCGCTGGCCATCTCGTTCCTGGTGGGTCCGCTGATGATACGCCGGCTCAGTTTCCACCAGATCGGCCAGACCGTAAGGGACGACGGGCCTGAGAGTCATCTCACCAAGGCCGGCACCCCCACCATGGGCGGGGCGCTGTTGCTGGTGGCGGTCGCCGTGAGCACCCTGTTCTGGTCGGATCTCAGTAACCGCTATGTCTGGGTCGTGCTGCTGGTGACCCTGCTGTTCGGGGTCATCGGTTTTTACGACGATTATAAAAAGCTGGTGTTAAGGGATTCCGCCGGCCTTTCGGCCCGCTACAAATATCTCTGGCAGTCGGTGGTGGCTTTGGGTGCCGCGTTGTTCCTCTATTTTACCGCCGAGAGTCCGCTGGAAACCCAGCTGATTTTCCCCTTCTTCAAGAACCTGGTGATCGACATGGGTCCCTGGTTCGTGCTCTTCACCTATTTCGTGGTGGTGGGTTCCAGTAACGCCGTGAACCTCACCGACGGGCTCGACGGCCTGGCGATCATGCCCACGGTTCTGGTGGCCGGGGCCATGGGGATATTCGCCTATGTAACCGGTCACGGCGGTATCGCCAACTATCTGCTTATCCCTTTTCTGCCGGGGGCGGGGGAGATGGCGGTGTTCTGCGGTGCGCTGGTGGGTGCCGGTCTGGGATTTCTCTGGTTCAACGCCTATCCGGCACAGGTGTTCATGGGGGACGTGGGGGCCCTCGCCCTGGGCGCGGCCCTGGGGATGGTGGCAGTGGTGGTGCGGCAGGAACTGGTGCTGCTGATAGCGGGCGGTGTGTTTGTCATGGAGACCGTCTCCGTGATCCTGCAGGTGGCCTCTTACAAGCTGACCGGCCGGCGCATCTTTCGCATGGCGCCGCTGCATCACCATTTTGAATTGAAAGGGTGGCCCGAGCCGCGGGTCATTGTGCGTTTCTGGATCGTTACCGTGATCCTGGTGCTGGTAGCACTCTCCAGTCTGAAGATCAGGTGATATGGGTTTGTCGTTACAGAGAGAAAACAACGGAATGCAGCAATCGGGTGTGCTGAAGAGTAAGACCTTGATTGTCGGGCTCGGCAAGACCGGGCTTTCCTGCGCCCGTTTTTTTGCCGCTCGCGGCATCCCGGCGGCGGTCATCGACAGCCGGGAAGATCCGCCGGGGCTGGAAAGCTTGCGCAGTGAACTCCCCGATACCGCCCTGTTTCTGGGACGCTTTGATCCGGTGGTGTTTGAGGAGGCGGAGCAGCTGGTGGTTTCGCCGGGGGTTTCCCTGAAGGAGCCGCTGATTCAGCAGGCCCTGGCGCGCGGGATTCCGGTGGTGGGCGATGTGGAGTTGTTCGCCTCCCAGGCCACGGCGCCGGTGGTGGCCATAACCGGATCCAACGGTAAGAGCACCGTTACCTCGCTGCTGGGGGAAATGGCCCAGCAGGCGGGGCTGAAGGTGAAGGTGGGCGGCAACCTGGGAGAACCGGCGCTGGATCTTCTGGACGAGGATACAGCGTTGTATGTGCTGGAGCTTTCCAGTTTCCAGCTGGAGACCACCCACTCCCTGCGCCCGGCGGCGGCGGTGGTCCTGAATCTCTCCCCGGATCATATGGACCGGTATGACGACGTGGGCGCCTACGGGGCGGCCAAGGCCGTGATCTACCGGGGGGCGCAAAAACGCATTTTCAACCTCGATGACGCCGCGGTGATGGCCATGCGCCAGGGTGACGGCAATGACCTGTTCTTTACCCTGGGCGAACCGGAGGCCGGCTGTTTCGGGTTGCGCCAGTATGCAGACGCTGTCTGGATTTGTCAGGGAGAGCGGAAACTGATGCGGGCCGCCGATCTGCTGGTTCCCGGCAGCCACAACCGGGCCAACGCCCTGGCGGCACTGGCCCTGGGCAGCGCCATCGGCCTGCAGATGGAAGGGATGCTGGCGGCGCTGCGGCGGTTTCCCGGTTTGCCGCACCGTACCCAGTTTGTGGCTGAGCACCAGGGTGTGCGTTGGTATAACGACTCCAAGGGTACCAATGTGGGGGCCTGCGTGGCGGCCCTGGAAGGTTTGGATGCCGAGACCGAGGGCCAAACCGTCCTGATCGCCGGAGGTGATTGCAAGGGTGCCGATTTCGCGCCTCTGGCGCCGGTGGTGGCGCGCACCGCCCGGGCGGTGGTCCTGATCGGTCGGGACGCGCCCTCCCTGGAACGGGTCCTGACCGGCAACGTTCCGCTGTTTTACGCCGGGGATATGGACGAGGCGGTGGAGATCGCCGCGCAACAGGCCCGGCCGGGAGACCGGGTACTGCTGTCACCCGCCTGTGCCAGTTTCGACATGTTTGAAAACTATGAAGACCGGGGCCGGCGCTTCATGGATGCAGTGATGGGGTGGATCCAATGAGCGCCGAACTTCGTCTCCAGGCCACCCACAACGAAAGTGCGCCGCTGATGCCCGATCTCGACTACACACTCATCGGCGCGGCGGCGGTTCTCCTGGGTTTGGGACTGGTGATGGTGGCGTCTGCCTCGCTGCACCGGATCAGCAGCGCGCCTTTCTATTTCTTTAACCGTCATCTGATCGCCCTGGGTATCGGGCTGGTAGCGGCCCTGGTGGTATTCCGGATCTCCACGGAGCAGTGGGAAAAAAGTGGGACGACGCTCTATTTCCTGGGGCTGTTTCTGTTGATTGCGGTGCTGCTGCCGGGCCTGGGCCGGGAGGTGAACGGTGCCACCCGCTGGATCCCGATCGGTCCTTTCAGTCTGCAGAGTTCCGAGTTCATGAAACTGTTTCTGGTGATCTATATCGCCGGATATCTGGTACGGCGTCAGTCGGAGGTCACCCACACCCTCTGGGGATTCGTCAAGCCGATGATCCTGCTGGTGGTCGCCTCCTCTCTGATTATGGTTCAGCCCGATTTCGGTACGACCGCCGTCCTGCTGGCTACCGCCCTAGGGATGCTGTTCCTCGGCGGCGTGCCGATCTGGCAGTTTACGGTACTGCTGGCGCTGGCCGGTACCGCACTGGCCAGTCTGGTTCTCTACTCCCCCTATCGATTGCAGCGCATTACCGCCTTCCTCGATCCCTGGGCGGATGTGGAGAACAGCGGATACCAGCTGGCCCAGGCGCTGATCGCCTTCGGCCGTGGGGAGTGGTTCGGAGTCGGTCTCGGTAACGGTATCCAGAAGCAGTTCTATCTGCCGGAGGCCCATACCGATTTTCTGATGGCGGTGATCGGTGAGGAACTGGGTCTTATGGGAACGCTGCTGGTCATCTCCCTGTTTTCGCTAGTGGTATGGCGGGCATTCCGTATCGGCGCCAGGGCGGAAGCCCTGCAGCGGCGTTTTGCCGCCTATGTGGCACAGGGGTTCGGTCTCTGGATCGGGATACAGGCGTTTATCAATATCGGGGTGAACGTGGGGCTGTTACCGACCAAGGGACTGACACTGCCGCTGATGAGCTACGGCGGTAACAGCATCATCGTGGCCTGTGTGGTGATCGCCATTCTGGTGCGTATCGATTACGAGATCAGACGGGAAGACCCGGTAACGGGGACGGGACGGGTTCGATGGGCGCGCGCGTGATGATCATGGCCGGAGGAACAGGGGGACACGTCTTTCCCGCGCTGGCGGTGGCACGGGAGCTGCGCGGGCGGGGGGTGGACGTGGTCTGGCTCGGTTCCCGGGGCGGCTTTGAGGTGAGGGTGGTGCCGGATGCCGGTTTTCGCAGCGAGTGGATCTCGATCCACGGGCTGCGGGGTAAGGGGGTGGGCCAATGGCTTGCCGCGCCGTTCAAGCTCCTTGGTGCCATGCTGCAGGCCTACCGGATCTTGCGCCGTAACCGGCCGGCGGTGGTGTTGGGTATGGGCGGATTTGTATCGGGACCGGGAGGTGTGATGGCGCGCCTGCTGGGTATTCCCCTGATCGTGCATGAACAGAACGCCATCCCCGGGCTCACCAACCGTTGGCTGGCGCGGATCGCCTCCCGGGTGTTGGAGGCGTTTCCCGGCAGTTTTTCCGCGGCGGATGCGACGGCCGTGGGCAACCCGGTACGACCGGAGATCGCCGCACTGCCGGCACCGCGGGAGCGCGTAGCCGGGCACGGGGCGACGCCGCGACTGTTGGTGCTCGGAGGATCCCAGGGGGCGCGGGCGTTGAACGAGATCCTGCCCCAAGCCCTGGCGCTGCTGGATCCGGAACAGCGGCCGGAGGTAAGGCATCAGACCGGGAGAGGAAAGGCGGAGATGACGGCGGCGGCCTATGAGCAGGCGGACCTGGCGGCTACGGTGGTGCCGTTTATCGCCGATATGGCGGAGGCCTATGGGTGGGCGGATCTGGTGGTCTGCCGGGCGGGTGCGTTGACCATATCGGAACTGGCGGCCGCCGGGGTGGCCTCGGTCCTGGTGCCTTTTCCCTTTGCCGTGGATGACCACCAGACCCGAAACGCCGATTTTCTTACCGCTTCCGGGGCGGCGCGGCTGCTGCCGGAAGCGGAAATGTCCGTGCAGGGTCTGGCGCAGCTGCTGCGGGAACTGCTGACGGACCGGGAGACGTTGCTGACCATGGCGGCGGCGGCCCGGGGCTGTGCCCAGGACGGGGCGGCGGCGCGGGTGGCCGATATCTGCGAGGAGGTGATGGGCGCATGAATACCCGGGAAGGAGTGCAGCTCAGACATGCCGCGGAGGCGATGGGACGTATGCGTCACATCCATTTCGTCGGCATCGGCGGGGTGGGTATGAGCGGTATCGCCGAGGTGTTGCTCAATCTCGGTTATCGGGTCTCCGGTTCCGATATGCGGCGCAACCCGGTGGTCGCCCGGCTGGAGCAGCAGGGCGCGGAGATCAAGATCGGTCACCGGGCGGAGAACATCTCCGGTGCCGATGCGGTGGTGGTCTCCAGTGCGGTGCAGGCGGACAACCCGGAAGTAGCGACGGCGCGGGAGGAGCGTATACCGGTGGTACCGCGGGCGGAGATGCTGGCTGAGCTGATGCGTTTCCGTTTCGGTATCGCCGTGGCCGGGACTCACGGCAAGACCACCACCACCAGTCTCACCGCCAGTCTGTTGGCGGAGGGCGGGCTGGATCCCACCTTCGTCATCGGCGGCCGTCTTAACAGCGCGGGCAGCAACGCCCGGCTGGGGGCGGGAGAGTTTCTGGTGGCGGAAGCGGATGAAAGCGACGCCTCGTTTCTGTATCTGCAGCCCATGATGGCGGTGGTGACCAACATCGATGCGGATCATATGACCACCTATGACGGCGACTTCAACCGGTTGTTGGGGACCTTCATCGAGTTTCTGCATCACCTGCCGTTCTACGGGCATGCGGTGCTCTGTATAGATGACGACAAGGTTCGGGGACTGCTGCCGCAGATCTCCCGCCCGGTCCAAACCTACGGCATCAGTGAGGAAGCGGATCTGCAGGCATTCGATATCCGGCAGGACGGGATGCGGACGCACTTTTCGGTCCGCTTCGCTTCCGGTGAGGAGCCGCTGCATCTGACCCTCAATCTCCCCGGTCGGCACAACGTGCTGAACGCCCTGGCGGCTATTGCGGTGGCACGGGAACTGGGTGTGGACAAGGAGGCGATCGCACGGGGTCTGGAGCGTTTCCAGGGTATCGGGCGCCGCTTCCAGGTGAGTGACGAGGGATGCCGTATCCGGGACGGAAGCGTGATGTTGGTGGACGACTACGGACATCATCCGAAAGAGATCGAGGCCACCCTGGCGGCGGCCCGTGAGGGGTGGCCCGGCAGGCGGGTGGTGCTGGTCTTTCAGCCCCACCGCTACAGCCGCACCCAGGAGCAGTTTGAGGATTTCGTACAGGTGCTTTCTCAGGCCGACGTGCTGGTGCTGACGGAGGTCTATGCGGCGGGTGAAGAGCCGATCCCGGGAGCGGACGGACGGACCCTGAGCCGCGCCGTGCGCATGCGGGGACAGGTGGATCCGGTATTCGTCGCGGACGCGGAGGAGGTGCCGGAGGTGTTGGCCGGACTGCTTCAGGACGGCGATATGGTACTGACCCTTGGAGCGGGGGATATCGGGGCGGTGGCGGCCCGGTTACCGGAGACGCTCTGTACAGGAGGTGAAAGCTGATGATGGCGACGGCGATCAAACCGGCAGGTGAATTGCGCTACGACGAGCCCCTTTCGCACCACACCACCTGGCGGGTAGGCGGTCCGGCTCGGCGTTTTTACAAACCGGCTGACAGTGCCGACCTGGTGCGGTTTCTGCAGTCGCTTCCCGCCGACGAACCACTGCTGTGGCTCGGTCTCGGCAGCAATCTGCTGGTTCGGGACGGGGGGTTCAACGGTACCGTTATCGCCACCCAGGGCGTGTTGAACGGACTGGAGCTGCTGGCGGACGGCGGTCTGCGGGCGGAGGCCGGTGTGGCGTGCGCCCGGGTGGCCCGCTTTGCCGCCGGCAACGACCTCTGCGGTGCCGAGTTCCTTGCCGGGATTCCCGGCACCATGGGAGGGGCCCTGGCGATGAATGCCGGTGCCTTTGGGAACGAGATCTGGGGGTGCGTCGCGGCGGTGGAGACCGTCGATCGCCAGGGCAACGTGCGCAGCCGGGAACCGGCGGACTTTGATATCGGCTACCGCCAGGTGGGACGGCCGGAAGGGGAGTGGTTCCTGGCGGTGGTTCTGAAGCTGCAACCGGGTGATGGCGAGGCCGCGCTGCAGGAGGTCCAGCAGCTGCTGGAAAAACGGGCCGCCACCCAGCCTATCGGGCTTCCCAGCTGCGGTTCGGTATTCCGCAATCCGGAGGGAGATTATGCGGCGCGCCTGATCGAGGCCGCGGACCTGAAGAATTTCTCCATCGGCAATGCCTATGTGTCAGGTAAGCATGCGAATTTCATTATCAATGCCGGGGAAGCGACGGCGGCGGATATCGAGGCGTTGATCAATACCGTGCGGGATCGGGTGGAAGAGGCCAGCGGCATCCGCCTGCAGACGGAGGTACATATCGTGGGTGAAGAGGGGCCGATGAAATGACGGTTTCCGCGGCTGATTTCGGCAAAGTGGCGGTGCTCCTGGGCGGGCGTTCCGCGGAACGCGAGGTCTCTCTGAGGAGCGGTGCCGCGGTGCTGGAAGCCCTGATCGCCCGGGGGGTGGACGCCCATCCGGTGGATGCGGCGGAGCGGGTACTTGAGCAGTTGATCGAGGGGGAATTTGACCGGGTGTTCGTGGTCCTGCACGGCCGGGGCGGGGAGGACGGTGTGATTCAGGGGGCGTTGGAGACCCTGGACCTTCCCTACACCGGAAGCGGTGTGGGTGGTTCCGCACTGGGTATGGACAAGTACCGCTGCAAGTTGCTGTGGCGTGGATTGGGACTCCCCACCCCCGACTTCCTCATGGTTGATCGGGAGGAGACCTTGGCCGAGGCGGAGCGACTCGGATTCCCGTTGATGGTCAAGCCGGTGCACGAAGGTTCCAGTATCGGTATGGCACGGGTGGAGAACGCAGAAGAGCTGGCGTCGGCGTGGTCGGCGGCACGGGAATACGACGGGCAGGTGATGGTGGAGCGATGGATCACCGGTCAGGAGTACACCGCGTCCATTCTGGATGGTCAGACGCTACCGCTGATAAGGCTGGAGACACCCCACGCCTTTTACGACTACGAAGCGAAATACAGCGCCGATACCACCCGCTATATCTGTCCCTGCGGACTGGAGGCGACAAAGGAGAAGCAGTTCCAGGATCTCGCCGGTCTGGCCTTTGCGGCGGTCGGTGCCAGCGGTTGGGGACGGGTGGACATGATGGTGGACGGGACGGGTGATCCCTGGTTGATCGAGGTGAATACGGTACCGGGCATGACCGATCACAGCCTGGTTCCGATGGCGGCGCGGGCGTCCGGTATCGACTTTGCGGAGTTGGTGTGGCGCATCCTCGCGACCACGTTGGAGGCGCGTTGATGGTGGAAGCGGCGACCATGATCGGCAAGCGGCAGAGCCGGAGCAGCGACGACGGAGGGCGTCTGTTCCGTCCGGCGCGGGCGCTGCTGCTGATGCTGCTGGCTGTTCTGATCGGCGGCACCGCGGTGTGGGGGGTAAGGAAGCTGCAGGATCCGGAGTTGTTGCCCCTGAAGGTGGTTCGCATCGACGGCGGTTTTCAGCACCTCAAACGGGAAGACGTACAGCGGGTGTTGGAGCCCCATCTGCGGAGAGGCTTTTTTGCTATTGATGTGGCCGCCATACGGACATCCGCGGAGGATCTGCCCTGGGTGGACCGGGTAAGCGTGCGCTTGGTCTGGCCCGATACCCTGCGTCTGTCGGTGACGGAACAGGTGCCGTTGGCCCGCTGGCAGGAGGGGCGTTTGCTCAATGTTCGGGGGCAGGTATTTCGGCCGCCGGCGACGGAGATTCCCCCCGGACTTCCGGTATTTGCCGGGCCGGAAGGGAGTGAGCTGGAGATTGTGGGCCGTTACCGGGATCTGAATGCCCGTCTGGATTCACTGGGAATGGCGGTGCAGCAGATAACGCTGGATGCGCGCCGTGCCTGGACCTTGAAGACGGATAACGGACTGGTTGTGAGATTGGGAAAAAAGGATATCGAAATGCGGCTGGCGCGATTTTTCCGCATTTATCCGTTGTTGCAGCGCAAGCAGTTGCAGTTGCAGGAGGTGGATTTGCGTTACACCAACGGGTTTGCCATCCGCAAGAAGGCGGATAACGGGGAGGGTGCCTCACCGAAGGTGGGAATGGGGTGGAGGACACCCGTGTTGGGTGCAAGAGGGTTGGCGTAATGACCAAAAAGGCAGAAAAGAATCTGATAGTGGGACTGGATATCGGTACCTCGAAAGTGGTTGCCATTGTCGGAGAAATCCGGCCGGACGAAGGGATTGAGATCATCGGTATCGGTTCTCATCCGTCCCGTGGGCTGAAGAAGGGCGTCGTGGTCAATATAGAATCCACGGTCCAGTCCATACAGCGTGCGGTGGAAGAGGCTGAGCTGATGGCGGGATGCGAGATCCACGCGGTCCACGCCGGTATCGCCGGGAACCATATCCGCAGTCTCAATTCCCACGGCATCGTCGCCATCAAGGACCATGAGGTCACCTACGGAGACGTGGAGCGGGTGATCGACGCGGCGCGGGCGGTGGCAATCCCGGCTGACCAGAAGATCCTGCACATCCTGCCCCAGGAATTCATTATCGATGAGCAGGAAGGGATCAAGGAGCCGGTGGGTATGTCCGGCGTCCGTCTGGAAGCGCGGGTGCATATGGTCACGGGTGCCGTAAGTGCCGCCCAGAACATCATCAAGTGCGTGCGCCGATGCGGTCTGGAGGTGGACGACCTGATTCTGGAACAACTCAGTTCCAGCTATGCCGTGCTCAGCGACGACGAAAAGGAGTTGGGTGTCTGTCTGGTGGATATCGGTGGCGGGACCACGGATATCGCGGTCTTTACCGAAGGCTCCATCCGCCACACCGCGGTCATTCCCATCGCCGGGGATCAGGTAACCAACGACATCGCGGTCGCCATGCGCACCCCGACCCAGCACGCGGAGGAGATCAAGGTCAAATACGCCTGTGCCCTGACCCAACTGGCTACCGGTGACGACACCATCGAGGTACCCAGTATCGGTGATCGTCCGCCGCGGCGGCTGTCGCGGCAGACCCTGGCGGAGGTGGTGGAACCCCGTTACGAGGAATTGCTGACACTGGTACAGGCCGAGCTGCGCCGCAGCGGTTTCGAGGAACTGGTTGCCGGCGGCGTGGTGCTGACCGGAGGAAGTTCCAAGATGGAAGGTCTGATCGAACTGGCGGAAGAGGTGTTCCATATGCCGGTGCGACTGGGCGTTCCCCAGTACGTCACCGGACTGGTGGACGTGGTGCGTAACCCGATATATGCCACCGGCGTGGGGCTGTTGCTGTTCGGCAGCAGCAATCGTTCGGTGCGCATGCGCGATCTGCCGAGCGGGGGTGGCATGAAAGCGGTATGGGGGCGGATGAAGAGCTGGTTTCAGGGGAATTTTTAAGCGGATTTTTCGATTTTGTTTTTGTATTCAGGTGACTTTGTCGGGACCTGGTTGAGAGGAGGAAATAGCAATGTTTGAGTTGATGGATGCCTATAGTCAGAGTGCGGTGATAAAAGTGGTGGGTGTTGGAGGCGGTGGCGGTAACGCCATCAACCACATGGTGGAGGCCAATATAGAGGGCGTGGATTTTATCTGCGCCAATACCGACGCCCAGGCGTTGAACAACAGCCGGGTGCGTACCTTGCTGCAGCTCGGGGCCAATATCACCAAAGGCCTGGGAGCGGGGACCAATCCGGATATTGGTCGCCAGGCGGCGGTGGAGGATCGGGAACGGATCCACGAGGCGCTGCAGGGGGCGGATATGGTGTTTATCACCGCCGGTCTGGGTGGGGGTACCGGCACCGGTGCTGCACCGGTGGTGGCCGAGGTGGCCCGGGAACTGGGCATACTCACCGTGGCGGTGGTTACCAAGCCGTTCTCTTTCGAGGGCAGCAAGCGTATGCAGGTTGCGGATCGTGGGGTACAGGAACTGGCTCAGTATGTGGATTCCCTCATTACCATCCCCAACGAAAAGCTGCTGTCGGTGCTGGGGAAAGAGATCAGTCTGTTGAATGCCTTCAAGGCCGCCAACGATGTTCTGCAGGGCGCAGTTCAGGGGATTGCCGAACTGATCACCCGTCCCGGCCTTATCAACGTCGATTTTGCCGACGTGCGTACGGTGATGTCGGAAATGGGTGTGGCGATGATGGGTTCCGGCTCCGCTTCCGGAGAGGACCGCGCCAGACTGGCGGCTGAGCAGGCTATCCATAGTCCCCTGCTGGAGGACATCAACCTCTCCGGTGCCCGCGGTATCCTGGTGAACATAACCGCCGGCATGGACCTTTCCATCGGTGAGTTCGATGAAGTGGGCAGCACGGTAAAAGAGGTGGCCTGCGATGAAGCTACGGTGGTGGTGGGTACCGTGATTGATCCCGATATGCGGGATGAGTTGCGGGTCACCGTGGTTGCCACCGGTTTGGGTGAGACCTCCGTTCGGCTGGCCAGGCCGACCGTGGTCAAGGAAGAGGTACCGGCCGTGCGGCTGGTCAACTCCGATATCGAGGAGCCCAAGGTCCCGGATTACGCGGAAATGGATCGTCCCACGGTCATCCGCAAGGATCCGAAGGCGGCTCAGGCCTTTGTGGAGGCGGCCAAGGAGCAGGATATGGATTATCTCGATATCCCGGCTTTTCTCAGGAGGCAGGCAGACTAAGTCATAACTCTATGAAAATTAGCTAAAATCTGTAAGAATAGCGGAGTTTTCCGGAAGCCGGAGGTCCGGAGCCGGCCGTGGCGGCATAATTACCTCCCCGGGTGTTTTGATCACCGTGGGGTCTCATGCTACCATTAGCGCGTTTTTTTTATGGGTATATAGAACAAAAGAACTCCAAAAATGATAAAGCAGCGTACGCTGAAGAATGTTATTCGCGCTACTGGAGTAGGGCTGCATACCGGGGAAAAGATCTATCTCACTCTCCGGCCGGCCGCGGTTGATACCGGTATTGTTTTCAGACGTGTGGATCTGAACGAGCCGGTGGAGATCAAGGCCCGTCCCGAGAATGTAGGCGATACCCGTCTCTCAACCACCCTTATTCACGGTGGTGTAAAGATATCCACCGTAGAGCACCTTCTCTCCGCCTTTGCCGGATTGGGTATAGACAATGCCTACGTTGACGTCAGTGCGCCGGAGGTTCCGATCATGGACGGCAGTGCCGGACCCTTCGTGTTTCTGATTCAGTCGGCGGGTGTTGAAGAACAGAACGCGGCAAAGAAATTCATCCGCATCAAGCGCGAGGTAGCGGTGGAAGAGGGTGACAAGCGGGCCGCGTTCAGCCCGTTTGACGGTTTCAAGGTCTCCTTCGGAATCGATTTTGATCATCCCGCTTTTACCGAGCGCACCCGTTCCGCCACCGTTGATTTTTCCTCCATATCCTTTGTAAAAGAGGTCAGCCGCGCCCGTACCTTCGGATTTCTGCGCGACATTGAGATGTTGAGGGAACGTCAACTGGCCCTGGGCGGGAGTATGGATAACGCCATTGTGGTGGACGACTTCCGGGTGTTGAATGAGGACGGCCTCCGCTACGAAGACGAATTTGTAAAACATAAGATCCTGGATGCTATCGGGGATCTGTACCTGCTGGGACACAGCCTTATCGGTGCCTTCAGCGGATATAAATCCGGCCACGCGTTAAATAACAAACTGCTGAAAGCGTTGATGGCCGACGAAAGTGCGTGGGAGGAAGTCACTTTCGAAGAAGGGGACAGCGTACCCATCTCCTATATGAAGCCGATTCAGGTAACCTGAATCCGGGTTGTCTGGAAGGGGAGTTATTCTTGGTGACGGCTGAGCCTTCTCAGCGCGGCGCTGAGGGCCGGGTCGCTGATGTCATCGGCCATCTGCTGGAGCAGTTGTGCGTTTTTTCGCGAAAGTTGCATGATGTGACGCTGCTTGAGCTTTTTTTGCCGATTGGGGACTAGGATTCGGATAGCGGCTTTTGTTACCGGAAGTCGCGCCTGTTGCAGTCCTAGGATAAGATCGCGGGAGAAGTACCGCAGGCGGCTGGCCCAGGCTGAAGAATCTGTAAAAAGAATCAGCCGGTCCTCCCGCAATACGGCGGCAAGGCAGTGGCGGTCTAGAGGTGAGGGGAGCAGGCGGCGTACCTGCTGCAGCAGGGCCGCGTGTCGGCGGGAGTGGGCTTGAAGCTTGGTCAAAGCCGTTTCCGTCCTAAACAAGCTGTTTATCGAACGCAGGTTGTTGCTCATGGGAGAACTGGAAATACGACTCCTGTATTTTCAAATACTATAAAGATAAAACTATTGATGAAGATATTACTCTTATCAGGCCGGTTACATAAGACGGGTAGCACCGCAATTTCCCTGTGGTGGGTTGCCGGTTTTGCGGTTCTTGTTCTGGCCGGCGCCGGCTGGCTCAGTTACAACATGGGGATAGCACACGCGGAAAAGAAACTCTACGCGCAGGAAGGTATGGCGCCGGAAGAGGGGTTTGCCCTGTTGCTGGATGAGCAGCGCCAGGAGTGGCTTGCCACCAGGCGGCAGACCCAGGAGCATCTTGATGCTCTGGCACTGAAACTTGGCGAGATGCAGTCACGGCTGCTGCGGCTGGATGCGTTGGGCGAGCGGTTGACCAAGCTGGGTAAGCTGGATCCGGAGGAGTTCAACTTCCGGGAGGTGCCGCCGCGGGGTGGTGTGGATCTTCGTTCTTCTCAATCCATGGAACTGGAAGAGATGGTCAAGGAAATGCATACGCTGGCGCGAACCATCGAAGACCGGGAGCTTAAACTTAATGTGCTCGAAGACCTTATCATGACACGTGAGCTGGAGAAGGAGACGAGGCCCTCCGGTTATCCCGTGAAAAAGGGATGGATTTCCTCCAACTATGGTTATCGGAAGGACCCGTTTACGGGCAGGAAGGTATTCCACCGTGGCGTGGATATCTCCAGTAAGCGCGGATCGGATGTGGTTGCCGTCGCATCAGGGATAGTAAGTTTCGCGGGGAAAAAGAGCGGATTCGGCAACACCATCGAACTGATCCATGGTGACGGATTTATTACGCGCTATGCTCACAATCAGGACATTCTGGTAAAGGTCGGTGATTCGATTGCCAAAGGACAGGTGATCGCCAAAGTGGGGTCGAGCGGGCGTTCCACCGGACCACACCTCCATTTTGAAGTCTCTCAGTATGGAAGGAGTCTGAATCCGCAGAAGTACCTGCGCTCGGTCAATTAAAGGCATTATTAATCCGCCGGAAAATTACCAAAGGGGCCCTGGGGCCCCTTTTCGCATGTTAGCTATGCCGATTTGCGGTATCATCCCCTATCTTTTACCACCAGTTTACGGAATCGGGTTGCATGGTCAGTAAAATTTTTAGCAAGATCTTCGGAAGCCGGAATGAGCGCCTGCTCAAGCGTATGTCGCGGACCGTGGCGAGGATCAATGAACTGGAGCCGGAAATACAGGCCTTGTCCGATGAGGAATTACGCGCGAAAACCGCGGATTTCCGGGAACGGTTGGAAGGTGGCGCGGTTCGGGACGACCTGCTGACCGAAGCCTTTGCCGTCGTGCGGGAGGGTGGAGTACGGGCGCTGGAGATGCGCCATTTCGATGTTCAGCTCATCGGCGGTATGGTGCTTAACCAGGGTAAGATCGCGGAAATGCGTACCGGGGAAGGTAAGACCCTGGTGGCTACCCTTGCGGCCTATTTGAACGCGTTGCCGGGCAAGGGTGTACATGTGGTTACGGTCAACGACTACCTGGCGCGCCGGGATGCCGCCTGGATGGGGAAGTTGTACCACTTCCTCGGGCTTACTGTCGGCGTCATTAATTCGTCGGGCGGCATGGGTCCGGACGAGTCCTCCTATACCTTTGACCCGGGCTATGATGGTTCGGCGGGTGGCTATCCGCACCTGCGGCCCGTTACGCGTCGTGAAGCCTATAACTGTGATATCACCTACGGTACCAACAACGAGTTCGGCTTCGACTATTTGCGGGATAACATGGCGTTCAGTAGCGATCAGAGATCGCAGCGGGAAAAGTATTTTGCCATTGTCGACGAAGTGGACTCTATTCTGATCGACGAAGCCAGGACGCCGCTCATTATATCCGGCCCCACGGATGACAGCTCCGACCTCTACACCAAGATCGACAGGATTATCCCCCGTCTGGTCCGCCAGAAGCCTATCCAGGGCGAAGACGGCAAGCCGGACTTCGGTCCCGGTGACTATGGTGTGGATGAAAAGGCGAGACAGGCTTACCTGAGTGAAGAAGGACATCAGCACGTCGAGGAAATGCTGGTGGAGATCGGCCTGCTGAACGAAGGTGAGAGTCTCTACGATAGCGCCAATATCAGTCTTATGCACCACGTCAACGCTGCGCTTCGGGCTCATGCTTTGTTTCAGAAGAACGTGGACTACATCGTCAAGGATGGTGAGATCGTTATCGTGGACGAATTCACCGGTCGTACCATGCCGGGAAGACGCTGGTCGGAGGGATTGCACCAGGCGGTGGAGGCCAAGGAAGGGGTGGCGATCAAGCCCGAGAACCAGACTCTCGCTTCCGTCACCTTTCAGAACTATTTCCGTCTTTACCGGAAGCTGTCCGGTATGACCGGTACCGCTGATACCGAGGCGTTCGAGTTTCAGCAGATCTATGGTCTGGAGGTGGTGGTCATTCCGACAAATGTGCCCATGATTCGCGATGATATGGGTGATCTGGTCTATCTCACGGCGGAGGAGAAATACGGCGCCATTATTGAAGATATCCGCGACTGTGTGCAGCGGGGTCAGCCGGTATTGGTGGGGACCGCCTCGATCGAAACCTCGGAACTGATTTCCGGATTTCTGGATAAGGGGAAGATCAAGCACAATGTGTTGAATGCCAAGCATCATGAACAGGAGGCCCGCATAATCGCAGAGGCGGGTCGACCGGGTGCGGTTACCATTGCCACCAACATGGCGGGACGAGGAACCGATATCGTTCTGGGTGGTAATCCGGAGGCGGAGATCATGGCGTTGGGCGATGCCGCGGATGTATCCGCGGTGCAGGATATCAAGACCGCCTGGCAGGGGCGCCATCAGCAGGTGCTGGATGCAGGGGGATTGCACGTAGTAGGTACCGAGCGGCATGAATCACGGCGTGTCGATAATCAGCTTCGTGGTCGTTCCGGACGTCAGGGGGATCCCGGTTCCACCCGTTTCTACCTTTCTCTTGAAGATAACCTGATGCGTATCTTCGCATCTGAGCGTGTTTCCCTGATCATGCAGAAACTGGGTATGGAAAAGGGTGAGGCGATTGAACACCCCTGGGTTACCAAGGCCATCGCCAACGCCCAGAAGAAGGTGGAAGGACGTAATTTCGATATCCGTAAACAGTTGCTGGAATACGACGACGTGGCCAACGATCAGCGCAGGGTGGTCTACCAGCAGCGCGATGAGCTCATGGAGACCGACGACGTTTCCGACATCATTCAGGCATTACGCCGGGATGTGGTTAACGATCTGATCGATGTCTATGTTGCGCCTCAGAGCCTTGAAGAACAGTGGGATATAGCGGGTCTGGAAGGGGCGCTGGAAGAGAATTTCGCCGTGCACTATCCGATCCAGCAGTGGCTTGAGGAGGATGATGATCTGCACGAAGAAACTCTGCGCGAGCGCATCCTGCAGCAGATGATACAGGAGTATGAGGCAAAAGAGGCGCTGGCGGGAAGCGAGAATCTGCGGGTTTACGAAAAGGCCGTCATGCTGTCCATCCTGGACAGCCACTGGAAGGAGCATCTTGCCGCTATGGATTATCTGCGCCAGGGAATCCATCTGCGAGGCTATGCCCAGAAGAATCCCAAGCAGGAGTACAAACGGGAAGCGTTCGAGTTGTTTCAGCGCATGCTGGACGAAATTAAACAAGAGGTCATTTCAGAGGTTACCAGGATTCAGGTGCGCACAGACGCCATGGAGATGCCGGTGCATGAACAGCCACAGGAAAACATAGAATTCAAACACGAGGAGTTTGCCGGATTTGGAGATAGCGGGGAGCAGGAGGCTGAAGAACGCTCGCAGCGCGGAGACGCAGAGCATACGCCGTTTGTGCGCTCAGGCCGCAAGGTCGGCCGCAACGAGCCCTGCCCCTGTGGTTCGGGGAAGAAATACAAGCAGTGCTGCGGCAAACTGCAGTAGCGAAGACCTGGAATTCAGGCTCTAGGTTCCGGAAATGACCGATTCCGGTGCGACTATTCTGTCTGTAGAGGGTGTGCGTCTCGGGACTGCCGCCGCCGGAATAAGGTATGCGGACCGCGACGATCTGGTGGTGATCGAGCTTGCGGAAGGGGCCACCTGCGCCGGTGTATTTACCCGCAACGCCTTTTGTGCCGCCCCGGTTCAGGTGGCGCAGGAGCATCTCAAAAGGGCCGAAATTCGGTACCTCCTTATCAATTCCGGTAATGCCAATGCGGGAACAGGAAAACAGGGCGTGCAAGACGCCCGTCGCTGTTGCGAAGCCCTGGCACGGACAGCGGGGTGTTCCCCGGAACAGGTTCTTCCCTTCTCTACCGGGGTGATCGGCGAGGCGTTGCCGGTGGAGAGGATGGTAGAGGTTATGCCTGCTGTCCTGGGAAGCCTGGATTCCGAGGGATGGGACAGGGCGGCCGCCGCCATTATGACCACGGATACGGTGCCGAAACAGGCATCACGGACATTTGAATATACCGGAAATCGGATCACCGTCACCGGTATGGCCAAAGGCTCCGGCATGATACGTCCCGATATGGCCACCATGCTCGCCTATCTGGCCACCGATGCGGCGGTAGCTCAACCACTGCTGCAACGGTGTCTGGAGCGGGCCGTGGAACCCTCTTTCAACAGCATAACCGTAGACGGAGATACCTCCACCAACGACGCCTGCATGCTGATAGCCAGCGGCAGCAGCGCCTGTCCCGCCATCCTTGAGGAGCAGAGCGAGGGATACCGGCTGTTGGCCGCCGCGGTGGAAGAGGTCTGTCTGGAACTGGCGCGGGCCATCATCAAGGATGGGGAGGGCGCCACCAAACTGGTGGCGGTGGAGGTGGTCAACGCCGGCTCCCGGGAGGAGGCACGGGAGGTGGCCTTCACCGTCGCCCACTCTCCCCTGGTGAAAACCGCTCTCTTCGCCTCTGATCCGAACTGGGGCCGTATCCTGGCCGCGGTGGGCCGCGCCGGCGTGCAAAATCTGGATATAGCCGGGGTGGGTATCTGGCTGGACGAGGTCTGTATCGTACGCGACGGGGGGCGTGACCCCGGGTATACGGAAGAGGCCGGACAGCAGGTCATGGATCGGGGCGAACTGACCATACGCATCGAACTGAACAGGGGTGAGGCCGGGGCGCGGGTATTGACCTGTGATCTCTCCTACGACTACGTGCGCATCAACGCCGAGTACCGCACCTGAAGCTAAGAATAGCGTCTTGGCGGAATAGCGGTAGCAGTCTGTCTGCGAGGCTGTGATCCGGACTATTTTTCACCACGGAGGACACAGAGGAGCACGGAGAGATGATATTCCGGAGTAATACCTCTTCTCTGTAGCCAGTCCTGTAGGGCGGGCTGTGCCCGCCATTCCAATATCCCTTTGCGTTTGATTTTGCTGCTTTCGGGGATTAGGGGATTTCAGATACGGCCCCTTTCCCCACCCCCTCGAATATACGCACACGGAAGGCGGAAGCGGGGAACTCCCTTTTCAGGCTGTCCGCCACGTATCTCGCCAGGTTCTCTACCGTGGAGTCGCTCTCAATCAGGAAACAGCACTGTTGCGGCAGCTCCAGCTCAAATTCCCCTTCCTGGGTGCGGTAGCCGAAGCGACAGTAGTTAATTTCTTCTCTTACGGATTGTCCCACCAGATTGGACTTCGTACCTATATATATATCCTTCCACCGCTCCGCCCATCGGGACTCGAGCTGTGGGTCCCGCACACCGTCCCGCGAGATCTCGATTCGGGAACGGTGGCCGTGGGCGATACGTTGACAGGCACCGGCGTGCTGACGCAGACCGTGGCTGTAGTGGAATACCGGTGTATCCGACGATTCCATCCGCAGCCGGATGCGCAGGTTTCGGATATTTTCGGGGAGACCGGGCCTGATTTCGGCCTCAATGGCAGCGGCAACGGTATTCATATCCACGGCGGTGGCGGGGATTTCACCCACTGCGCAGGCCGGAGAGATGTGACGGATATGGGTTCCGGAGGAGAGCGGTAAAGACACCTCTATGCGGTCACTTCGATGTTCGATACGGCATTCCGGATGATGAGCCGGCAGCAGGAGTTTATGATCGAAACGGCCGTCGATGGTGCCCTTGGCCTGTCTTTTCAGTTCGCCGAAGTCCAGGAGCATTCCCTGGCTGTTCAGGTGCCCTTCGAGCTCCACATCCACGATCCAGCTTTCACCCACCAGGCCCCGGTCTTCATCCAGGCGCGAAGCGTCGATTACGGTAAGCTGGTCGACAAACAGTGTGGTCATCGGAGGTATCAGGGACCGGTTTCCTGAAGAACGGGGCTGTTATAGTAACAGGCCTCATGCATCGGGGGGAGGTCCTGGTTTTTTTACCCCTAAATCTCTTTGGTTTAGACTCAGGGTATGCCTGGAACCCGTCTTAAAGAGCCTCGCGGCCGCGGCCGAACCCCACCACGATTGGAAGTGGTTGTGGAGATCCCGCGTGGAAGTTTTCTGAAACGGGGATCAACGGGAGAGCTGGATTTTGTCTCGCCTTGCCCCTGCCCGTTCAACTATGGCTCCGTGGAGCAACTCGTCGGACTGGATGGGGACCTGCTGGATGCCGTGGTGTTGGGCCCCCGTTTGCCGCGGGGGGCTCGGGTAACGGTGCAGGTGTTCGGTTCCGTGGGTTTGACCGACCGGGGTATGTACGACGACAAGCTGATCTGCAGCGCCCGCCCCCTCACATCCCGGCAGCGATTCTTGGTGCTCATGTTTTTTAAGGTTTACGCCAGGTGCAAGGGCATTTTGAATCTCTTTCGCCGGCGCCCGGGCAGGAACAGATGTGACGGCTGGGGTGACGCCGAAGAGGCCATAGGCAGGGCCCGCCCGCGAGCGGAAACCGCGTGGGAGGGACCGGTAATACCGTTCTAAGATGGAGCCGCTGAGGAGATTCGAACTCCTGACCTACGCATTACGAATGCGTTGCTCTACCGACTGAGCTACAGCGGCTTCTCGGGGAGCCTCTGAACAAGTCCATGATGGCCGAGATGCTGCCGACGCGTCTTGGGATGTAAGACTGCTTGCGCAGTTAATCGTCTATCTCCGGCGACCTGGACAGAGGCGTCTTAACGACCGGGGGAGTATAAATAAACCCTCCGGCGGGGACAACCGTGGGAGAGAAACGGGAGGCTCTGCGGGCGGGGGTGTCAGCCGCTGGAACGCAGGTGGAAAATCACTTCCACATTCGCGATCTCGGTTCCGGGGGGCAGTTCGGTGGGCAGGGTTACCGCCACCTGATCCGAGCCGACATCGGAGAGCTCCTCGGTTTCGGGATTGTAGAAATGGAAGTGAGGGTGAGTGCTGGAGTCGTAGAAGACCCGGCTCGAGTCCACGATGAGTTCGCGTATCAGCCCCTTGCGTACGAACAGCCCCAGGGTGTTATAGACTGTCGCCTTGGAAACCGGCTTTCCCGTTTCATTGCTCAGGGCCAGCACCTGGTCCGCCGAGACATGCTGCGGCCGTGCAAACAGCGCGGACGCGATTTTGACCCGCGGAGAGGTTGGCGTGATCCCACGCCGCCGGAGCAGGGCGGAGATCTCATTCTCGCTGTTACTTGCTGAATTTACGGTACTTTCCATGGTTATTAGTATATCGGAAGTGCGCTCTGAGTCCAATATGGCATTTGCGCCTTGCAAGGCAGGTCTTGGGGGGGATCGCTTCGGGGTCGGCTCCCTGATCCGGCTTCCGGGAACAAAGGCCGGGAGAAGAATAGCGCTAACTATATATGAGCCCCGAATAACGCCAATCACCGCAAAGTATCGCAAAAGGCTTATATAGGGCGCCCTGGGAATTGGCGTAGATTCACGGTGATTTGCGTTTATTTGCGGCTAAATCTCGCAGGAGAAAACTCGTCATTGCGCCGATGAAAAGCTCAAATCCCTGTACGCAGGTGCCATCAGGCAAAGAGAAATTCACTATACTCTACCTTTTAGGTGGGTATCGCGTCGTTTGACCCTGGGCATCGATGAAAGGGTGTCGCCCTGTCGAATTCGCTGTCGCCGGTTTTTACTCTGGGGCAGGGTTGGGGAATCTATTTCCTGAGCGCGGGCGGTGGAGCCGACCCGGCCGTTTGTCGGGGTATACCTGCCGGATATCCGGAATCGTCTTCAATCAAGTCCCATATTGACCTATATAAAGAGCATGAAAAAACAGATAAACCAAGGATTTACGCTGATCGAACTGATGATAGCCATATTGGTATTGGCTATCGTCATTGGTATCGGGGTGCCGAGTTTTATAACCCAGATCCGCAACAGCGAACTGACAACCTATACCAACGAACTGGTTCACTCCCTGACCCTGGCCCGGTCGGAGTCAGTAAAGAGTCTTAAGACTGTTACCGTGGCTTCCGTCGGGGGGGACTGGTCGGACGGCTGGACCGTGACCCGGGATGGATTCCTCGTTCGAGAATTCAACAGTCCGCCGGCAACGGGGTCCATTACCGGGGCGAACGGGGTCGATCCGATAACCTTTCATCCCATGGGTAATGTGACCACTGCGGAGTGTTTCGATATCACGGTAACGAATGCGTCGAATGTACGCAGTGTCATGGTCTCGGCGTCAGGCCGCGCCACCACCTGTACAGTGGACTGTGCAACGGTTACGGCGGACTACTCCGCCTGCCATTGAGGAGCCTGGTATTGTGAAAAGTGGATTCATAATGGTGAGAAAAAGGTCTGCGGGGTTTACCCTGATCGAGGTGCTGGTCTCCCTGGTGGTGCTTATGGTGGGGCTGCTTGGACTGGCCGGTCTGCAACTGCTCAATCTCAAAGCCAATCACAGCGCCTACCTCCGGACTCAGGCCTCTATCGCAGCCTACGATATATTGGACCGGATGCGCGCCAACAAGGCGGAGGCCCTTGCGACCACGGAGGAATATAACCGCTCGATACCGGATCCGGCGACGGAGGCCAATTGTGTGGCAACCGCCACGGGTACTGTGGCGGACGACGATCTGGCGGAATGGACGAGCTATCTGTGGGATACCCTGCCCTTCGGTTGCGGTAGCGTGGATGTGGACCATACCACGGCGGAAGTCACCATCGTGGTGCAGTGGAACGACACCCGTGGAGATGTTCTGGATTACGGAGAATCTCTGGATAAGGATACGCAGACATTTTCGATGACTTCACAGCTATGACGGTGTACCTAAATGTTTAAACAGAAACAGCAATCCGGGTTTGGTCTGATTGAGATCATGGTGGCTATCGCTCTCGGCCTGTTGCTGCTGGCCGGTATCGGCCAGGTTTACATAAGCAACTATCAGAGCAGCCGGGTGGCCAATGAGATGGCCAGACTTCAGGAGAGCGGGAGATTCGCCATACACTTTCTCGCCTACGATATCCGTCAGGCCGGTAATTTCAACGGTTGCACCTCCGGCGCCACCATAGCCAATACCGTTAATCGCGTCAGTACCGATTGGATACTGGGTATGACCTCTCCCGTGCGCGGCTATGACGGTTATCCGAATGGAGGAGATCCTTTCCCGACCTTTCAGAGAACCCCGCGCAACGGCACGGATGCCATTTTGGTGATGACCGGAGGCGGCAGCGGGAACTGTGTTGTTACCGCTCACGTGCCGGCTTCGACAACCCTGCATTGTGCGGATACGCATACCTTCGATCATGGGGATATCCTCGGGGTATGTGATATCGCGAACCAACACCTCGCCATCTTTCAGCAGATCAACGTCAATACCAACCATACGGTATCTGTCGTGGTGCATTCCACAGGTAATACTGAATACCCGGGGAACTGCACCAATTATCTTGGATCTCCGGAGCCGGACCCCTGCGATAACCTCAATGTGAACCCCCACGGTGGAACCAGCTACCAGTTCACCCCCGGATCCAGGATTTTCAAACTCGGCGCCAAGGCGTTTTACGTAGCGGATCGAAGTGACGGCGTACCGGCCCTCTACATGGAAGAGTTTGATAGCGCGAATGATATTCTCGGCGGCAGCCTCACCCAGGCGGTGGAACTGGCGGAAGGGGTGGAGGATCTGCAGATCCGCTACGGTATCGACACCGACGGGGATCTCAGTGTGGACAGTTATGTTGATGTAAGCGGAGTGGGTGACTGGGGCAGAGTAATGGCGGTGCGGATCAGCGTGCTGGTGCGGACTATAGATGACAACCTGGCAACCACTGTCCAGACCTACGCCTACGATACGGACGATGATGGCGCGACGGAAGACCATACGGCAACGGATATGCGTCTGCGCCAGGTATTCAACTCAACCATCAATCTGCGGAATGCAACATTATGAATAAGCTATATCAGAGAACACCGCGGGGATGTGGTTATCACGGCGCTTTGCCGCGGGTGCAGAAAGGGGCGGTCCTGGCGGTGAGCCTGTTGATCCTGTTGATTATGACCATTATCGGCGTCTCCGCAATGCAGACCACCACCCTGGAGGAGCGGATGGCGGGTAACCTGCTGGATCAACGCATAGCGTTTCAGACCGCCGAGGCGGCCCTGCGTGTGGCGGAAGATCAGATCGAATCCCTGGTCGCCTATCCCACCGCCACCGGTTATTACTCTCTTGCCGCTGATGACCCTTACGATGAGGGTGATGGTTGGGACACCATGTCGCTACTGGAGATTCACGAAGCGAATGAAGCGGATGATCCGAACGACGATGTTAACGCGGAATACTACATCAAAGATCTGGGAACCTATGCACCCTCTAGCAATTCTCCAGAGCAGGAGGATTATACTACGACGGTTGCCGGTAATACTGTTACGGTTCTTACCGTAACCGCCCGGGGTACGGGGCGTTATGACGAAAGCGGCGGCAACGAAGCGCCGACCCAGGTAATTCTAAGGTCCTATTACGGGAAGCGGTTCTAGATTCCGCGCCGTAGGGGTACTTACTGTGGTTTGTTGGAGGTAGATTATGAAATACGCAGGGAAACGTGTATACAACGCCTTATTGGCCATGAGTCTCTGTATGGTGCCGGCAATGCAGACGCAGGCGCTTGTCATTCCGCAGAGCCCGCTCTTTACTCAGAGCAACGTGGACCCGAACATCATCGCGGTTATCGACGATTCCGGTAGTATGGATTTCGAGGTGTTGTTGCCAACCAACGACGGCGCACTCTGGTGGAATACGGGTGACGAGGCTTATGGGAATGCGGGCAGTCTCTACGGTAATTTCGGCGGCGGCTCGGATGCGACCTGGAAAAAGTTCGTATACCTGTTTCCCAACGGGACCGGGACGGGAAATCGTATTTATGGTGATGGAAGCAATGACCATTACGCCATTCCCCCCTTTATCCAATATGCGTATACCCGTTCCTCTGATTACAACAAGGCCTATTACGACCCCGATGTGACCTATGAGCCCTGGGTCAGCAACGGTACAACCTCCTTCGGCAATATCACATCAACCGCCGCACCTTCCGACCCGGTGAGCGGTACCAGCAGCACCCTTAACCTTACCGTGGATCGGGAAAGCAGTAGTGATAACCACAAGTTCAGGGTGTATGACGGGATGGTGATTCCTGACGGCTCCAGGTATTACGACAGCAGCTGGCATACGGCGGCCTCGGATATCGCCGTCACCGGCACCGCCAGTATCGGCGTCGGTTACTTTCCGGCGACCTACTATGTAAAGGTGACATCGGGGACCTATAAACTCAATCCCGGCGCCGGCACGACCTATGACTGCAGCACCACACCGGATCCGGCGAACTTTGCGGCCTTCCGCGACAATCCCGGTGACTTTACCCCGATTACCGGCGACGTGGACGCACTGGCCTATGACGGCGCCTGCCTGACTAAGGTGGAGGTTAAATCGGCGAACGCGCCGTTCACTAACAACGGCGACCGTACCGATTGCGCCACTCCCGCCTCCTGTACTTATGCCGAGGAGATACAGAACTTCGCCAACTGGTATGGCTATTACCGTAAACGCCATATGGCATTACGGGCGGGCATGGGACAGGCCTTCGAGGAAATGAGCAGTATCCGTGTGGGCATTGTTGAGATCAACCATCGTTCCGACGTGACCATGCTGGATTTCGATACCGATATGGATACGTTCTACGATGATCTGTATGCCATCGACGGTAACAGCGGCGGCACACCGAACCGTCATGCGCTTGCCTATGCGGGTGCCCAGTATATGCGCACCGACTCTAATGGACCCATTATCGAGGAGTGCCAGAAGAACTTCGCCATCCAGTTTACCGACGGGTTCTCCACCCTCGACTATAGCGGTGTGGGCAACGCCGATCAGAACGAAGGGGTGCCCTACGCGGACTCCTATAGCAATACCCTGGCTGATGTCGCCATGTATTACTACAATACCACCCTGCGTACCGGTGCCGGATTCCCTGCGGGGGAAGTGCCGGTCAGTCCCCAGTGTGTAAACGCACCTGACCCGACTTCCCTTGACTGCAATACCAATTTGCATATGAACACCTATACGGTGGGGCTGGGGGCGACGGGGCAAGATGTCTTCGGGATCACCCATGATGAGGTGGCGGATGCCTATACAACCGACCCTGCCTGGCCGGACGTAACCGGGGCCCGCGACAAGACCCAGATTGACGACCTGTATCACGCGGCGGTAAACGGCCGCGGCGAGATGTACAATGCGGAGACCACCACAGAGCTGTCCACCAAGCTGGCGGCCGCCCTGGAGGACATCCAGGCACAACTGGGATCCGGTGCTTCAGTAACTTTCAACACCAGCACCCTGGAGACCACCAGCCGGGTCTATCTGGCCATATTCAATTCGGCCAACTGGACCGGCGATCTCGTATCTTTTCAGGTCAATCCTTTTACCGGTGTCATTGATGCGGGGACGCTGCTGAGTTCCGCCGATCAGCTCGACGGCCAGCACTACAACAGTCGTGAAATCGTCACCTATAACAGTTCCACGCACGAAGGGGTACCCTTTCGTGATGGCGACATCGACGCCGCGACCACGGCTGATCTCAACGCAGCCTCATGGGGAACTGCGGCACAGGTGCTGAATTTCCTCCGCGGCGATGATACCAATGAGGGTCCCGGGAAGTACCGCGAACGCGAGAGCGTACTGGGGGACATCATCCATTCCGACCCGGTCTATGTAGGTGCGCCGCGGCTCTTCTGGCCGGATGAGGATCCGGATGGGGATTTTCCGACGGACCTCGGGGACCGTTATTCGGACTTCAAGGTGGCGCAACAGAACCGGGACGGTGTGGTCTATGTGGGTGCCAACGACGGTATGCTGCACGCCTTTGACGGAGAGACGGGGAATGAGGTGTTTGCATATGTTCCCGGCGGCGTGATTTCCACTTCGACCAACGCGGGACTCCACTATCTGGCGAACCCCAGTTATACGCACCACTACTATGTGGATCTTGCACCCGCGGTATCGGATGCCTATATCAAGACCACGACCGCCGGTTCCGTGGCCTGGCACACCGTCCTGGTGGGTGGTCTGCGCGCAGGCGGTAACGCCCTGTTCGCCCTGGATATCACCGATCCGAACGCCCTGACCGAGAGCAATGCCGCTGATATCGTCATGTGGGAGTTCACCGACGCCCAGTTGGGGGCTACCTACAGTAAACCCACCGTGGCTATGATGGAAAACGGTAAGTGGGCCGTTGTCTTCGGCAACGGTTACAACTCCAGCGGCACCGGTGAGGCCTATCTCTACATCCTGTACCTGGAAGGGGGGCTCGACGGGACATGGACCATAAATACCGACTATGTCCGCCTTCAGGCGGGAACCCGGGTCGGCACCGATCCGAACGGACTCGCCACCCCGGCCCTGGCGGACGTGGACGGCAACGGTAAGGTGGATCGGATCTATGCCGGGGACCTGGAAGGCAACATGTGGGTCTTCGATGTCAGTGACGATGACGACACCAACTGGGAGGTGGCCTTCGAGCATGCCGGTGTACCGAAGCCCCTGTTTACCGCCATCTACGGAACAGCCCCGGGTGTTCGTCAGCCCATTACCAGCAAGCCGTCCCTGGTATTTCATCCCGATCCGCCGGGAGGTAATCCGGAGCCCAACCTGCTGGTCTTTTTCGGTACCGGCCAGTACCTGGAGAACGGCGATATCTCCAATACCGACACCCAGACCTTCTATGGTGTATGGGACGAGGGAGTGGGTGAGCTTGAGCGTGACGATCTGGTACCGCAGACCTTTATTGCAAATACGGAAACGGACAGCTTCGGCAATTCGCTACGCTTTATCACTGACACTGTGGTGGATTATGCGGGTTCCGATCATGGCTGGTATATCGACCTGAGCATATCCGGCGAGCGGGTGGTGGTTAATCCCAAGATAAGGGGTGACATCGTCTACTTTAATACCTGGATTCCCGATTCCGATGCCTGCAGCTACGGCGGTTACGGATACCTCATGTCCGTGGATCAGCTGAACGGCGGACCGCCGGACAGCGTGATATTCGATATAACCGGGGACAATATCCTGGGCAGCGGTGATTTGCGCGATGTGGATGGCAATGCCGATCAGGTAGCGGTGGGTCGGGAGTTCACTCGCGGTCTACCCGCTTCATCCAGTTTCCTGGGCAACCGCCGCTATACTCCGGGCACCAGTGGTGTGGATGCTTCCACCATCATCTTCGGCGACACGGTGGAAGATCTGGGAGGCCCGAAGACCGGACGTCTCTCCTGGCAGGAATTGGGGCGTGAATAGCTGATGCGGAGAACGAGCATATGAAGTTGCAAGCAAACAGGCAATCGGGCATTACCCTGATTGAGTTGATGATTGTGGTAGTGATTATCAGTATTCTCGCGGTAATTGCTATTCCCGCCTATACGGAACAGGTGAGGAAAACCCGACGCGACGATGCGGCCGGCGCCCTGATGGGGCTGGCCGCAGCCATGGAACGCCACTATACGGAGACCGGTTCGTACTGCGATGCGGCCGAATCCGGCGGGACTGTGGTGGCGAATTGTGGCGCTGGTACGGAAGATGAAGGGTCACCGGATATTTATCCTTCCCAGTCACCTATAGATGGGAGTAGTAGCCCCTTCTATAACCTGAGGATTACCGATGCGACCGCTTTTACCTATCAGATCAGCGCCATTCCGATTATAGGCACTGACCAGGAAACGGATAAGTGCGGTACCCTGACATTAACTCACCAGGGGATTAAGGGCGTTTCCCTATCAACGGTTGATCTGTGCTGGTAGTCGCGGTGCCGGAGGGCACCTGTCCTTTATAACAGGAGTTACTGTGGCGGCTATTTTTCGGGATTGTCGCCGCAGAACTCCTGGATCTGTTTTTCCGCCTCTTTGATCAGGTTATCGCGGCGTTCCTCATCGAGGGTTTCGTAGTTCCCTTCCTCATCCCTTAATGATCTGATGCGGGGATTGTTGAGCAGTGTAAGGTTGTGTCGCGCGTTCTCGCAGCCCTTTTTCCTGGCGCTATCCGCGGCCTCTTTTTCCTTTTGTTGTTTGGCTGCTTCGCCACGATCTTCGCGGGTCTTGCCCAACTGTTGCTGCATACGTTTCAGATTGTCGCTGGCGGCAGCCTGTTCCTCTTGCGGCGTCTCTTTGCGTAGCTTTATCTCCGAATAGTCTCCCGTCGGAGGGGGGTTCTGGGAGTAGACGGTATTGCCTTGTTCGTCTACCCAGCGGTAGGTCTTCGCTAAAACAGGAGAGGCGCTTCCGGTTAGCAGATAGAGCGCGAGAAAGGATGTCGCCTGTAGGCAGGTGCTTGAAAAATAGCGTCTTTTCATTTTTTCGTATTCCATGCTTACCTAGATTACAGCAAGCGGCCTAAATATGGTCAAGCATTTTGACACCTTGTCGTGGCGAAGTTCTCACTTTATACGGCAGGGGAATAAACAGGGGGTCGGGAGCGTGCTCTAGTCGCTGTTTGTTCCCACCTGCAGTTCCCGGGGGAGAGGGAAAGACACCTCCTCCTTTTTCGTTTCCTGTCCGGTTACAAGCTCACCGCCCCATTCCGTCAGTCTGGCAATCACTCCGTGTACCAATACCTCCGGTGCCGAGGCGCCCGCGGTAACACCGATCTTCGATACTCCGTCCAGCCACCGCCGTTGGATCTGGTCGCCGTCGTCGATAAGGAACGCCGTCGTACCAAGGCGTTCCGCAACTTCCCGAAGACGGTTTGAGTTTGAGCTGTTGGGGGATCCTACCACCAGCACCAGGTCACAGGAACGTGCCAGGTCCTTAACCGCATCCTGCCGGTTCTGGGTGGCATAGCAGATATCATCCTTTTTCGGCCTTTCAATAAGAGGAAATCGTCGGCGCAGGGTGGTGATGACCTCAGCGGTATCATCCATGGAGAGGGTGGTCTGGGTGACGTAGGCGGTTTTTTCCGGATTTCTGATTACCAGTTGTTCCACATCCTCCGCGGTAACCACCAGGTGAATGCCCCCGCCTGCTTCACCCTGTTGGTACTGCCCCATGGTGCCTTCCACCTCGGGATGGCCGCGGTGACCGATCAGTATTACCTCGTAACCTTCGCGGCAGTAACGCGCCACCTCAAGGTGCACCTTGGTTACCAGCGGACAAGTGGCGTCGAAGACCCTCAGGTCGCGCTGTGCCGCTTCTTCACGCACCGACTTGGAGACGCCGTGGGCACTGAAGATCACGGTACTGCCGTCAGGAATTTCCTCCAGCTCGTCGACAAAAAGGGCTCCCCGTTCGCGCAGGAGCTCCACCACGAAGCGGTTGTGTACCACTTCGTGACGGACATAAATGGGAGCGCCGAAGATGTCGAGGGCGCGCTCCACGATCTCTATGGCGCGATCCACGCCGGCGCAGAAGCCGCGGGGACTGGCAAGTACTATCTGCATGGTTCTAGCCGCCTGATCAGAACTTATTCTATTGCTCTTCAAAATGGATTTCCCGCTGTCCCTTAACCTCCAGGATCTCAACCCGGAACACCACCTCTCTTCCCGCCAGGGGATGGTTGAAATCCACCGTAACCTCGTTTTCGTCGACTTTCAGGATGGTGCCGGCGAGTTCCCCGCCGTCGGGTAAGGAAAATCCCATAACCAGCCCCGGTTCCAGTTCCTGTGTCGGTGGAAAGTTGCTGTGAGGCAGCTGTTGTATCCGCGATTTATCCCATTGCCCAAAGGCCTGATCCGCGGTGAGGGTGAGGGTCTGAGTGTCTCCCGGTTTAAGGCCGTAGAGGGCGAGTTCCAGACCCTCGGCGAGAGTGCCGTCACCCATTACGAAGGTCTCCGGTTCCTGGCCGAAAGTTGACAGCGCCTCCAGCCCGCTTGTGGTGGAGAGCGAGAGGTGGAGGGTGACCTCGCTGCCGGGTGCGATTTCCTGGGTAGGTTTATTCATGGGGAGCGGGGTCTCTGAAATTTCAACCTGCTTCGAGTCGTTGCCGTCCGACCGGAGCCGGAACTGCGGATGATCGGCATCATCGGGATACACCTTCCCATAGGGTTTCCGCGACGCCGTTTTCCGCATTTTGCGCCCTGGCCATTACAAACAGCAGATCCGATAACCTGTTCAGGTAACGTATCGCCTCGCCGTTAACCCCTTCGCCTTCCCGGGAAGCAAGCTCACAGAGTCGACGCTCCGCACGGCGGCAGACCGCTCGCGCAAGATGCAGGTAGGCCGCGTCCGGCGTGCCGCCGGGGAGAATGAACCCCTGCAATGGTGGCAGGTCTTTATCCAGGGAATCCAGCTCCCGCTCCAGATCGTCCACTGCCGCGGGCTGCAGCCGCTGTGCCGGCGGCGCCGCCAGCTCCGCGCCCAGGTCGAAAAGGTGGTGCTGTGCTCGAATCAGCACCTGCCTGGGGTGGGAGGATATTTCGCGAGTGATCAGGGTTCCCAGCAGGCTGCTTAGTTCATCCACCGTGCCTATGGTCTCAATCCTGAGATGCTCTTTTCCCAATCTTTGCCCCCCGCCAAGGGAGGTGGTTCCGTCATCGCCTTTGCGGGTATAAAGGGTTGATCGTTTGCCTGACATTAGGGGCCTCTGATTAAGTCCATGATGGCCGAGACGCTAAGAACAGGGACGGAGTATTTTATTCCCTGTTCTTCCTGGGGGTTAGCCGACGTTACAGGTGCTCTATTGTAGCATCCTGTATAATCCTCGGCTTTATTGGAACTGACGCCGGCCAAATAAGGCGCCGGGAGAGCGAGTATGCAGATTGACGGTCCTATGAAGATATCGGTTGCCGAGGCCCGTGACGGGCAGGGCAGGGTGCTGATTTTGGGTTTTAAGCCCGATTTCCAGGAACTCGACCTACCGGGTCAGGCGACCCGTTTCCGAGCCTATCTGGATGAACTGGAGCGGGATATCGCCGCAATCGAAGACGAGAACGACCCTAACCGGGCCGGCATGCTGATTATTCAGCAGATCTCCGAGGAGCTGTTCCCCCATATCGAGGCGGGTGACCTGGCATTGGAGGAGAGCATCATTATCCAGATCGGTCAGGATCCTCACTCGGTGGCACTGAGCGACCTGTTACAGCAGATCCAGTGAGTCTTCCCCACAGAAGATCCAGGGGTTTCCGGCCGGCCATTGCGTACAGGGTATGAAAAGCAAAACGCCAAAAATCGGCTTCGTCAGTCTCGGGTGCCCCAAGAACCTGGTGGATTCGGAACGCATCCTGACCCAGCTTCGGGCGGAGGGATACGGCATCTCTCCCTCCTATGACAACGCCGATCTGGTTATCGTCAATACCTGCGGTTTTATAAATGAGGCGGTGGAGGAGTCCCTGGATGCCATCGGTGAGGCGCTGCGGGAGAACGGTCGGGTTATCGTCACCGGCTGTCTCGGGGTCCGGGAAACGGAAGTGCGAAATGCCCACCCCGGTCTACTGGCGGTTACCGGTCCCCATGCCTATGAAGAAGTGATGGAGGCGGTACACAACCGGATTTCACCGCCACACGATCCCTATCCGGGTCTGGTACCGCCATCGGGTATCCGCCTGACGCCGCGCCACTACGCCTATCTCAAGATCTCCGAGGGGTGCAGTCACCGCTGCAGTTTCTGTGTGATTCCGCAGTTGCGCGGAGATCTCGTAAGTCGTCCCATCGGTGAGGTTTTTCAGGAAGCGGAGAACCTGGTCAATTCCGGCGTGCGTGAACTCCTGGTGGTGTCCCAGGATACCGGGGCCTACGGCCAGGATCTGAAGCATACGCCTGCGTTTTGGAGAGGACGTCCCGTGAATACGCGGCTTCTGGATCTGGTAAACGGTCTGGGTGAACTGGAAGCGTGGGTGCGATTGCACTATATCTACCCCTATCCCAGTGTCGATGAGCTCATACCCTTGATGCAGGGCGGCCGGGTCCTGCCCTATCTGGATATACCCTTGCAGCACAGCAGTAACGAGATACTGCGGGCGATGCGACGGCCGGCGGCGGCGGAAAAGATGCTCGACCGAATAGCGGCATGGCGCAGGGATTGCCCTGAAATCACTCTGCGCAGTACCTTCATCGTCGGTTTTCCCGGTGAGACGGATGTGGAGTTCGAAGAGCTGCTGGCCTTTATCCGGGAGGCACGGCTGGACAGGGTCGGGGCATTCGCCTACTCACCTGTTGCCGGGGCGGAAGCGAACCGTTTGCCCGGACAACTGCCGGAGGAGGTTAAACAGGAACGTTTGGCCCGGTTCATGGCGGTACAGGCGGAGATCAGTGCCGACCGGCTGGCCGGGAAGATAGGTTCCCGGATCGTGGTCCTGGTGGATGAGATCGGAGAGGAGCTGCTGGTAGCCCGCAGTGCGGCGGATGCCCCGGAGATCGACGGCAGGGTAATGCTGGAGGGGGCCTGGGATCTGCAGCCGGGGGATTTCATCGAGGTGGAGGTCACCAGCGCCGATGAGCATGATCTTTTCGCCCGGCCGGTGGGTGTGGAGGATTCCTATTGAATAGGGTTCATGTCGCGGTGGCCGTCATCCGGGACCAAAAGGGCAGGGTGTTGCTGAGCCGGCGTCACGACCATCTGCATCAAGGGGGACTGTGGGAGTTTCCGGGAGGTAAGCTGGAGCGGGGTGAGACCCTGCAGCAGGCCCTGCGGCGGGAGATCCGGGAGGAGCTGGGGCTGGAGCTCCTTGAGCACAGGCCGCTGATTGCGATAACCCATCACTACCCTGACCGAAGGGTTTTACTGGACGTTCATCTCGTCTCCGAATTTCGCGGTGTGGCGCAGGGACTGGAAGGGCAGCCGTTGGAGTGGGTGGAACCCGAGGCCCTGTCACATTATGCGATGCCCGCAGCGGACAGGCCTATCTGTTCCGCCCTGACCCTTCCGGAGCGCTATCTGATCACGGGTGCCGATCCGGCGGACGCGGATGGGTTTCTACGACGGCTGGCCCGGGCGCTGGATAACGGGATTAAGTTGGTGCAACTGCGTACCCCGGATCTGCCGGAAAAGAAACTGTCCGCCCTGGCTTCGGCGTCTCTGGAACTGTGCCGGGGAAAGGGGGCCAGATTACTGCTTAACGGAACACCGGAGATGGCCGGTCGTCTCGGTATGGACGGCGTGCACTTGAGCAGTCGTCGCCTCATGGCCTTGAACGGGCGGCCGTTGGACCGGGACCGCTTGGTGGCCTGCTCCTGCCACTCCGCAGAAGAGCTGGCGCAGGCCTCGGAAATAGGCCTTGATTTTGCCGTGCTCTCCCCGGTGTTGGCCACCGCCAGTCATCCTGAAGTGCAACCCCTGGGTTGGGAGCGGTTTTGCGAGCTGACCAGGGAGGCCTCGTTGCCGGTATATGCACTGGGGGGTATGGAAGAGGGGTTGCTGCCGGAGGCATGGCATCACGGGGGCCAGGGGATTGCCGGAATCAGCGGCCTCTGGCCCGGGCCTCCCGGGTAAATCCACTCTTCCGTGCGTATTCCGTGATAATCGTGTTTTAGCCGGACCCGGACCCGGAGCCGGAACAACGGGCCTTACTCCTCGCGTAAAGCGAAAAATTCCACAAGATCAGCCATCCGGGTTGCCAGATGTGCGGCATTGGTACTGGCGGCCGCCGTCTCTTCGGCAAGGGCGGCGTTCTGTTGAGTGGATTCATCAATCTTGGTTATGGCGCTGCTGACCAGGTTGATGCCGTCCATCTGTTCCTGACTGGCGGCGGCGATCTCGGAGATCAGATCTCCGACTTTTTTCACCGAACTGACGATCTCTTCCAGGGTCTTGCCGGATTCATCCACCAGCTCGGATCCGGTTTTAACCTTGGTCACGCTTTCGTTAATCAGCTCCTTGATCTCCTTCGCGGATGCGGCGCTGCGCTGTGCCAGATTACGCACTTCGGTTGCCACCACGGCGAAGCCGCGACCCTGCTCACCGGCCCGAGCGGCCTCTACCGATGCGTTGAGGGCAAGCAGGTTGGTTTGAAAGGCGATATCATCGATTACACCGATGATGGCGGCGATCTTTTCACTGGACCGCTGTATTTCACCCATTGCGGTGATGGCACTACCCACCACGTCACCGCCCTTCTCCGCAAACTGGCGGGCGGTCAGGGCGAGTTGGTTGGCTTCGCCGGCGTTATCGGCATTCTGTCGCACGGCGCTGGCGAGCTGTTCAATACTTGAGGCGGTCTGTTCGATGCCGGATGCCTCTTGTTCGGTTCTGGCGGAAAGATTGGCGTTGCCGTAGGCGATTTCCGCCGCCGTGGTTTTGATGAAGTCGGATGCATCACGGATCTGGGAAACGATCTCATTCAATTTATCCAGGGTCTGGTTGATGCCGGACTTCAGGTTTCCGAAGGCCCCCTGATAGTCTCCCTCGATCTTGTGTTTGAGGTCACCCCTGGAGAGACCGCCCACTACCGTCGAGATCTCGTCGACAGCATTGCTGGTGACGTCCAGCAGGTTGTTTACGGAGTTGCTCAGCTGGGCGAAAAACCCCTGTTTTCCGGTGAGCAGGATGCGTTCATCAAGATTGCCGGCGTTGGCGGCGGTAATGATCTCGGCAACCTCCCGTTCCACACCTACTTCAGCGGTGCGGTCGGTCCATTCCACCGCGGTGCCGAGACGTTCGCCTGTTTCATCTATAACCGGGTTGGCCACGATCCTGAGTGTATGTCCACCCAGTTCAAATTCAGAAACAAGTGCCTCCTTCATTCCGGCCAGCAGGTGCTGCTGATGGGAGGCGTTCTTATGGAAGTTGTCAATCGTACTGCCCAGCAACATGTCAGCCGAGAATCCCGGTATTTCCCGGCGGATGTCTGCTTCAGCACCGCTGAAAATGCTCTGAACGGATCTGTTCATATAGATAATGGTATTTTCCGTATCCGCGACCATGACGCCGCTGGATACATTGTCGAGCGCCGTTTTCAGCCGCTGAGATTCCTGTGACCGTTTCTGGATCTCGTCGATGATGCCGCCGAAGCGTTTGATCGCCTTGTTGAAGTAGTGGGCGAGGTTTCCTATCTCGTCGCTGGAATGGATATCCAGTTTCCTGGAGTAGTCCACCTTACCTTCCGCTACCGCCTGCATGGTCCGAGTCAGTGTTTTCAGGGGATTGGATACCACGCGGCCGAGCACCAGGGTGATCAGGAACAGGGTTACGGCCATCACTGCGGCGATAATGCTGATAGTGGTCCAGAGATCGTGGGTCAGCTGGCTGTCCAGGGGTGCCATGGAATAGTCCACCCGGATCGCGCCCAGTACCGAGTTCTCTTCCACAATATGGCATGACAGGCAATCGATCCCACGATAGTCCTTAACCGCTCGCATCGGAGTGACGATGGTCAGGATGCGACCCTTCTCACCCTCGTGGAACTCAAGGATCGGCTCTCCCGCCATCCCGCGCTGGTCCCACTCATCCTGGATTTTTGCGCGTTCCACCCCTTCCCCATAAAACTTCGTTATACCCTCGCCGCGCACTATTCGGGCAGCCATGACCTCCGGATTGGCCAACACCTTCTGCCGGGCGATTTCCGCGCTGGCCATTTGGCCGGTAAGCATCAGGGTGTTGATATTGTCGAAGTAGGAATCGGCAAGATTGGTGACCAGGTCCGACCCGACATGATTGGCCAGCTCGCCCTGGCTGTATGCAAGGTAGGCGCTGGTCAGCCCCAGCATGACCGCGAACGGAAACAGCAACGTGCCGCGAATCTTTGTTGTAATGGATATGAATTTCCTGTCTTTGGACATTTTTGCGTCCCAGGTCTGCGGAGGTTCTTAAGATAACATCGGCAGAAAGCGGATAAAATTTAGCCTTTCAGGCCCCGTGATATACCTGCAGAGAACAAGATATATCCCATAAAATCATGTTGTTGGAGTTCGTGGAGGGGGGCTGTTATCAGTTCTATAGTTGCCTCGGGTTCAATTGCATCCGGCCAGGGCGAGGTATTTGAGGTGCAGTGTTTGTACCTGCTTTTCCAGCGCGGCCGGACTTCCGGAGTTGTCTATGATGTCGTCGGCGGCGGCAAGGCGGGTATCACGGCTGATCTGGACCGCCAGGATCGCTCGTGCCTGCGTGTGGCTGATGCCGTCCCGTCGGCAAACCCGCTCGATCTGTTGTCGTTCGGGGACATCGACCACAAGTACCCGGTCCACCGTGTCCGCGCGGTCGGATTCAATCAGTAAGGGGATCGACAGGATGGCATAGGGGGTGTCCAGGGCGTCCAGTTGTGCCTGCATGCGGCTGCGTATGAGGGGGTGGAGCAGGGCTTCCAGCTCCTGACGGGCGGCGGTGTCCGCGAAAATGCGCTCCCGCAGGCGGGCGCGGTTCAGGGTGCCGTCCGGATTAAGCATCTCACTACCAAATCGCCCTATAACGGTCTCCAGTGCCGGTTCCCCGGGAGCCACCACGTCGCGGGCCGCCTGATCCGCGTCGATCACCGGAACACCGAGACGGCCGAAAAGTTCAGCAACGGTGCTTTTTCCGCTGCCGATACCCCCGGTTAGGCCGATGATGAGCATGGTTTATGAGTGATCAGTTATCAGTTATCAGTTATCAGTTATCAGTTATCAGTTTACAGGTGTCAGGTTAGAGATATCAGTGGTCGATGTTGAGTGTGCGGGGCCATTTTCCCCAAGACTGCGTTGCACTTTCTCTGATGTATCTCAGGCGCTTAGTGCGCCTTGCACTGTGAAAACACGGCCTCCGTCGATGAATATCCGCATAGTGTTAACAGACCCTAGAAAAGATTGATCTGTTTGCCCCAGAGCAGGCTTATCCAGCCGGCTATGGCGAGGTAGGGTCCGAACGGTATCGGGACGGAACGGTCGTGGCCGCGTACCAGGATCAGCAGGATCCCGATAACGGCGCCTACCAGGGAGGAGATCAGGATGGTATGGATCAGATACTGCCACCCGTGCCAGGCCCCGAAGAGCGCCAACAGTTTGAAATCGCCGTACCCCATCCCCTCTTTACCCGTCAGCAGTTTAAAAAGCTGAAAAATGCTCCATAGGGAGAGATAGCCGATTGCCGCCCCGATTATCGCCGACTGCGGGTTTGAGAAGATACCGAACAGGCTCAGTATGAGCCCTCCCCAGAGAAACGGATAGATAATGCTATCGGGAAGCAATTTACGGTCAAAATCGATCAGACTGAGTGCGATCAGCGCCCAGGTAAGAGGCAGCAGGGCGGCGGTCTGCCAGCTGAACCCGAAACGCCAGGCGACGATAAAAGAGAGCACGGCAGTTATCAGTTCCACCAGGGGGTAACGCAGAGATATGCGAGTGCCGCAACCGGAACAGCGCCCCTTGAGTATGAGATAACTGATAATCGGGATATTCTCGAGGGCCGTGATCTGATGACCGCATTGAGGGCAGCGGGAACGGGGGCGAAGCAGGTTATAAGGTTCCCGGGGCTGTTCTTCCTCAGCGGGAAGCTCCATCAGTTCCCGGCACTGCTCTTTCCAGTCCCGCTCCATCACTATAGGGAGACGATGGATGACGACGTTCAGAAAGCTGCCGATGGCCAGCCCCAGGAGTGTCACGACCAGCAGAAGAAAAGGGGTATTCTGCTGAAGCTGTTCCAAAACAAGCATATCGGTTTGGTAGAGGGTTATCGACGATCAGGTTGTAAGTATCTTGTAATAGTCGTCTGGCCGGAGTTTACCGGGTGTCCTCATGATTCCCCGGTCTGCCGTTCCCCGGATTACAGGGGATATATTAAGTTTCCCTCTTATGATTAGAATGCCTCGGCCATATGGAATATGGGTAGATACATGGCCACAACCAGTCCACCGACGAGTGTGCCCAGGACTACCATAATCAGCGGTTCCAGCAGGCTGCTCAGGGCATCAACCATATTATCCACTTCTTCCTCGAAGAAGTCGGCGACCTTGGCGAGCATATCGTCCAGCGATCCCGATTCTTCGCCGATGGCCACCATCTGGATGACCATATGGGGGAAGAGGTTCTGTTGTTTCATGGTAAGTTGCAGCGATTGTCCGGTGGCAACGTCCTCACGCATGCGCAGTACGGCGTCCGCATAGACGATATTACCGGTTGCGCCGGATACGGATTCCAGTGCCTCAACCAGAGGAACGCCTGCGGCAAACATGGTGGAGGTTGTTCTGGCGAAACGGGCGATAGACGCCTTATCGACAATTACCCCGATAATTGGCGTTTTCAGTAGCGCCTTATCAACGACCTGCCGGAATTTTCGGGAGCGTTTCCAGGAAAAAATTATAAAGTAGCCGGCGGCAAATACACATACTAGCAGGAGGAACCACCAGTCCTGCATCCAGCGGGACATGGTAACAACCATTTTGGTGAAAGCCGGCAGGTCTGATCCGAAGCTTGCGAACAGGCTCTCGAACTGTGGAATCACGAACATGAGAATCAGGGACACGACGATTATTGCGACCACGATCACCGCCGCGGGATAAAACAGCGCCTTTTTGATCTTTCCTTTCAGGGACTCGGTTTTTTCCTTATAGGTGGCTATTTTATCCAGCAACTCTTCCAGGACGCCTGCCGCTTCACCGGCCCGTACCAGGTTGACAAAGAGGTCATCAAAATGAAGAGGATGTTTTGCCAACGCCTCGGCAAGGGCGGTACCCCCCTCCACGTCAGCCTTGATGGAGAGCAGAAGATCCTGCATTGCGGGGTTTTCGCTTCCGCGACCGACGATATCAAAGGCCTGAACAAGCGGAACGCCGGCTTGCATCATGGTTGCAAGCTGGCGGGCGAAGACGGCTATATCCGCAACCCTTACTCTGCCCTTTCGATTGGTAAGTATGGAGGTGGCTTTTTTTCGTACTTTTAATGGATTAATCCCCTGGCGTCGGAGCTCCGCTCTTACCAGATTCTGGTTTTCTGCCCTGGTTTCCCCTTTAAGGCGCTTGCCGCGCTTATCCGTGCCTTCCCAGGTATAGACTGACGCCTTCTCCGCCGCCTTGACAGCCTTCTTCTGAACGGGCTTTTTTTGCACTGGCTTTGCCATAATGACTAATCCTTGGTTACGCGGTTAATCTCTTCGAGGCTGGTTATGCCCGCTTTTACTTTTTTCAGTCCTGAGGCACGCAGGTTTTGAACCCCTTCTTTTTCCGCCTGTTTGGCTAGTTGCAGGGAGCTTCCGCCTTCCATGATCAGACGCCCCATTTCCTCTGAAATGGGCATGACCTCAAAGATACCAATACGTCCTTTGTAGCCGTTAGTGCACATATCACATCCTCCGGCCTTGTAAATCTTGAGTTTCGGGATCTCTTTCTCGGAGAAGCCCTCCTCGAGCAGCGACTCCTTCGGTACATCGTCCACGATCTTGCAATGTTCACAGAGTCTGCGCGCCAAGCGCTGGGCCATAATCAGTAGAACCGATGAAGCGATGTTATAAGGGGGGATGCCCATATTGGCGAGACGGGTAAGGGTTTGCGGTGCGTCGTTGGTATGCAGGGTAGAGAGCACAAGGTGACCGGTCTGTGCCGCTTTTACCGCAATCTCGGCTGTTTCCAGGTCGCGGATTTCGCCCACCATTACGATGTCAGGATCCTGGCGGAGAAAGGCACGGAGTGCTGCAGCAAAGGTCAGTCCGGTTTTGGTGTTCATATTGACCTGGTTGATCCCGGCTACCTGGATTTCCACCGGGTCCTCTACCGTGGAAATGTTAACCTCGGGCTTGTTCAACATGTTCAACGCGGTGTACAGCGTTACCGTTTTACCGCTTCCCGTAGGGCCGGTTACCAGAACCATGCCGTAGGGCTTGTCGATGGCTTCCTGGAAGGCGGTTCTTTGATGTTCTTCGAATCCGAGGGCCTCGATCCCGATCTGCGCGGAGGTCGGGTCGAGGATACGCAGCACCACCTTTTCCCCGTAAAGGGTGGGGCAGGTGTTGACACGAAAGTCGATGGAGCGATTCTTGGACAGCATCATCTTGATACGCCCGTCCTGGGGTACCCGGCGCTCCGCGATATTCATGCGGGACATGACCTTGATACGCGCTATCAGTCGAGGTGCAATATTAACCGGTGGGGACGCCACTTCATGCAGCATACCGTCCTGGCGGTAACGAATGCGGAAATTTCTCTCATAAGGTTCAAAGTGAATGTCCGAGGCGCCTTGTTTGATGGCGTCCAGCAGCATCTTGTTGACGAAGCGGACAACGGGGGCGTCGTCCACATCCAGATCACCTTCCTGGGCCTTATCCTCTTCGCCTGTGGCGATATCGAGATTGTCCAGGTCGGTGTCCATTATGTCCGTAATGGTGGTTTCCTGGGCTTCCAATGCCTTGTCTATTGTACGGGCGAGCTTCTCCTCTTCGACGATGATCGCTTCCGTGGCAAGACCGGTATGGAACTTGATCTGGTCCAGTCCCTCCATGTTGGTCGGGTCGGACACACCGAGAAACAGACGATTGCCGCGCTTGAAAAGCGGCAGGGCCCGGTGCAGGCGGACCAGTTTTTCTTCCACCAACCCTACCGGTGCCTGATCCAGGTCGAGAACGTCGAGATCAAACAGGGGAACGCCGAACTCCTGCGAAGCGGCGCGGGCTATCTTGCTGCTCTCGAGGATCTTGTGTTCAACCAGGTAGGTGACAAAAGGGGTGCGCTGGGACTTCGCCTGTTTCAGGGCCTTCTGTGCGGTATCTTCGGTCAGGAGGTCGTCTCTTACCAGGCGATGCGCAAGTCCGCTGATGTTCAGTTTAGGCTGGGCTGAAGCCATCTCTTTGTCTTTCTCTACCCTGGATCCGTTTGGAATTCCGGTACTTTGAAAATAGTTATGAAAAACAGCACGATAGAGAATTTATCGGCCGCTTTTCCCGATACTTTATAATATTTTTCGTGCAGTACTACCTGTATTTTACTGAAAATTAAGCAAATTGTAGCTTAATGTCCACTACTATTTGTGAAATATGGCAACAAACGGGAAATCCTTTGAATCCCTTATATATAACTGTCGGCATCATCGTCCGTTGCTCAAGGTGGTATTTGGTAAAAAAGAAGATTATTACCCCTTGATTATAGATATCCGGGACGCGGTTCACGTCGGTGAACGAAGGAAGATCCGCTTAATTCGATTCAGGTAAACCGCCGCCTTCCCTGTTACTTATCTGGAAGGTGGGACGTGGACGTTCCTCTCCCACTTGTGGGTAGGGGTTCGCTCCCGCGGGCGATGGAGCCACGCCCGTTTTTCGTCCAGAGGACGGGGCTTCTACATCGGCGTTCCGTCCAAAACAGACCAAGCCGCGAAAAACGCTAATCACCGCAAAGACCCGCGAATGGTATTTATGAAATTTGCGCTTGTTGGCGGTTCTTCGCGTCCATTTGCGGCTCACAGACAAACGGCGGGATCGAATGCAGGAACCGGTTTCCGGATTTCAGCCACTGGTTGAGTCGTGACGGAATATATAGTGCTTTCTGGCGCCGTAGTTCCAGAGGAACACTCCTCCTGTTGCTATTACCTTGGAAAGGAGGATGTGGAGCTGGAGGTTTTCTATCAGCAGCCAAAGAAAGAGTTGGTTGAGGAAGAGGCCGACCGCACTGACGAAGAAAACCAGTTGTATCTCTCGTTTCCGGGAGAATCTGGCGCGGCTTTTGAAGACGTGTCGGACGGAAAGGATGTAGTTGGTTACGGTGGCCGCGAAAAAGCTGACAACAGCGGCGGGGAACCAGGGTATTCCGATGCCGATGGTCAAGAGGGCGAATAGGATGAAGTCCACCGCAGCCGCCACGGCGCCGACAAAAAAGTAACGTATTATGGTCATCTGAATACGTTGTATTTTATGATGCAGTAGAGCGCCCGGAAGCCGTCCTTCCAGCCGATCTTTTTCCCCTCGCTGTAGGTGCGACCATGGTAGGCAATGCCGACTTCGTATACGCGACAGCCGGTTTTGGCGATCTTTGCGGTGATCTCAGGTTCGAAACCAAAACGGTCTTCCTCGATGCGGATTTCCTGTATGAGGTTCCGGCGGAAAGCTTTATAGCAGGTTTCCATATCCGTCAGGTTGAGATTGGTAAACATATTGGAGACGAAGGTCAGAAACCCGTTGCCCACGCGGTGCCAGAAATAGAGAACCCGATGGGGGGCCCCACCCAGAAAGCGCGATCCGTATACTACATCGGCCTTGTCATCAACGATCGGTTTGACGATATAGGAGTATTGATTGGGATCGTATTCGAGATCGGCATCCTGGATTATGACGATATCGCCGGTGGCGGCCTGGATGCCTGTTCTGAGCGCGGCTCCTTTCCCCCGGTTGATATCGTGGTAGAGGACCTTATCCACCAGGGGTGAGATTTCCTCCTTAAGGAGTTCGCGCGTTCCGTCGGTGGAGCAATCGTCGACGACGATTATTTCCTTGTCCTCGTAGGAAGAGTTCCGTACCGCCTCGACGAGCTCACGAATCGTCGCTTTTTCATTAAAGCAGGGTACGACAACGCTGAGCTTCATGACTATAGCGTCTTCCTGAAGTAATTGATGGTTTCCTTCAGCCCGTCCTCGAGGCTGACCTTCGGTTGCCACTGTAACCGGCCCGACGCAAGGGTGGTATCCGGCTTCCGCCGCAGCGGATCATCCTGAGGGAGGTTTATATACTGCAGTTTTGATCGGCTGCCGGTAAGTCGCAACACCAGTTCTGCGAGTTCAATAATGGTTATTTCATGAGGGTTGCCGAGATTTACCGGGCCGATAAAATCCGCGGGGCTGTCCATCATCCTAAGAAAGCCGTCTATCATGTCATCCACATAACAGAAGCTTCGGGTCTGGCTGCCGTCGCCATGGATTGATATCGGCTCATTATTCAGGGCGCTGACGATGAAATTGCTGACCACCCGTCCGTCGTTCGGGTGCATGCGAGGGCCGTAGGTGTTGAAGATCCTGACAACCTTGATGTCGAGACCGTGTTGGCGGTGATAGTCGAAAAACAGCGTCTCCGCGCAGCGCTTCCCTTCGTCATAACAGGCTCTTGGTCCAATGGGATTTACCCGCCCCCAATATTCCTCATTCTGTGGATGAACTTCCGGATCGCCATATACCTCACTGGTGGATGCCTGGAAGATCCTGGCCTTGATGCGTTTTGCCAGTCCCAGCATGTTGATCGCCCCGTGTACGCTTGTTTTTGTTGTCTGGACCGGATCAAACTGATAATGGACCGGGGACGCGGGGCAGGCGAGATTATAAATCCGGTCGACCTCGACATAGAGCGGAAAGGTTACATCGTGGCGCATAAACTCGAAGTAGGGATTAGTCATCAAGTGCGCGATGTGGCTCTTTCTTCCCGTGAACAGATTGTCCACGCAAAGGACATCGGATCCACGCTGAACCAATGTTTCGCACAGATGTGACCCGAGAAAACCGGCGCCGCCGGTTACAAGGATGCGATCCATATGTTTCTGACCAAGCGGATATTTAATTATTAGGTATTATAAATCCTAGCAAGAAGCCTTTCTCCAGGAAACCGGCTGATACTGTTTTTAGAAAAACAAACACCGGGCATAAGTCGCCTTCCAGGCAGTGGTAAGGGAGCTATTTCAGTGCAAGAGTCTTTTAAAATACCTATAAAAACAGTAAGATAAAGCACAATTAATCTATGAACGACAACAATCGAAAGCGTCTTCTTGTTCTTACCTCCACGTTTCCGCGATGGAAGGGAGATCATGAGCCGCCTTTCGTTTATGAGTTGGCCAGGCGTCTCACGCCGGAATGGGAGGTACACGTACTGGCCCCGCATACCGCCGGCAGCGCCCCCGTTGAGACTATTGACGGCATAAATGTTCATCGATTCAGGTATGGGCCTGACTGGTTGGAAAAGCTGGCCTATGAGGGAGGGATGCTCGCGCGCCTGAAACAGAATCCTTGGCGGTATTTTATATTGCCGCTCTTTTTCATTGCCCAGTATTTGAATTCCCGGCGTATTGTCCGACATTACGCAATCGATGTTATTCATGCCCATTGGCTGGTTCCCCAGGGGGTAACGGCGCTACTTACGAAGCGTACAACCGGCGGCTCCATTCCCGTGCTCTGCACGTCCCATGGGGCGGACCTGTTCGCTCTTCAGGGCGGGGTCGTTCACTGGGTGAAGAGGATGGTGCTGAAACATACCGATTTCCTGACCGTCGTAAGCGATGCAATGCGCAGGGAGGCTGAAAGACTGGGCGCGGATCCCGATCGATCGGAGGTCATTCCGATGGGGGTTGATCTGGAGTCCAGATTTATCCCGGCCGCGGAACGGCGCGATCCGAAGACTCTGGTGTTTGCGGGGCGCCTGGTTGAGAAAAAGGGGCTCTGTTATCTGCTGGAAGCCTTCTCGGAGTTGTTGCGGGAACAGGGAGATCTTAGGTTGCTGGTCGTGGGAACCGGACCCGAGGAGGAGTCCCTCAGAAAACAGGCATCGACCCTGGGTATAGGGCGGAATGTGGAGTTTATAGGTGCCGTAGAAAATTCCGATCTCCCGTCCCTGTATCAGCAAGCCGCTATAGCGGTATTTCCCTTCATTATGACCCCGGAAGGAGACCAGGAAGGTTTCGGGTTGGTGATTGTGGAGGCGCTCGGTTGTGGCTGCGCTGTTGTCGTCTCGGATCTGCCTGCGGTTCGAGGCATCCTGAGCGATGGGGTTAACGGATTACTGGTTCCTCAAAAGGAGCGGGATAGATTGAGGGAGGCGATCGAGAAGCTATATAGGGATCAGGAACTGTGTTCGAGATTGGCACGGCAGGGCGGGAACGAGGTTCGGGAGAAATTTGACTGGAAGATTGTTGCCGGCAGATACAATAAGCTGCTGTGCGGGCTGGCGGATGCCGGTCCAAAAAAAACAGGTGAATGAAGATTCCGGAGTGAAGAAGCGCTCTGGAACACGTTTGTTCCGATAAAAAGATAAATCAGCAGTTCTTCAACAAACGTGCATACAACTCAGCGTAATTTGCGGCCACTCTATCCAAGGTAAATTTCTCTATCACGCGGGAACGCCCCGCATTGCCCATTTCTTCGGCCAGGTCAGGGTCGGAAGCCAGGTTCCTTATCGCCCGACAATATGCGTCAATATCGCCTGTGGGGCAAAGGAAGCCGGTCTCCCCGTCATTTACCACCTCGGCCAGGGCGCTGTTGTTGCTGGTGACTACCGGTTTGCCACAGGCCATGGCCTCGCATACCACATACCCGAATCCCTCGTACCGGGAAGGGAACAACAGTGCGTCGCAGTCCTGATAAGCTTTCAGCAAAGCCCCGTCGTCCAGTCTGCCCAGCGATTCTATATTAGGCGCGCCCGGCGATTTTCCGCCCCGCAGGCCGCTGGTAATGCTGAGTTCAAAACCTTTTCCGAGACGCTCCATAATGGGGACGAGCAGATCGAACCCTTTGCGGCGGGTGGGATTGCCGACATATAACAGCCTGAAAGGGCCGTCCTTCGTATTCGGAGCATGGCCCGGTTTAAAGAATTCGTGATCCACTCCCGCATATATAACCATTGGATGGGTGTGGGGGAAGGCCTCCATAACCCTCGCGGCGGTAAAATGGCTGTCGGCAACGACTGCCTCCGAAAGAGCAAAACTGCGTCTTTCGTGCCTGTAGATACGTGTTTTGTGGTAGATTGACTGCATTAAGCTGCGATAGGGTGCATAGCCGATATCGTGCACGCAGTGGTGAACAGTGGTCACCATGGGGATGCCGGTCCGTGCAAAGGCAAAACCATGCCAGCTGTTTGTATGGATGATATTCGCACCCTGCGGTGGTGATACCCCTTTTAGTAATGAAGGTGCCAGTTCGAGGATGTGCGGAAACCAGGTAATCGTGGGGTCGATGCCCCGCGCCATGAGTCCGTTGGCCAGCTGCCGGGTAAAGACATCGGTGCCGCTGCCGGTTTTGATTGTGGGCAGCCATATCTTCATAGTGCATATCTCATGAGGCGGTTAAGAGTAGCTATTGATGCCACCCCCATATTGGGTGCGAAAACAGGTATAGGTCACTATATAGCTAACTTGATTCAGGCATTACAGATCCTGGATGATGCTCCTGATTTTGCTTATTTTCTGAGTAGTTCATGGGTCGACACCTTGCCCGTGTTAAATACTTCGTCGATAAAACGCCCCCTCCCTATTAGAGGGGTAAGCCGGGCTCTGGATTTATTTGGGGGAAATGCCGCACTCCTGAAAAAGCGTCTTCATTTCTGGTATCAACAGAGAAAATTCGTCGGCGGTTTAAGATCTATCGCACCCGACGTTATTCATAACACAAATTATAGGGTGTTTGATGCAGACCTACCAAGCATTGTTAATGTATACGATATCTCCTGTTTCCGGCATCCGGAGACCCACCCCGTAGCGCGGGTTGAGATGCAGCAGCGAACCCTCCCCAGGGCGCTGCAGGCGGCGTGCCATATTCTTACAATCTCGGAGTTCTCAAAAAGAGAGATTATCGACTACTTCGGAATACCGCCTTCGAAGATATCCGTCACCTATGTAGGTGTGGACAGCGATTTCAGGCGACGCGAAAAAGACGAGATCACCCCTGTTCTTTCCAGATATTCCCTCGACCCTGGCAAATACATCCTGAGCGTGGGAACCATCGAGCCCCGAAAGAATCTGGAGACCCTGGTCCAGGCATTTCAGCGCCTGCCGTCTTCCATAAGAAACAGGTTTCCACTGGTCATCGTAGGGATGCGGGGGTGGAAAGAGTCGAAGTTTATGCGGCTGCTGGACCCTCTGATCAGTCAGGGGTCGGTAAAGTTGTTGGGTTATGTCGAGCAGGGGGATCTTCCTCTGATATATTCGGGCGCGCGTATTTTCGCCTTTCCGTCACTCTATGAGGGTTTCGGGATGCCCCCGTTGGAGGCGCTTGCAAGTGGAATACCCGTTGTAGTGTCGGATCGTTCCGCGTTGCCTGAGGTGGTAGGGGATTCCGCATTGGTGGTGGACGCGCTCGATCCGGTAGTCTGGACGGAAAATATTCAGAGATTGTTGGAAGATCAGGCGCTGTATCATGAACTGGCAATTGCGGGTCCGGAACGGGCGCGGCGATTCAGCTGGAAGGGAGTGGCTGAAGCAACACTGACGGCTTACAGGGAGGCTGCAGATAGTTGAAGAATTTCTGGGGTATGTGTGCCCTGGCGCAGGGAAAGGAATTTCTTTATTCCCGCGCAAGATGTCGCATTGCGGAGTCCATCATTAACTGCACGATTTCATTGATCTGTATTCGAGCCTTCCATCCGAGTTTGGATGCGGCCTTTGACGGATCTGCCCGGCTGGCTGCCAGATCGGTGGGGCGGATATAGGCTTCGTTGATATCCACATGGTCGTGCCAATCCAGGCCGACGGCCTCAAACGCTAGTGCCAGAAAGTCCTGAAGCTGGACTGTCACCCCGGTTGCAATGACGTAATCGTCCGGTGATTGTTGTTGCAGCATCTTCCACATTGCTTCCACGTATTCCGGAGCCCAGCCCCAGTCGCGTTGGATATAGATGTTACCCAGTTCCAGACGTTCTCTACTGCCGTTAGCAATACGACAGGCGGCGTGGACGATCTTCTGAGTGACAAAACGTTCCGGCCGTAACGGCGATTCGTGATTAAAAAGGATACCGGAGCACGCATATAGCCCATAAGTTTCGCGGTAGGTCGCGACTTCCCAGAAGGAAGAGGCCTTGGCCGCGGCATAGGGGCTGCGCGGTCTGAAAGGGGTCTGTTCATCTGCTGGGGTGCCGCCGGTATCGCCGAAGCATTCGCCTGAGGCGGCATTGAACAGACGGACTTCGCTGTTTAAGGAGCGGGCGCTTTCGAGTAGATTCAATGTCCCGAGAACTGTACTCTCAATGGTTTCCGCCGGGTTTTTAAACGACCGGGCGACTGAACTCTGGCCGGCAAGGTTATATATCTCCTCCGGTGAAATGGAAGAAACGGTCTGCCGTACGCTCTGCGGTTCGGTAAGAGGTAGGGATACTATTTCGACCTTGTCACGGATGCCTAGATGGACAAGATTGCTGAAATCGGCCTTCCCTGCATCGCGGGAGGTCCCCGTCACCCGGTACCCCCGATCGAGCAGGAATTTCGCGAGATAGGCCCCGTCCTGACCCGAGATCCCGCATATGAGGGCGGTCTGTCTGGTATCTGTCATTCTGTGTGGCTATAAAAGTTGAGTTATTTTTACTATTCCTGATTCTGGTAAATCGGAAAACCCTCTTTACTGCAAAGCAGGTCACGCTCGGCCAGCTTAAGGTCTTCCTGCACCATCTCCGTTACCATTTCGTTGAAGGAAATCTTGGGGCTCCAACCCAAACGTTCGCGTGCAAGGGAAGCGTCACCGAGCAGTGTTTCGACCTCTGTGGGGCGGAAATAACGGGGATCAATTCTTACCACGCAGTTTCCTGTTGCGGTATCGGTCGCTTTGGCATCGACGCCGCTTCCGGACCACTCTAGAGCCAGCTCCAATTCCGCTGCCGCGGCATCAACAAAATCGCGCACGGAATATTGCTGGCCGGTGGCTATAACAAGGTCTATGGGTTCCGGTTGCTGCAACATCAACCACTGCGCTTCCACGTAATCCTGCGCATGGCCCCAATCCCGACGTGCATCAAGATTTCCGAGGTAAAGGCATTTCTGTAATCCAAGCTTTATGCGGGCCAGGCCCCGGGTGATTTTTCGTGTGACAAATGTCTCCCCGCGAACCGGCGACTCATGATTGTAGAGAATGCCGTTACATGCATACATACCGTATGCCTCCCGGTAATTTACCGTAATCCAGTAGGCGTAGAGTTTTGCGACGCCATAAGGGGAGCGCGGATAAAACGGTGTGCTTTCGTTCTGTGGCGATGCCTGTATTTTTCCGAATAGTTCCGATGTGGACGCCTGGTAAAAACGCACATGTCCCTCCATATCGAGAATACGAATAGCCTCCAGCAGGCGAAGAGTGCCCAGAGCATCCGCGTTTGCCGTATATTCGGGTGATTCGAAGGAGACGGCAACGTGGCTTTGCGCCGCAAGATTGTAGATTTCATCCGGCTGTACTTTCTGTACGATGCGAATCAGACTGGTGGAGTCTGTTAAATCACCATAATGCAGCGTCAGCCTCGCGTCCCCTTCGTTTGGATCCTGATAGAGATGATCGATGCGGGTGGTATTGAAGAGAGAGGAGCGGCGCTTGATGCCATGAACCCGGTACCCTTTTCGCAGTAGTAAATCGGCGAGATATGCTCCATCCTGACCGGTAATCCCGGTTATTAAAGCTGTTTTTTCGCTTGTCATGTTATGTTCACCCTAATACCAAATGGTTAGTAAATTGACTATTTCGCCGGATGTTCTTCAAAAATAAGTCTTAGGAAATAATCCATATCGAAAGGTTGCAGCCTATCCTCTCCGCAGGAAATAAAATCAGGTGCTTCGCGTATATCTTTCAATTGTTCCGCCACCTTTTCGATACTCCCAAATTTAAGGGAATCCAACGACCGAAAAGTTTTTAGATGCTCGGATTCAGGATGGCTTCCATCAATCACATTGAATACCCGGCGTCCGGAAAGGGCGGCCTCAAAAGCTACGGAGGACAGGCCATTCGTAATCATAATGTGATGTTCGGAAATAAACCGCATGGTATCGCTTTCCGCGGGCAGTACATTTATCCCGACGTCTCGAAAAGCCTTTTCGAATATTTCAACGCCCGGCCAGGCGGGGAATTTTACGGATGAAACCTGATGAAGCAGTGGAAGCCAGAGCGCAAGCGTCTTTTCGATGCCGAGTTTCTGGTGATATATCAGTTCGCTGAAAGCAAAGCCTATGGAAATGTTATGCATTTTTGCCCGGGGTATTCCCGGCAGAATGCCTCGTTTACGGATCCAGCCGCATTCCGCCACCTGGGTATAGGCATTGAGATACTCCATGCCGGTGCGTGGGGAAACGAACAGGTCAAACAATGGAAGCCAGGGGAGTTCCTCCTCATGAAACGGATCGGCCAGGTCATGTGCCACGTAGATACTGCGCACGGGTTGTAACTTTCGTAGCAATTGTAAAGGGGACGGATCACTATCGGGGCTAATTGCGGTACCCGTGACCAGATGTGCGGAGGTGATGAACACTATTGGTGCGGTTAGGGAGCTGATAGATGCCCAGGGGTCGTTGGTGCGATTCAGGTCTATCTCCGTTACCTGTAACCGTTCCTGTTGCAGCCGCTCTGCAATCGGGCTTAAGACATATTCACTGCCCTTGCCAAAAAGCAGGTAGTGGTGCTCAGCCGGGTTCATTCCGGTAATCTCCTGGCGACATACCAGCAATGCCCGTAGGCTGTTTTAAGTCGCTCGCTATCCCCGACCTTCGATACTGAGACGAAACCGGAACGCCTTAGTCTATCCTCTATCAGCTCGGGGAGAAAACAGGCCTCGCTGATCAGGTCCGGCATGTAGGCTTGAATTCCGCTGATGGAATCCCTCGCGGAATCCTCTACACGTAACGCGGATATACCGAAGCATAACCTGCGTATATCGTTTGCGATCGGTACCGGAGGCGTGTCCCCACCGAAGATGAACCGGTTGGGCCCCGGCGCCAGTTGGAACTTGAAATCAAAACTCTCCCTTCTTGCTTTATGCGTATTTTTATCGGGAGAAATGCAGTAGCAGAGACCATTCCAGCCGGGAGCGTGTAGAACGTCGGCGCGCAATCGGGCAGTCAGATTTGTAAGGGAACGGCTGAAGACGGTTATTTCTCCCCTGGAAACAGCTGAATTGCACCAGCGCCAATGAGATCCGTGTAACTCTTCCACCGTTGAAAACCCCTGGCCCCAGGCTGCCGCCACCGCGTTGTCTGCAGTCGCAATGGGGAATATGAATGCAGTGGAAATCCGCTCGGCGATCCGTTCCAGTTCGTCTTTTCCGTAGAGTATGAGCCCGGAGATATCAGGCGAGGTACAGAAAAGGACATCATTAAAGGGCAGATTGGGTGCGAGACGCGCTGGAGAGAAAGGCATCGCAAGGTCGCCTTTGACGGAACGTCCACCGCTATCTCCTGAAGGGGCTGGGGCCAGCCAATAGGCCAGCTCCGCTCCTTTGCCTGAAATGGCCGGTTTTATGACAGGCAATGCGCGTTCGCCAACGGCCGCCACTTTCATGCCTTTGGTAATCTCGGAGAATAACACGGGTGGAATTCCCGATTGCAGAATTTTACGTTCAGCGGAACCGTTTATGGCGTTGGCGTAAAGTCTCGCGGCCAGTTCATGATGCCGGGGGATTGCGCTTATCAGATCATTCGGAACAAATCCATTGGTCTCGGGCGAGACCATGATTTCCGCATCAGCAATACTCTGGCCCGGTTTCCAGAAGCCAAGGTAGTTTAATAGCGCTTTGATCACTCTGGTTACATTTCCTTCGGGTTGCAAATGAACGCAAAGAAGTGGGTGTTGTCCCAACGATTCAGTTCCGGCGGATAAATATCAACCATGTCCACGGAATAAATATGTTGAAGTAGTGCCTTTTCTTTATCTGCCTGACGATAGACAGCATAGTACCAATCTCCTATTTCATCGGAGTATTTATCCACTTCCACGTCCTCGTTGACACCGCAGGCATGTTTGACAATCAGCGTTCCATTCTGAGTGAGCATGTTCCGGCAACGCTGATATATTTCCAGCGCTTCTGTTTCATCAAAATAGTTCATTACGCCAAACAGGAGAATAAGATCGTAGTGTTCCGTATCACGATACTGCGCGATATCACTGGCAACCGTCTCTACATGGGGCAGGTCAACGCAGTTGGAGAGAAACTCGCTTTGTTTGTCGACCGCCCGAACATAGCCGGCAAGATGAGCTATTTTATTGACCATCGCGCAGGTTCCACAACCTAGATCCAGGACTCTGGCATTTGGCCTCAGATGTTGTTCAATGAGCTGAACATCGTACTCCAGGGCGTCGTCGTGTTTGAAGTGGGTTGCCACTCTGGGGTCTTTAATCCTGGCTCGACGCTTCCAGAACTGATCTATTTTTTGCTTATCCATGGAACACTCCTTCAGCAAGAAGCTGATTGAACCAGGCGACAGCGGAATTATAGTCCTCCGGTGTATCTATCTCACGGGTGCGGACCTCTATAGAGGCGAGAGGAAGATGAGGTTCAAGAAGCTGATATACATGGAAATAGCCCACCTCGATTTTATCGGGATTTAGCTGCACCAGTCCGGTCCACTCTGCGTCCCCGGACTGGCGGGAAAAAGACTCCGCCAGGATTCGCCCCTCTTCCTCCCTGAGTTTCACATAGACCGGCTCTTCGGTAGAAGGAGGAGCAACTCCAACGCACTCGGATTCGGATAGGAGTAAAGCCCGCAAATCTTCCGGGTGAACCAGGAGATCGCCATCCAGGGAGATGACCATGTTCTCCGCATCCCTGGCTCCAAGGGCCAAGCTATGTGCGGTTCCGGTGGAGTTGTAGTCGTTATTGAATACGAACGAAGTATTTGGGCGGATCGCGGTAACCGTATCTATTACTGACTGTGCTTTATATCCGACCACAACGCGGACATCTTCGACCTCTTCGAGCATTCCGAGCTGCCAATAGATCAAGGGTCTGCTCTCAAGTTCCACCAGGGCCTTCGGTTTGTCCAGTCCGAGGCGCGTTCCCATTCCAGCGCAGCTTATTACGACCGTTTTAGAAATTGACACGATTATTCCTCATCTGAATTAAATGGCATCCCTTTTACATCATAGAGGATGATGGTCGAAAGGGTTTTTAGGTTCCCGTTTACGCATTATTGCCGTTCTGAATCCGGTATGTTCATATCGTGAGCGTCTCCTGTTAGTTGCTTGAATAAATCACATCTTTCCAGAAGTTCAGTATAGGAGCCGACATCGACCACTGCGCCGTCGTTAATAACGTAAATTCGATCGCAGTGTCGAACCGTAGTAAGACGGTGAGCAATAATAACTGTCGTCAGTGTATCGCCAAGTTTCCGAATTGCATTACTTACCTTGCGTTCCGAATGAGTGTCCAGTGCGCTTGTGGCTTCATCCAGAACAAGCAGGGAAGGGCGTTTATAAATGGCGCGGGCAATGCCTATTCGCTGCATCTGGCCGCCGCTTATCTTCGTGCCGCGTTCTCCAAGCTGGGAATCTATTCCCTCCGGAAGTTCGTCAACAAAGTCGGTAAGATTAGCGGCCGTTAACGCATGTATCGCCATGGGGACATCAATCTCATCATGTTCCGTTCCGAAAGCCACGTTATGCAGCAATGTGTCGTCAGCGATGTATATCCGTTGTGGAACGTAGCCGACAGTCCGTTGCCAGGATTCGAGGCTGTCCTGGGATATGGTATTCCCATCCGCGGTTAATGATCCTGCGCGGGGTGTCAGGAGACCAAGCAGTAATTCGGCTATGGTGGACTTCCCAGCCCCGGATGGACCGACGATGCCTATTGATTCTCCAAGTGGAAAAACCATATTAAGGTTTTTTACAACATTTTTGGACGACTGCGGATAGCAGTAGTCAATATTACGTAGCGCTATTTCGCGTTCGATATCTAGAGGGGGTATTACCTCGGCGGTAATCGGTGTATCGCAAGGCTCGCGCTCTATATCCTCGCGCAGTTTCCATAACACTTCTATATGTCCCCTTAGTAACAGGGCATCACGTACTATGGCGTTTAGAGAGGGCATCATTCGCCATCCAATGGCGGCGAAAACTGCAGCAGCAGCCAGCACATCGCTGATAGGTGCTTCACTTACGACCGTGCCAATAATAAGCAAGGATACAACAGCTGTCGTGGCCAAGACCTGCATCAGGAAGCTGGGCGCGCCGGGCAGGCTATAGATAAGAATCAACTGGCGTACATAGTTCCAATTGGCGGAGGTAAATTGGCGGACAAAATACCCCCAGTTGCCGGAAAGTTTTACCTCCTTTAAACCGCCGAAAAACTCCAGAGCCGATCGTACCCGTTCGCGATCGAGTCGCTGGCGCTCGGCTCCCGCCTTTGCCAATACCGATCGGAACACTGAATACAACGCATAATAGAGAACGCCGAAAGTTCCAACCAATATGGTTGTGAATACCGGGTCATACCATAAGAGGAACAAAATAAGAATAAGAGAGAAGAACGACTCGCTGATAATCGTCACAGAAGTGAGAAGGACCTGTGATCCGAGAATGTCTGATTCGGCAAATACTTTTCGTATCTGGTCAGCCGTATGTTTACCGAGGTATTGCTCGTATGGGCGCGCTGCGTAGTCCATCATGATTTCCCGCGCGAGCCTTTCGGCCTGTCGACTTGAGAATCTTACGCGGAGTACAACAGCCAGAAAGCCGATAAATGCCTTTACTATATAGACGACAATAATCAGTAATCCGAGGAGTACTATTCCTCGCGACGGGTTATTTTCAGTGGGGACGAAAAAGTCGGGAAAACCTTTCGGTATATTGGCCTCGATATTCGGGTCAGTTGCAAACTTGACGAACCAGTAAAGCACGCTGACGCCGAAAAGCTCCAGGATGGAGGCGATTAAGACAACGGCGATGAGAAGCGCGGGCTCTTTCCAGCCTCGACGTAGTATCAGTCTGCTAAGAAGTTGAACGTCCGCCCGATTCACCGGCCTCAACTCCTATGTTTTTCCGCTGCTTGCTGATTTGTTCCCATGCCTTTGTCAGCCGCTTGGCCCAGGTCTCTGCTCCAGAGTAATAGCATCGGTCGATCAACAAATAATTTACGCAGGTGGGTAAACTCCTGCCCGTCCATTACCAGCGTACGGATCTTTCGTCCGATATGCCGTTCGGCCTTGGCAACCAGATCCGCGAGATTGTCCTGGCGGATATTACCGATCAACGCGAGATCGATTATTCCGGTATCCTTGCCTTGAGCGTAGTCATCGAGCAGGAATGCCTGTTCCAGGTCACCCAGACGTTCCACGATACTCTCCAGTATATGGTCCATGCCCAGGGCCTTTCTCACCATGGAATGTAACTCGGGAAATAGGGGGTGCCGGGTGTTGGCCCCGTAATCGACCTGACGGCCTTTCTTCTTGTTGACCAGCAGTTCGGCCTGGCTGAGTTGCCGCAGCTCTTCCCGCACCTGGCTGGGTGACAGGTCAAATTCGGTGGCGAGGCCCCGGAGATGGGCATTCTGATCCGGATTGAGAAACAGGCGCATCAGGATCCGGATGCGGGTCTTTGAGGTTATCAGGCCGGAAAACAGGGAGTCTGTCATATGCAATATCGTTCTACTTTTCAGAACATTATAGGATAGAATCTGCCCCTTGAAAGGTGCTCCGGTCGATGCTGTGATTTGAGTCCCATTTTCACAGAGGCTGGGGGTGTGGTGCCTGCGGCAAGCCTGAGCCATAATCCTTTGTGTCAACCTGCAACTTAATGATTTAAAAAATAATTCTAATAACCAGTTTGGAGTGGTCTCAGAATGAAGAAAAACGCGGGTCCTGAAGTCAGCATTATTCTTCCAGCGAAGAATGAATATGCGGCACTGAGCGAGCTGTTGGGGCAGTTGCGGGAGCATTTCCCCGATGCGGAGATACTGGTTGTGGATGACGGTTCCACCGACGAGACCCCCAGTCTGGAAAACAGCTCGGGAGTAAAAATGGTGCATAACCCCTACTCGATGGGGAACGGGGCGGCCATAAAGCGCGGCGCAAGGGAGGCCAGCGGAGATATCTATATCTTTATGGATGCGGACGGTCAGCACCAGCCGGTTGACGCTGAGAGGCTTCTGCAGCGATACAAGATGGAAGGATACGATATGGTGGTCGGCAGGCGCAGCGATGAAGCGCAGGCCACGGTCGGGCGTTCCTTTGCCAATCGCATATTTAACCGGCTTGCCAGTTGGATGACGGGACGCAAGGTGAAAGATCTTACTTCCGGTATGCGCGTGGTCAATGCGGATAAATTCAAGGAGTTCCTGCACCTGCTTCCCAACGGGTTCTCCTATCCCACCTCCATTACCATGGCCTTTTTCAGAACAGGCTATTCGGTGGCTTACGAGCCGGTATCGGTGTTACGACGAAACGGGGAAAGCCATATTCGTCCTCTGAAGGACGGTCTGCGGTTCCTGGTGATTATCTTTAAGATCGGATCGCTTTATTCGCCGTTGAAGTTTTTTCTACCCATCAGCGCATTCACTTTTGTAGCGGGTTGTACGCTGTATCTGTACAGCTTTATCACCTGGGGAAGGTTTACCAATATGAGTGCGTTGCTGTTTTCCACCTCTTTGTTGGTTTTTCTAATAGGTATTGTGTCCGAGCAAATAACGAATCTGATGTATATGCGCAAGAACAGTTAAAACGCTAAGCAACCTCTGATTAAATGTCATTTCGAGCGAAGCGAGAAATCTTGTACCTAATATCTCATTAATAACTCAAAAAAAGATCTCTCCCTGCGGTCGAGATGACGATTATCAAATTAATCAGGGGTTCGCTAAATCAATTTTCGACCGGTAATTGCGCATTATCGCGTTTTGCTTCAGATATGTACTGTTCAAGCTCTTCTATGAGATGGGCGTAATGCCGGATGGTCGATTTGTCCTTTTCCCGTAGCAGCAGTGCGGTCTGTTCCGCCTCTTTCAGCATGTTGCTATTCAGTTCCAGGTAGGCCTTTTCCAGAAGGGGTCCCAGGTCAGAAGGGTTGGACTGATAGGCTTTTTCGTAATGGATGATCGCCATTCCGGTATTTCCTGAACTCAGGAACAGCTTGCCCGTTATCATATGAAGGGTCAGTGCGGTGCGTCCCGCTTTCCTGATTGATGTATCCGCCAGGGCGGTCTGCAACAGCGCCATAATCTCTTCCGTACTATAAGAATTGCATCGTTTATTGATGGCGAGCTTGCCGAGCATTGCCAGTCCGGAATCGTCCCCAAGGACATTGTTTGGGTTCCGCAAAAAGCTTAATGTCTGTTGATAGTCGTTTTCAGAACGGATGCCCGCGTAACAGTCAATAAGCAGACGAATGATATTTGCCTTGGCTTCCCGTGGACGCAGCTTCCCTATTCGCTCGGTTTTCTCCAGTGCCAGGTCATAGCGTCTATTCACGGCATCCCTATTTACCTGCTCCATGAGCAGGGCGACGGAATTCGGATGGTATCGGTCGAGAGCCGCCATAAGCTTTTCTTTGGAGGACCAGGTATCAATCCGAAGGGCGCTAAGGAAGACGGAAAGCGCCAGAAACAGAATCAATCCCGATAATACGGATGTGCGCCAATGGGGCTTTGATTCCGGGCGCAGAACATGTACGGCAATATCCGCAAAGAGCAATGAAAGCATCACCAGGGCCAGATAATTACGGTGTTCGTAAACCAGCTCCAGGGGGAGGATGGTGGATTCGAGTAGGTGGGCGGAAAAAAACCACAGTATCCCAAGAGATGCGATGGGAAAACGTTTGCGATAAATGCAGGCGATAAAAATGGCGCACAAAAACAGGGCCAGGTAAACCAGGGTTATCAGATCCAGGCCTTTCTGCAACGGGAAATCATCATGAAATATCCCCATCAACGAGAGGTCGGGGATAAAGATCATTCTTAAGTAAAATACCAGCGCATGTACTTCCGTTAACACTCTTTCGGTGAGTGAGAAATAGCGGCTGTCATAGCCCGCGAGCCAGCCTTCCATGTGCGTTACCGAATAATATGCACCCAACAGCAAAGGCGCACATATCAGCAACGCAAAGAAGAGATAAAAAGATCGCCTTGCGCCCGGTTTTGGAGGGAGGCGAAATTGAAAAATGGAAAATTCCATAATGAGTGCAAACAAGGGCAGCAGCGCGGCGTTTTCCTTACTAGCCAGGCCGAGTGTCCCAAAAACGCAATATCCGGCGCCATAGAGCAAAGTGCGGGGTGATTGGGCGTGCAGGACCCTTTCGCGGAAAGCGGTGTAGCTGAGAAGCGCGGCGATAACGAATAGGCCGGACATTATGGTCATACGTTGCACGGCATAGAGTACGGTGCTGACCTGAAGCGGGTGGAGCAGCCAGGCGGCCAAGGCTATCGAGGCAGCAAGGTATAGACGATTCTGTGTAATGCCTCGGGGATTTGTAATGCGAATGACGCGTTTTATAAGTAGGAACAGGAGAGCGCCGGTGATCAGATGCAAGAGCACATTGACAAACTTATAGCTCCAGGGTGAGTTATCCACGATTGCATTAAGAACAAACGTGAACTGTGCCAAAGGGCGTCTGAGCATACCGCTCTGGTTGGAAAAGGAGGCTGAGAGGATATACTCCAGGTCGAATTTGTAGGAATACGAATTGATCTGGTTGGAGAAGTCGTCCAGAAGAAACGGCCCGGAGAGACCCGATATATAAAGCAGAAACGCAATAAGCGCCGGGACCAGGAGATAGAGGTACTTGTATCGTTTCATACGCGGCGAGCGGAGAAGGAATCCACCGTGCTTAGGGAGATGTCAGTCGCTTGTTCACGACCCGCAGGGCCTTTTCAATCTCTTTCCGGCGTACACCATACCTGTCTCTCTTTCTTGCGTCCTCTATCGCGATGAGCGCCTGCTCCCATTCCTTCTTATGGATCAGTGTCCTGGCCAAAGCGAGATAGGGGAGGGGTTGGTCCGGAAAGGCGGCAATCGCTCTCCGGTATTGGGATTCCGCCTCCTCCTCCTTTCCCAGGACGTTTTCTAGAAACATGCCGTAAATGAGTATTGTCTTGTGGTGATCAAGATCTGCCGCATTCCGGAAAAGGGCAACTATGTTGTCGTCGATAAGGGTGCAATACTGCGCCTCCTTAAAACAGCCATACAGACCATAAAGTCCAAAGATGGAGGAGTGGGTGATATTGCCGGCCTTGAGTTTCTGTTGCGCACTGTCATACCAGCTCTGGTCGATTGCCAGCCCCAATCTTTGACCCGCGATTATCATCGAGATCTCGGGAACGATGCTGCGGCGGTCGGTATCGCGCGCCTTCTCGAGAAAATGAACGGCATCCGGAAGCAGGCTGGTTTGTCCGGCGCCGACCGCATCCAGCAGGACCTGACCTGCGTAACCGTTGGCTCTGGGTGAATCGGGATGGTGGCGGGCCTCATCAACGGCGAACTGCAGTCGGTTTCCCCAGGAGAGTGAACGCAGAAAAGTGGTGGATCCGGTAAAGAGAAGAAACGACAGCAAGCCCAACGTAATCAAACGGTAGGAGCGTTCGGTGAGTTGTAGTTGATAGGGGAGCGATACCAGGCCGATTATTATCCCCACGCTGGCGAGATAGTTCCGATGCTCAAAAGCGAGCTCCAGGGGGAAGATTGTCGACTCGATGGAATGGGATATAAAAAAAATAAGAATGCCGAAGGAGGCTACCGGGGCCCGTCTGGCCAGGGGGAATGCAGCGATAAACAGTCCCGCCAGGGCGAGCAGAGATAACAGGGTCGTCGGCGGGTCAAGAAGTCCTGTCGATAGGGTGATGTCATCGTGATATATGCCCAGGGACTGCAGGGTGGGGATGAAAGTGAACTTGATATACATCCACAGGATGCGGCTTTCGGTGAGCAGCCGTTCCATCAGGGTAAAATCACGATAAGCATAAACCGCGAGAACAAAATCAGGGTTATAGGCCAGATAGGCGAGGCCCAGTATCGTGGGCAGTGCGGCGCAGATGAGGAACAGGGCAGTTATGGAGCGTTGTACCGTGCCATTCGTTTTCTTAAAACGGAAAAAGATCGCCTCCGCTACCAGCAGGTAGGGAATCAACAGAATGCCGTTTTCCTTGCTGAAGAGCGCAAGGGGGAGAAAAATCAGAAATGCGCAGGCAATAGGCAGGTAGCCCCTGTGTCCGCCCAATTGGCGCACTCTGCCGACTATGTAAGACAGTAATCCCAACAGCATAAAGAGGCTGGCAAGCCCGGTCATACGCTGTGTTACATACAACACCGTGGTCAGATTGATGGGAGCGAAAAGCCAGGCGCTCGCGACGAGAGCGGGCAGCCATTTCGGGAAGCTGTATTCGCGACGGACCGGAGTGAAGAATAACAAAAGACCACAGAGCAGATAGATACCGATACCGGTCAGGATATGAATGCCGACATTTATGAGCTTGAAATAGAACGGATCCTGACCGAACAGGTAGTGGGTCAGGGCGAAAGAGAGCATGCTGACCGGTCGTTTGAGATGGGAGCCGTCGAATGAGAGTGAAGCGGATTTCAACTCCTCAAGGGTCAGGGCGGATATCTTGATCTGATTGTTATAGAGGATGGTGGAATAATCATCGAACAGGAACTCCCCGGACAAACCGGGCCAGTAGATGATGATCGTTAATATCACCGCTATCAGAAACAGCCCCGGGCTGAAGCGAAGGAGATCGCGGGTGCGGGGGATATGCGATGGGTCTTCGCGGGTGTGGGGCATTGATATTTTAAGGTATTAATAAGGGCTGGTATGACGAACGGTTAATTGCCACCGTTGCAGGAAGAATAGGGGTTTGGAACAGTTTTGGCAAAAAAAACGGGGTTGTCCTTAAGGACAACCCCGTTTTAGCTACGCAGTACCTATCTTAACGGCATGCGGCCGGCAGATATTTGACGTTTTCCGCGTCGCTTGTACCGGCGGTGCAGGTCCAGTCGACGGCGCCCGTTACGTCAGCAGGGGTAAGAACGACTTCGAGGGTGGTACCACCGAGAACGGCGTTGTCGATACCGGCCTCATCCAGGTCAACAGTGATGATGCCGCCTGCCGCAACGGTCAGGGAGGAAACGTATTTGGTGACCACGTCACTCGCGCCGGCCTGGGTCAGGTTACCAGGATAAGCGCCCTGTGACTGACGATATTCGGCAACGGAGGTCTTGGCCGCGGATGCAGCCGCAACACCTTCAGAGACCTTCGCCCGGATGGTGTAATCCTGGTAGGCCGGGATGGCGATGGCCGCCAGAATACCGATAATCGCTACAACGATCATCAGTTCGATCAAGGTAAAACCGGATTGCATCTTTTTCATGTGTTTCTCCTACTTGTCTGAAGAGTGAGCTTTAAAGAAATTAAGGGTATTCATCCTTAGCGTCTTGAGTCTCGGAATTAAGTACGATATCTGTTCAATATCCTCACCATAACTTAAGCAATAGTTGTGCCTAATCGCTTTATGTACCGTTTGAAGCCAGCCCGTTGGATGTGAAGTGTCGTTTAACTTATTGATTATACGCAATAATATGCTGTCATTGGTACTATCTGACAATACGCCTAAGAATTCGTTCCATCCCGCAAAATGTGACCAGAAAAATTAAAAAGTGACAATTTTGGTCACCTGCTTGGATGCCTATTCACCGCTCCCTGGTCGATAAGGACAAAGATCATTATGGTCCTTTCTATATGGCATAACAGTGATCTCGGTACAAAAAACGGAAACAATCATGGGGTTAGCCCGTCGTGGGAGATGGGCGAGACTGGGGCTAAAGTCGCAGCAGCACCCCGAGCTTTTCCCGCCCGGTCCGGTCCCGGGGGCTGTTGGAGAGATACATTAGCGTTGAACGCCCGGGGATATCCGGCGGCAGTCCTGTGGAAGTGCCATACCCGGACAGCATGGGGGGGATCATATAGTAGTAGCGGCAGGTCAGGGGGAACCGGTACCTCTCTGCGGGGCGGTCCCAGGGTGGTGCAAGGGCCGGCCGTTTCGCAAACAGACGGACCAGGGGGGGGAACTCCGTATAGACGCAAGAGCCTTCCGCAGTCATTTCTTCGATCACCCGCATATCCCGGATAAGACGGTCACGCGCCGCCGCGGTGTCGATGGCGTCGACGGTGTCCTGGCCGGCGATCCAGATGATGGTATGTCGGTAGTCCGCCAGGTGAGGCGGGATCGGCTCGCTGAGTCGGGTTGCGGTATGCAGAACGGCAGGGATAGACACTGTAATAAAAAGAAGTATACCCATCAGGTGGGCAATGCCCCGGGGATTTGTTCCGACCGGCCTGCTGCAGCGCAGAAGTGAAAATGCGGCGTAACCGAGGAGTATAAAGAACACGGGATAGATGAACCGATAGGCGTGTTCCGGATAGGGCCAAAGGACTATCGTAACCAGATAAAACAGCACATAAAAGGCGTCCACCCTTTTTTCCTTCAGGCGCAGGAACAGTTCGATGGCGGCGAGTGCCATAACAACACAGGCCAGGACTATCGTGGGTAGATGCGGATTAAAGGAAAAGGCCTTTATCCACGCCGAGTAGTAGTGGAAAGGAGACTGGGAGAGCGACAGCCAAAGATCCTGCAGGGAACGGGAGGTAAACAGAAGTTCATAGCGGTGGCTGGAGCTGTTCAACAGGGCGTTCAGCGAACGTTCGGCAATAAACGGCAGAGCGGCGATCAGGATCAACAGGCCACGACGCGGCGGTTTATTTATAAAGGCGTGGATCGCAAAGGCCGCAATGAGGGTAATGCCCACGGATCGCGTAAGGGAGGCGAGGGCGACAAGTGCCCCTGCGAGCAGCCAGTATTTGTCGTTTCTGTCGCTGAGCCTCAGACAGAGCAGGGCCGATATACTCAATGCCAGGTAGAGGTGTTCGCTCCAGAGTGTCTGGAAATGGAGTAAGGTTATGGGGGACAGCACGGCGACAGTGGTAAGCAACAGCGCCGCCACCGGATTTATTGACTGTCTGATCAGCCAGAAATGGAACGCGATGAATGCGATGACCAGCGCCGCCGCCGTCGCCAGTTGGGCGGCTCCGATATGGGCGCTGCCGCCACCGAATAACGCCATATAGAGCGGATAAATAGGCGGATAATTTCGTTGGCCGGTGGTCAACGCAACGGATACGGATACCTCTTCCTGATAAGGCGAAAACTTGTCCGCCATGAGCAGATAGTAGGCATCGTCCCAGTTGAAGCCGGCGTAGCTGATCTGATAGGAGAAATAGATAATGCCGGAAAACAGGAGACAGAGCAGGATCGTGCCGACTAGATAGGTAATAACATCGATTAGCGGGTTGCGGGCATAGAGAACGTTTTTGATCGGCATCGCGTGGTTTCGGATCTGTTCTGGTGCGGACGGATCGATTTCGCTATCGGTGTTTTATCGGCTTACTCATTAATGCCGAGTTTGCGCAGCCGATAGCGCAAGGCACGGAAACTGATCCCCAGCTTTTTCGCGGCGGCGGTGCGGTTCCAACGGGTCTCTTCCAGGGCCTTGATGATCAGCCGGCGCTCCACCTGTTCCAGATATTCTTCAAGAGGTAGTTCCTCTTCCATACCGGGCGGTTCCTTCCTGGTCACGGGCAGTTGCAGATCGTCCAGTCCGACGCGGTTTCCTTCGCACAGGGTGACCGCCCGTTCCAGGATATTTTCCAGTTCCCGTACGTTGCCTGGGAGAGGTTGGGAGCAGAGTCTCTTTAACGCCGCCGGCTCGATTTCAGGTAAGGCGCTACGGCTCTTTTCCGCAAACCGGGAGAGAATGTTATCCACCAGCAACGGGATATCCTCCGGCCTCTCCCGTAAAGGCGGAATATCCAGGCCGATTACGTTAATGCGGTAAAAGAGGTCCTGCCGGAATTCTCCTTCTTCCACCAGTTGTGCCAGATTCTTGTGGGTGGCGCTGATGATACGGACATCCACCGGCCGTTCCTGTTGGGTTCCGATGGGTCGGATGGATTTCTCCTGGATGGCGCGTAACAGTTTAACCTGCATCTCCAGGGGCAGGTCCGCCACCTCGTCCAGGAACAGGGTGCCGCCGTCGGCTGCCTGGAACAGTCCTTCCTTATCCAGTATCGCACCGGTGAAGCTCCCTTTTCTATGGCCGAAAAACTCGCTCTCCATCAGTTCCCTGGGAATGGCCCCGCAGTTTACCGCCACGAACGCCCGGTCGGCCCGCGGGCCCTGTTCATGAATCAATCTGGCGGCCAGCTCTTTGCCGGTTCCGGACTCACCGCTGATATATACCGGCGCCTGGCTGCGGGCCAGTTTGGTGATCATAATGCGGATCGATTCGATGGCGCGGGATTTTCCCAGCAGTACCGTTTTTACCTGGGTGGATTCCTCGGGTGCGGAAACGGGAGGCTGAGCGGCGCTTAATTTAAGAGCGGTCTGAACCAGGCGCCTCAATATCTGAAGATCCACGGGTTTGGAGACGAAGTCGAATGCACCGGCCTTTAGGGCCTGTATGGCGCTTTCCATATTGCCGTGAGCGGTGATGACCGCTACCGGCAGGTCAGGGTGGGTTTTACCGATCTCTTCCACCAGTTCAATGCCGCTCCCGTCCGGAAGGCGCATGTCCGTGAGACAGAGATCGAAGTGATTCTTCCGCAGCAGATTGCGGGCGCTTTCCAGGTCCGCCGCCGACAAGGTGTCGATCTCCATGCGGCCGAGGGTGATCTCGAGCAGTTCCCGGATATCCGGTTCATCATCAACGATCAGGGCGGTGGGGTTGCTCATGGATATGGACATTTTCTTTGCAAATATAGATTAACGTATATGTGCTCTCAATATTCTACCGCAGAGGACGCGGAGGTTCGCAGAGAAAACTAAAGTTTATTTACAAAGCGTTTTATACCGTTCCTAAGGCGTATTACGTTGAAATTTATTATTAGTCCTATACGCTTATTGCTTAATTTCAAGTACGACAGAATCTGTGCTTCATGAATAGGCGATATTTTGTCCACGGCCTTTAGCTCGACTATAACAGAGTTATTTACCAGCAGGTCAATCCGATATCCGGTATCAATTGTGATGCCGCAATAGGTGATCGGTAGTGCGACTTGTGACAGAACCACCCTGTCCCTTGAAATCAGCTCGTGTTTTAAGCAAGTTTCATAAGCATTTTCCAATAAACCGGGTCCAAGTGCCGAATGCACCTTCATTGCGGAATCAATAATGATTCCACTAATTTCGTTAAGTTCCATCTCTGCGATCCTCCGCGTCCTCTGCGGTAAATAATTAGTCTGAATTTTGCCTGTTATTTCTATTTCATGCCCGTGTTGGGAAACTGAATCTGGAAACAGGTTCCACCTTTCCGCCGCGCAAGGTATTCCAGTCCCAGACGATTTGCCTCACACAGCTCCTTCGCTATGAACAGGCCGAGGCCGCTGCCGGTGGTGCGGGTGGTGAAAAAGGGTTCGAATATCTGCCGAACCGCGTCAGGGCCGATGCCGGGACCGTTGTCCGCTACGGCGAGGAAGGGATCCCCGGACTCGGGATTTAGGCCGCCCGTTATCTCTATATGCAGTTTCTCGACCGGACCTTCGAAATGACAGAGCGCATTTTCACAAAGGATGGTCATGATCTGATGGAGTTGAGAAGGGTCCGCGGATACGCGGGTATCCTCGGGGTGGATCTGCAGCGAAATATTCTCTCCGCAAAGCGAGCGGTTATGCAGAAATTCCTGGATAAAGCGTGTCAGCCAGTCTGACAGTGATATCTCCTCCGAGCGGGAGGGCTGCCTGCGGGAGATCTGCATCACGTTCTCAATGATCTCGTTTACCCTTTCGGAGTTGGTACGGATGATCTCGGCAAGGCGCCGGTCCGCGGGGTTCAGGTTGGCGGATTCCTCCAGCAGTTGCTCCGCATGGCTGATGGCACCGAGGGGGTTGCGTATCTCGTGGGCGATGCTTGCTGTCAGCCTGCCGAGGGAGGCCAGTTTCATCTGTTGCGCCCGTTGGGTGACCAAAGCCGCGTCTTCAAGAAAAATAAGCGTGCCGGCACGATGTTCGTTACCGAGGGGCATAAAATTGGCCTGCAGTTCCATCCCTCCGGTGGGGGGGCGGAACGTCTCAGGGATTTTTCTTTCATTCTCCCAGCGGGAAAGCTGGCCCGACAGTTCCCTCGAGATCTGATGCAGATGCCAGCCGGACCTGACTTTCGGATTACCGAGCAGGTGACAGGCGGCCTCGTTCGCGAGTCTGATCCGGCCGCCCGTGTCTACCGCGATGATCCCCGCCTGCATGTGGTGGATGATGTATTCGTTGAGCTGTTCCAGGTTGGCCAGGTCCAGTTCCCGTTGGCTCGCCAGTTGTTCCGATTCCCGCAACCGGCGTGAAAGTACGTCGGCGAGAACGGCCATGGCGAAGAAGGTCGCACCCAATAGCCCGGCCTGGGTATATGCGGTAACCGGAAATGCGCTGTAAAGATGGCTGAAGACCTGCTCCCCCAGAATCGAGACGGTGGCAAGGGAAGCGAAGGCGTGAGCGGCCTGGCCGCGCATAACCGTACTGCCGAAGGCGATGGAGACCACGAGCAGCATGCCGAGGCCGGTGGTGACCCCTCCGCTGGCGTGGGTCAGCAGGGTGATGGCCAGGATATCGACGAAGACCATCACGTAGGCCTGTTGCTGATCGTCCAGGGTCCGCAGGCGCAGAAGAACACCGCTTGCCAGGACAGCGAACAGATAGCCGATACCCACGCTGATAAACAGCAACGGATTGTGGGCACCCAGGAATATGGGGCCGAACCCGGCAAAATAGAGGGTCAGTAACAGGATACTCAGGAACAGCCGATAGGCGAAAAAATAGTGCAGCATCCGCCAACTGCGGGGCCGGGGAAAGTTCTGGTAGTCCGGTTTCTGTTCCGCGCTATTTTTTGCCATGGTTATTCTGTTTCGGCCATACGCTCACGAAATGTAGGGTAGACTGGGAAGGTAATGCACCGTATCTGATCCGGGCTACGCATTCCCGTCCCCGATCCGCATATGTTCCCGGCAGCAGTAAAAACGGCCATCCTTGCTGATGGCCTCCGGCTGCGGGAGGTGAAGGCCGCAGTGGGCGCAGGATACGGTGTCGACGGCCGGCCGGGCGTGAGGCAGCTTTTTCGAGCGCCGGCGGCGGTTTAGGACTCGCCGGGCGATGGAGATGAGCGCCCAGAGGGCTACCAGCAGCACTATTAGACGTAAGCCCAATTTATCGATCCCAAACCTTTTTCTTTTTGCGCATCCCGGTAATTTAGAAAATAATACCCCTTTTTTGGCCAACAGGTTGCATAAGATATGAACCTACACGAATACCAATCGAAACAGCTGTTCGCGAAATACGGTATCCCCGTTTCCAAGGGACAGCCTGCCTCTTCCGTTTCCGGAGCTCGGGAAGCCGCGCAGGCGTTGGGAGGCGGCCGTTGGGTCGTCAAGGCACAGGTGCACGCGGGTGGTCGCGGAAAGGCCGGCGGTGTAGTGCTGGTGGACAGCCTGGATCAGGTGGAAGCGGAGGCGAACCGCCTGCTGGGAAGCTACCTGGTGACCAAGCAGACGGGTGAACCGGGATTGCCCATCAACATGCTGCTGATCGAGGAGCCCACCGCCATTGCGCGGGAGCTCTATCTCAGCGTGCTGGTGGACCGCGCTACCCGTCGCATCCTGTTCATGGCCTCTCCCGCCGGTGGTATGAATATTGAGGAAGTGGCGGAAGAGACTCCGGAACAGATCCATACCATCACGGTCGATCCGGCCGCAGGTCTGCAGGGCTATCAGGTCCGGAAGCTGGCCTTCGCCCTGGGGCTGGAAGGGACCCAGATCCGCGAATTTCAGAGCTTCATGAACGGGCTTTACAACCTGTTTATCCATTGTGACGCCAGTCTGGTGGAGATCAATCCCCTGGTGGTCACGGAGGCCGGTAGCCTGATCGCCCTGGACGCCAAGATCAACATCGACGGCAACGCCACCTATCGTCAGCCGGAGATCCTGGCCATGCGGGACATCACCCAGGAAGATGCCCGTGAGGCCGCCGCGGCTGAGCATGACCTCAACTACATCACTCTGGACGGCAACATCGGTTGCATGGTGAACGGCGCCGGTCTGGCCATGGCCACCATGGATCTGGTGCAGCTGAAGGGTGGTAAACCGGCGAACTTTCTGGACGTGGGCGGCGGCACCACTGCGGAGCGCGTTGCCGAAGCCTTCAAACTGATCCTCTCGGATGACAAGGTGGAGGGAGTGCTGGTCAACATCTTCGGCGGTATCGTCCGCTGTGACCTCATCGCCGAGGGTATCATCCAGGCGGTCAAGGTGGTGGATATCAAGGTCCCGCTAGTGGTGCGTCTGGAAGGTACCAATGCGCCGCAAGGGCTGGAGATCCTGGCCAATAGCGGTCTGGCGATCACCACCGCAGCGGATCTGAACGAAGCGGCCGAGAAGGTTGTGGCCCTGGTCCAGGGTTAGAGGATTAAGAACATGAGTATTCTAGTAAACAAGAACACCAAGGTTATCTGCCAGGGCTTTACCGGAAAGCAAGGCACCTTCCATACGGAGCAGGCATTGGCATACGGCACCAACGTAGTGGGTGGTGTGACCCCCGGCAAGGGAGGCCAGAAACATCTGGATCTGCCGGTTTTTAATACCGTACACGATGCGGTACAGGAAACCGGCGCCGACGCCAGTATGATCTATGTGCCCCCTGCCTTTGCAGCGGATGCCATCCTGGAAGCCGCGGACGCCGGCATCAAGGTCATCGTCTGCATCTCCGAGGGTATCCCGGTACTGGATATGCTGAAGGTGAAGGCGGCCCTGGAGAACTACGACTGCCGCCTGATCGGTCCCAATTGTCCCGGTATCATCACCCCGGGTGAGGCCAAGATCGGCATCATGCCGGGCGTCATCCACAAACCGGGGAGGATCGGTATCGTCTCCCGTTCCGGTACCCTTACCTACGAGGCGGTGTTTCAGACCACCAATGCCGGTCTGGGTCAGAGCACCTGTGTCGGTATCGGCGGCGATCCCATTCATGGCATGAATTTCATCGATTGCCTGGAGCTGTTTCAGGCCGACCCCCAGACCGAAGGGATCATCATGGTGGGCGAGATCGGCGGTACCGCCGAGGAGGATGCGGCGGAGTACATTCAGGCCAACGTATCCAAGCCGGTGGTCAGCTATATTGCCGGTGTCACCGCGCCTCCGGGCAAGCGCATGGGTCATGCCGGCGCCATCGTCAGCGGCGGCAAGGGTACGGCGGACAGCAAGTTCGCGGCCCTGGAGGCAGCCGGAGTTGCCACCGTGCGCTCTCCCTCCGATCTGGGTGCCAAGATGCTGGAGCTTCTGGGGTAATCGACAAATCCGTTGCCGCAGAGGTGCTGAGCACGCGGAGTGGTTTGTGTCTTTTACGGTGGAACCGGTGAAAGTATAGGGTGGGGCATTGCTCCACCCTATGCTATTTTCATAGTGTTGACAGACCCTAAGCAAACAGTTCTGAAATTTGCGTCCATTTGCGTTTTTTGCGGACTTTAATTAACGAGGTCCCCGTTGAACCTTCGAGTTTCCCTCGCGCAAATCAACCTGCTGGTCGGTGATGTAGCCGGTAATACCGAGCGGGTGATCGAAGCGGCGCGTATCGCCCGCGATGAGCAGCAGGCTCACGCGGTGCTGTTTCCCGAATTGACCCTCACCGGCTACCCGCCGGAAGATCTGCTGTTACGCCCGGAATTCATCCGGCGGGTGGAGCAGTCGTTGCAGCATCTTTGTGCCTCGGTCAGCGGTGTGGACGTGGTGGTGGGGTATCCCCGCTGCGACGAAGGCGGGCTCTTCAATGCGGTGGGCGTGATCCGTAACGGTGAAATCATCGCCGAGTACTATAAGGCGCTACTTCCCAACTACAGCGTCTTCGACGAAAAGCGTTACTTCGAACCCGGGGGGGACCCTTGTGTGGTGGAAATCGCCGGTATCCCGGTGGGACTTACCATCTGCGAAGACATCTGGTTCCGGGAGCCGGCCGCCCGGGCGGCGGAATCCGGGGCCCGGGTGCTTTTCAACCTCAACGCCTCGCCCTTCCACTCGGGGAAGGCACCGGAGCGGGAGGAGCTGTTACGCAAGCGGGCCGAGGAAAACGGCCTGGCGATCCTTTACGTCAATCTGGTAGGTGGTCAGGACGAACTGGTTTTCGACGGCGGCTCCTTTGCGGTGAACTCAGGTGGAGAACTTGTGCATCGCGCCCCGTTCTTCGAGGAGTCCCAGACCCTTGTGGAATTGAGGGAAGGGGAGCCGCTCGCGGATGAGATCGTTCCTTATCCGCAAGAAGAGGAGGGCATCTACAATGCCCTGGTGCTGGGGGTGAGGGACTATGTCCTGAAAAACGGTTTTCAGGGTGCGGTGCTGGGCCTGTCCGGGGGTATCGATTCGGCGCTTACTCTGGCGCTGGCCGTGGATGCCCTGGGCGCGGATCAGGTCGAAGCAGTGCTGATGCCGTCCCGTTATACGGCGGATATAAGCAACGAGGACGCGGTCAAGGAGGCCGAAGTCCTCGGTGTCGAATATCACGTCATACCCATTGAACCCGCCTTCAATACCTTCCTTGAGATGCTGCAGGAGGAGTTTTCGGGGACCGAGCGGGACGTGACCGAGGAGAATATTCAGGCCCGCTGCCGGGGCATCATTCTGATGGCCATCAGTAACAAGAAGGGCAGGATCCTGCTGACCACCGGCAACAAGAGCGAAATGTCCGTAGGTTATGCCACCCTCTATGGGGATATGGCCGGTGGGTTCGCCCCCATCAGGGACGTGCCCAAGCTGATGGTTTACCGCCTGGCGGAATATCGCAACCGTGAGCGGGAGGTCATACCGCGGCGGGTGATCGAGCGCCCCCCTTCGGCTGAACTGGCACCTGACCAGAAGGATTCCGACAGCCTGCCGCCTTATGAGATTCTGGACGAGATCCTGGCTCGCTATGTGGAACAGGATAAAGGCATAGCGGAGATCGTGGACGAAGGTTTTGACGAGGCGACGGTGCGGCGGGTAGCCCGCATGGTGGACCGGAATGAGTACAAGCGGCGTCAGGCACCCCCGGGCATCAAGATAACCCGTCGGGCGTTCGGGCGCGATCGGCGCTACCCGTTGACCAGTGGTTTCTGAAAGCGGGGCTGTTTGCTCGGGAATCCGCTCACCAACGCCTGAAATAAGCTGTTTCCAGGCCGATGCCTGCTCCCATATAAGGTATGAACCTGGACGACCAATGCTGTAGAATGAGCGGTATCTGTTATTTAGGAGGAAAAAAATGAAAAAAGTCGACGCGATTATCAAGCCTTTCAAGCTGGATGACGTTCGTGAGGCGTTGTCCGCGGTTGGTATTACCGGCATGACCGCGACGGAAGTGAAAGGCTTCGGGCGTCAGAAGGGGCATACGGAACTCTACCGCGGTGCCGAGTATGTGGTCGATTTTCTCCCGAAATTGAAAATCGAAATGGTAATCAACGAAGATCAGTTGGATGCCTGTATCGAGGCCATTACCAGCGCTGCCCGCACCGGCAAGATCGGTGACGGTAAAATTTTCGTGACCTCGGTGGAAAGAGTGGTTCGTATCCGAACCGGCGAGGAGAACGAATCGGCTATCTAGAGAACCTCTGGACGCCTGGATAGGGTCGCCCGCGGGCGACCCGACCCGAGCATGTCAGTTTCTGTCCAGCTCCAGGTACTCCCAGATCTTTCTGCTGAGCGGTTTGATCTCGGGTTCGACCGGGGTATTGAAGGTTCCATTCTGCCGGTTCAGAGCCAATACCCGCTGAGCGTCCTTTGACAGCGTCTCCATCCCCATCTTGTCATAGGCCTCGATCATGATCTCCAGCGCTTCTTCCACTGCGAAGGTGCGTTGGTAGTTCTCCACTACGTCGATACAGCGGTTCACGGCTGCCAGATAGGCACCGCGTCGCATGTAGTAACGGGCCACATGAACCTGATATTTAGCCATATTGTTGCGCAGGTGTATCAGCCGTTTCATGGCGTCCGCTGAGTAGGGGCTGTCCGGGAACTTACGGATCAGCTCCGAAAAGTCCTTGAAGGAATCGGCTGCCGCGCCGGGATCGCGCTGGGAGGAGTCAACCGGGATAAAGCGGTCGAAAAACCCCACCGAACGGTTAAAATTCACGATCCCTTTGAGATAGTAGGCATAATCCACATAGGGATTAGTGGGGTGCAGCTTGATGAAGCGGTCCGCGGCGGCAATGGCCAGTTCGGGCTCCTCGTTTTTGTAATGTGCGTAGGCGACATCCAGCTGTGCCTGCATGGCGTAGCGGCCGAACGGGTAACGTGCCTCCAGTTTTTCATAATACTCAATGGCCGTGTCGTAATCGTTTTCGGCCATGGAGGCGGACGCCTCGGCATAAAATTTATTGGCGCTCCAGTCTTTGGTTTCATCGATCTGTTCCGGCAGAAGACCGCAGGAAGAGAGAAGAAGCGGGAGCAGCAGTATGGACAGCAGACGACGAGTAGTCATGATCTAATGGTAACCGGTAGTGAACTCAAGGACGAGAGTATAACCCATTGCTGAAATGAACTTAAAATCGCAGATATTCACCGCCACCGTGGGACCGGAGCATGCCGGGAAAAGGCTGGACCAGGTATTGGCCGTTATATTCCCGGACTACTCTCGCAGCCGCCTTCAGGAGTGGGTCAAGGAGGGGCTGGTGACGGTGGACGGGAGGGTGCGCCGTCCGCGGGACAAGCTTCTGGGGGGGGAGCGGGTGGAGCTGGAGGCCCGCTGGGAGGAACGGGTGGAGGACAGTCCGCAGCCGATCCCTCTGGATCTCCTGTATGAGGATCGGGAACTGCTGGTGATCAACAAGCCCGCGGGATTGGTGGTCCATCCGGCGGCCGGCAATCCCGACAGCACCCTACTCAATGCGCTTCTGCATTATGATCAGAGCCTGGCGGGGCTGCCGCGGGCCGGCATAGTCCACCGTCTGGACAAGGATACCAGTGGAATATTGGTGGTCGCCCGTACCCCCGGGGCCCATAAATCGCTGGTGGATCAACTGCAGGCCAGAAGGATAAAACGGGAGTACCGGGCGGTGGTCTGTGGAGTGCTGACGGCGGGAGGGACGGTGGACCAGCCCATCGGTCGCCACCCGGTGAACCGGATCCGCATGGCGGTGACGGCGGCGGGCAAACCCGCGGTCACCCACTTTCGCGTGCTGGAACGATTCCGGGCCCACAGTTATCTGCAGGTAAATCTGGAGACCGGCCGGACCCATCAGATCCGGGTGCATATGGCCCATATCCGTTATCCACTGGTCGGCGATCCGCTGTATGGCGGCCGTCTCCGTATCCCCGCCGGTGCCAGTGAAGCGCTGCAGGAGACCCTGCGGGGATTCCGGCGCCAGGCCCTGCACGCCAGAATTCTCGGTCTCTCCCACCCCGAAACCGGGGAATGGATGGAGTGGGAACAGGAGATTCCGGAGGATATGGAGGGGCTGGTACAGACCCTCCGGGAGGACATGGCGGATGGCTGATTGGATTGTTCCCCACTGGCCTGTTCCGGAACGGGTGCGGGCGGTCATCACCACCCGTAGCGGCGGGGTCAGCCGCGCGCCCTATGACAGTCTCAATCTGGCCGACCATGTGGGTGATGACCCGGTAGCGGTTGCCCGTAACCGGGCGCTGCTCAGGGAAGAACTCGGGTTTCCGCATGAGCCGGGGTGGCTGCAGCAGGTGCATGGCTGCCGAGTCGCGGACCTGGACCGGCAGGGAGGAGAGTGCACGGCCGACGCCTGCGTCGTCTCTGAACCCGGCCGGGTCTGCGCTGTTTTAACCGCGGATTGTCTGCCGCTCTTGCTGTGTAATCGTTCCGGCACCCGGGTGGCGGCGGTTCATGCCGGCTGGCGGGGGTTGTCGGCCGGTGTCATCGAAAGCACCCTGGCGCGGTTTGAGGATAACAGCGCGGATATATTGGCCTGGCTGGGGCCGGCCATAGGGCCCGCCGCCTTTGAGGTGGGGCCCGAGGTGCGGGAGGCGTTTACGGCCGAACATCCGGAGGACGAGCAGGCCTTTGTGGCCAACCGTCCCGGCCACTGGCTGGCGGATATCTATGCTCTGGCACGCGCCCGGCTGCAGGCGAAGGGGTTGGGCTTCGTGGGAGGCGGCGATTACTGTACAGTATCGGAACCGGAGCGGTTCTTCTCCTACCGGCGGGACGGCGTCACCGGGCGGATGGCTGCTCTGATCTGGATAAGCGAATAGGTGGCGGTGGTATCGTAGCCACCTTTCTCCGTAGGGGATCAGGAGAAATAACGCAGAGGACGCGAAGGCGCAAAGAATTAACAGATTGGTGGTTTGAAATTCATATACTCCGCGACTCCGCGTCTCTGCGCACTCTGCGTTGAACCCCGAGGGGTCGGACGGAGGCACAATGGATATTTTCGAAACGTAACGGGTAATTATGAATAACTGGAAAATGTTGACCCTGGTCGGCGTCGACCGGCCGGGAATCGTGGCGCGGGTGACCAACGCCCTGTACCAGAACGGTTGGAATCTGGGAGAGGCCTCTATGCTGCGTCTCGGCGGCAACTTCACCATCATGATGATGGTGACCGGAGCAGGGGACGTGCAGAAGATACTGCAGCCGGTGTCGGCGGAGATGGGATTGCGTGTTCATGTGGATCCCATTGAAGGGGGGCTCCATCAACATGTGGTGCCGAATATTCAGGTACGTGTGACCGGCGCGGATCGTGCCGGCATCGTGGCCCAGGTAACCGAGGCGCTGGCGGCAACCGGATTCAATATTCTGGAACTGGAATCGGATGTGGCGGGTTCACAGGAAAGTCCGGTCTATATCATGAACATCGAGGGTTATACCGACGCCCCGGTGGAGGCGGTGCAGGCGGCAGTAGCGGCGTTGGACGAACAGGGCGTCGATGTACAGGTGTCGGCAATCGAAACACTGATCGGGTGACGGATCCTGTGGCGGTACTGGATATACTGAAGATACCGGACGAACGCCTGAAACAGGTCGCTGAACCGGTGGAGCGCTTCGATGACGAACTGCGTGTCTTCATCGATGATTTGGAACAGACTCGCCGGGCCGGCCCGGCGGCGGTAGGAATCGCGGCCCCGCAGGTGGGGCGTTCCCAGCGCATCATTATCGTGGACGTGTCCAACACCAAGAAACCGGTTCCCAACCACGGTCACCTGGTGTTGGTGAATCCCGAGATCACCGAATGGGAGGGCTTTGAAATGGGCCGGGAAGGCTGCCTGTCGGTACCCGATTACACCGGTAACGTAATCCGTGCCACCCATATCAAACTCAAGGCACAAGATCCCTTCGGGAATCCGCTGGAATTCGAGATGGAGGGGTTTGAGGCTCGGGCGATTCAACACGAACTGGATCATCTGGATGGAATGCTGTTCATCGATCGGGTGGTAAGCCGCCGGACCGACCTGTTCCGGCGCAAGGTCTACCAGAAATAGGGGCCGGGTCATAGGGCCGAGGGTCGAGGGTACTATGGATAATCTCGCCTGGGTGCTGATAGCAGGGTTCCTGCTGGCCGGCTGGCTTCTTTCCCGTCTGGTGCGGGCCTGTCGCCGAGCGAACCGCGTGGACTGGGGACGCGGCTGGATAAATCTGCTGGATGGTCTGAATCGCCTATTCTGTTACCGTTATCATCGGCTCAATATGCTGGCGTTGAAACTGCCCCCTTCAGGGCCGGCGATCCTGGTAGCCAACCATGTCTCCGGACTTGATGCCCTCCTTCTCATAGCCTCGGCCCGCCGTCCCGTCCGGTTTCTTATCGCCAGCGAGGAGTACGAACGTTTCGGGCTTACCTGGCTGTTCGATGCCGCGCAGTGCATCCCGGTGGATCGGGACCACCGGCCGGAGCAGGCGCTGCGCATGGCCCTTACGGCTCTGCGGGAAGGGGAGGTGGTGGCCCTTTTTCCTCACGGTAAGATCCATCTTGATAGGGACTCGCCACGGCGCCTGAAGCCGGGTGCAGTGCGTCTGGCTGAACTGACGGGCGCCCCGATCCTGCCGGTGCGGATCACCGGAATACGTGGAGAAGGCCATGTGATCCGAGGCCTGTTGTGGCGCAGCCGGGCCCGAATAGAGAGCTACCCGCCGTTGTTGCCCGAAGGCCGGGGGAGTGAAGAACTGCTGGATGAGTTGCAGGGGATATTGGATCCAATCCAAGAATGAAAACTGACAACTGCGATCCGTTAGCCGGATAACCGATTTCCCTTGAAATCCCCATGGCTTTCCCCAATTTGAGTTCCTAGTGATTCTTTTTAGAGGTCTTTTTATATGCGGATGGATCGACTGACCAGCAAGTTTCAGATGGCCCTGGCGGATGCGCAGAGCTTGGCTGTAGGCCGTGACCACCAATTCATAGAGCCGTTCCACCTGATGATGGCGCTGTTGGATCAGGATGGGGGAACGGTGCGTTATCTGCTTGCGCAGGCGAACGTGAATGTTAACCAGTTGCGTTCCAGCCTGGGGGATGCCCTGGATCGGCTGCCGAGCGTGGAAGGCACCGCGGGTGACCTGCATATCTCCAGCGAACTGGGGCGCCTGCTCAATCAGACCGACAAGCTCGCGCAGCAGCGTAAGGACCAGTACATATCCAGTGAACTGTTCGTACTGGCGGCGGCCGGGGACAAGGGCGATCTCGCAAGCTTGCTGAAAAAGGCGGGGGCCACTAAAGAGGGGATCGAACAGGCGATCGAGAATCTGCGCGGCGGCCAGACCGTGGACGACCCCAATGCGGAGGAACAGCGGCAGGCCCTGGAGAAATACACCATCGATCTGACGGAACGGGCGGAACAGGGCAAGCTGGATCCGGTAATAGGCCGTGATGACGAGATTCGCCGCACCGTCCAGGTACTGCAGCGGCGTACCAAGAACAACCCGGTGCTGATCGGAGAACCGGGTGTGGGTAAGACCGCCATCGTGGAGGGGCTGGCCCAGCGCATCGTCAACGGCGAGGTGCCCGAGGGATTGAAGAACAAGCGACTCCTGAGTCTCGATATGGCGGCGCTCATCGCCGGGGCCAAGTTCCGCGGCGAGTTCGAGGAGCGGCTTAAGGCGGTACTTAATGATATCGCCAAGCAGGAAGGCAACATTATCCTGTTTATCGATGAGATCCATACCATGGTGGGTGCGGGTAAGGCCGAGGGTTCCATGGATGCCGGTAATATGCTCAAGCCCGCCCTGGCCCGTGGCGAACTGCACTGCGTCGGCGCCACCACCCTGGACGAGTATCGACAATATATAGAAAAGGATGCCGCTCTGGAGCGACGCTTCCAGAAGGTACTGGTGGACGAGCCGACCCTGGAGGACACCATTGCCATCCTGCGCGGGTTGCAGGAGCGTTATGAGGTTCATCACGGGGTGGATATCACCGACCCCGCCATCGTGGCGGCGGCCACCCTGTCCCACCGCTATATCACGGACCGTTTTCTGCCGGACAAGGCGATCGACCTGGTGGACGAAGCGGCCAGCCGCATCCGTATCGAGATCGATTCCATGCCGGAGGAGATGGATCGGCTGCACCGCCGGCTTATTCAGTTGAAGATCGAACGGGAGGCGGTGAAAAAGGAGAGCGATGAGGCATCGCTGAAACGGCTGAATGATCTGGAAGCTGAGATCAATCGGGCCGAGCGCGAGTTTTCGGATCTGGAAGAGATCTGGAAATCGGAAAAGGCCGCGGTGCAGGGTACCACCCACATCAAAGAAGAGCTGGACCGGGTGCGTACCGAACTGGAGGCCGCCCGGCGCGCCGGTGACCTGACGCGCATGTCCGAGCTGCAGTACGGACGCATTCCGGAACTGGAGAAACAGCTGGATATGGCGGCCCAGGCCGAGATGCACGACATGAAACTGTTGCGCAACAAGGTGACGGAAGAGGAGATCGCGGAAGTGGTTTCCAAATGGACCGGCATCCCGGTGGCCAAGATGCTGGAGGGTGAACGGGACAAGCTGTTGCAGATGGAGCAGGGCATCCACAAACGCGTGGTGGGTCAGGACGAGGCGGTGAAGGTGGTGGCAGACGCCATTCGCCGTTCTCGCGCCGGCCTGGCTGATCCCAACCGGCCCAACGGTTCCTTCCTGTTCCTCGGTCCCACCGGTGTGGGCAAGACCGAACTCTGCAAGGCGTTGGCGGAGTTCCTGTTCGATACCGAGGAGGCCATGATCCGCATCGATATGTCGGAGTTCATGGAGAAGCACTCGGTGGCACGACTTATCGGCGCACCGCCGGGCTACGTGGGTTACGAGGAAGGGGGATATCTCACCGAAGCGGTGCGGCGTAAACCCTACTCCGTGATACTGCTGGATGAGGTGGAGAAGGCTCACCCGGACGTCTTCAATGTATTGTTGCAGGTCCTGGACGACGGTCGTCTGACCGACGGTCACGGCCGTACGGTGGATTTTCGCAACGCCGTGGTGGTGATGACCTCCAATCTGGGGTCGCATAAGATCCAGGAACTGGCGGGGGAAGAACACTATAGCGAGATGAAGGACGCCGTGATGGAGGTGGTGGGTGAATACTTCCGGCCGGAGTTCATCAACCGGTTGGATGAGGTGGTGGTGTTCCATCCGCTACAGAAAGAGCAGATCCGCGCCATCGCCGCCATCCAGATCGGTTATCTGAGAAAGCGGCTTGCCGAAAAGGAACTGCAGCTCGAGATCTCCGAGGCGGCTCTCGATCGGCTGGGTGAGGCCGGATTCGATCCGGTCTACGGCGCTCGTCCGCTGAAGCGGGCTATTCAGCAACAGTTGGAAAATCCCCTGGCCCAGGCAATCCTGTCCGGCCACTTCGCCCCGGGTGACACCATCCGGGTGGATCTGGGGGACGAAGGGCTCAGCTTCTCCAGGGGTGAATCCCGCATCAGCGTAGCCTAAGCGATCAGTCGCATCTCTGCCTGCCCGGAAGCTCCGGCCTTTCCAAAACCCCGCCGGATATAAACGCAAAGTAAGCAAAGGCGCGGAGTCGCAAAGAAGTTTAAATATATAACTCTGCGTTCTCTGCGTCTTTGCGCACTCCGCGCTAAATTCCTGAGGTCCGAAAGGGTTAGGCCCCGGACTCGGGACAGGGCAAAAAAACTCCCGAAGTGAATCCAAAAGCCGGTGACTCCCGTAAGGGTAATTGAAGGCTGCATTTCAGGCGGCCGGAAATATAAAACCAAACGAGGAGATGAACCATGAAAACGTTATTGACTGTTTCAGCGCTGCTTCTTTCCGGTAATCTGTATGCCGGTATCTATGGCGGATTCGGTGATGTCGGCAACAACGACCTCTACCGCGGTAGCAACGCCTCAAGTATGGTGCCCACCGCGGTACAGCCGGGTATCGGAGACAACTACGGTTCCGCGTTTCTCAGCAAGGATGGTTTCATTGACCGTACTCCGGTCAGGAATCAGGGGACCAACGACGCCTATGGAAGCGTCCTGCTCGATGTCGGCCATGATATCAACTGGTAGTGGGCGGGAAACGGCTGCAGGGGTTCGGGATGAAACCCTGCAGCCGGTTTGCACGGAGTGTAGGGCTATGCCGCGATCGAGACGCCGGTAAATGCTGAGGCGCAAGACCCGTTGGCTGCCGTTTTTGATGCTGCTGGGATGGCTCGTTATCCCAGGGGCGGCGGTATGTGCGCCACAGCCGATATCAGACGGTTATATGGTTGCGGTACGGGCTGAGACGCTAAAGCTGATAGAGCGGATGATTGCCGAGGGTAATATACCGGGGCTGAGTCTGGCGCTTGTGGATCGCGACGGCTCGGTCTGGGTGGAGGGATTCGGTAAGGCGGACCTGGAGAAGGGCGGCCGGGTCGATGCCGACACCATCTTTCGGGTCGGTTCCCTCAGTAAACCGCTGACCGCCATGGGGATAATGACGGCCGGCGAGAGCGGCGGGATTAGCCTTGATCGGCCCCTTGGTGAGCAGCTTTCAGGATTTTCCGTACGTACCCACACAAAAATAACCACCCGGATTACGCCTCGCCAGTTATTGAGCCATCGCAGCGGTCTTCCCAGCGATCTACATAAGGGGATGTATACCCAGACCCCTTTTACCAAGGTCACGGAACTGTTGCAGGATGAATACCTCGCGTTTGCTCCAGACAGCGTCTACAACTATTCCAACCTCGGATACGATCTGCTCGGACATCTGCTGCAGCGAAAGACGGGCGTGCCGTTTCAATCTTATATGCGGGACCGCATCTTCCTGCCGCTGGGCATGAAACGCAGCGGCTATTCCCCGGACGAGGTCACCTACGAGAACCTGGCTTCCGGTCATTCGGACAGGCAGGTGCAATCGTCTCCTCCACTGCGCGACACACCGGCATTGGGGCTCTATTCCAGCGCGCACGATATGAGCCGCCTGATGCTGGCGTTGTTGCAAGGGAGAATTCCCGGAATAAGTAAGCGGACACTGGATGAGATGTGGAGGCCGCAGATCGCCGAGGGTCAGTTGACTTTGGGTATTACGCCTGGATTGGGGTGGTTTATTGAGAGCGATCCGGTACTGGGCAGGGTGGTGCGTCATGGCGGCAGTACTGTTTTTTACGGTTCCGAGATGGCGTTGTTACCTGAACAGGGGCTGGGAGTGGTGGTGCTGGCCAACGGCGCGGGCAGTAACCGGCAGGCGCGGCAGCTTGCGGCAACCGTTTTGGCTCTGGCGTTGCGGATACGGGATTGGCCGGGGGAGGTGTCCGATTCGGAAAAATCCGCCGGTACGAGCTCGGCGGCGGAGACTCCCTCGGGTAGTTATGCCACCGACCTGGGGTTACTGATGATCGATCCCGAGGATCCGAAACTCTGTGCCTGTATTATTGACCGCATGCTCGATATGGTTCGGTATGAAGACGGCAGTCTCGGTTTGACACCGGAGAGTGCCGCCAATTTGCCGGATGATTATCAGGTGTTGGGTGAACTGCGATTCCGCTCCCGTAATCAGGGGGGGAAAGAGGTCCTGGTGGCGGAGCGTGCGGGGGAAGAGTTTGTACTCGGCACCCACATTGATTCACGGCCCTGGGGGGAGGAGTGGAAAGGACGCATCGGAAAATACCGCACCGTGAATCCGGACGGACCCTTCTCAATCCAGGATCTGCAACTTGTCGATAAGGACGGCGTGTTGTGTCTAAAGTATAGGATTCCGTATCTGAGTGACCGGTTCGTTCAGGTACCGCTGAAGCCGATCTCTTCCAAAGAGGCGATTATCGAGGGTCTGGGTCGGGGGCGCGGAGAGACGGTTCGCATCGTCGAAGTTGACGGTAAACAGTGTCTGCGGTTTTCCGGATATATGGGGGAGCCGCTGGACCATCAGTAGTCCTTCGTCGGCCGCTGCAGAGGCGCAGGGGATTTGTCTTTACCTGGGGTTTCGTTACCATGGGGACTGATACGGCCTCCGTATCAAACCTCATAGCGGAGACGACATGGTCCCAGGGGAAGATCGGCAGGATACCGACACTGCGCGGGAAAGGCGCAATGAACAGCTCAAGGAGTTGTTGGCGGCCTGCGTTCTGCATGATCGTCGGGCGTTCGCCCAGCTCTACCAGATGTCATCGGCGAAACTGTATGGCGTCATCGTGCGTATATTAAACAGGGAAGAGTGGGCGCAGGACTGCCTGCAGGAGGTCTTCATCAAGGTCTGGCACAACGCCAAGGACTACCGTCCTTATATTGCGTCACCCATGACCTGGATGATGACCATCGCACGCAATCAGGCCTTGGACCTGCTACGTAAGCGACGCAGGGAGGTATTGCAGGATAACCCAGGCAGTCTGCCTGAGGAGAGAGACAGCGACCCGCCACCCCTGGAGAAGCTGCAACAGACGGATGAGGGCAGAAGACTGAACACCTGCCTGGAACAGTTGCAGGAGCAGCAGCGGCAGATAATTGCGCTGGCCTACTTCAAGGGGCTGACCCATGAAGAGCTGGCGCGACAGACGGATACCCCCCTGGGAACCGTCAAGACATGGATTCGTCGCGGGCTGGAACAGCTGAAGAGGTGCCTGGAACGATGACACAGCACAATGAAAAATCGCAACTCAGCGAATTGGCAGGCGAATATGTGCTTGGGACCCTGAACGATGACGAAAGGAGGGATTTCGAGCGGGCGTTGGCGGATGATCTACGGTTGCAGGCCGAGGTTTCAGCCTGGGAACAACGACTATGTCCGATGCTCGAAACGGCGGAGCCGGTCACACCGCCGGAAAAGGTCTGGAAGGCCGTTGAGCAGCGCATCGAGGGACCGGTTCCACAGCCCAGGCCGGGCTTGTGGGGTAGTCTTGGTTTCTGGCGCAACCTGGGTATGGTGACGGCGGGGCTGCTGGTAGTGGTAAGTCTGACCCTGTTTCAGCTGCCTCAGGACGGAGGAATGGATCGGGTGATGGTGGTGAACAACGACCGGGCCGGTGCCGGGTGGATCGTTTCCACCGGGGGGCAGGAGGGAATGCTGCAGGTGAAGGCGGTCGCACCCACTCCGATGCCGCAGGGGAAGTATTGTCTGCTCTGGATGGAGACCCCGGACGGACGTATGTTACCGGTGGGTATACTGCCTCATGAGGGAAGTCAGAGTATGGCCATACCCGCCGTGCTGGGGGATAACAGCCGCTTCAAGGTCACTATAGAGCAGGACTCGGGTGCTCCTTTGACCGCTCCCCGGGGCAACGTCGTTTTCGAGGGTTCGCTGGTAACCGTCTACTGAGAGGGACGGCGGGTACACTTGGGTAAGGACTAAGGCCGGGAAGAGGCGTCGGCAGGGACGCTCTCCTTATTTTCATCCACACCCTGTTTTTCATCGGCCGCCTTCGCCGTTTGTTGTTTTTCCGATTTCTTCTTTTCCACCAGTTCGATGTATTCCTTGGGTGTGAGCGTGGTGGCCGGTTCCGGTTTTTCCTCGGGTGCATAGTAGGCATAGATGACCACGCCTACCAGGACCGGGAAGATGATGAAAAACGGTTTTATACGCATTGGATAATCCCGTTCCGTGGTTCAGTGATACCCGGGGTTGGATGCCTCAGGTTCTGAGACTGATAATAGGCCAACCCTGTGCCGAGGCGTAGGCGGCCAGTTGCTCATCCGGATCGACGGCGAACGGATGATCCACCTGCTCAAGCAGCGGGATGTCGTTGTGGGAATCGCTATAGAAGCTGCTGTCCTGAAGGTTTTCACCATGGCTCTGGAGCCAGTGGTTCAGACGGATGACCTTACCCTCACGGTAACTCGGTTCCCCGGCCACCTCGCCGGTATACCGTCCGTCGACCATCTCGGGATCCGTGGCGATCAGGTTTTCGATACCGAAACGTTCGGCGATAGGTGCGGTAACGAAAGCGTTGGTGGCGGTGATGATCAGCGGGATATCGCCCGCGGAGCGGTGCTTTGCGATGAGATCCCGGGCGGCGGGCAGTATGATGGGGTCTATCTTTTCTTCCAGGAATTGCTCCCGCAGCCGCTTTAGTCGAGCGGGATCGTTTTCTCTCAGGGGCTTCAGGGAGAAGCGCAGGAATTCGAAGATATCGAGCCGTCCCTCGCGGTACTCCTGATAAAAACGCTCATTCTCGCGCTCATAGAAGGCACCGTCCACCACCCCCTGTTCCGCCAGGAAGACCCCCCAGAGGTAGTCGGAATCCCCTGCCAGCAGGGTGTTATCGAGATCGAATATGGCCAGGGACAAGGTTGATACTCCGAATAGCAAAACAAGGGCGGATTCTACCGCAATATGGGACCGGATGCCGGACACGCGTGTCTCTCCGCCATCATTGTATTACCGCCGGGATAGTTGCATTAATCTGATAAATACTTGTGAACAGTAGCGTTATTTCGTGCTTCGGGGTCTTCAGGAACGGGGTTCCGGGTTGCCGGATGAGGCGTTGTTATGGAAGAATCAAATAACGGAAAATTCCCAAGGGACCCATTTTGATCGATTCGGAAGGCTATAGATCTAATGTCGGCATTATTCTCTGTAACGGTCAGCGGCGGCTGTTTTGGGGGCGTCGTGCCGGTCAGAATGCCTGGCAGTTTCCCCAGGGCGGCATCAAGGAACATGAGACTCCGGAGCAGGCCATGTTTCGTGAACTGGAGGAGGAGGTCGGGCTGAAGCCCCATCATGTCGAGATTCTGGGTTCCACCTGCGATTGGCTTCGCTACCGAATTCCCAAGCGTTACCTTCGCCACAATTCCCATCCGCTCTGTATCGGGCAGAAGCAACGCTGGTTTCTTCTGCGTGTCCTTTGTGAGGAGGATGCCTTCTGTCTGGATACCTCGTCCAAACCCGAGTTTGATCAATGGCGCTGGGTCAAGTACTGGCAGCCGTTGCGTGAAGTGGTTTATTTCAAGCGTCAGGTCTATTCCAAAGCGTTGGAGGAACTGGCCCCGCTGCTTTTTCCAGAAGGCGCGCCGCCGGTTCGGGCCAGTTCCAACTATTTGCGCCAGAATCGTCGCTGACCACTGTCGGATGCCCGTTACCAAGGCACCAATAAATGCTTGATACCTTGCGCCATATTATCCAGGAGGTGAACGGGGCCTCGGACCTGGGTGAGGCGCTGCAGATTATTGTGAAGCGGGTAAAAGCGGCGGTCAAAACCGACGCCTGCTCTGTTTACCTGACCGATTTTGAGCGGCGCACCCACGTGTTGCGCGCGACGGACGGTCTGCGTCCGGAAGCGGTGGGTCGAGTGGCCCTTCCTCTGCATCGCGGATTGATCGGCCTGGTCTGCGAACGGGCGGAACCGGTCAACCTGGAGAATGCTCCCGCCCATCCGAGATATCTCTTTACCACGGAAACCGGCGAGACCATCTTCCATGGATTTCTGGGGGCGCCGATCATCCTTAATCGCAAGGTGCTCGGTGTATTGGTTGTCCGGCAACGGGAACAGCGCCAGTTTGACGAAAACGAAGAGGCGTTCCTGGTAACCTTGGCCGCACAACTGGCGGGCGCCATCACTCATGCTCAGGCAAGCGGCGAGCTGCGTGCGTTGCAGCAGCAGAAAGGGGTGCCGTCCCGGTTTCTCCAGGGGCTTGCGGGGGCCAGCGGCGTGGCGCTGGGAGAGGCGGTCGTGGTATATCCCCCGGCGGATCTGAACGCCATTCCCGATCGTCCGGCCGAGGACCAGGAACGGGAGATCGCGGTATTCCAGGAGGCTGTGGACAGGGTACGGGCCGATCTCACCGGCCTGGAGAAGAAACTGGAAGGGGATCTGCCACCGGAGGACCGGGCCCTGTTCCAGGCCTGGATCCTGATGCTTGAAGGGAGCTCCCTGGTGGCGGTTGTTAACGAACGCATTCGCGACGGCAACTGGGCGCCGGGTGCCCTGCGTCAAACCATCGAGGAACATGCGCGGGTGTTCGAGAACATGGAAGATGCCTACCTGCGTGAACGTTCATCGGATGTGCGAGATCTCGGGCGCCGCATCCTCATGTATATGCAGCAGGATGCCCCGACGACGATACAGTATCCGGAACAGACCATTCTGGTCGGTGATGAGATAAGCGCCATGCAGTTGGCTGAGGTCCCTGTAGGGCGCCTGGCGGGTGTGGTTTCGGCCCGCGGCTCCCCCTCATCCCACGTGGCGATTCTGGCTCGGGCCCTGGACGTACCGGCGGTTATGGGGGTGGTGGCGATGCCGGCCGGGCGTATGGACCGTCAGCAGATTATCGTGGATGGGTATCGCGGACGGGTGTATGTTTCGCCGCCGCCGGCCGTTCTCGAGGAGTACGAGAGGCTGGCACAGGAGGACCGGGAGCTCTCCACGGAGATGGAGGGGCTCCGCGGCCAGCCGGCGGAGATGCTCGACGGTAGACGGGTACCCCTTTACCTCAATACCGGTCTGGTGTCGGATATGAGTTCTCTGGGAATGGAGGAATCGGAAGGGGTGGGACTGTATCGCACCGAACTTCCGTTCATGATCCGTGACCGTTTCCCCAGCGAGTCCGCCCAAGCGACCAACTATCGTCATGTTCTCAATGCCTTTGCACCCCGGCCGGTTACGCTGCGCACTCTGGACGTGGGTGGTGACAAACCGCTGCCTTATTTTCCTATCGAGGAATCCAATCCTTTCCTGGGCTGGCGGGGAATCCGTATTTCCCTGGATCATCCGGAGATTTTTCTTACCCAGGTGCGTGCCATGCTGCGGGCGGCCATAGGTCTGGACAATCTTCGTATCATGTTGCCCATGATCTCTTCCGTTTCTGAGGTCGACGAGTTGAAACTGCTTATCCAGCGGGCGCACGATGAACTGAAGGAGGATGGAATTGAGGTCTCCATGCCGCGCATCGGGGTTATGGTGGAGGTGCCGGCGGCGGTCTACCAGACGGAGGCGCTGGCGCGACGGGTGGATTTTCTTTCGGTGGGAACCAACGACCTGACTCAGTATCTGCTGGCAGTGGATCGAAACAATCCGCGGGTGGCAGAGATATATGATGATCTTCACCCCGCAGTGTTGCGCGCCGTTCAGCAGATCGTGGATCGGGCGGCCGCCTATAACCGTCCGGTCAGCATCTGCGGCGAACTGGCGGGGAATCCCCTGGCAACCGCTCTGCTGTTGGGAATGGGTGTGGAAAGCCTGAGTATGAGTGCCAACAGTCTGCTCAAGGTGAAGTGGGTGGTACGGAGTCTGAGCCGTACCCGCAGCAGGGATTTGCTGCAGGCGGCATTGCAGCTGGAAGAGGCTCAGGCAGTACGCCGCCTGATGCGGGAGGCGCTGGAGGGCATGGGATTGGGTGGATTGGTGCGCCCGGGCAAATAGTCTGCCGTCGCCGCAACTGCGGAGCAGGTTTCAGTCGGCCACGACCACGCAATTACGGCCGTTCTTCTTCGCCTGATAAAGTGCTTTGTCGCAGCGGTGGATGAATTCGTAGGCGGATTCCCCGAGTCGGTAACGACCGACACCGATGGATGCCGTGATATCACTCAGAAGTTCTCTGGTCTTGGGGCGCCTGAGCACCAGTTTCTCCACGTGCAGACGAATATTCTCGGCAACCGTGGCGGCATTTTGTAATTCCGTCCCCGGTAATAGCACCGCGAACTCCTCACCCCCGAAACGTGCCGCCCGGTCACCACCCTTGGTATGTGTATTGAGCAGATGGGCTATAGCCTGAAGTACTTTGTCTCCGATCAGGTGGCCGTGTTTGTCGTTGACGGATTTGAAGTGGTCGATATCCATAATAAGCAGGGAAAATACCGGAGTGGTTTCGATTGTCCCTTCGATAAGTTCCGAAAGTTCCTTGTCAAAGCCGCGTCGGTTAAGGATTCCGGTTAGTGCGTCGATATACGCGGCGTGGCGTGCCTGCTGCAATTCATCCTGGAGTTTTGTCATTTCCTCCGACGAGTAATTCAATTGCTCTTCCAGTTCCCTGCTTTCGGTAACCAGGGCGCGGGTCTCGGAAAGGATGGAAGAGGCTACCGATAAAATCTCTTGAACGTTGGTTGTCTGTTGTAACGTGTCGATATGCCGTTCAATGTTTTCACCCGATACCGAGGCTCTGGCGGCCAGCTCCACCAGCGCGCCTATCATCTCGGCAACGATCCTCAGGAGTTCCTCACGCAACCCCTCCAGAACGGTTTCGTCACAGTTGTAGATGAAGCGCAGGAAAAGTTCTTTTGCCTTCTCCGGGCTCAACCCCCCCTCTTGCGAGAGTGCTTCGTCCAGCTTCTCCTGCAGGCGGGTATCCCTTCCGGCAGAGTAGTTGAAACCCAGGCCGTAATTTAACGGATTGGGAGGGAGGTCATGCTGCGTGAGGAGACGCACCGTCAGACGGAAGAATTCCTTGGCCTCCTCCATGGTCTCGGCTGTGAACAGGAGGGGCGGGTTCTCGTCTTGTGCTTGGTCAGGCATGAAATAAGTCAGTCCCGTTAGCTATCAAGTCCCTCCCTGAGACTTTTAGTGATTGTTTTTCGGACAGCTAAATAAAATATAGTACCTTTCCCGTATTCAGTGACGATTCTCGGGCGATTTTATGATGTATTGCGCATGGGGGATACGGCGTCCTGTTTTTATTCCCAACGAAAACTGTATGCCGCGATAAGTAGGAAACAGGCGGTCATTATTATCAGGGCGATGAGATTGGGTGCGATCTCGATCAGTCCCGCGCCGTCGATCATCACCGATCGGGCGGCATTGACCAGATGGGTGAGCGGAAGCAGCAGGGCGAGTTTTTGCACCAGGGTCGATGATCCTTCTAGGGAGAACCATACACCGGAGAGAAACAGCATCGGCATGCTGAGCAGGTTGAGGAAGCCGTTGGCCACCTCTTCGCTTGCCAGTCGGGCGGCCACGATAAGGCTCAGGCTTACCATGCTCAGGGTGCCGATCAACAGCACCAGAAGCAGGGTCAGATAGGAACCGTTCATGCAGAATCCGATAAACAGGTTGGTACCCGCGTAGATCAGGATAGTGATGGCCATGATCAGCCAGAGACGGGATGTAACCTGCGCGGAGAGGAACTCGAAGGCGGTCAGGGGGGTGGCCTTCAATCGTTTTAATACCCCGTTTTTACGGTAGCGAACGATGACGTATCCGACGCCGAAAAGAGAACCGAACATGATGTTCATTCCGAACACCCCCGGCGCCACCCAGTCCACATAGCGGACCTCCTTTCCACTGACGGTCTCTTTCCTGATAGGGTTGCCGCCGCCATCCATCAGCCGTTGTAGGAAGTAACCGCGTTGGGACTCGGAATTGACCCAGTATCGGTTTTGCGTCAGGTCTAGAAGCATGTCCAACTGATGTCGTTCCACCTTGGTTACCGCCTGTTGTAGGTCGTCGACCGGGAGGAAGCGAATGTGGTCGGTGTCCAGGAAATACTCCAGCCTGGGAGATTTGCCGTCGGCTTCTCCGTAAACGCCGACCTTGAACATCTCGTTGCTGTCCAGGTTAAAGAAGAAGGCGAAGCCGATGACGATCATCACCGGCAGGATAATGTTCCAGGCGATGGCGGTGCGGTCCCGCAGGAACTCGCGGTTTCGTGCGGTAAGGGCGGCGGTAAAACGTCTAAAGCGCATGTTATATCCTTCAGCCCCGCAGCTCGTGGCCGGTCAGTTCCAGAAACAGGTCTTCCAGGGTCGGCGATCGAATCTGCAGACGGCCCAGGGGGATATCGTTCTCCATCAGTTGCCGGATGGCGCTGTCCACGTCATCGCTGAATATTTCGATCTTTCCGTTACGCTGGTGTACCGGAAGTTTTCCCTCGAGTTCGGGGATGGAGGGTATGTCCGCGGCCGGCAGGGAGAGCACCGATTGGTCGAAATGGCGTTTCAGCAGTTCCTGGGGCGAGCCCTGGGCGATGATACGTCCATGATCCAGGATCACGATCTCGTCGCAGAGCTCGTACGCCTCTTCCATGTAATGGGTGGTCAATACCACGGTTTTACCCTCCGCCTTGATATCGTTCACCAGTTGCCAGAAGTTGCGCCGGGACTGGGGATCCAGTCCGGTTGTGGGTTCATCCAGAAAAACTATCCTGGGGTCGTTGATCAGGGCGATGGCCAGCAGTAGCCGTTGGCGCTGGCCACCGGAAAGACGTTTGGCGTCACGGTCGAGAAACTCCCCCAGGGCGCACTGTTTGATCAACTCCGACAGCGGTCGGGCCCGAATATAGAGGCGCTGGAACAGGTTCAGGATCTCCTGCACCGTGATTTGCTCCTGCAGGGCGGTAGTCTGAAACATGATGCCCGCCTCCTCCTTGAACTCCGTCCCCAAGGGGCGGCCCTGATAGAGGATCTCTCCGTCGGTGGGGGAGAGAATGCCCTCCAACATTTCGACGGTGGTGGTCTTGCCTGCGCCATTGGGGCCCAGTAGGCCGAAACAGGTGCCCCGCGGAATGGTGAAACTGATGCCGTCCACCGCCTTCACTTCGCGGTAGTGTTTGATCAGGTTGTGTGCTTCCAACAGAGGGGGCATGGATCGATCCGGCGGTTTGAAAAATGCATTTTAACCTAATCAGAGGCTCCCTAATGGCAGGTTCGAATCTTTTTCTGTTCTTTTTCGGAGTACTGTATATAATTACAGTTATCCGTGTCATTTCGAGCGAAGCGAGAAATCCTAAGTTATGAAACTTACACCCCGACAGAGCCAGATCCTGGAGTTGATAAGAAAATACCTGGATGAGACAGGTTTCCCTCCGACCCGGGCGGAGATCTCCCGGGCGTTCGGCTTCCATTCCGCCAACGCGGCGGAGGAGCACCTGCGGGCGTTGGCCCGCAAGGGTGCCATAGAACTGCTGAAGGGCACCTCGCGGGGGATTCGTCTGCTGCTCCCGGAACCGGCCATGGGGCTGCCGGTGGTGGGGCGGGTGGCGGCGGGCAGGCCCATCCTGGCGACCGAGCAGGTGGAGGATCACCACGCCATTGATCCCGGACTGTTCCATCCACGGGCCGACTACCTGCTGCGGGTGCGGGGTATGAGCATGCGCGATGCCGGCATTCTGGACGGTGACCTGCTGGCGGTGCACACCACCCGCCAGGCGGAGAACGGCCAGATCGTGGTGGCGCGGCTGGAAGATGAGGTGACGGTGAAACGGTTTCGCCGCCACGGCCGCTGGAAACACCGGGTGCAGCTGTTGCCTGAGAATCCGGATTTTGCCCCCATAGAGGTGGACTTGCGGCGGCAGGAGCTGGTGATCGAGGGGCTGGGAGTCGGGTTGCTGCGGGATCTTTCGGTGCAGAAGGTGGGATCGTGACGGTGCGTGCTGCGATTTATATTGTTTTTATCCGCAACTAAACACAAATAAACGCAAAATTTATCCCGGCTCGGGTAAGCCATCTTCTTGAATCTTCAATACCCCTTCCAGCGGAAGCGGGGGTGTAGGAGCGGCCTTGTAGCTGCGTCTGTTCTGCAGGATTCCCCTCTTCGCGGTGCATAGTGCCGCTCCTGCGTTGAGAAGTTAGAGCGTTCCTTCCCCTTCCAGGGGAGTTAAGGGGGTGCCCCGTCCCGGCTTGGATAGAGAGGTTGCCCGATATTTATTGGCGTTCATTTGCGGACTGTTAAGACGTTTTTTTAGAACAATGAATCTGACTAATCTCGTTCAACAGCGCACCGATCTCTGGCGCGGGGGCAACCACGTCCCGGCCGTGGGCCCCGTTGTTTCCAGCGGTTTCGGCGATCTGGATCGGGCGCTGGCCGGCGGCTGGCCGCAGGGTGCGATTACGGAGATCCTGCGGGATGGGGAAGGGATGGGCGCCATGAGCCTGGTGCTGCCGGCACTTGCCGGTCTGAGCAGAGAGGCGCGCTGGATCGCCCTGGTGGGACCGCCCCATATCCCCTACGCTCCGGCGTTGGCGGCTGGCGGGGTGGAGTTGTCCCGCCTGCTGCTGATCTGGCCAAGGGGGGAGGGGGAGTCCCTCTGGGCGACCGAGCAGGCGCTGCGTTCCGGCAATTGCGGGGCGGTTCTGGCCTGGCCGCGCAAGGGATTGAAACCGGCCGTGCTGCGGCGGTTGCAGCTGGCGGCGGCTTCCGGCGGCGGTCTCGGTTTTCTGTTTCGTCCGCAATGGGCGGCGGGAGAGTATTCGGCGGCGGCGTTACGTCTGCGGATGCAGCCGACGGTGGAAGGGATGGAGGTGGAACTGTTGAAACGGCGGGGCGGCTGGCCGGGGGGCAGAATATATCTCTCAAGTTAACGCAGAAGACGCAGCCCGCCCTACGAGGTCGGAATTCCCGGGTTAAGCATCATGTATTGGTTAGCGATCCATCTACCCCTGTTGCCCCTGGAGATCTTCAGCCGGGGCGAGGCCTTGCAGCGGCCCTTGGCCGTTGCCGAGGAGCGGTGCGGGGGGCAGTGGATCCTGGCGGGCAACCGGCCGGCCACGGAAGCCGGCGTGGCGCCGGGGATGGCCGCCGGCGCCGCCCGTGCCATCGCATCGGGATTGGGTATTCTGCAGCGGGACCGGCGGCGGGAGGAGTCCGCCCTTGAGGGGTTGGCCGCCTGGGCCGGACAGTTCACCTCCCAGGTCAGTCTGGAGCCGCCTCAGGGTCTGCTGCTGGAGGTAGGGGGGAGTCTGCGCCTGTTCGGCGGCATTGCACCCCTGCTGGCACAGGTGCGGTCGGGTCTGGAAGGGCTGGGATACCAGGTCCGTCTCGCCGTGGCGCCGACACCGGCCGCCGCCATACTGCTGGCCCGTGCCTCTCGCCAATCCGCCACCGCCGAAAGGGAAGAGGGGGTTTGGGACCGGCAACAGCTGAGGTCCGCGCTCTCTTCCCTTTCCCTCTCAGAACTGCCCCTGGAAAAGGACAAACTGGCAGCACTGCAGGGTATGGGGCTGAGGCGGCTGGGGGAACTGCTGCGCTTGCCCCGGCATGGCCTCACGCATCGTTTAGGAAGGGATGTCATGTTGTACCTGGAGCGGTTATCGGGATTGGTGCCGGATCCGCGCCCCATCTTTGAGCCGCCCGCCGGCTTTTATCGTCGTCTGGAGCTGCCCGCCGAGGTTGAGAGCCGGGGGGCGCTGCTGTTTGCCGCCAGACGTCTGCTCCTGGAGCTGGGCGGATTTCTCATCGCGCGCCAGGGTGGGGTTCAGGTGCTGGTATGGCACCTGGTCCACGGGGATGACGCCGTTACCCGTTTTCGGCTCGGTCTGTTGGCGGCGGAGCGGGATCCGGCGCGCCTGTTGGAGCTGTTACGGGAACGGCTTGAACGGATCGAGCTTCCCGCACCGGTGCGGGAGATGGTGCTGGAGGTGGAGCATGTCCAGCCCTTGCCTGGCCGGCCCCTCACCCTCTTCGGTGGTCCCGCGGAGGAAGAGGACGGGCGGCTGTTGGAGCGTCTGCGGGCGCGCTTGGGTGCGGCGGCGGTTTGCGGTATCCGGCTGGTGGCCGATCACCGTCCAGAGCAGGCATGGGAGCGGTGTCTCCCGGGAGAAAAGGGGGAGGGATATCCCGCTGCTGTCGGGCGTCCCCTGTGGCTGTTATCGCAGCCGCTGCCCCTGGAGGAGCGGGGCGGCTGGCCTCACCACGGCGGCCGGTTGCTGCTGGAAGCGGAGCGGGAGCGTATTGAGAGCGGCTGGTGGGACGGGGCCGCCGTCGCCCGGGACTACTTCGTGGCCAGGACGCCCGCCGGTGAAAAGCTGTGGGTCTACCGGGAGTTGTATGGTAAGCGTCGCTGGTTTCTGCACGGTCTTTTCGCCTGAGCGGTCAGTGAGCGGTCTTGTTCCCCCAGATCTCCTCCACCCGTTGATCGCGGCCGCAGTTCCAGCGATAAAACTTGTAGCGCGTCGGGCTCTTTTTATAGAAGTCCTGATGGTAGCTCTCGTCTCCCTTTATGGAATAAAAGGTCGTTGCATCTAGAATCTTCGTGGCCACTTTCTGGTCAGGGAACCGCGCCTCCACCGCTTTTTTCGATCGTTCCGCGACCTGTCGTTGTTCCTTGTCGGCAACAAAGATGGCGCTTTGATAGCTATGGCCCTTGTCACAGAACTGTCCTTGATCATCGAAGGGATCGATATGCCTCCAGTAATAGTCCAACAGCTCCTCATAGCTCACCTTATTTGCATCATAGGTGATCTCCACGGCCTCGTAATGACCGGTATGATCGCCGTTATAGGTGGGATTCTCCACCGTGCCGCCGGTGAATCCGGAGACCACATCGGTCACGCCGGGCAGCTTTTCAAAATCCGCTTCCATGCACCAGAAGCAGCCTCCCGCCAGAACGGCGGTGTCCGCCCGGACGACCGATATGCCGCACAGCAGAGCGACTGACAATAAGCCGTTTAATTTACCTTTCACGGGAGTCCTCCTTCGGTATATATGCTCTGACAACAGTACGTAAAACGGTTGCCCTATGGATTCAAATATATTCCCAATAAACCTGATTACTAGCCGATGAACCCAAATGTTATTGTTTTGTTATAAACGGAAAGCATCACTATTTCCGTGAGAAAGAGGATAGTGTCCAGGGCAGGCACAGCCTGCCCGACTAACCCCCCCTTCAAGGGGGGTTAGTCGGGGTACCCGGAAAGGGAAAAAGAGTTAATGCGGGTGAGGGTGGTTGTTAATCCGCACTATGCTCAATAGCCGCATTAACCCCATCGATGGATTTGTCCAGAAAAATCGTCAGCAGTACAAGGTATGCGATTGTAGCCAGGACACCGATAATGGGTATCATGGAAACGACTGCCAGGATGCACATTGCCAGTGCGATTTCCTCGGGCATTTTCTGGTCGCAGACATTGTTTTCGGAGGAGTACTGATTGAAGTCCTTTGTCCAGCCCCAGATCGCCTGAAACATCCAATAAAGATTGAACAACGGTATAAACAGGAAGCCGACCGCTTTGCCGGGCGTGGTTCTGGCATATTTCAGGGGCACTGATGTCCACATTTTATGAATGAAAAGTGCATATATAACCACGCCGTAGATCATGACGCAGAAGGCAACAGGCAAAAAAAGCACTCCCAGTATTACCGCGGCATCGTTATAGGACGGGGTTAAGGCCATGGATGCCAAAAAGAGTATGAAAGAGCCTGCAAAACCCCCGATAATTGAGGCGATATAAAAACGTTTTGAAAGAGTTTTCATGGAATATCCTTGTAATAATGTTTATCTTTGAGGGGTATTCGATACCCGACGACCGGGCGGCCGGCGCGTAACCGGGGCGGTCAGGGGGATAGGGATATTGTTGAACATGGAGTTACACCACGGTTCAGAAATTACAGTGTAATAGAGGCCGCTTATCTTGTGCGGACTTCCCGGTAATTATGCAGACGGCGCCAATACGGGGATAGGCCTTAAAGGAGTGAGAATACCGGAAAGTGTGAAATGGGCCTCGTTATTGCGCCCTCCGGATAGGGTGAGACCGGTTTAAACGTAGGTTTATCCGTTTGTCGGGGTGCCGGATTCCGCCGCAACAGTTTCAGTTGGTTTCCCGCGGCGGCAGTGCGTCTTCCAGTAAGACGATCTTTATCGGCGGCGCTTCCCGGAATCGCCGAAGCTCTCTGCGAACGGTTTCTTCAGCCTTTTCCGCATCTTCCGCATCCCGGGCGAAAGCCGTCAGTCCGAGACCGTCAGGATGTATTTCGAAAAACGGTTGATCCAGAAGTATCTGCCGTGTTTGTGAATCGTTTGATAAAGGCATCAGCAGGAGTCCATGCGCGGGGGAAGGCGCCGCGCTCAGCTTAGGCCGATACTTGCTCTTGAATTGCAGCACCCCGTTTCTGAGGAACGCCGGGGTATACATGAAACTGGCCTCAGAGTATCCCAGTTCATACGCCCGCTTAACAAAAAACCAATAGGCGGCCGCCAACGCCCCCCTTTTAACCAGTTGATAGTCGCCTTCCTTGACGCCTACCTCCATGGCGTCGGCGCATCCCGCCCGCTTTTGAAAAATCATGCCGGCGATCCAGTCGTTATTCGCGGTTACCTTAAGCAGTTCCCAGGATCTATCCGCAACCTCGTTCTCCCGGCATAGAAAGTCGTAATCAAAATTCATGGCACGGGAGCCGTAGTGCGAGTCCCTGTAGGGCAGATAGTACTGTTCCAGAAAGCGCCTGAAGTCTTTTGGTGTTCGGGAAATTTCCACCTGGAAGCCCTCGATCCTGAGGCGCCGAATATCATTTTGAAGGTGCTCGTTCTTATGCAGCAACGCGTCGAGATCATCAGTCCGGATGTGCGTCATTACGTAATAGGGCAGGAAAAACTGAGCTGTTTTGGATCTAATGAAGCGGTTGATGATGTTCTTCCTTTTAGCCGGGCTCTCGACCAGCAGGAAGGCGCAGTCGTTTTTACGCGCGATATCGCCTACCTGCCATAGCCACCGGCGCCCAAAAAAGACCTCCTTATCGATGCCGCTTAAGATCTGAGAGGGGAAGCCTATACGGATGCTAAGGGGGGAGAATCCCGCGTAACAGATGTGTACAGGTTCTCCGGTCTGTTTCTCTGTTCCGTGAAGGAGGGTTACGCCCGGGCGCAAGAGACGGATCGCCGTCCGTAAAGATCTCCCTGCGTACTGAAGCGATCGACGTAGAAGTGAGTTTCGGTTTCGGCTTTGGGTCGTATCAGGGCGCATCGGCATCCTTTTCTCGGTGCCTGACGGTTAATGGCGGGAGGCCGTGCTTCTACCAACCGCCGCCGCCACCACCGCCCCCTCCGCCGCCGGAGGATCCTCCGCCGCCACCGCCGGAAGAAGAGCCGGGTGCGGTGGATGAAGAAGAGATGGCAGAACTCATGGCGCCGCCTATGGCGCCGGTGAATCCGCTGAGATTGCCGGGGTTCCAGTTGTGACCGCTGTACCAGGAGGGCCGGTGAGATTCGCTGCCGGTCCGGCTCAGGACATCGTTGAAACGTTCCGCCCACTGCTGTTCCACATCCAGGGCCAGTGCAAAGGGGAGGTAGGCCTCGAACAGCTCCGGAGTTTTTTCCGGCGGGTTGCGGAAATTCATCTCTTCCTTCTCAGCCACGGAAAGGAACAGACGGAACCCCTCCGCCTGATCCAATAATCTGCGCCCCGCCAGAGTCGGGGCCTTGAGCCACTCATAAAACAGGAAGTTGATCAGAACGACGACAAGAAACGTAACCGGATAGATCAGGGAGACAACGGAGAATAGAACCACCAGGGCAGCGATCTCCGCCGCCACGAAGGGGACGGCAAACAGGGTGGCGCCCAGAGCGCCACCGATGGAGCCGCCGCCGGCGACCCCCTTCCAGCTCCGGTAGGCACCCAGGAGTAACATGAATACACCGATGGTCCAGATAGAGAGCCACAAGGTGAAAAAACCGGCCGTTGCCATCTGTTCTTCTCCCGGTAGCGACAGAACGCAGGCCGCGAGGGTGGCGATGGAGAGCAGTATGCCTGGTATCAGATAGCGGCGGTTGGTTTGAAAATAGGCCTTTTCATAATCCGCCTTCAGGGAGAGCTTGTGTGCTCTCAGCGCATTGCCTATTCTGGAATGGTTTGCCTGCTTCAGGGTGATGTGTTTGCTTCTGCCGCCAAACAGGACGCGCACCACGGCCGCCTCTCCTAGCGCCAGTTTTATGTTCTGATTGTCGGTCTTCTCCAGGGTGAATTCACCGTCCCGTTCCTCGAGGATCTTCAGATACCCCTTGACCGCAAGATTGACGATGGCCACGGAAAAGGCCTTGTCGTCATACCCCATGCGGCGGATAAAACGCATCGCGGCCGGGGAGAAGTTCTTCGGCGGGGTATAGAGCGGTACTATGAAACCGGCCCTGGGGTCACGGCCCACCGCGCGCCAGGCCAGGAGGTAATAGAGCAGAACCACCGCTATACCGATACTCCCCACCAGCGCCGTTCGGTTGTCCTGCAGGAACCGGTCGATCAGTTCCTCCCGGGTCGGTTCCTTCACATACCCCTTGGGCCAGGTGACGACGATGGTGAGCCCTTCGTAGCTGCTCAGGGGGTGAGTGGTTTCGAACAGGGCGGTTCCGTCATAATCGACCCCGGCCCGGTAGGCGGTGCCCTTTGCACCCTGGGGGCCGGTATAGGCCTCCGTCCCGATCCGGTCGGTGGGAATGCCGGGGGGCAGGGTAACCCGGGCCGTCGCCTGCTGAATGGGGAACTCCCAGCCATTGCCGGTCACGTTCCAGTACAGCTCGTCATGGTCGTCGAAGAAGCCGAGCTGGCGGTCGGTGATATAACTCAGGGAGTAGGTGTAGATGCCGTTTTTCAGATAGACGTTTTTATCGCCGATATAGATGCGGATGCCGTTGCTCAAGGATTCCGTGTGGTAAGGTTCCCCGATGCCGTCCCGCTGCACCGATACCAGATCGAATCCCACGCGGTAACGATTGCCGAAACGGTCTTTATAGGTGGTGGGAAAGTCGCGGTAGATACCGCGTCTGATCTGCCTGCCCTCGGCCTGAACCCGGATGGTCTCGGTTACTTGCATGCTCCCGTCGTCCTGCACCCGGATATCACTGTGGAAGCTGAGGATCACCTCCCGCCCCGCGGCGCCTGAGGTGCCGGCAAGTGTCAGCAGAAAGATCAGGAATAGTCGTCGTAGGGTGGTCATAGGGAAAGCTCCGGTGGCGATCCCTCGGTGGCGCTGTCCAACTGGAAGAACTCCGCCGGGTGGAAGCGAAACAGGCGGGCGATAATCAGGTTGGGGAACGAGTCGATGCGGATATTAAAGTTGCGCACGGCCCCATTGTAATAGCGGCGAGCGAACTGGATGTGGTTTTCGATTTCGCTCAACTGTTTAAGAAGATCCAGGAACTGTCTGTTCGCCTTGAGATCCGGGTAGGCCTCGGCCACGGCGATCAGCTCCCGCACCCGCCCGGTGATCAGTGCTTCCAGCCGGCCTTTTTCCGCCGGAGTTGCGGTCTGCTCGGCATTGCTGCGCAGAGTGGTGATCTCTTCCAGAGTCGTTTGCTCATAGTCGGCGTAGGCCTTTATGGCATCCACTAGCTTGGGCAGCAGATCATGGCGGCGCTTGAGCTGGACATCGATATCGCTCCAGGCCGCCAGTACCTGATTCTTTTCACGGACCAGTAGATTGTAGATGGCGATCGCCCAGACCAGCAGCAGGCCGACCAGGAGTCCAAAAATCAGATCCATCGGTTCTCCCCAGGTTATAGAATGCCCATCCTACATGGGAAAGGAACGGGAGAAAAGAACGGACGCGGGAGCCGCTAATCACTCAACCGGATAGGCAACGAATCTTAAGCTCTGGATCGAGAAGGCCGGAGCTTCTTTCCATTGCTTGGTATTAAATGCCAGGCTCCAATATTCGTATGGAAGAATTTGTTATCGTTCCAAAGAGTTCAGGAACGGCTCTTTAAAGCCGCCCAAGCGGGCGTATTCATTTGTTATTTTCCGAGCGTAAACCGTGCGGCTGGATATGCCTGCCATCACCATGAGAAGTACCGTGAGTATAAAAAGCACAGCGGATATGCTATCCCGCGGTGTGTCTAGAAGCAGGACCGCAGCAACGAAAGAAGCAGATGCGGCCCCGATAAAAAAGAGAATACGCCGCCGGCGTTTTGTTGCGTGCAGTTTGCACAGTGCGGGGGAGATCGGAAACGATTTCCTGGCGATTAAGCCAACTACCGCATAGACAAGAATATTTATTAAAACCAACAGATAAAGCCAGGGGGTATGCCAGTAAACCTTCTTGTTCTTAATCGGCGTGGAAACCTCTTCATTGCAGATGATACAGCGTGGCGGCAGGTCAGCTCCGGTTTCCACGACAACCCACTTTCCCTCGCGCCTGCATTTGCCGCTCGCGATATTAGTAAGAGACGCCTTGGGTGGGGCATAGGGATTTGTTTCAGTCATGCAAATAGCTCCATCAGTGACTTCAAAAAGGGTCTTTCTGAAAAACGGTATTCAATATAGCAGATCGATTGCAATCAGTAATCAGCATTCCTGGGCGCGGTCTTCCGTCTTATAAGAGCCCGCGGCAATCCAGCCGATTCCGAACAGGGTCAATCCCCAGTATTCCACCCAGAAGAAGGTATCGTCTATCTCAATGACTTTTCCGAGCAGGTAAATTCCGATCATGCCCGTGCCCATAAGTATGCTTATTCCGCGATAGAGACGGGCGCGACCGGGTTTTCCCTTGCTCTTTGCGCGTTTGGAAAAAGTCCACATCAACACGATGAGGCAGGCAAAAAGAAGAACCGCGGCGATGAGATGGATGGTTTTTGGCGCCAGCCCGATAGCATCCGCTATCGCCAGGATCCATTGTGCAGGGATATCCGCTTTCGAAAAACCTCCTGTGGGAAAGAAGGCGACACAGATCGCGAAAACGCAGGCCGCCTTGCTTAAGGCATATCCCAGATCCCTGCCGTTGCCGGATCCGTTGTAAGCGGACAGGAAGAATCCGACCGCAACCAGGGAGCCGACGAATATATCGCGGGAATCGGTCCAATAAGAGATGCTGATGGACGTCATCTCACTGCCGACGCCGGAAAGGATCCAGACAGTCGGGGAAAGCAGCAGGGCGATGATCCCTACTATTATCCGCATGACCTTGTAATTTATCTGGCGGTCCAAAGGCATTTTTATATCTGACATCCGTTATTACTCCCTGAATTGCGGAAGCCGGGCCGGGGTATGGGTGGCGGTACTATCAATCAGTTGTGGAAAGCCGATGATGGTACAGGTCCCCGTGTAACGCCTCCGGAATCTTCCTGATATCCTGCAGTGTCAGTGGCTGCAGGTCCCTGTAAAAGATAAATATCTTCTGTCCCCTTCAAGCAGATACCGCAACTCCACAAAATCCAGCCCGGAGCCGATCTCTATTTGTTCACCAAGAACGGCAGCCCCAAATATCTCTTTCTCCCCGGGAAAGTAGCCTTGGAAGTCACCCTGTACTCTGACCAGGTTCGTTATCCGTGTTTCGCCGCCATTGATCAGCTCGGCTCTCATCTGAGGTTCATCCAGGGTTACCGTCAGATCGGCGGCTTCGCGGGTTGCGGGGCCCTTTCCCATGCCCGACCCATAGATATAGTTGACCCCCCTGCAATGAAGCGTGACCGTTTCCGCTATAACCAATGACGGCGCGAGCAGAATCACGGCGCCGAGGATCAACAATTTATAATAAGGTCCATATTTGCTCATGCGAATACCTTTAGTAAGGCGTTTATTGCCATCATGTTATGCGCCGTTATACTCGATCCTGACATCTGGGAACCAGTATTTCTTCCATCGATCGATTCGCTCTTCGTCGCTCAACTCGACCAGGTGAGCTATACGGCTTTCGCCAAAGGCGGTGTAATCGTCGGCGGACCTGACGTTTATTACGCCATAAAGGCGGCCGCTTTCCTCGTAGCAGGCGTTGGTCAATACTCCGCAGCTCCTGCAAACCAGAAAATCCGCGATCTGACTTCCATGTCTATATTTATTTATTTCGTTTTCATCTTTAATCCTGATTGTAAGCGTACCTCCGCCGTCGGATGCGTATGCGGCCCCGTGGCTTGTGCAGAACCCGCAGCTACAGGAACGCGGGGAATAAGAAGAAGGACTATTCGGTATCTCGGCTGCATAGGATATGCTCCCGCAGTGGCAGCCTCCTGTTACTTTGTGCATGACTTCCCCCTAGCTCCCTTTACAACGCAGAAAACCACCCTAGGTAAGGAGTAACTGCGTTAAGTGATTTTATTCCCAGTGTATTTCAACGTGTTTGTTATTGAAATCCGGATCTTCTTCGTTACCGCGATGCTCACACCACATTGATGGTGGAAGACCTTTCATCCTGATATTTTTACCATTTTCAATAATGCCGCCAAAAGCCTGATAATCAATAAACCGATTAATCATTTCATGAACATTTTCGGAGGTTTCTTCAGTAACGTTATGAACACTGATATCAGGCCGGGCAAAAAGTCTCAGGCCTCTTGTGTGATACCACAATTTACCGTTTTCCTGCTCGGACACGAGAATAGTAGTGTGTTGGTAAGGCCTTGGTTCTTTAGGTGAAAATACGTGCTCTTCCCATTCTTTTGGCGTCCACCACTTGAACCGTTGAGGTTCATAAATACACACGCCTCCATTATCAAGAAAGTACGTGGCCAAGCCTATAATATTGCGTAAGTAATCCAGGGTTTCTTGATCAGGGATTTCTGTGCGAATGATCATGCAGCTCGGTGCTTGCGCAATGATTTGTGCAAACTCCGGATCTTCGTGGCAAATTTCTTCCCAAAGATAACCAGACCTAAAACCATCTCGGTATTCTGGTGCAGCTCCATCATGGAATTTCGTTATATCAGTGTTTTTCGGGACCTCTGTGAAGTTATATTTCGATGCCGAAATACTGATCTCATCTTCGAATTGACCGAAGATAATGAAGAAGGAAAAGACTTGCTCCTCAGACGGCAAAAAATGTGTTCTTTCCCACGACATATTTTCTTTGCCTAACGTCGCATATCGCCGGGTTCTGATGGGGCGTGGCGGGATTTGTGGTTCGTGTTAACGTGCACTGTCGGGCATATCATGTAGATACGCATAACGCTTGCGTATTGACTCGGCCAAAATTGAGAACACTCCGAACAGTAAGCCAATAGCAATACCAATCACCATGTGCACTTCTGCGATTGATAATTCTATCATTACTTCCATGTTGAGGGCTCGCGCGACCATAATGTTTGAGTCAATACTAGGGAAGAAGTATCCCGCTATGCCTCCAATTATCCCTGCAGCTATAAGAATAGCTATGGTTTTCCATAATTTTCTGAAAAGCAAAACAACGAAGACAATTATCCAAACCAATATCATGAAGATCGCAATAGCAAATGTGTAAAGCGTGGTTTCCATTCTCTTTAATACCTTACAGATGATTGCGTCGAATTATGCGGCCGCAATAGATATAGGAATATGCCGCGGGGGGTGAGGAAGAATGAACGGGCTTAACGGTGCCGGCTAGGGGCAGATTTTCTTGTCCCACTTGACCTCCCCCGCAAGCGGGGGAGGTATAGTTGCAAACGGATTATCAGCGGTTGGCGCGGTTTTCGATGAGACTGTTGACCACCGTGGGATCCGCCAGGGTCGAGGTGTCACCCAGGTTGTCCAATTCATTGGCGGCGATCTTCCGCAGGATGCGGCGCATGATCTTTCCGGAGCGGGTCTTGGGCAGCCCCGGCGCCCACTGGATGATGTTGACCTTGGCGATGGGTCCGATCTCCTTGCGCACCAGTTGTACCAATTCGTCCTTGAGTTCGTCGACGTACTCTTCGCCGGACATAAGGGTGACGTAGGCGTAGATACCCTGGCCGGTGATCTCGTGGGGATAACCCACCACCGCGGCCTCCGCCACCTTGGGATGCAGCACCAGGGCGGATTCGATCTCGGCGGTACCGAGACGGTGGCCGGATACGTTCAGCACGTCGTCTACGCGGCCCGTGATCCAGTAGTAACCGTCCTCGTCCCTGCGGGCGCCGTCGCCGGTGAAGTAGTAGCCGGGATACATCTGGAAGTAGGTTTCGTAGAAACGCTGGTGGTCGCCGTAGACGCTGCGCATCTGTGACGGCCAGGGGTGCTTGATGGCCAGGTTGCCGGAGGCGGGATTGCCTTCGATCTCGTGGCCCTGATCGTCCAGCAGCACCGGTTGCACACCAAAAAACGGATGGGTGGCCGAGCCCGGCTTCAGCGGGGTGGCGCCGGGCAGCGGAGTCAGCATATGGGCGCCGGTCTCGGTCTGCCACCAGGTATCGACGATGGGGCAGCGTTCGTCACCCACCACTCGGTTGTACCATTCCCACGCTTCCGGATTGATCGGTTCACCCACGGTGCCCAGCAGACGCAGGCTCTTGCGCGAGGTCTTTTTCACCAGGTCCTCGCCGGCGGCCATCAGGGCGCGGATGGCGGTGGGCGCGGTGTAGAAGCTGGCCACATTGTGCTTGTCGCACACCTGCCAGAAGCGGCTGGCATCCGGGTAGGTGGGAATGCCTTCGAACATCAGGCTGACGGCTCCGTTAGTAAGGGGTCCGTAGACGATGTAGCTGTGGCCGGTAACCCAGCCGATATCGGCGGTGCACCAGAAGACCTCACCGTCCTTGTAGTCGAACACCAGCTTGTGGGTCATGGCTGCCTGCAGCAGATAGCCGCCGGTGGTGTGCAGCACGCCCTTGGGTTTGCCGGTGGAACCGGAGGTGTAGAGGATGAACAGGGGGTCCTCGGCGTCCATCTGCTCCGGTTCGCAGACCGGATCAGCGGCAGCCAGGGCCTCGTGGTACCAGACGTCGCGGCCCTCGGTCCACTCCACCGGCTCGCCGCCGCGTTTGACCACGATGGAGGTGTGGACGTTGGGGCAGTTGGCCAGGGCAGCGTCGGCGTTGGCCTTGAGGGGCAGGGCCTTGCCGCCGCGGATGGACTGGTCGGCTGTGATGACGCACTGACAGTCGGAGTCCAGGATGCGGTCCTTGAGGGCGTCCGGGGAAAAGGCGCTGAAGACGATGGAGTGTACGGCGCCGATACGGGTACAGGCGAGCATGGCCACCACCGCTTCCGGGATCATGGGCATATAGATGGAGACCCGGTCACCCTTCTTTACCCCGCGGCTTTTCAGTACGTTGGCGAATCGGTTTACATCCGCGTGCAACTCGCGGTAGCTGATCTTGCGGTCCTCTTTCGGGTTATCGCCCTCCCAGAGGATGGCGGTCTGATCACCGCGGCTGTCCAGATGACGGTCCAGGCAGTTGTAGGAGACGTTGAGCTTGCCGCCCTTGAACCATTCGATGTGCAGGTCATCCCGCATAAAGCTCCAGTCCAGCACCTTGTCCCAGGGTTTTGACCATGACAGATAGGCTTCCGCCTGCTCTGCCCAGAATCCTTCCGGGTCGTTTACGGAACGCGTGTACATCTCCTGGTACTCTTCGGCGCTGATATTTGCTTGTGCCGCGAAGTCGGCAGGGACGTCGTATAACTTGTCGGACATTGGATTCTCCTTCTGATCTTGTCTCGTTCTGTTCAGAGGTTATTGGATTTGGTAATAGGGTACATCATTATTAAAACCGGTATTACTCGCCCGGCCCGATGCCACGGGCCATCTGTTTGGGGGAGAGCCACAGCAGGGCGGCCTCGTCCTCCTTGTTGAGTTGTTTCTTGGTGATTACAAAACCGCCGTCAGCGCGCCAGCGCATCAGGGCGGCCGCCGCCGGAACTTCGGCGCTGCCGAGGGGCGGAAGCGGTTTGCCCAATTGGTGGTTGAGGTCCCTGCCCAGGATTTCGTGATAGCTCCTGTTGTAGACCACCTTAACGGCATTAAGTGACGTCTGCGCAAAAAACAGGGTGGCATATTCCGCGGGGATATCGTTGAAATTACCGATCCCGGCGGCGCAGATGCGGTCGCCCCAGGCCGATGCCTTGTTCTCGCACTGCCATTCAATATCCGGGTAGAGCTGCCGCATCTCCTGTTCCGAGAAACGGTCGTCCAGGGCCTTGAGATTGAGGTACAGGGTCTCTTTGCCGAACAGCGTGAGCAGTACCGTATCGGTGCGCCGCTGCCCGTCCTCGGTAAAGACCAGCCACCACATGGGTCCCACCACCATGGCCACCAGCAGTAATCGTTTATAGAGCTTGGGTAGTTTGAATCTGGCGTTATTGTCTCTCGGTTTCATGCGTTGATGAAGTCTCCAATTCTATAGTCACCGCTGGGTGCCACTTCCGCCGCGATAGCCAGGAACAGCTCGGCGGTGGCCAGGGCATCATACAGTGCGTTATGGGCCTTGTAGTGGGGCAGTCCGAAGTGAGGTCTCAGGTTGAACAGCCGCAGGTTTCCCGGCTGGATGGTATGGTTACGCAACTCGAGCAATCGCAGGGCGATAGGCAGGGTGTCGATAATCGGTATGATGAAAGGCGCACCGTAGAACTTGCGACAGGCGGCATCCATGAAGTTCTGTTCGATGTTCTTGTAATGCACCAGGATCACCTTGCCCGCCAGGCGCGACAGCAGTTTGGGCAACAGTTCCTCCAGCGGCTTCCCGGCCGCCGCGTCGTCGTCGGTGATGTGGTGGATCACGGCGGACGCTTCCGGAATCTGGCCCTCGATCTGAATGATTTCGTGCCAGGCCGTGTTGAGGCGGATGCCGTTGTGTTTCAGGTGTACCAGGCCGAAGCTGAGAATACTGTCTTTCTTTGGATCGAGTCCGGTGGTCTCCAGATCCAGAGCCACGATCTCCGTTTCCCGCCAGTCGTTTCTGTTATCGACAAAGGGTACCGAAAGATAGTCATGCATTACACCGGAAGCGGTGCGGGAAAGCGCACGCTTACGCTGGGTCTCTTTGCTGAAAAACCTCTTCCACATGGTATCGGATCCCCCTACCTGAAACGCGCCAGTTGATAACGGTGATCCATGGTCTCCTGCATCTCCTGGATGACCTTAAAGGCGTCCTTCAAGTGCTTGCGTTCCAACTCGGAGAGATCCTTCGGGTCCAGATAATTGTCGGGCTGCTCGCCGCGACGAATCTGATCCGCCTGGTGGCGGATGCGCAGGCTGGCGATAAACTCCAGGGCGTCCATCAGGTTCTCACCCATCTCCTCGCTGAGGGCGCCGGTCTTTACCGCGGCGCGCAGGCGGCGGGTGGTGTTGGTGACGTACAGTCCCTTGTTCAGGCTCAGTACCCGTGCGATGTCCGTAATCGGCACGATGCCTCGGTGTTTGATATCCAGGGTGTCGTCGTGCTCGCCGTCGTGAATAAGTACCAGGGTGCGAAAGAACCCCAACGGCGGCCGATGGGTGAGGGCGTTGGCCGCCATATAGGCGGTGAAGATACCGTTGTCACGGGTCTTGTTCAGGACCTCCAGCTGCAACCGTTTATAGAGTTTCTGATCCCCGTACACCGGACGCAGATCAAAAAAGATGCTGGCGAGCATCAGCGCCTTGGGTTCCGGTTTGTTGATCCAGTCGTTGAAATACTGGCGCCACACGCGCACCGGTTGCCGCCACTCCGGATTGCTGGCCATGGCGTCACCGGGACAGTAGACAAAACCGCAGGCGTTGAGTCCATCGCAAACACGATTCGCCAGGGCCTCGAAATAGGGTTCCTGTTCCTGCGTGAGATCATCGGCGATGATCAGGGCGTTGTCCTGGTCGGAATGGGAGGTCTGTTCACGGCGGGCCTGAGAGCCTCCACAGACCCAGACAAAGGACACCGGTGCCGGACCCAGTTCTTCCAGGGCCATTTCGATCAGGCGGGTGGTGACGGTATCGGTGATGAGGGAGACCGCCTCCCCGATATGCAGAGCGGTGGCACTGGAGTTGGCCAACTGCAACTGCAATGCGGGAAGACGTTTGCAGATCTCCACCAGTTGTTGCCGGTCGCGGGCCTTGCGCACGTCGGTGACCATGAAGGCGGGGTTGCGGCTGTTGTGCCGGGTGATGTCCGTGGCAGTGAGCATGCCGAAGATCTTTTCGTCCTTCATTACCGGCAGATGGTGTACGCGCAGCCGGGTCATGGTCATCATCGCCTCGAGGGCAAGATCGTCGTAGTGGATGGTCTCCAGGTTGCTGGTCATGATACTGCTGGCCGGCTGGTCCACCGATATGCCTTCCGCTACACAGCGTTTGCGCAGGTCGCTGTCGGTGATCATTCCCACCAGATTTCCGGATTCCATTAACAACACCGAGGAGACGTTTTCGTCGGTCATAAGCTGCGCCGCCTGGCGGATACTGCGGTCTGCTTCCAGGGTAACCGCCGGTTTTTTCACCAGATCGGACACTTTGATGGTCATATGGGCCATACCGTCGCCGTGTTCCCTGGCGTCGCCGGATGCCGCGCGCCGCAGGCGTTCGCGTATGGAATTTATGAAATGAAGATCAAACTCCTGCGACACCTGCCGTAGGGATTTGAGATCAGTACAGGAGAGCAGGTAGAGCAGGGTGTCCTCAACCGCGATATTGCAGGTTGTGAGGTCATAGTCCACCAGCTGGCAGGGAGAGGTGTAGTAATCGCCCTCCGCCAGTTTTCCATGCAGTTTTCCTTTCTCGTCCCGCAGCTCGATGGCCCCGCTGCGTACGATATAGAGATAATCGCCGTCGGCATCGGCCGGGGGGAAGGCGCTGCCGCGGCGCAGATAACGTATCTGCAATGCCTCGGGGAGTTGGTTCAGCCGCTCTTCAGGCAGGGTGTCGAAAGGGGGCCGCTGCGCCAGAAAATCCCGGATCTCGATCAGTTCGATTTCCATAAGATGCTTTCCTGGGATGGAACCGAAATTATAGTTGGCCCACTACAATAGGACGAATAGGGGGGTAAAGGCAAAAAAGGCCCCGCCGGGAAGGCGGGGCCTTGGTTGGTTGCCTTGTCAGACCATTAGTGGTCTACGGCAGCATTCGCACCCTTGGGGACACGGATGTCCTCCACCAGATGCTGGATGTGCTCCGGCGGAGCCGCCGTTACCTTGGAAACGATGTAGGCCACAGCGAAGTTGACCACCGCACCCAGGGCGCCGATCGACTCCGGCTGGATACCCCACAGCCAGTTATCCGCGGTATTGGCCGCCATCTCGGTACCCGGGATGAAGAACCATCCCTTGAACCAGAAGATGTAGATCAGCGTGAACAGCAGGCCGGAAAGCATGCCCCAGATGGCGCCGCTGCGATTCGCCCGCTTATTGAAGATCCCCATCATCAGGGCCGGGAAGATGGACGAAGCCGCCAACCCGAACGCCAGGGCCACCACCTGTGCCGCGAAGCCCGGGGGATTCATTCCCAACACGCCGGCTACCACGATGGCACCCGCCATGGCGATACGGCTGGCCATCAGCTCGCCTTTCTCGGAGATATCCTTGACGAACACCCCTTTCAGCAGGTCATGGGAGATGGCGGAAGAGATCGCCAGCAACAGTCCCGCTGCGGTGGAGAGCGCGGCCGCAAGACCGCCGGCCGCCACCAGAGCGATAATCCAGTTGGGCAGTTTCGCGATTTCCGGATTGGCCAGCACCATGATATCCCGGTCCACCTTGGTCATCTCGTTGCCCTGCCAGCCGTATTCCGCGGCCTTGTCGCCCAGGCCCTTCTCGTCGTAGTACTGGATACGGCCGTCGCCGTTCTTGTCTTCCCAATTCAGCAGACCGGTGGTCTTCCAGTTGTTCATCCAGTCGGGCACCTTGTCGATCTCGATGTTGGCGCTCGCTTCGCCGATCGGTCCGGCCTGAATGGTGTTCATCAGGTTCAGACGGGCCATGGCGCCCACCGCCGGTGCGGTGGTGTAAAGGATGGCGATGAATACCAGCGCCCAGCCTGCGGAAGAACGTGCATCCTTCACCTTGGGAACGGTGAAGAAGCGGATGATCACGTGCGGCAGACCGGCGGTACCGATCATCAGCGACAGGGTCAGCATCACCATGTTCAGGCTTGACCCTTTTTGCGCGGTATATGCAGCAAAGCCTAGATCTGTCACCACCTGATCCAGTTTATCCAGCATATAGGTGCCGCTGCCGTCCGCCATGGTGGCGACCAGCCCCATCTGCGGCAGCAGAGTGTCGGTCAGAGCCAGGGAGATGAAGATGGCGGGAATGGTGTAGGCCAGGATCAGCACACAGTACTGGGCGATCTGGGTGTAGGTGATACCCTTCATGCCACCGAGCACGGCGTACACGAACACGATCGCCATACCTACCATTACGCCGATGTGAAAGTCTACTTCCAGGAAGCGGCCGAAGGCCACACCGACCCCCTTCATCTGGCCGATTACATAGGTGATGGAGGCTACGATCAGACAGATCACCGCAACGATGCGGGCGGTCTGTGAGTAGTAACGTTCACCGATGAACTCCGGCACCGTGAATTTCCCGAACTTACGCAGGTAGGGCGCCAGCAGCATGGCCAGCAGTACATAACCGCCGGTCCATCCCATCAGGTAGACGGACGCGTCATAACCCTTGAATGCGATAAGTCCCGCCATAGATATGAAGGAAGCGGCTGACATCCAGTCAGCCGCGGTGGCCATCCCGTTCGCCACGGGGTGTACTCCTTTGCCAGCCACATAAAATTCCCCGGTGCTGGAAGCCCGGGACCAGATGGCGATGCCGATGTAGAGCGCGAAGGTGGCACCAACCACTATATAAGTTAAAGTTTGTAGATCCATTGGTCAGCCCCCTTAGTCTTCGTGCACGTCGTATTTCTGATCCAGTTTGTTCATGAGCTTGGCATAAACAAAGATCAGAACCACAAAAACGTAGATCGAACCCTGCTGGGCAAACCAGAAACCCAGCCCGGTGCCGCCGATCTTGATGGCGTTAAGGGGGTCCACCAGGATTATCCCGAATAGATAAGACACCACGAACCATATCGTCAGTAGTATGACTACCAGACGAATGTTCGCTTTCCAGTACTCTGCGGATTTACTCATTGTTGATCACTCCCATGCGTACGTTAATCGTTCGCGCCGCTGAAGGGGTGCCTCCGTTCCCGCTCCTCCAAGGGCCGTTTCTTGAAGCGTTTATTATGATTTCTTCCGTATCCCGCGCAGCGCGGATACCGTGCGCTATTTTTCTCCTGAAACCGGGAGAAAGTCAACTAAAACAATAAGTTATAGTTATTAAAAAAAGCATTGAAAACCTAAAATCTGATCCCTTCGGTAACGGAAAACGGGCAGTTGTGTTACCAAAGGAAACAGCTGTGTTTCGAGAGGTAATTCGCAAAAAAATCGACTTTTTTGCCGGTAGGAGGTCCGCAAGCGGGGATTATCCCGTTGTGGGTCGACTGACGGGGACGGGGCTTCTACACCAGCGTTCCGTCTGGAACGGACTCAGCGGCGAAGGAACGCGAATCACCGCAAAGGCCGCGGATCGTAGTTTTGAAATTTGCGTTTGTCGGTGGTTTTTCGCGTGCATTCGGCGCCAGGGGAAAACAATTTGATCCCGGATCTACACTTATTCTTTTGTTGTCCGTTTGCGCACTTTGTAGGCGGCGATATGTTTCACGATCTCCTGAAAGGGCAGATTATTCAGTCCGTCGAATCGGGTATCCGCGGTTTCAACCAGTCCACGTATATCTTCAATGGGGCTGGGTGGTTCGAGATCCGGATAGACCACCGCGTATACTCCGCGCAGGCCTCCGATCTGGATCTGCATTCGCTTGCCATGGGGGAGGGGGGCGGTCCCGCCGAGTTTGAGGGTGAAGCGCGACTGATGACGCAATGCTTCCAACAATGCCCGACACTGCTCCCGGGCGTCGTCTCTGCTGCAGCATATACCCTCCCCTTCCGCGAGGCAGAAACGGGTTGCCAGCGAGCACCTGCCTTGAACCGCAAGTATCACCTGTTCGAAGATGCACACCCGCTCGTCAAGTTCGCGATGGGTCTTGCGCTGGGTATCATGATCCATGGCTTAGTCCTCCGGAGAAGATCACGGGATCACTATCCTTTTTTACGTTTCGTGGGACGCGGGATACCGAACCGTTGCCGCCGCTCCCACAGCGCCTTGCGGCTTATGCCGAGCCGGTTGGCTATTTCTGTTTCCGTCATGCGGTCCTGATGCTCCAGCACAAACTGACGGAAATACTCCTCCAGGGAGAGCTTATCCTTTGATAGCTCATCCATACCGGTGGAGACGCGATGATCGATGGCAAGGAATTCGGGGGTGATGGTCTCGCCTTCACAAAGAATGACCGCTCGCTCGATGGCATTGGAGAGTTCGCGTACGTTACCGGGCCAGTGATAGCGCCGGATCGCATCCAGGGCGGAACGACTTAACTGCAGGCTGGGACGGTTCAATTGCCGGCACGCTTTGTCCAGCAGGAACAGCGACAACTCGCGGATGTCGTCACCCCGTTCCCGTAACGGCGGTAGGGCCATCTCCACTACCCGTAAGCGAAAATAGAGGTCGCTGCGGAAGCGTTGCTCCTGCACCAGTTGCCGGATATCCCGCTGGGTGGCGGCGATGATTCGTACATCCACCCGGGCAGCATGTCCACTCTCTTGTTCCTGGTGTTCGCTGCCCTGGAGAATACGCAGCAGGCGTGCCTGAGCGGCCGGCGGCAGTTCTCCCACCTCATCGAGAAACAGGGTGCCGCCCTCCGCTTTTCTCAGCAGTCCGGGTTCGCTTTCCTTGTGATCAAACAGCTCGGATTCGATCAGATGTTCCGGAACAGCCGCGCAGTTAAAAACAATAAAGGGGGCATTATTGCGCGGACTCTTTTCATGCAGTGCCCGGGCAACCAACTCTTTGCCGGTACCTGACTCCCCGAGGATCAGAACGGTGGCTTCGGTGGGGGCCACCTTCTCAATGCGGGCGCAGACCTCCTGCATGGCCGGACAGTGTCCCACCATGCCCTTGACCGGATAACTCTGCTCCAGATCCGATTTGAGAACGGCCTGTTGTCGCTGTTGCCGCGACTGTTCAAGTATGCGTCGCACCAGCAGCAGGAGTTCCTCGTGGTCAAACGGTTTCGCGATGTAATCCACCGCTCCGAGCTTCATGGCGTCCACCGCCGAACGTACGCTTGCGTAACTGGTCATGATCAATACCGGAACATCCTCCGCCTTGGCGATGATCTCCGTCCCGGGGGCGCCGGGTAATCGCACATCGGAGATGATCAGATTGAAATCCCGGAGCTGGTACAGGGTCTCCGCCTGTTCGATGGAAAGCGCTTCGGAAACCTGGAAGCCGCTCTTCTCGAGCAGTCGCCTGACGGCGCTGCGGATCACCTCTTCATCTTCAATGATCAGGATTCGATTCATTTCTTTCTCATCGGTAAATCAATAATCACACGGGTACCCACGCCCGGTTCCGAGTCCACGTCGATGGAACCCTCGTGGTCCAGGATGATCTTGTAGGCCATGGCCAGCCCCAGGCCGGTACCTTCTCCCGCGGGTTTGGTGGTATAGAAAGGCTCAAATATATACTCCAATTCGCTTTCCGGGATACCGTCCCCCTGGTCCAGGATCTCCAGGCGCGCATGCTCCCCTTTCTGCATTGCGATCAGTTCTACCCGGTCCCCCGGCCTGGAGGCGTCGCTGGCGTTGGTGAACAGATTTACCAACACCTGGGACAAACCCTGGCGGTCGCCGTGTATCTGCAGATCCTTGGGACAGCTGCTGGAGAATTCAATCTGGTGGCCGTGGGGGGTCAGCTGCACCAGGCGGATCGCCTCATCCACCACCTCCGCTACCGGGAAGGTCTGGTAACTCTTGCGTTTGGAACCGCCCCTGCTGAAATTCATCAGGGAACGAACGATGGCGGAGATCCGTTGCGTCTGGTTGAGGATCTCGCGGACGCTGGTGTCGATGACGTCCGGATCTTTTTCGCCGCGGAGGTTCTGGGCCAGGGAGGCGATGCCGGTGACCGGATTGCCGATCTCATGGGCCACTCCGGCGGCCAGACGGCCGATAGATGCCAGCCGGTCACTGTGGGCGAGTTCCGCTTCCAGGGTTTCCAGGTCGGTCAGGTCTTCCAGAAGAATTACCAGACCGGTGCGGCCGGTACCGCCCTTTGCCTCCAGGCTGGTATCCACGATCATCGCCTTGTGCAGATTAAACCAGCGGGTGCGTTCCCCGATTTCCAGCTCCATGCTGTAGATCTGTTCGTCCTGGGAGAGCGCGAATCCCCGGAGCAGTTCTCCCCAGGGCTGCGGCAGATTGCTGAGATAGCGGCCCACGGCGTCGCGGCTCTTTATACCGCTGGCGGTCTCCATGGCGGAGTTCCAGATGATAATGGTCTCTTCCGGATCGATGGTGCAGACCCCCAACGGCAGGTCCAGCAGGATCTGACGGTGAAAACGACGCAGGTTGTCCAGATCACCCGCCAATCCCTTGAGTTCCAGACGTGATTCCTCCAGACGCTTTTCCACATAGCGCATGGAATCCGCCAGCGCCGTCTTGGCCAGGCTGTCCATCCCCAGCCTTTGGGTGATGATCATATGGGCCATCTGCGGCCCGACCAATCCGGAAAGGTTGCGTTCTATCCGTTCCCGCAACTGCCGGAGCTCCGCCGGTCGGTTTTCGCTGGCCGGAAGTCCCAGGTCGGTCAGTGCCTGCTGCACCTCTTTCCGGGCCGTCGACCGACCCACGATACCGGCCAGGCCCTCGATGAACTGATCCGGTGAACGGGCGGATACCACCCCGGACAGAGGAATGACCGCATCACTGCGGCAGGCGTTGGCCGCGGCTTCTTCCTCCTCCGATTGACGGCTGAGAAGGGAGCCGGAAACGAACAGCACCACATTGATGGAGAGTGACCAGAAGGTGGCGAACTCCCAGTGATCGAGATTGGAGCTGGTACGCAACAGCTCCAGGTCGAGGCTGCTGCTGAGGAGACCTGAGTTATTGAGCAGCGGAATCAACAGGGTCAGGGACCAGACCGCAATGCCGCCGAGCAGGCCCAGGTTGAACCCCAGGCGGGTGGCGCGGGGCCAGTAGAGGGCGCCCACGATTCCCGGCAGGAACTGGGCCACCGCCACGAAGGAGATCAGGCCCAGTTGCACCAGTCCTTCATTGTGTTCCAGTAACCGGTAGAAGATAAAACCGCTCATGATGATGACGCCGATCAGGAAACGTCGTCCCCAGAGCAGCCAGCGGTACAGATCGACCTTGGGGTCCGGATAGCTGGCCGGCAGCAGCAGGTGATTGAGGCTCATGGAGGAGAGGGCCAGGGTGGTTACGATGACCATGGCACTGGCGGCGGAGAGTCCGCCGATGAAAGAGATAATCGGAAGCCAGGTCGGTCCCTGATTCAATGTGATCCCCAGGGCGTAATAATCGGCGTCCATCTCCAGCTGCAGGTATTGACCGGCCCACAGGATCGGCGGGATCGCCAGATTAAGCAGCAGCAGAAACAGGGGGAATCCCCAGCTCGCGGTCATGAGTGAGCGCGGGGAGAGATTCTCCACAAAGGCCATATGGAACTGTCGCGGGAGCAGGAATGCCGCGGCAAAGGCGAGGAACATCAGGGTAAACCAGGGGCCTTCCCGCATCGGGGTATACAGGGCTTCCACGGCCTGCGGGTTGTCCGCCAGCCATTGGTTGAGTCCCTCCGGTCCGGAAAAGACCCCGAACAGGGCGAACAGCCCCACGATAAGCAGCGCCACCAGCTTAATGAAGGACTCAAAGGCGATCGCCGCTACCAGGCCATGATGCTTCTCTCTGGGCGAGGTGTGGCGGGCGCCGAACAGCACCGCGAACATGATCAGTATCACGCAGAACCAGAGGGCCAGCGTCTGGTGTGCACTCTCCTGGGTCAGGACCTGGAGAGATTCGGTGACGGCCCGTATCTGCAGGGCGATGTAGGGCAGGGAACCCACCAGCATGAACAGCGTGACGATTACCCCGGCGCTCTGGCTGCGATAACGGAAAGCGAACAGATCGGCCAGGGAGGTGAGCTGATAATCCCGGGTGAGGCGCAGCAACGGTTTCAACAACAGCGGGCTGAGCAGAAAGGCAAGGGTTACGCCCAGGTAGATGGTAAGGAAGAGAAATCCCTGCTGCTTGGCGAAACCGACACTGCCGTAGTAACTCCAGGAGGTGGCATAGACCCCGAGGGAGAGTACATAGACCAGGGGATTACGCACCAGCCGTTCGGGTATCCGGCCGCTTTCCGTGGCATAGGCGATAAGGAACAGAAGCAGTAGATAGACGATACCGATCCCGAACAGGATCTCCGGTTTATAGATCATCGCGACCGTACCGGTAATGAAGCCAGGCACCGATGGCGAGAATCAGGAGCCATAACAGGTAGGGTAACAGCCAGGAGGCGCCGCCCCAGGCCAGGGTGGAAGTCAGGGGCGACGCGAACAGAAACAGTGCCAGCATCACCAACAGCAGGGTGTGCTCTTTCAGTTTTTGCGGGTCGCGGGGTGTGTTCATCCCTAAAGGGTAGCAATTGTTACCATTGGTAACAATGGTTGTGATGCCTTTGGAAGGGATGACTGAGCTGCCATCTATATAGAGTACGATGCGCACAGGATGGCGTTCGGGAAATCTACCATGGATAGGCAAGGGGTTCGGGAAACAGCGGTCAATGGCTGTCACCGGAGGGGTCGCGTATAATCAGCGCGGCCGGACGGGTCCGGTCTGGGCGGACAAAAAAAACAGGATGAAGATCATAATACTCGGGGCCGGCCGGACGGGATCGTCCGTAGCCCGGAACCTCGCCAGCGAGAACAACGATGTGGTGGTGGTGGACGTCAATCCGCTGCTGCTGCAGGAGCTGCAGGACCGGGTTGATATATCCACGGTCTGCGGCATGGGTGTGCATCCGGAAGTGCTGGAGCGTGCCGGTGCCGCAACCGCCGACCTTCTGATCGCGGTCATGCCGCGTGATGAAGACAATATGCTTGTCTGCCAGATCGCCTGGTCGCTCTACAAACTTCCCATAAAGATCGCCCGTATCCGGGATACCGATTACCTGCTTCACGAACAGCAGTTATTCGGTCCGGAGGATATCAATATCGATGTGGTGATCTGTCCCGAATCCCTTGTGACCCGCCATATCCAGCGCTTGATCGAATACCCCGGGTCGAATCTGGTGCGGGATTTTTCCGGTGGTAAGGTGCGGTTGCTGGAGGTGACCGTGCAGGAAAACGCACCCGCTGTCGGCAAGTCGTTACGGATGTTGCACCAGCAGTATCCCATGGTCCGGTTTGTGGGGCTGTTCCGGGAACGCAAATTGTTGCTTCCGTCGCCGGAGACGGTGTTGCGTGTTGACGATCAGGTTATATATATCACCTCGGCGGATCAGGCCATGACCCTGATGGCCGAGCTGCGTGAACTCGGTCGTCCCTATCGGCGGCTTATCGTCGCCGGTGGTGGTCATATCGGTAAGCGCATGGCTTTGGCGGTACAGGATAATTTCAAACTCAAGATCATAGAGAAAGATACGGAACGGTCGGCCAATATCGCGCCGTTGTTGAGGAAGACCGTTGTTCTTTGTGGTGACGCCAGTGACCGTGAGCTTTTAATCGACGAGGGAATTGCGGAAACCGATGTCTTCTGTGCGGTAACCAATGAGGATGAGGCGAACATTCTTTCCTCGATGTTAGCGAAACGGCTGGGTGCGCGTCAGACCATGTGTCTGGTCAACAAGGCGGCTTATGCGGAAATGGTGAGGAGCAGTTCCATTGACATTGCGTTCTCTCCCGATCAGATTACTGCGGGCAGCATCCTGCGGTATGTGAGGGCCGGCGAGGTAGTGCAGGTTTTTCCGATTCTCAGGAGCGGGGCGGAAGCGCTGGAGGCGGTGGTGCAACCGGGTGCCGCTATTATCGGCAAGCGGATTGATGAGATTGACCTGCCTCAAGGTGTGATGCTCGGCGCTGTCAGCCGCGGCGAAAACACGGTCGAGATTCACCATGATACGGTGTTCGAGGAAGGCGACCATGTGGTGATGTTTCTCCAGGATAAATCGCTGCTGGCGGCGGTGGAAAAATATTTTCAAACCTAAACGGGTTATTGCTGATAGTTCATGAGCCTGCGGTTACTGCAAAAGATATTTGGCATGCTGCTGATCATCTTCAGTTTCAGCATGTTGCCGCCCATACTGGTATCGGTGCTGGATAGTCAGCTGGAACTTATCCCGTTTGTTAAGACTTTTGTGCTGGTGATGGTTTTGGGACTGGTTCTTTGGCTGCCGGTTCGGAATTATCAGAAAGAGCTGCGTTCCCGGGAGGGGTTCATCGTCGTTACCCTGTTCTGGGTGGTGTTCGCCGCCCTGGGTGCAATCCCCTTCATGGCATCCGATTCCCTGGACATGGCTTTTACCGATGCCTTCTTCGAGTCCATGTCCGGTTTTACCACTACCGGCGCAACGGTGATCACGGGATTGGATTCGTTGCCGAAGGCGATCCTGTTCTATCGTCAGCAGCTGCAATGGTTGGGTGGTATGGGCATTATCGTTCTGGCGGTGGCCATCCTGCCGGTGCTGGGGGTCGGCGGCATGCAGCTGTTCAAGGCCGAGGTGCCTGGTCCCGTCAAAGACGCCAAACTCACACCCCGCATCAAGGGTACGGCCAAGGTGCTGTATTTCATCTACGTACTGATCACCGTATTGTGCGCGTTTACCTACTGGCTCGCGGGAATGAGTCCGTTCGACGCCATCGCCCATAGCATGTCCACCGTGGCGAACGGCGGTTTCTCCACCCATGACAACAGTTTCGCCTGGTTTGACAGCCCATTGCTGGAGGCCGCTGCGATCTTTTTTATGGCCCTCTCCGGTGTGAACTTTGCGCTTCATTACCGGGTCTGGCAGTCACGCAGTCTGAAGGCCTATTGGCGGGATACGGAGTTTCGCGTCTTTATCTGGTTATTGGTCGGTGCTTCACTGCTGGTGTCGGGCTATCTGGCGATACACGACGGTTATCAGTACATATTCAGTGATATGCATCACGGGTCGTTTCAGCTGGTTTCCTTTATGACCACTTCCGGCTACAGCGTCGCTGATTTTGTGAGCTGGCCGGATTTTGTGCCGGTGATGCTGGTGTTTATGGGGTTTATCGGCGGTTGTGCCGGGTCCACGGCGGGCGGTCTCAAGGTGATACGGGTGACGCTGTTGGCCAAGCAGGCCGCACGTGAAGTCCGGCGTCTTGTGCACCCGACGGCGCAGCTTCCAATTCTGTTGGACGGTGTGAGTGTGGAAGAACGGATTATCGACGCGGTATGGGGATTTTTCGGACTTTATGTAGTGGTGTTCTCCACTCTGATGCTGCTGATGATGGCGGCGGGGGTCGATCAGGTAACCGCGTTTTCCGCGGTGGCGGCATGTGTCAACAACCTCGGTCCGGGTCTGGGTGATGTGGCATCGAGCTTCGTTTCCATGAACGATTATGTGAAATGGCTGGGTTCTTTCGGCATGCTGGTAGGACGTCTGGAAATATTTACCGTACTGGTGCTGTTCTCACCGGCGTTCTGGAGAAGTTGAAGCTCATTCTTCGGGACTGTATGGAATTTCCCGTAAAGGACCCATAACCAATCCATTTCAAGCTATGATTCATTGCAGACATGCATAATATGCACAAGGGGGGGTGACGAGTGAATCCGGAAAAGGTTGTATTCGGCTTTTTTATCGTACTGGCGCTGACGCTCAATTTCGGTTTTTTCGTGGGCGAGCTCGATGACCCGGCGCACCATCACCTGTACGAGCTGTTTGCGGTGATCGTGGTCAATCTGGTCGCCACGGTGCTTAAATTCGGTGACCGTACCCAACTGGGTGCGGTGTTGTTGGCCACCAGTCTGGTTGCGGTGCTGCAGCTGTTCGCAGCGGGAGTGATCTGGGGTGTTGCGGAGCATATATCGGAGACCGGCCTCACTCCTACCGTAATGGCCAGTATTGTTTCCCTCTCCGGCGGAGCCATGATCGCCAACGTCGTTTCCGTGGTGCTGTTGGTGATCGAAACGGTAATGTTACGGCGTTGATTCCGGCCTGAACCAGCCGAGAACCCGGATGGACACCATCTTTTTCATCGTCATGCGGCGTATGCGTACGCCGCTTCTGGCATTGATCGTTGCGCATGCCGTCGCGGTATTGGGACTGACCCTCATCCCCGGTGTGGATGCCGACGGCAATGTCTGGTACATGGATTTCTTCCATGCCTTTTATTTCGTCAGTTTCATGGCGAGCACTATCGGATTCGGCGAGATACCCTACGAGTTCAGTGACGCCCAGCGGCTCTGGGTTATTTTTACCATTTATTCGACGGTGGTGGTCTGGATCTACTCCATCGGTACCCTGATCACCCTGACCCAGGACCCCGCTTTTCGCCAGGCGGTTACGGAACGCCGCTTTGCCCGAATGGTGGACAAGATACGCGAGCGCTTCTATCTGATCTGTGGGTACGGTGAGACCGGCGGCGCGCTGGTGCGGGCGCTGACCGAGCGGGAGCAGCGCGCGGTGGTGGTGGACGACGACAAGGATCGCCTCAATCTGTTGCGGATGGAGACTTTGCGCCAGTACGTTCCGGCCCTGTATGGCGATGCCGGGAATCCGGCCAATATGCTCAAGGCGGGATTGAAACACCCCATGTGCGCCGGTGTGGTGGCGTTGTCGAACATCAATGAACTCAATCTCAAGATAGCCATCACCGCAAAGCTGCTGCACAAAGACATCACCGTCATCTGTCGTGCCGACTCCCATGAAGTGGAACTCAACATGGAGTCCTTCGGTACCGATTACGTTGTTGATCCGTTCGATACCTTTTCTCTGCATCTTGCCACCGCCTTTCAGGCCCCCTGTCTTTATCTGATGCAGGACTGGCTTTCGTCGCTGCAGGAGGAGGCCCTGCGGGAACCGATCTATCCGCCGCGGGACGGTCACTGGGTGGTCTGCGGTTATGGACGATTCGGCAAGGCGGTTTCCAGGCGGTTAAAGGATGAAGGGATCAAGGTGGTGGTGATCGAGGCCACACCGGACAAGACCGGATCGCCGCCGGAGGGCTGCATCAAGGGTTGGGGTACGGAGGAGTCTACCCTGCGCAAGGCCGGTGTCGAGAGCGCGGTGGGCCTCGTGGCCGGCACCGACAATGACGTCAACAACCTCTCCATCATCATGACCGCACGGGAGATCAATCCCAGCCTGTTCGTGGTGGCGCGTCAGAATCTGCGGGATAACCAGGCGATCTTTGATGCGGTGGAAGCGGATATGGTGATGCATCCCAGCTCCATCATCGCCGACAAGATCCGTGTTCTTCTGGCCACGCCCCTGCTTTCCGAATTCATGGGGCTGGCCCTGTTCAGGGATGATGCCTGGGCCTGTGAACTGGTAAGCCGCATCGCCGCGCTGGTGGAGAACCAGGTCCCTGCGGTATGGGAGATCGACCTGCAGCCGGAGCATGCTCACGCGGTTTGTGCGGCGGCGGCCGAAGGCAGACGGGTGACGTTGGGAGACATCTTCCGCGATCACCGGGAACGGGAAAAGACCCTGTCCTGCATCCCGTTGCTGCATATCCGGGACAACGCCCTGACCCTTCTGCCGGAACCGGAGATCGTGCTGAAGAAGGGGGACCGGCTGCTGTTTTGCGGACGCCGCTCCGCCTCCTCCCAGATGCTGTGGAATATGCAGAACGAGAATGTCCTCAGTTATGTGCTTACGGGTGAGGCACGGCCGGAGGGTCTGATCTGGCGAATGCTTAAGAGGTATCAGAGCAGGAGAGCGAACCGGGAGTACTGGGGTTCGGAGTAAGCGCGGCCGCCCCACAACACATTACCAGGGAAGGTAATAATGCCGAACTATCGTCGAGCCCGGAACGGCAATGTCTTTTTCTTTACACTCGTTTCCCTGAATCGTGAACCGATACTTTGTCACGCCTTTGTACGTAACCTATTGCGACAAACAATCCGTGAGGCTCGTGCGCGTTGGCCGTTTGTAATCGAAGCCTGGGTTCTATTACCGGATCATATGCACTTTATCTGGAGTTTACCGGATACGGATAACGACTATTCCAAACGAATAGGTTGGACCAAGAAAGAGATGTCCCGGCGGTTTCGGGATCTGGCGGGCACAGCCCGCCCTACCATTTGGCAGAAACGTTTCTGGGAACATAGGATTCGGAATGAACAGGATTACTCCAACCATTGTGATTACATTCATTACAACCCGTTAAAGCATGGGCTTTGTGATTCACCGCTAGAGTGGCCATTTTCAACTGTTCATCGTTTTGTTCGTGATGGTCTGTATCCACGGGATTGGGCGAGCTCAGGCTTCCGTTTACCGGAAGATGTAGGTAGGGAATAGATGGGGTTGTGGGTGAGTGTTGTAGGACGGGCTGTGTCCGCCGCCCCGTTTTTTCCGTATACTGTATAAATAAACAGTATATGGTAATGACATGGCTGATACCGAAGGCGGCCCCGGCTACGCCGAGCTGCACGCCCTTTCCAATTTCACCTTTCTGCGCGGCGCCTCCCACCCGGAGGAGCTGGTGCGGCGCGCCCACGAATTGGGTTACCGGGCCCTGGCCGTTACCGACGAGTGCTCTCTGGCGGGAGTGGTGCGGGCCCATAGCGAGGCCGGGACGTGCGGCCTGCCGCTGATTTGCGGTTCCGAATTCCGGCTCGCGGACGGTATGCGACTGCTGCTGCTGGCCATGGACCGGGAGGGCTACGGTGGGCTTGCCCAACTCATCACCCTGGGCCGGCGCCGCGCGGAGAAGGGGGGGTACCACCTGGAGCGGGCGGATCTGGAGCGGGGTCTGGAACGGTGTCTGCTGCTGCTGTTGCCGGACGAGGCGTGCGGGCCGGCGGAGGTGCTCTGGGCGGCGGAACATTTCCCCGGACGGGCCTGGATCGGGGTGGAACTGCACCGCAGCGGCGGTGACCGGGGGCGGCTGCAACGGTTGCGTCGCCTGGGACGTGAGGCAGGTCTGCCCCTGGTGGCCTGTGGCGGGGTGTTGATGCATGGCCGCGAGCGCCAGCCCCTGCAGGACACCCTGACCGCCATCCGTCTGGGGACGACCCTGGCCGCGGCGGGTCAGGTGCTGCAACCCAACGGCGAGCGTCATTTGCGTCCCCGTTCCCGGCTGGCCCGTTTCTATCCCGCCGATCTGCTGGCGGAGACCCTGCGGGTGGCCGGGCTTTGTCGTTTCTCCCTGAATGAGTTGCGTTACGAGTATCCCGATGAACTGGTGCCGTCGGGGGTGACGCCCGGCGCCTATCTGCGTCGGCTCACCGAGGAGGGGATGGCCCGCCGTTGGCCGGCCGGGGCGCCGGAGAAGGTGCGCCGGCTGGTGGAGCATGAGCTGGCGTTGATCGCCGAGCTGAGGTACGAACCCTATTTTCTTACCGTCTACGATATTGTCCGCTTCGCCCGCTCGCGCCATATCCTCTGCCAGGGGCGCGGTTCCGCCGCCAACTCCGCCGTCTGTTACTGCCTGGGAATCACCGAGGTGGATCCGGCGCGGATGGAGATGCTGTTCGAGCGTTTCATCTCCCGGGAGCGCAACGAGCCGCCGGATATCGACGTGGATTTCGAACACCACAGGCGGGAGGAGGTGATCCAGTACCTCTACGGAAAGTACGGCCGCGACCGGGCGGCCCTGGCGGCGACGGTGATCACTTACCGTCCCAAGAGCGCCATCCGTGATGTAGGCAAGGCCCTGGGACTGGACCGGGACCAGCTCGACCGGCTGGCGGGGAACATCACCTGGTGGGATGGGCAAGACGTTGCGGAAGAGCGGCTGCGGGAAGCGGGGTTTGATCCGCACAATCCGGTGATCCTGCGGCTGATGCGGCTGGTGGCCGCCATTCTCGGGTTTCCCCGTCACCTGTCGCAGCATGTGGGGGGGTTCGTGATCTCCAAGGGCCCCCTTTCCCGTTTGGTGCCCATCGAGAATGCCGCCATGGCCGAGCGCACGGTGATCCAGTGGGACAAGGACGACTTGGAAGCGCTGGGGCTGCTGAAGGTGGACTGTCTGGCACTGGGGATGCTTACGGCCATCCGCAAGGCGTTTGATCTGGTGAATGACTATCGGGAAAAGCCGGGGGCGAGCCCCGGCTTTTCAGGGCCGAGGAATCAGGGCCAAGGGCCAAGGAAAGAGTGTACAGGTGGGGGGTCCCCAGGCCCTGGGCCCTTGGGTCTGCACAACATCCCGCCGGAGGATCCCGAGGTCTACGCCATGATCCAGCGCGGCGAGACCACCGGGGTGTTTCAGATCGAATCCCGCGCCCAGATGTCCATGCTGCCGCGGCTGAAGCCGGCCTGTTTCTATGATCTGGTGATCGAGGTGGCCATCGTCCGCCCGGGTCCGATCCAGGGCGACATGGTTCATCCCTATCTGCGCCGGCGGCAGGGGCTGGAGCCGGTGGAGTACCCTTCGCAGGCGGTCAAGGGGGTGCTGGGGCGCACCCTCGGGATCCCTATTTTTCAGGAGCAGGTGATCAAGGTGGCCCAGGTGGCGGCGGGCTTCACCCCGGGCGAGGCGGACCGGCTGCGCCGTTCCATCGCCGCCTGGCGCCGCCGCGGCACCCTGGAGAAGTTCGAGCAGCGGCTCATCGACGGTATGCTGGAGCGGGGCTATGAGGAGGCATTCGCCCGTCGCATTTACCGGCAGATCCTCGGTTTCGGCGAGTACGGTTTTCCCGAGTCCCATGCCGCCAGTTTTGCCCTGCTGGTCTATGTCTCCGCCTGGCTGAAGCGGCATGAACCGGCCGCCTTCTTCGCCGCCGTTCTCAACAGTCTGCCCATGGGTTTTTACGCCCCGGCGCAACTGGTGCGGGAAGCGCAACGGCAGGGAGTGGAGGTGCGGCCGGTGGATGTGCGTTACAGCGCATGGGACTGCACCTTGGAGAGAAGGGCCGAGGGGTCAGGGCCGAGGTTCCAGAGCCGAGGATCCGGGGGCGACCTCCAGCCGGTTCTTCGCCTGGGACTGCAGATGATTAAGGGGTTTTCGCAGGGAGGAGGAGAGCGTTTGGTAGCGGCGAGGGAAGCAGGAGGGCTTCATTCAATAGACGACCTGGCCAGGTATGCGGGACTGAATAAGAAGGATCTCCGGGCCCTGGCCGCCGCCGATGCCCTCGCCGGCCTGGCCGGCAACCGTTATCAGGCCGGTTGGCGGGTGATGGGGGTGGAGGAACCCTTGCCGTTGGAAAAGCCGGGGTATGACCCCGGGTTTTCAGGGGCGGGGGGTCAGGGCCGAGGGCCGAGGGAGGACACCCCCTCTAACTCCCCCTGGAAGGGGGAGAACTGTTCTTGTCCCCCCTTCCAGGGGGGACGACAGGGGGGTGAAAGTGTCTCCGTTTCCATGTTGCCCGAGGAGGCGACACCTTTGTTGCGTCCACCTACTGAAGGAGAGGGTATCGTTGCGGACTATGCCGCGGTCGGTCTGACCCTGGGGCGTCATCCTCTGGCGCTGTTGCGGCGGCATCTACGGCGCCGGGGGGTGGTGGAGGCGGAGCGGGTGCAGCGGTGGAAGGACCGGGAGACGGTCCATACCGCCGGTATTGTCATCAATCGCCAGCGGCCCGCCTCCGCCAACAGCGTCACCTTCGTCACCCTGGAGGATGAGAGCGGACAGGTTAACCTGGTGGTCTGGAAACGGCTGGCGGAACGCCGCCGCCGTACTCTGTTGACGGCACGGTTACTGGGGGTTATCGGCGAGGTGCAGCGGGAGGGAACGGTGGTGCATGTGGTGGCAAAGGAGTTGCGGGATTACAGCGATCTGCTGGGCGGTCTGGTGACTCGATCGCGGGATTTTCATTAAAGAGTCCCTGATTCAGACTTTCGCAATAAAAACGCGGAGTACGCGGAGTACGCGGAGGCGCAAAGGCGCAAAGGCGCAGAGTTTTTTTAAATAGAATTCTTTGCGACTCCGCGTCTTTGCGTTCTTGGCGTTAATAATCGAATTTAAAATAAATGCAGAGTGGTAACGGTAACCTCTATTCGGATTTCTTGCCCAGCTTGCGCACCTTGCGGTGGACATAGCGGTTGACCCCGATGGCGATGGCCACGGCGATCGGCAGCATCGCCCCCTGCCAGATTGCCATTTCCCCCGTCAACCAGCCCAGCTCCGCCAACGCCTTGATAGCGTATCCGAACAGGCTGGCGAGGTAGTAGCTGAGGACGATGATGGATAACCCCTCCACCGTCATCTGCAGCATGAGCTGCTGGCGTCCCTGACGGGACATGCCTTCCAGGAGCGCGAGGTTCTGTTTCTGCACCGTCATCTCCACCCGGGTGCGCAGCATGTTGGTGGCCCGATCCAGGCCGCGGGAGAGAGAGTCCAGACGTTCGTTGAAGTTGGTGTAACCTCGTACCGCCGGTCCGATGCGGACGCTCAGGAAGGTGCCCAGCGGTTGATTGCCTTCTTCCACACGCTGTTCCTCCAGCGCGTTCAACAGTCGCTGGAACAGTTCGTAATAGGAGTGGGCCGCGCCCATGCGGTAGCGCATCGCCTCTTTGAGCCGGGTGACGCGGGCGCTGTGTTCCGTCAGCAGGGCGAGCCAGCTCCGCTCTTCTTCCGGCGGGGCATCCACCAGGGCGTCGAACATCTCGCGGGTGTGACGGGTGAACTCCACCTCCAGGTCCCGCAGCTCGGCGGAGCGTTCGCGGAATTTGTCCAGCGGCATCAGGATCAGATGGTAGTAGTTCTCCAGTTCCACCAGCCGTTTGATCTGGCGACCCAGTTGCGCCGGCGTCAATTGACCGCCGAGGACCAGGTAGTGTTCCCAGCCGGAAGCATCCAGCTGCAGGGTGGTCCAGACTTCCGCCTTGCCGTTCTGGATCTTGCTGCCGTAGAGGCGCTGTTCGTCGAACAGATGGTTACGCTCAGTGGCACGCAGACGCGGCCAGTCGGTAACCAGGATGTCGAGGGCCACGATGCGTTCCCAGTCAGGCTCCGTATCCGGCAACGTCTCCGGTAGCTTAAGTGGGCCGAAACCGAGAGGGCGGTGGTCCGAGGCCATGTGGGTAAAGGTATAACTGACAAACTCGGAGTGGAGCTCCCAGGTGATGCGCAGCAGGTCGCCGTTGCTGTACAGTTTTTCCCCCACGGCATGGCGCTCACCGAGCTGGGCCCGCTGGTCCTCGATACCCAGGGCGAGGAACAGCTTGGCCATATGTACCCGCGCCCGGTTGGCGTCCTCTTTCCGTTCCGACAGAAGATAGGCGACATGGTGAATATGGGCCGGCAGTTGCACATCGAGGGGCGGCCGCTCGTGCAGCTCCCGGTGTACGCGGGATGCGATGGCTGCTTTTGATGCTTCGGTGTTGCTTGCCTCTGCCGCGGACATGCTGTTCTCCTCGGATGATTTAGAATCTATGGTACCTGAATTGGGTTGGCCGTGGATCGGGTTCCGTCCGGATCCCGGCCTGCGCCGAAAATCCAGCCGGTTTCCCCTGGCCGCAAATGCACGCAAAGAACCGCCGACAAGCGCAAATTTCATAAATACAATTCGCGGGCTTTTGCGGTAATTCGCGTTCTTCGCGGCCGAGCCCATTCCAAACGGAGCGCCGCTGTGGGAGATTCTATGTCTCCGCACAAGTATGTGGGGTGGGGCCCTGCCCTTCGAAAATCTACCGTTGTTTTCTCAATCCACCTATAGGAGCCCGCTCCCGCGGGCGATGTTCGCGGGCTTCATTCGTCGCCCAGGGGACTGGGCTCCTACAGTGAGTTCGCGGGGCCCGACAACCCGTTTGCATTTTCTTCATCCCCGGAGGTCAGGCCGGACCTACGCTGTATCTTTCTGACGACGTTTTTCGTCGTGGGTTATAAGTAATTTCAGTTCATTGGTGCTGAAGCCCGCCTTGATGCGCGCCTCCGTGTTGAACGGTCCTTTGGGGTACTTTCCGAAATAGTGTCGCACCAGGCGGAAGAAGGTGGCATCCGGATCCAATCCTTCCTGGGTACAGCGATAACGAAACCAGCGGGTGCCGGCGGATACGTGGCCCACCTCGTCGTTGGCCACCTTTATCAGCGCCGCAGCGGTTTCCGTATCGCCCATGTGGCGGAACCGGTCCAGGGTTCGGGGGACGACATCGAGGGCGCGCGCCTCGAGTACGCGGTGCACAATGGCCATACGGTCCATCAGGTCGTGGGCCGTCTCAACCGCGTGTTCCCAGAGACCGTTGTGTGCCTCAAAATCGCCGTAATCGAATCCCATGGCCCGCAGTCGCCGGCGCAGATCGAGGAAGTGGTTCGATTCGTCGGCCGCGGTCTCCAGCCAGTCCCGGTAATACTCCCGGGGCATCCCGCGATAACGATAGATGGAGTCCCAGGCCAGGTTTACCGCCGTCAGTTCGATGTGAGTGAGGGCGTGGATCAGGGCCGCGCGCTGTTTCTCCGAATTGAAACCGCGCCGGGGTACGGCGTTGGGTGAGACCAGCGACGGTCGCTCGGGCCTTCCCGGTGTATTTATCGGCTCGGGCTCCTCTCCCTCGTTCCATTCCAACGCACCGGCCTTCCAGGCGGAAACCACCTCTCTGCTATAGGCAATCTTTTCGTCGGGATCGGAGAGGAGCAGACAGTGTCTGGCCCCTTGGTAGAGATTAATCAACGGGCCGGTATCCGGGCGGCCCTGTGGGGACCCATGGGGTCGTGAGCGGGGCGCCGTTCAAGAAAGATTCTCCATGATGCGGTTGAGCAGTCCGCGGAGTTTGGTGCGTTCCCGCTGCGAGAATCCCTGGAAGCTTCGGTCACGAAACCGTCTGGCCGTCCGTTCCAGGCCGGGTCGCATCTTTCGTCCTTCGCGTGTGAGATAAACACGAATCGCCCGCCGATCCTGGGGATCGGTTTCGCGATTGACCAGTTTCTTCTTTTCCAGCTTTTCCAGGATGCGGGTGATGTTGGGCCGGTCTTTCAGCAGGAGATCGGCGATTTCCCGCTGTTTCAGGCCGTCGAATTCGCACAACAGAAAGAGAACGCCGAACTGCTCCGGGGTGATATCGAACGGCCGTAATTCCCGCGCCAGCCCGGTTCTCAACGCGACCGTGGCCTGGAAAAGGTGGAATCCTATGGAGTCTTGAACCTGGTAACTCATGGCGTGGCAAATTTGTTGTTAGTTGTCATAACAACATAGTCCCTAACCCTGGCCTCTTCAACCCTGAATTCGCGGTTTTGCCGGGTTCAATATTTGCGGTCAGCTTGGTTTCGAACCAAACTCGACGCATCAGCGCGGGTTATGTAGAGGCTTTCAACCTATGTGCGGACGCTTTGTTCAGATGTCGCCTCCCGAGGTGTATGCCGGTATGTTCGGAGCCGAGCCGCTGCGGGAGATGACCCCTCGTTACAACATAGCACCCTCCCAGCCGGTACTGGCGGCGCGTATGGGATCCGCCGGCCGGGTGGAACTGATCCCCTTGCGCTGGGGGCTTGTGCCCCACTGGTCCGGGGGTCCCGATCAGCGGTTCAGCATGTTCAACGCGCGAGCGGAAACGGCCCGGGAGAAACCGGCCTTCCGCAGCCCCTATCGCTATCGGCGCTGCCTGATCCCGGCGGAGGGTTATTACGAATGGAAGCGGGAAGCCGGGGAGAAGCAGCCCTATTACATACATCGCGCGGATGCCGCGCCTTTTGCCATGGCGGCACTCTGGGACCATTGGCAGGATGCCGCCGGCAATGAGTTGGAGAGCTGTTCCATATTGGTCACTCGCGCCGACGCCGGTATTGCCCGGATCCATGACAGAATGCCCGTGATACTGACGCCGGAGCAGTACGCCGCCTGGCTGGACCCGATGAATCAGGACCCGGCCGTCATAGGAGAGCTGTTGCAACGGGAGCGTGTCATGTCTCTTGAGTTCCGGCTGGTATCGAAACGGGTGAACAGCCCGGCTAACGATGATTCGTCCCTGATGGATCCGATCGGTTAGAACGGTGAGTTTTTAAAGAGTTTTTGCGCCTCCGGCCCGGTCCGCGGGATAATGGGTGGGGACGATTCCAGCAAAGCCATGTGGGAGAAGATTATCAAACGCCATCCTACCGTTCCGGTCGAAATCGGTCATGTCACCGTGGGCGGTGACGCCCCGATCGTGGTCCAGTCCATGACCAACACCGATACCGCGGACGTCGCGGCGACCCTGTCTCAGGTGAAAGAGCTTGCGCAGGCGGGATCGGAGCTGGTACGCATCACCGTGGATACGGAGCAGGCGGCGGAGGCGGTGCCGGCGATCCGGGAGGGGCTGGACCAGGCCGGAATCCCGGTACCCCTGATCGGGGACTTTCATTTCAACGGTCATCTGCTGTTGCAGAAATATCCGGATTGCGCTCAGGCACTGGCCAAGTACCGTATCAATCCGGGTAACGTGGGACGCGGTGAAAGTCGCGATGAGCGGTTTGCCGTCTTTATCGAGCTCGCGCGCCGCTACCGCAAGGCGGTACGCATCGGGGTCAACTGGGGCAGTATGGACCAGGAACTGCTGGCGCGGATGATGGACGAAAACGCCGGCTCTCCGAACCCCAGAAGCAACCAGGAGATGATCCGCGAGATCATGGTGGTCTCCGCCCTGGAGAGCGCCCGCCAGGCCGAAGCCCTGGGTCTGGGCAGGGAACGGATCGTGCTCTCCTGCAAGATGAGCGGGGTCCAGGACCTGATCGGTGTCTATCAGGTACTGGCGTCCCGTTCCGATTACGCCCTGCATCTCGGTCTTACCGAGGCGGGAATGGGTTCCAAGGGTATCGTCAGTTCCACCGCCGCACTCGCGGTGCTGCTGCAGCAGGGGATCGGCGACACCATCCGCATATCACTGACACCGGAGCCCGGCGGTTCGCGCGCCGAAGAGGTGCAGGTGGCGCAGGAGATCCTGCAGTCCATGGGATTGCGCTCTTTTTCCCCCACGGTGGTGGCGTGCCCGGGTTGCGGCCGCACCAGCAGCGGCTTATTTCAGGAACTGGCCCGGGATATCCAGGATTACCTGCGCCGGCAGATGCCGCTGTGGAAAGAGCGTTATCCGGGGGTGGAAGAGATGACCGTGGCGGTCATGGGGTGTGTGGTGAACGGCCCCGGAGAGAGCCGCCACGCCGACATCGGTATCAGTCTGCCGGGAACCGGGGAGACGCCGCCGGCGCCGGTTTATGAAGACGGCGAAAAGACGACCACGCTGAAAGGTGAGGGCATTGCACGGGAGTTCCAGCAGATCGTGGAGCGCTATGTGGAGCGGCGCTACGGCGCGTGAATCGCGGGTAGCCATTTATCGGCCACCTGGAAAAGAGGATGGATCAAGGCCTGCCGCTATGCCGCGGTCTATATACCGGTTCGGTAATTAACGCAAAGAACGCTAAGGCACGAGGTCGCAAATAAATTTAAGGAACATCTAATACGTTCCTCCCCCGCTTGCGGGGGAGGTTAGTAGGGGGAAACGATCTGCTGTTTTTACTCCCCCTCCCGGCTTCTTCCCCACTTGTGGGGGAGGGGTTGTTCGGTCTTATGCCGAAAGCTGGGCTTCGGGTCGGTTGCGGACGGATTTGACCCACTCCTCCATGGCGACGTTGGCGACCGGCATCGGCGCCTCCATGAATGAAAGTACAAAGGTCGACGTCGTTTCCGCCACCCCGATGGAGCGGGGGCGAAGTGCCATCACCTGCGGATTGGGCAGGGTGATGCCGAAACAGAAGATGATGTTTTTCGCATCCAGGATATCCTCGCTGACCTGGCCGTCTTCCAGTCCTTTGGTATGCGTGTAGTGGTCAAAGGTTGCAATATAGGTGGCCACCTTATGCTCATCCACGCGCTGTTTCAGGAAAGCTATGATCTCATCCGTGCTCCGAAACGACGTCTCGGACTTATGTACTTCCAGATTGAATATCGGATAGGTTTCCTGCAACAGGGTCTGCTTCATCTAACGCTCCTTAACCCAGGGGACGGCAATTTCCCCCAGCTCATTGTCCGGGGTTTTGAACTACTAAAGGTTAAGAACCTTGGAGCGGAAAGGCATTGAAAAAACGCAATAGTTGATTGCGGTTATCGGAAATCAATCTTCGGCGATGCGTTCCAGATTGCGAATATCGAGCAGGAAGTGGTTGGGCCGGGTTTCCACCAGCAGGCTGTTACGTTTGAATTCAGCAATAGTGCGGCTCGCGGTCTCGGTAGTGATTCCGAGCATGGCGCCCATGTCTTCTCGACTGAACAGATCGCATTCGCTGGCTTCTTCATTGCGGACCAGCCGCAGCAGCAGGCGGGCGACCCTTTGTTTGGCGGAACCCGTTGAGAGCTCGGTGAGCCAGGCGTCCGCCTCTTCCAGGGCGTGTTGCCAGCGGTTCAGCAGCTCTTTATGGAGTTTCGGGTTGGATTCGGACAGGGCCCCGACCACGGAAACCGGCAGGCTGCAGGCCTGGGTCGGTTGCAGTACCACGGCGTCGTGCTGGTAGGGTTGCCCCAACAGCGCCTCCAGGCCTATTACATCGGTGGCACGTACCAGCCGGACGATGCGTTGATTGCCGTCCGGGAGGTATTGCACCAGTTTGAGAACCCCGGTACGGATGGTGAACATCCTTTCGTCTTTATCCCCCGCCCGATAGAGCGTGGCACCCACCGGCAGGGTGTAAAGATCGATGGGCTGGTGGATCCGGTCGAAATCCTTCTCTTCCAAACCGGCAAAGAGTACGGAGTTGCGCAGCGTGCAGCTGATGCAATCGGCCTCGCCTTCCCAGGCCTCTTTGTCTGAGACAAGCTTCATTTCGTTCTAAAAGAGTCCAAATTCAATGCGTGGCTATGCCGCCTGTTACAGGACATCCCAATATTTCTTCCATCAGCCGCCTGATTCAACCCTGTGTTGACGGCATAATAGGGTTTTTTTATCCGTCCTGGACCGAGAAACAACTCAGGTGGGGTACAATCTCCCGCCTTTGGTAGATCGATTCTACCAGAGTTATGGGCAATACCCACCAACTTTATAGATGACATTAATCACCCTCAGAAATATACAACTCGGTTTCGGCGGACCGCCTCTGCTGGAGCAGATCAACCTCTGCATCGAGTCCGGGGAACGGATCTGTCTGCTGGGACGCAACGGCGCCGGCAAATCCACACTGATGAAACTGCTGGCTGGCAAGTTGCAGCCGGACGACGGAGAGATCGAGGTGCGGCAGGGGGCGCGAATTTCGCGGCTTACCCAGCGGGTGCCCGAAGGGGTGACGGGGACGGTCTTTGATGTCGTCTCCGAAGGGGCCGGGGAGCTGGGTGAACTGGTGAGGCGTTACCATCAGGTCAGCAACCGGCTGGCGGGAGGCGGCGATCAGAAAACCCTGGAGCAGCTGGCCCGGGTGCAGCACGAGCTGGAGGCGGTGGACGGTTGGCAGGTGGAGCAGCGGGTGGAAACCATCATATCCCGTCTCTCTCTGGACCCTGATCTGAATTTCGCCGACCTGTCCGGCGGTCTGAAACGACGCGTACTGCTGGCCCGGGCCTTGGTGCTGGAGCCGGATCTTCTGCTTCTGGATGAACCGACCAACCATCTCGATATCGAATCCATCGACTGGCTGGAAGAGTTTCTTCTCGCCTATGGCGGCACCCTGCTGTTCGTTACCCACGACCGCACCTTCCTGCGGCGTCTTGCGACGCGCATTATCGAACTGGACCGCGGGCGTCTCAGCGACTGGCCGGGGGACTATGACAATTTCCTGCGTCGCAAGGAGGAGATGCTCCACGCCGAAGCGAAGGAACAGGAGCGCTTCGACAAGAAGTTGGGCAGGGAAGAGACCTGGATACGCCAGGGGATAAAGGCGCGCCGCACCCGTAACGAGGGTCGGGTACGGGCGCTAAAGAAGATGCGGGAAGAACGGCAACAGCGCCGACAGACCGTCGGTACCGCTCGCATGGCGCTGCAGGAGGCGGAACGTTCCGGCAAACTGGTGGCGGAGGTGGAGGAGGTTGATTACGCCTGGGAAGGGAAACCGGTAATTCGCGATTTCTCCACTACCATACTGCGCGGTGATCGGGTGGGAATCATAGGCCCCAACGGTTGCGGCAAGACCACTCTGCTCAACGTTCTTCTGGGTAGGCTGGAGCCCGATGCCGGTTCCGTTCGTCTCGGTGCACGGCTGGAGATCGCTTATTTCGACCAGTTGCGGGGCAGCCTGGATGATACCGGTTCGGTTCGCGATAACGTGGCCGGAGGGAGCGACAAGGTTGAGGTAAACGGCAAGCAGAAACACGTCATCAGTTATCTTCAGGACTTTCTGTTTACACCGGACCGTGCCGGTCAGCCCGTTTCGTCACTCTCCGGGGGTGAGCGCAACCGGCTGCTTCTGGCCAGGCTTTTTACTCGTCCTTTCAACGTCCTGGTCATGGACGAGCCGACCAACGATCTGGACGTGGAGACTTTGGAGCTATTGGAGGAACTACTGCTGGAATACCAGGGAACCCTGTTGTTGGTAAGCCATGACCGCGCGTTCCTGAATAACGTGGTGACCAGCACTTTGGTGTTCGAGGGCGAGGGCAGAGTCGCGGAGTATGTCGGCGGATACGACGATTGGTTGCGTCAGAGAAAGGCGACGGAAAGCGGGAAACCTTCGGCCGGAGCGACCAAGAAGGCCGAGCGCCAAAAACCGAAAAGCAAACCGAAAAAGCTGGGATACAAGGAACAGCGGGAGTTGCAGACCCTTCCCGGGTTGATCGAATCCCTGGAAGAGCAGTTGTCGGAGATCCAGAAGCGCATGGCGGATCCGGCATTCTATCAGCAGGATGGAGACAGCATCGCCGAACAGAAGAGACGTTTGTCGGAGCTGCAAAAGGATCTTGAGTCCGCTTTCGGACGTTGGGAAGAGCTTGAGGCGGCCGCCCGGCTTCTCGATTCCGATTAGCCGTCCGCACCCGGCATGTCCGGTGCTGACGAGACCGGGACGTTCCGTTGATCAGTCAGTCGCCGGAATCGCTCTTTTCAGCGTTCTCTTCCGGGTCGGCGTCCACCCGGTCCTCCGGCGAGTCCTTCAGCAGGTACACCAGTGCCGCACCACCGATCAACACCAGGAAGAATATCGTAATCGCCATTGTCAGACCGACTCCCTGGTTGACCAGCGCGGCAAGCGATCCGTAGGTGAAGATAACAACCCCTAAAAAGACGGCAAGGGCGATCAGCAGTTTTTTCATAAGTCAGCCTTCTGCAGTGAGCGGATATGCGGGGATAGTACGGCGTATTGAGAAGGATTTCATCCCGAAACTTTCGAAACCGGATCCTCCGATATCCCGGGAATTCCCCCTGTGCGAGAGGGGTAAAAGGAAAAAAGCCGGGAATTCCACCGGCGAGAAATGACAAATATCATTTTTGTACGATCCATGGTTGGGGAAAATGAGCCGCTCTGTTTCTGAATGGATGTGTAGGTATCGGTATGGGCGGTTTTCTCGGCGGGCGTAGCTGTCGTATTGCATGTTTTTCTCTTCTGTTTATTCTGGCTCCCGGCTTTGCCGTCATGGCGACGGAGTCGCCCGGTCATGAGGCCGCCGCGCAGGTGCAGCGGGACGGTAGCGGTATCGGGGTGGCGGAGTATACCGGCGAGGAGCGCAGTGAGGTGGAGATAAATATGCTGCGGGCCGCGGACGAGGAATCCACCGCCGATCACGCCAAGTACGAGGAACTCCAGGGACCGTTCGCCAGCGGTCGCGAGGTGACCAGGGCCTGCCTTTCCTGCCACAACAAGGCGGGTGATCAGTTCATGCACTCCCTGCACTGGAAATGGGAATATAAGAACCCTGATACCGGCCAGACCTTGGGCAAGAAGTCCCTGATAAATAACTTCTGCACCAACGCCCGTGGTAATGAAGGCATGTGCGCCATGTGCCATCCCAGCTACGGTCACGAGGACCACAACTTCGACTATTCCAATCAGGAGAACATTGACTGCCTGGTCTGTCATGACCGCACCGGAACCTATTATCGTCTGCCCCCGACCCGGGGCAACGAGGCCTGCTCGGTCATGTTCGAGGGTAAGAAGCCCATCGATCTGGCCACGGTGGCACAGAATATCGGCATGCCGACCCGCGCCAACTGCGGCAGTTGCCACTTCAACGGCGGCGGAGGCGATAACGTAAAGCACGGGGATCTCTCCACTGCGCTGATCAATCCGTCCAAGTCTCTGGATATACATATGGCCGCGGACGGACTCGATTTCTCCTGTACCGAGTGTCACGTGACCAGGAACCACATCATCTCCGGCAGCCGCTACAAGGTCATGGCCGTCGATGCCGTCGGTATCGGCAAACCGGGGCGGCATCGGCAGGTGGCCACCTGTGAGTCCTGTCACGGTAACTCTCCCCATGAGATGGACGGGATCAAAGGGATCAAGCTCAACGGCCACACCGACCGGGTGGCGTGTGAAACCTGCCATATTCCCGAGTTCGCCCGCGGCGGGGTGGCCACCAAGACCCTCTGGGACTGGCGGGAGGCAGGACGCACCAAAAACGGGGAAGGGTTTTATCTGAAGGGTTATACCCAGGGCAACGGCGAGCATCGCAAGACCTACAAATCCATCAAGGGCGAATTCAAATACGGGGAGAATCTGCAGCCCCATTACGCCTGGTTCGACGGGCAGATGCGCTACACCACCGTGGATACCAGGATCGATCCCGCCAAACCGGTGGAGATCAACGGTTTTAACGGTGCCCCCGATGATCCGAATTCACGCATCTGGCCGTTCAAACGCATGGTGACCTTCCAGCCCTACGACAAGGGCAACAACACCCTGGTCTATATGCACTTGTGGGGGGATGACGATTCGGCCTATTGGGGCAACTACGATTTTCAGAAGGCCATCACCCGGGGCATGCAGGAGTTTGGTCTGCCTTACAGCGGTGAATACGGATTCGTTGAGACCTACAGCTACTGGCCCATAACTCATATGGTGGCGCCGAAGAAGGAGGCGTTGACATGTGACGAGTGCCATGCCAAGGAAGGGCGGCTGAAGGATCTGGATGGTTTCTACATGCCGGGCCGGGATAACTTCCCGTGGCTGGATCGTTTGGGTTATCTGCTGGTTCTTGGCGCTCTCACAATCGTGGTACTACACACCGTCCTGCGGATGGTGATGTACAGAAAAGCGCAGTCCGGCAAGGGGTCTGGCGATGGGTGCTAAAACAATGACGAATGAGAATAGACGTAAACAGTCGGTTAAGATCTACACCATCTACGAGCGTTTCTGGCACTGGTCCCAGGCGGTGTTGATCTTCACCCTGGCCTTTACCGGTTTCGGGTTGCATGGTGTCCATCATTTTCTGGATTTTCAGACTGCGGTGGAGGTACATACCACGGCGGCCATACTGCTTATCGTACTCTGGCTGTTCACCACCTTCTGGAATTTCACCACCGGCAATTGGCGGCAGTTCCTGCCCAAACGCGGCGGCATGCTGGCGGTGATCAAGTATTACGCCTGGGGTATTCTCTCCGGGGCGAACCACCCGCACATCAAGACCCTGCGGCATAAGCAGAATCCGCTGCAGGCGCTGGCCTATCTCACCTTCATGATACTCATCGGGCCGGCCCTGGCCGCCACCGGCATCGTCTATCTTTTTTATGATCTGTGGAACGGGATTCCGAATGCCGGATTCTATTTTCAGATCCTGGTTTTTCTGCACACCGCGGCGGCGTTCCTGATGGTGGCCTTCGTCATAATTCACGTCTATATGACCACCACCGGCAAGACCGTGTTCGCCTATATCAGGACCATGATTACCGGGTTTGAAAAGGTTGAACTTTCCGAGGTGGAAGAGGCTTACCTGGAGGCCGAGCATCCGCGTCGTTTGAAGGGGGATTGAGTCGTTGAAGTTGGAAGTGGTAGCAGCGCCTTCCAGGCAGCGAATGCTGCTCTGTCATTTCGAGCGGAGCGAGAAATCTTTTTCGGTTAGTCGTCAGCTTCTTTGATACGGCATTGTTTGAATGCGGTAATCAGTTTCGTGACCCGTCCGCAATAGATTTTGTAGTCCGGTAGTTAAATTCGCAGCCTGTCGGCCCCGGTGCTTTTCATCTGCTTCATCTAAAAAGGCTGCGAGCCTATTTCTTTTGCTTGCCCAAAAGAAATAGGCGAAAGAAAAGGGCAACCGGGTGTGCCGCCCTACGGGTACCCTGCGCTTCTCGTCTCCAGCGGGGCTGTCCATACGGGGCATCCCTGCCCCGATGGACAGGACCGACGTCCCTGTCGGTCCCCTTCGGGCTATTCCCGCTTGCGCCTGCGATGCTCGGCGACACACACGGTATCGGGGTGCCCTACCAATACTCTGTTAGATACAACAAGGCCCTGCAGGGATTTCCGGATCAGGCTTGTAAAATCAGTGAGACCCGTCAGGTCCCGGTACTCGGCCGTAATGAAGAGGTATTGGGGTGCCACCCCCGACCCCTTCGGACCCGTCGAGCATCGCAGGCCCGCGAGGATAAGGCCTGAAAGGGGCCGGCAGGGATGCCGGCCCTCTTCCGTCGGGACATGGACGTCCCGTCGGAAGAGCCCCGAGCGGGATGAGAAGCGCAGAGCACCCGCGTAGCGGGCGGGGACGTGGGGCGGTTTTTCTTTGGTACCTTTCTTTTGAGCGCTCAAAAGAAAGGTACTCGTGACCCTTCATCAATGGCAAAGATAAGGACTCATACCAGATGGGTCACGAAATTGGTTACTGATATCAAAAATCGGACAGGTCGCTTTTTGGCGGGCAGCGCCTTCCTCTACAAACACCACAGACAAAAAATTTCTTAGCCAATTTTCAAATCGATTGACGGAGGAAATAACCTGGACAACCAACCTCAACTGATTGCGAATACTAAATGAAATGCCTCACCAGCGCGTGATATAACCCACCCTCCAATAAATGCGACACGGCAACCGACTGATTTCTATAGCCAAATTATCTGGCGCGGAATCTGCTTGCCAGTTGTTCTGATTTATACATATAAAAATTACAGGGGCAGTCATGAAACAAAAAAAGCTGGTGTTGGCCATCGGTTGCATTATCGGAATCAACGGGGCGTATGCAGAGGAACCTGACGAACTGCTCCAGATACTGGTGGAATCCACCCCTATCGCGGAACCTGAAGGCAGAACCAACGTCCCGGCCTATACCGTGCAGAAGGCCCCGGCGGCCGACAGCGGTGAAATGCTGCGCAGCATCACCGGCGTCTCCGGTGTACGCATGGGCGGACACGGCATCGACCCGGTTATTCGCGGCCAGAGTCAGACCCGCCTGAACGTGCTGTTGGACGGGGCCTATCTTCACGGCGGCTGCCCCAACCGCATGGACCCTCCCGTCGCCTACGGCCCCCTGCACAGCTATGACAGCGTGACGGTAATCAAAGGGTCACAGACGGTACGCTACGGCGGGGGCGGAAGCGGCGGCACCATCCTGCTGGAGCGGGGCCGGCCGAACTTTCAGGACGGCGAACACTTCATCGGAAGCGCGGGCTACAGCTACGACAGCAACCCGGACGCCCATCAGGCCTATCTCGATCTCAGCGTCGGCAACCGTAACATATTCCTGCGCGGCAACGCCCATTACGGCGAGGGTGACGACTACGAGGACGGCGACGGCGATGAGGTCCGTGCCGCCTACGAGGAGAAGGGTGCCGGTCTGACCTTCGGTATAACCCCGGACGAGAATACCCTGATCCAGTTATCCGCAGAGGCCACCCGCGAGGACGATGTGCTCTATGCCGGCGCAATGATGGACGCCCCCGAGTCTGACGCCGACATGTACCGCTTCAAATTGGAGCATGCCACTGATACCGGGGGCGCCCTCAATGCCGAGCTCTACTACACCGCGGTTGATCATGTAATGGACAACTACAGTCTGCGGCCGACGGTACCCGCCACCCTGCTGCGCACCCCCACCGAGTCGGACACCTGGGGCGGACGGGTAAGCGGTGATATCTCCCTTAGCACCGCCACCACCTGGACCATCGGTGCCGATTACCAGGACAACCAGCGGGAGGCGATTCTACACAACGACACCGCCGGCACCGTCATGTCTCATATGTGGGCGGATGCGCAGCTACAGCAGTTCGGACTGTTCACCGAGCTCGGCAGCGACCTGACCGATTCCACCCACCTGGACCTGGGTCTGCGTTACGACCGGGTGGAGACGGAACTGGGCGACCCGGACGCCGCCGGTATGCGCTCACCTAATCAGATGTTTGCCATGTACTACGGCACCACCGGCCACGACTCCAACGAGGACAACGTGGGCGGCTTCATCCGGCTCAAGCAGGAACTGGGAGAGGGCCCGGGATACGTCTACGTCAGCGCCAGCCGCACCGTCCGCACCGCCGACTCCACCGAACGCTATATGGCCAAGTGGGTGGGAACAGCCGCCATGCGCTGGATCGGCAACCCCGATCTGGACCCGGAAAAACACCATCAGGCAGAGATCGGATTTGTCTTTCAGGATGCCGGCACCAACTTTTCCACTTCCGCCTATTACAACGATGTGGACGATTTCATCCTGTACGACCGCGCCCATGGGCAGGACGGGATTCTCCTGGCCGACAACGCCGTCATCTACCGCAACATCGACGCGGAGTTTTACGGGATCGAACTGGAGTTGAGCCAGCGCTGGGGCAACTGGAACACCGGCTTCGGACTCGCCTACGTGCATGCCCAAAACGATACCGACGGACGGCCGATAGCCCAAACGCCTCCTCTGGAAGGACACTTCAGCCTGGACTATGAGAACGGACCCTGGAGTGTCGGCGGCATTGTCCGGGCCGCCGCCAAACAGACCCGGGTTGACGACGACATGACCACCGGCAGCGGCCTCGACGCCGATGAAACCGCGGGCTGGATCACCCTGGATCTGAACCTGGGGTACAGTCTCGGAAAACACGGTGAGCTGGAGCTGGGGGTGAAGAACGTGTTTAACGAAGAGTACGCCCAACATCTAAACAAGCCGAACAGCTTTGATCCGCTTGCGACTCAGATCAACGAACCGGGCCGCTCCTTCTGGGCCGGTGTTAATCTGAAATTCTAGGCGTTTGTCCCCCGCCATACCGGCCATCACTTTTGTGGTGGCCGGTTTTTTTATCCGTCGAATATCCTTGATATTCCGGAAATCCGGAACACGACGTGCCTAGCTGTCGCAAAGCGCGGATCATACCGTGCAGCGTCAACGGATCCTGGCTATATTGCAGAGCTCCCGTCTAAAATAGGGTTGCCGGAACCGGCCCGCTGGTAAAATAACAACGGAAAGGAGCTATAGCGATGGCGCGTGAACTCAATGCGATCGTGGGCGAAATCACCCAGGTAACCTCGGAGGCGCTGATCCTGCGTGTCATCCCCGAGGGCTGGGAGCTCGATGAGTACCACCCGGGACAATTCGTGGTCCTGGGACTGCCGCTGTCCGCACCCCGGATCGAGCTTTCCGATCCGGGGGACGAGAACCCGGAGGACCCGGAACAGATCGTCATCCGCGCCTACTCCATCGCCTCCTCCTCCAGACAGAAGCAGTACCTGGAGTTCTATATCTCCCTGGTACGCTCGGGCACCCTGACTCCGCGCATATTCGCCCTGCAGCGCGGCGACCGGATACACCTCGGTACCCGTTTCAGTGGTATGTTCACCCTGCAGGACATACCGCCGGAATCCAACCTGATCATGATCGCCACCGGCACCGGTCTCGCCCCCTACATGAGCATGATCCGTACCACCGTCGATCCGAAGGCGGCGCGAAAGATCGCCGTCATTCACGGTGCCAGCCACTCCTGGGACCTGGGTTACCGCTCCGAGCTCGCCACCCTGGACCGGATGCTGGACAACTTCTTCTATATACCCATCATCACCCGGCCGGAAGAAGAGACCATCCCCTGGGGTGGAGAGACAGGGTATATCCAGGAGCTCTGGGAGCGCGGCGCCGTGGCCGCGGCGTGGGGCCTGCTCCCCACACCGGAAAACAGCCATATCTTTCTCTGCGGGAATCCCCGCATGGTGACGGAAACCACCAGCCTGCTGGAAGGGGAGGGATTCAAGGAACACTCCAAGAAGAGTCCCGGACAGATACACCTGGAAAAATACTGGTAACCGACACGACCGTAGCGGACAAAACTTCATCTAGCCGCAAATGAACACGAATAACCGCCAAGTCTCGCAAATATCTATTTTCATCAGCGTCCATTCGCGGTGATTTGCGTTTATTCGCGGCTAATGCCCTAGAAAGGCCTCTGGCGCGGCGAAATCAATAGTTAGAATAAAAATTTCTAAGGCTTTTGGAGCGCCTAAATCCCTGCCAAAACTGGTAAAAAGGTTGTGTAAGAACCTGCTAATTCAGTAATATGGGCAGTTCAGATTTAGTTATTTTACGGATCCAATCCGTAATCGGCATTCTTCCCCGGATCCCCCGTAGGTGAGATCCCGGGGGCGGAAAACAACGTATTTTTCCGGTTTTTCGCAATTCAATCCTTAAGCATAGTTTGTGCTCTAGAAGGAGGTCAGAACGTGAGCAATGAATCCCTGGAAGCAACGGTCGATCCGAAGCTGATCGACAAATGGATAGAAGGAATCGGCGGCGACGTCTCCGCCGCGGTACCTCTCCTGCAGGCCATTCAGGGCGAATACGGTTATCTACCGCGGGACGCCATGGATCTGGTGGTCGCCAACACCGATATCACCGCCAGCCAGCTCTACGGGGTAGCCACCTTCTATGCCCAGTTCCGGATGAAGCCGGTGGGCCGGCACCTGATCAAAGTGTGTCACGGTACCGCCTGCCATGTACGCGGGGCGGATCGGCTGAATACGGCCTTGAAGCATTCGTTGGGCATCACCGACGATGAACAGGACACCGCATCCAACGGCAGTTACACCATCGAGGACGTAGCCTGTGTCGGCTGCTGCAGTCTGGCCCCGGCCCTGGTCATCGACGATACCATCGTAGGCAACCTCACCGGTGCCAACGCCCAGCGGGAACTGAAAAAGCACGCCCGCGGCTGTGGCGAGATCCTGCCGGGACACGAAGAGGAAGAGAACGAGGCGAAGGCTAAAAAGGCCGCCAAGAAGGCCAAGAGCGGGGAGGCGCGGGCATGAGCGACCAGAATCTGGAAATCATCGTAGGTGAGGGCACCTGCGGGCGGGCCTCCGGCTCCACCGAAGTACTTGAGCTGTTCAAGAAGAACGCCCCGGAAGCCACTATCCGTACGGTAGGCTGCGTCGGCATGTGCCACGCCGAGGTCATGGTTGAAATCCGTAACGGGGATGGAAAGTCCTTTCTCTACGGCAACGTGGACAAAAAAGGCGTCAACAAGATCCTGAAGTTCCATCGTGGCGAGGATGAACTGCCCGAGGACCTGGTTCTCACCTCCAGCGAGGATCCGGAGAAAGAGGCGGGCCAATACCTCACCCGCCAGACCCGTCTGGCCCTGCGTAACGTGGGCCAGATCGACGCCACCGACATGAGCCAGTACGAGGCACGCGGCGGCTATAAGGCCATTCGCAAGATCATCGAGGAAGGTATGACCCCGGAGCAGGTGATCGAAGAGGTGAAGATCGCCGGTATCCGCGGACGCGGCGGCGCCGGCTTTCCCACCGCGGTCAAATGGACCTTCGCCCGTCAGGCCGAAGGGGACAAGAAATACCTCATCTGCAACGGCGACGAGGGTGACCCCGGCGCGTTCATGGACCGCTCCCTGCTGGAGGGTGACCCCCATAACGTGCTGGAAGGTATGCTGATCGCCGCCTATGCCATCGGTGCCAGCGGCGGCTACGCTTACATTCGCGCCGAATACCCGCTGGCGGTAAAGAACTTCGGCAAAGCCATTGAAGACGCCAGGGCCGCCGGTTACCTGGGAGACAACATCCTCGGCAGCGACTTCAGCTTTGACCTGAAGATCAAACAGGGCGCGGGCGCCTTCGTCTGCGGTGAGGAGACCGCGCTGATCGCCTCCATCGAGGGCGAGCGGGGCATGCCGCGCATCCGCCCCCCGTTCCCGGCGGTCAAGGGCCTGTTCGGCAAACCCACCATCATCAACAACGTGGAGACCCTCTCCAACCTGCCGTGGATCATCGATAACGGCGGCGCGGCCTATGCCGCAATCGGCACCGAGGACTCCAAGGGCACCAAGGTGTTCGCCCTGGCCGGCGCCATCAAGCGCGGCGGCCTGGTAGAGATCCCCATGGGCATGACCCTGCGGGAGATGATCTATGACATCGGCGGCGGTTCCAAGACCGGCAAACCCCTGAAGGCGGTGCAGCTGGGCGGACCCTCCGGCGGTTGTATCCCGGAATCCATGTTCGATACCCCTATCGAGTACGCGGCCATCAACGCCACCGGCGCCATCATGGGCTCCGGCGGCATCATCGTCATGGACGAGAAGTCCTGCATGGTGGACCTGGCCAAATTCTTTCTGGACTTCACCCAGATCGAGTCCTGCGGTAAATGCACCTTCTGCCGCATCGGCACCATTCGCATGAAGGAGATCCTGACCCGGATCTGCGACGGCGACGGCACCATGGAGGACATCGACACCCTGGAGACGCTGGCGGAAAATATCAAAATATCCAGCCTCTGTGGCCTGGGTCAGACCGCCCCTAACCCGGTACTCACCACCCTTAAGTATTTTCGCGAGGAATACGAGGCCCACGTTAAGGATAAGCGCTGCCCGGCGGGGGTCTGCAAGGGCCTGATCACCCACACCATCGACCAGGGAGACTGCACCGGCTGCTCCATCTGCGAGCGCTACTGCCCGGTCAACTGCATCAGCGGCGAACTGAAGAAGCCCGAAACCTGGATTATCGACCAGGAGGTCTGCATCAACTGCGGTATGTGTGCCGAGGTCTGCAGCCCGGAAGCCGTCAAGGTGGCCTGAGCGCCCGGTGAAAACAGAATTAAGAGGATCAGTGATGAGTGATACGATTTCCATTACCCTGAACGGCCAGGCCGTCGAGGCACCCGCCGGCGCCACCATCCGCGAGGTGGCGGAATCCCGGGGCATTCATATCCCCACCTTCTGCCACGATGACCGGCTTAAGCCCTTCGCCTCCTGCTTCCTCTGCGTGGTGGAGGTGAAAGGGGCGCGCGGCCTGCTACCCGCCTGCTCCACCCGGGTCGCCCCGGACATGGACATCCAGACCGACAGCGAACAGGTGACCAGAAGCCGTAAAATGGCCCTGGACCTGCTGCTCTCCGACCACGCGGGTGACTGTATCGCCCCCTGCGAGGCCACCTGTCCGGCCAACATCGATATCCAGGGTTATATCGCCCATATCGCCAACGGCGACCCCGAGGCGGCGGTGCGCCTGATCAAGGAACGCAACCCCCTGCCGGTGGTGTGCGGCCGCATCTGTCCCCACCCCTGTGAGAGCGAATGTCGCCGCGGCCTGGTGGACGAGGCCATCGCCATCAACCCCCTGAAGCGGTTCGCCTCCGAATACGATCTGGAAGTGGGTCCCTTCACCCATGACGCCGGCCCCGATACCGGCAAGCGGGTAGCCGTGGTCGGTGGCGGCCCCGCCGGCCTCTCCGCCGCCCACTACCTGCGCCGCATGGGCCATGCGGTGGAGATCTTCGAGGCCCTGCCCGAGCTGGGCGGCATGGCCCGCTACGGCATCCCCCGTTTCCGTATGCCCTGGGACCTGATGGACAAGGAGATCGGCGCCATCATCGGTATGGGCGTCAAGGTCCACTTCAACCAGAAACTGGGCCGTGATTTCTCCATCGCCGACCTGAAGAGCCAGGGCTTCGGCGCGGTATTGCTCGCCATCGGCGCCCACAAACCGAAACCCATGCGGGTTGAGAACGAGGACTCGGAAGGGGTCATCGGCGGCGTGGATTTCCTGCGCGAGGTTGTCCTCGGCAACATCACCGACGTGGGCAAGAAGGTCGCCGTCATCGGTGGCGGTGATACCGCCATGGACTGCGCCCGTGTCTCCCGCCGTCTCGGCGCCGAGGTGACCCTGCTCTACCGCCGTACCCAGGCTGAGATGCCCGCCCTGCCCATCGAGCAGGAGGAGACCATCGAAGAGGGCGTGGATATCCGCTTCCTCACCGCCCCCACCCAGGTGGTGCTGGACGAGTCCGGCCGCGCCAAGGGGCTGGAGGTGATCACCATGGAACTGGGCGAACCGGACGAGTCCGGCCGCCGTCGTCCCGTACCCGTCGAGGGCAGCGAGGAGGTGCTGGAGTTCGACACCATCATCCCGGCCATCGGTCAGGATCCGGACATGGGCTGTATCGAGAACGAGGCCCAAAAGCCGGAAACTACCCGCTGGAACACCTTCGTCTATGACGAGAAGACCCAGGTGACCGATCAGGAAGGGGTGTTCGCCGCCGGCGACTGCGCCTTCGGCCCGGATATCCTGATCCGCGCAATCGGTGAGGGCCGCCGCGCCGCCCTGGCCATCGATCTGTACATGAACGGCGCCGAGGTCAAACTGACCAAGCCTTACGCCATCAGCCGCGGACGCCTGGCGGACCTGGAGATGGCCGACTTCGCGCCGCGCTATGTCCACGCCAAACGCGCCCTGGAGTCCACCCACCCGTCGCAGAAACGTCTGGCGGATCCCTGGGCCTCCATCAACATCGGTCTGGAGCGGGCCACCGCCATGGCCGAGGCCACCCGCTGCATCGAGTGCGGCTGTCAGGCCCGCTTCGACTGCGATCTGCGCCAGTACTCCACGGAGTATGGCTCCAGCGAGACCCTGTTCGCGGGCGAGAACCGCAAGTACGAGGTGGACAAACGTCACCCCCTGATCCGTATCGAGGCGGACAAGTGCATCACCTGTGCCTCCTGCGTCCGGGTCTGTTCCGAGGTGCGGGGTGTTCATGCGCTGACTTTCATCCAGCGCGGCTTCGTCACCAAGATCGGCCCCAACTTCGAGGATCCGCTGCAGGATACCGGTTGTGACGCCTGCGGTATGTGTACCGATGTCTGCCCCACGGCTGCCATCACCCTCAATACCGGCAAGGAGTGCGGTCCCTGGATCTGGCAGACCCAGCGCACCAGCTGCACCGCCTGCGACCGCGGCTGCGGACTCGACGTCCACACCGCCGAAGGCAAGGTGGTCAAGATCCAGAGCGTCGACGGCGATCCCGTGAACGGCTCCGTGATCTGTGCCGAAGGCCGTTTCAGCTATCAGCTTCTGGGCAAGGACGCGGATAACCAGGGCGATATCGCCGCCGCAAAAGCGGCCCTGAAGGGCGCCGGTTCCGCCGCCGTGGTGGTCTCCCCACGGCTCACCGTGGAGCAGACCTTCGCCGCCGCCAAACTGGCCGCCTCCGCCAACGCCTCCCTGCACTATATGGCGGGCGACGCCGGCGAGACCGACGGCAACCGCAAGATCCCGGGCGAGGCCAACCTGGCCCTGCTCAAGCGACTGGGTGCCGCTCCGTTTGCCGGCTCTGCCGACTGCATCGTCTCCGTGGCAGCGGGTATCGACAAGGGACAGGCGGGCAACGCCACTCTGATCGCCCTGGCCACCCCGGGAACCGCGGCTGACGCCGATCATGCGCTCAGCATGGCCGATCCGCTGAACATCAGCGGTGCCGTGCTAAACCGGGACGGCAAACTGGCGCTGCTCAACGGGTCCCTCCAGGATGAGGCCGATCCCGCCGGGCTCGCCACTCTGGCCGCCCTGGCCGGTGACGCCGACCTGGGTGATCTGGCCGGCGTGCGTAAGGCCCTGGCCTCCGAAGTGAGTGAACTCGCAGCCCTCAACAGCCTGAACGGAGCACGTCTGGTGGATACCGGCCTGACCCCGGAACTGGGCGGTGTGGCACCGGACGCGAGGGAACAGGCTTTTCAGGCCCATCTCGCATCCCTCGGCCTGTAGCCGGAAGATCCAAAGGGAATAATATGGGGCGGTTTATCCGCCCCTTTTTTTATATCGAAATATCGGGATATCACTATGGAGAGGTAAAAATCAGCCTCTTCCTATATGCCCTGTTTATGCGGCATAAATAGCCTCTATGAATAGAGTTTGTAAGCTATACTAACGTTTGAACCTGTCGGAAAGGAAATATAATATGTAGTCGCGCAAGTTAAATTATTTGCATCACGGCTAGATATATATGGATATACTCGAAATTTAAAGGTCTAACATGCCCAAGGACTCCCATAGAAAGCCCTCTACTACCGAAAAAGAAAGTGGAGTTATGTTCCACATTTCTGGCGCTGGGGTTATATCTGTTAACTCTAGCGAACTAGTTAAATCAGAAAAAGCGAAAAAGCAAATTGAAGCGCTTGAGCGTATTAAGCAGAAAAAACTACTTAAAAGCGCTTAGTAAGCCGCGTGTCGCTAACACCATTTTTATTTCTCCCGCTTGTCGGCGGGTATGCCTTTTCAATAATCTGGAATGCGTCGCTGTATTGGACCGCGAGGGAATCCGGACATAAGCTTTACTTCCGCGCCATTTTTTATGCCATCTTTTTAACGGCCGTAGCAACCGAGCTACACGTTATATTTTTCGATCACTTTTGGTATCAGAATATCCTCTTGCTTGTATCAAATGTCATACAAGCAGATCACACCCCTGTTTCAATATGGGGCACCACCAGTAAGCTTACTGTATTAATTTTTTCGTTTGCACTCGGCCCAAGCATCGGACATTTACTTAATCTGCCCAACTCCAGATTCCTGCAAAAATCAACGTTTTGTCAGGAATGGCAAAAACTTTTGCTTCATAATGCTATAAAGAACAACGATTTCGAGTTACTTGTTGCACGTTCTTTATACCGTACCTTGCCAATTTTCTTCAGTCTTCAATGTGGAAAAGTTTATGTCGGCTGGGCGGTACGGGCACCTAACCCTATTGAAGAAAGAAAAGCAATCAGAATATTGCCTTTAATGAGCGGCTTTCGTCATGAAGCAACTCAAGAAGTGGAATTTACAACTGATTATTTGGAAGTATTTACAAGGCTCGATGATGACGAACATGATGATTTATTCCATCTGGAATTGGATGATTTTGAAATCGTAATCCCGATAGATCAAATCAGCTCAAGCCATCTATTTGACCTTAATGCCTACGAGCATTTTCAAGAGAAGAAGAACTGCTAGCCCGGGCCCGGCCAATGCCCTCCCCAGTTCGACCTCTATTTAGTCAGCGTAATGATTTCTAGGGACAGTATACTCATTTCAAACACCTTTCCTTGTGCGCCTTAGAGATAGGTATACTGCCCCCAGACCCTGCATATAGAGGTGAAGGGTAACAAAGTATTTAGTCCTATAAAACGAACCGGGAGTTTTATTTTCGACTACTCCACCGGGCCGGAACTGATCAATTGATCCGTTGCCTTTAGTATCTTTATTTGCCCGTTCACAACACCATACGTGGTCTTGCTGACCGAGACATCCTTTATCTTCATCCCCATCATCTCGTAATCCACCGTCGATTTTTCTTCGATTGTGGCCTGGTTCTTTTCTTTATCTACTGATAACGAGAGCTCCTCATCATGAATAGCTACATTAGTTATCATGCTCCAGCTTTGCCTGGTAAGCTTCATATAATCCTCATAGCCGATCTCCGTTTCACCCATGCCGGGAGCAGGATCCATATCAACAATTAATACGCTGCCCGGGTATATGTACTTCTCTAAAACGGAAATATCCTTATCTCTTCCCGCCTGCGCCATCTCCGCGCTTATGGACCTTACCGTCTCTTCATCCACAACAGGATCCGCATACACGTTCATTGAAAGCAGAACGAATATCAAACATACGAATCTGAATCTATTCATGGCTAACTCCTATTGTTATACGTTATTGTTGTTTAATCTGTTGCTTCCAGATAAGCCTATCCCGGTGCCGTAATTCTTTACTCGACGGAGTCCTCATTTATGACAGAAACAAGGGGTTGTCCCCCGCTATTGCTATTTATGCGATGAATCAATCTCGCGGAAAGGTATAACGCCAGGGCCGGCGCCCAGATCAATAGCATTTCGTTACCTACCACCTTCAGCCCATGCAGGGAGAAGAACCTGGCGGGGTTCAGAGTAACCACCTCTATGGGGGTGATCCAGAAGAAATAGCGCGTATTATCGAACGGCGCCAGCAGCGCAATCCCCAGACTGCCGTTGGTAAACGCATCAAGAATACCGTGCGAGCAGGTAATTGCCGAAAAATAGAGCGCGAGCCACCACCATTCCCTGGAGAATATGCCCCTTGATCTGAAAAACACGCCCGCCACCAACAATCCCAGACACACCCCCGCGAACAGAGAGTGAAAGAACCCTCGATGCCCGAAAAAATCCCCATACTCTATACCCAGCCTGAAGGCCAGGACATCCGCGTCCGGCGCAATCGCACAGAGAACTGAAAAGACGGCCAGCTTTAAGCGCTCCTGTTTGGGCTTCAGGGCACCGGCTCCCGCAAGCCCCACAACTGCATGACTGATGAATGTCGGCATTTTGAGGTGGGTTCAGTTAATCCTTGGTGAGCCAATCCTCAATCTTACTGATTTGCGCCCGGGTGGCATGCAATTCCAGCCGCGACGGACCAAGCATAACAAGCTCCAGATCCCCAAACTCTTTCGTTTTAAGCATCCCATCCTTTAACTCCGTACTTTCCAAGGGCACATCCTTTTTCTCAATCCGTAGCCAACGCACTTCACCCAGGGGATGCACGGGGGGATCGAATACAATGGAAGGCGGCCATGCACCGTCGCCGGAAGGCTTTCCCTCCGTACCAGGTGGTATATGCAAATCAACATCCGCCTCAATTGAATCAAACGGAAGACTGACGCGCTCGGTATCGGCAGAATCATTGGAGCACCCGACAACCGCATAAACAAAGAAGATGATAAAAGCCCATTTCCAGATATGCCTAAACATAACGCTATAACTCCCTTTCGAGTCAGGAATGCCACGCTTCGAAGTCGTTTCGGACGAGGCGAAAAATCTCGCGCATTATACCCCGGACGCCGTGATTCATTCTCTTTTGCCGGTTGCCAATCATTGGAATCCCGGCTCATCCCGAATATCCGTAATATCGGGCATTAGCGCCGTTAAAGGCGTCTCATGCTCGCGCAATACTCTCAGAATCGCCTCCCGTACCTTGCGGGATACGGAATAGGCCTCCAACTCCAGAGCCGCGGCAGTCCTTAGGGGGTTGGCCTTGCTTTCTGAACACATTTGTTGCCGTTCTTGCCGCAACTCCATCAAATCATCGGTCAGCCACGGCAGCCAGACCTCGGACGGCGGAGCGGGGGAACACACCGGGAGTTCCCGTATGTCGGGCGGGAATGGAGATTCAACAAGAGCAAACACCTTGAACTCAAGCTTGAGATTTACCACGGGTCCCTCACCGAACACCCAACGCGCCGTCTCCCAGGCAACATATACCGGCCCTTGCTCGATCGCTTTCACCGTGGCCTTCAAATCAGCCCTGCTCCCGGAGAGAATCAGCTTGAATTCGTGTTCGGAGTAGAATTCGCGTTCTCTGTCGCCTGTTCCTGCCAATTCGAGTATGGAGACATCAGGAACAAGCGCGTTTTGCACCTGACTGTTCACCTGGGACCTCATATCTGCAGGATTAACGAATGCGGAATTCAGTTCGGCCGCTGATCTTTTTGCCTCGTTAACTGCAGACGGCAGTCCATCCAGTTCCTTATCCCCCACCGGTGCGATTTGAGCCGCCTGCTCGAGGATACTTTCGGATTTCCGGATATCCCTGTTCAATGACACCGCTTCCTTCTCCATCGCGGCCAACTGCGCGTCGAACACCAGGTAGTCCACGGCAACCAGGAACAGCAGACCGATAAACCAAGGCCAGGCTTTCATTGGTTTTCCTTTATATTCCGCCAGTTAAGGCATCTGCCTGCATTTTGGCCCGTCGACCCGGATATCGATGTAAAAATAGCCCGTCGGCTTTCCACCCTGGTGAGGAAGCGGAACCCACCACAACCACCAGTCTCCTTTTGATGCAGAGACCTTTACCGGGATATGACGCAGGCTGCAATCGCCGAATTTCAGATCAACATTGCTGACCTTTCCTGCCCACTCGGCGGTCCATTTCGCCTGCTTTTCATAGCAGTCATACCAGGATTGCCGGTCATCCTTCGAATAGGGTTTTCGGCTTTCCTCCTCAACACAGTACCCGGCTTCCGGATGATTAAGGTACACCACCCCATTATTGCCATCGCTTCTGCCTTCGGCCAATGCCTTATTGTTTGAATCGTAAAACGTCAATTCGGCATTTTTGATCGAATTTTGGATTTTTCCCGAGACGTCTCTTAAGGACACCTGAAGCCAACCATAGGTGGATGCGTACCAGTAGCCGTAGGCCAATACGGTCAGTATAAGAACCGCCGCCAGCAGGCTGATTGTCTTGCCCTTTTTCAAATTCCTAATCCGAAAAAATATTAAGGCTATCCGAGCTGAATAGGTTTTTGCGCCTATCCTGCAACCTTATTAATATCCGTAATAACCATAAAAGCAAATCCCTTGCTGAACGGCGGGCGATAAACACCTTTCGCCTTGAGCAAATAGGCGGCAATCGCAGCCATTTCCCATCCGTCCGTCTCATCGGCCTCCCATTTTTGTGAGGTCAGCCTGGTAAACCTGTTTTTCTCGCCATATATATAAACCGCATCAAGCTTTTCATACAACTTGGGCTCGATGGAGGAATTGGCCCACGCCCATAACCAGGTTCCGGTTTCAGATGAATATGAACCCACGAACTGAAATTCCGCTATTACCGTGGGATTGCCCTTATTCGAGAATGTCAGGGTTCCCGCCTCCTGGTCAAAGTCCCAGCGCTCATGTTTGGAAAGCTCAAATTCTTTCTCCAGTTCCATCTGGCATGAATCTACATAACGAAAGCTCTCTTCAACGAGGTTATCCCATAAGTCTATTTCATCTGCCATATACGGGGATCTATTTGTAATTGGAGGCTATTCAGTTTGCCTGACTATTTTCGTTTTCCATCTCTTTAACCCACTTGCGATTAATAAACATAAAAACGACGCCAAACAGGATGAAAGCAACCCCGGGGATCGTTCGATAATCTATACCGCTTGTCTTGTATATGTTTATCGCTATAAATATCGCACCTAACACCATAAAGAACGAAGGCAGGAACATTCTGCTATTTTTCTGGGCTGACATCGTAACGCGGGCCCTTTTAATTTGAGCATCTATCGCTGCCACCTCTTCTATACATGTGGCTTTACACGCCAGAGACAAATCGACTTCCGCAGCACACTCGGGACATAGTCCCTTATTACAGGACTTACAAATACCGACCGCATCGATTTCCTGATGATTAAAACATTTCATATTTATTTCCTAGGAGATCATGACGACGCTAGTTATGACGGTCGAAGCTGCTTGCCCACCCAATTCCGGCTCGGCTGTAATATCTCTGACTGGGCATTTCTATTGCGTTTCATGTCTAAAACTCGACCACAATCCAAGCGTACCCACTAAATACATCAATCCCACTAAGAGGGAAACCAGTGACGAACCCGGCTCTGCCGGGGGTATAGTGTCTGCGACCGGAATAAGCTCCGCTTTCTGAAGCACAAAGAATATGACGGCTAACCCTCTTATCGTATATATACCTCCTATCAATACTAAGGTCAGGCGCAAGTAAGGTAATTTACGTATATATCCAGCTCCTGATATCCCATACAGACCAAAGATCGCAAAGATAATGGCGGCTATAACACCCGACACATACAATAAAAAGGGATTTGATAACAATTGCTCCGGCGCATCAAAATATCTGCTCCAGTCGACCGAAAAGGATATTATCGCCTGAAATATTGAAATCAATATACTTGATATTCCCGCTATCAATAAAGTAACTTTAAATACTTTCATATAGCGTTCCTAACAAGCGTGTTTATTAATTGTAATCTGTAATACCATTTAGCGACCTGATTTAAGTTGCCCGCTGTCATATAGCGCTTCAAGATCAAAAGCAGGAACCGAGACCGAAACGTAGACGAGTATTTCAGATCCCGCGTTCTCAATACCATGTATAACATTAGAAGGGATAAAGATCATGTCGCCTGCACTTACATCGGATTACTCCGAACCTACCTGCATTAGGCCACATCCACGGACGATTATATATGCTTGCTCAGGCGAGTGAGAATGCGATTTTTGTTTCTTGCCCGCTTCGATTTCTACCCACGTGATTGCAATATTATTGGATTGTGTATCTCCCTGCTGGAGCAATATATAGGAGACCAAACCATTACGGATTCGTTTCCGCGCTTCGGTTAACTTTGTCTTTTTCATTATGTCTTCCCTGCGCGTAACGCTCCTGGAAAAGGTCTGATGCGCCGCGCAGATCCGAGAGCCAGGATCACACCTAACCTACTGATTATAAACCGGCGCCATCTGACAGCCACCAATCCGAGCATTTTTTCGTGAAACAAATGTTGTCAATGACAAACTTAAAACTGGAATTATAAGAGCTTTCCACCGCTAACGGCTATTTATGATTCTTCGCACCACACTTTCGATAAGTTCTCTAAGTCGAATATGTAATCACGTACTTCTACTATTTTTCCCTTTTTTATCCTGATGACACTAACCCCTTTAACCAGGTAATCTATACCAATACGATTAGTTATCGAATTATCCCATTCAGCGGCAATCACATTTGTTCCGAAAATATCAAACATATTGTGCACACAAATGCTTTTTATCGAAAAATGGACTTTAGGGCCTGAAACCATCAAATGGTTAAACCAATTAGTTATTGCAGACTTGCCCACCTTTGTGCCACTAACAGATAAGTTCCCAGGATAGGTAAAAGTTGCGTCTTCGGACCATAAAGAAAGGAATTTTTTCATATTTCGACTATTAAAATATGAAAATGCGGATCGTACTTTTTGTTTTGCAATAATAGCGCCTAACATTCATAGATCCTTTTATAGTATCGGGGTCCTAACACAATTACCGTATATATTAGTGAAAACTACGATCCGACCCGGCTTCCCGCGGAGCGAGCTTGCCCTAATTATTAGGGTACGCATACATATGGATTTTCACAATGTAATCTACACCAATGGCACCATGCTTCACTCATGACGAAAAAGATTGCTACGATGATAATCAACACAATGAAAATAACATAAATAGGATAGCTTCTTTGTTCATGCGCAATCCATGTGTTACAGCATAGGGCGCATTTTTTCTTGTGCTTTGTATATGGCATTGGCATGTTTAGCATGAACAATAATAATAACGCTACTTTCCATGGCCAACTTACCTCCTCAACGGCTCCTGAGGTGCAGTAAGGGCAAGTTGGTAAATTAGGCTGTAGTTCATCAGTGTTTAATTCAGATTCATATTTACCGGCAATGATATTGTTTACTATTGTTTGTGCTGATTCATAGTATGAATTCGGTACTTGTACTCTCACACCGCCAAGCGCAACAGAAAGTGGCCACTCAGCCCATACATGATGTTCAAATGCAACAAATACAGGAATTCCTTCATGCTCCAATCGGCATCGTACGATGTGAGCTTCAATTCCAGTAGTATGAGTGGATACCGTTCTGATCATTCTTATTTTGCCCTGATATTGCCTTCAGCGGAGCAGGAGCATCAGCGACCGCGTCCCAGTATCGGGGTCAGAACATAATTACTGCTAATATTGGCTAAAACTCTGTTCCGACCCGGCTTTCCCGCTCTCCAATGAGGATATTTCACACGTCTGTTTCATTCACCATAGGCGAAAACTATTATTAATTGGCTGCTATTTAGAAAGTGGTTTATGTTATTTGTAATAAAGATAACGTCGAGCGGGAAACGCCAATGAAAAGATTCTCAGACTTTCCGTATCAAATTCTTAGTCTGCGTTTTACGCCGATCACTCCATAGATTATGAACAGGATAGAGACTGCCAGATAGATCAAACCAACGAATAGCGCATCAATACCTATAAAGTACGAACCCCATATTTCTAATTCGGCATGCCCGTTCAGTAACTGCGGAATAATTATAAGTCTGTAAACGCAGTGAGAGAACATCGCGAATCCTAACAGGAGAACCAGAACTCGAGCCATTCCCTATTTCCCTATCATTGATTAGCTTAAGATTAAGGGGCAATCCATAAACTGCGCCAGCCCCTGATAAATATCGGGATCTGAACACACTTACTTCTATGCATTGGCAAACACTATGATCCGAATCATTTATCTTTATTCCGCCCCTTCTTCCCCTAATTATAAACTTACTCGGGCGAATATACTGGTGCCTTATAATCATCCGGAACCGATACGTACAACCCCTCCTCAATAGACACTTCTATGCTCTGATTATTTTCCAGCTTCACGTTTTCTTTTGTACCCCCTGCATAATCGCCCGGAAACGCGGTGAAATTCTTCGAACCGGGCCGTACGTGAGGTCTTCCCGTATCAATCAATACAGAAACCCCATAGGTCCCAGCCGGTAAATCTCTAAACTGGAACATAACCTTATGGCTTTTTAACGCCCTTATTTCCATATCCTCTACGCGCGTAATTGGCGCTTCCCAGGGAAACGGGGTTTTACCCTTCCTGGAGGTGTAATCCAGCAGATAGATGTACACTTTAGCCTCTTCTGCTGCCGTGGCAATATCCACTTCAACTGGCAATTGAACATACCCCGAAAGCTTTCCCTTCGGGGTCGACTGGGAAAAGGCGGTGGGCGCGAATAAAAGAACATCGATTAGCGCTAGAACAAGTAAACCTGTCGATAATCGCTTATTATTCAACTCATCTCCCGCGTATTATACCCTGTTAGAAATGCCTGTGTTCTGATGCTATTTTCCTGATTTACATATTTGTGCACTCAGTATTACCACTAATCCATGATTTTACCGATCTATCTACGCCCCAAGGATCACTTAACGTGACGTCGCCTTCTTCAACAATCACTGACGTAGTGTTATCGCCATTATTAATTAGAATGATGTTAGCAAACGGCATAAAAGGAATATCAGTATTGTCTCGCCCAAGGGTATAAATAGTTCTGTTATCTTCGACACGCTTGACCCTAATTATTGCATCGCTAAAGATCGTTTCTGGCCTCTCCCAGCATTTGTAAATCATCCTCGCTATTATTTCATCGCTCTCCAAATAAGAATAGTTTGACTCAAATCTCGCTGTTTCTCCTTTTGGTGCATGTGCACAAGAAACCACCAGTAATGACAAAAGAATCACTCGTATTGTATTAATCACTGTTTCTTCCTGGTTTGAATTTGATATAGCGCACTGCCCACAGGGAGCCGCCTTTACGCCCCTGCGCAGCAATAGTTGGGTTCTCTACCTATAATAAAATTCCAAAATCATGTTATTTCTTGGCTTTTTCTCCATATAAGCAACGGTCACGGGTGATCCTGTTTCCAGTTTATTAGAGAGCCAATCATTATCGGTGGTTATTTTGGACTCAACTGTCTCCCCATTTACAGTTGAAAAGCGAAAGTATACCTCCATATTTGTTAGGAATTTAAAGTTGAATATATTTGTAAATCTTTTTCGCCTAATAAATATGATCTCCCCTTTTGTGATAACGCCCTTTTTAAATACGGACCGCGCCTCAATAATTTGCTTGATGTTAGGCATAACCATAGGGGCAAAAGCTAGCAAAAAAATAAGCGGGAAAAGTATAAAAATAAAAAGCGGCGGAACATTCTTGCCTAACTCGCCTTCTATACCATTGAAACTTGGTTCCTCCGGATCGTAAACAATCGGTAGGCTATCTCCTACTTTAAGCGAAGAGTATATATTGCCTTGGCAGGAAGCATAATTTCCATAGTACGTGCGATTATCATTAGTAAGAAATTGATAATGGATTGAATCTGATTGCTTGTCGCATATTGAATTATCGACGATTTCGGTAATCCTGCCTTCCGCTTTCTCCATAGGAATAAAGCGCGCGCTCAAACCCCCGTCGATGCTTAGTAACATAGCAATAGGGAATATTCCAACGATCAGGACAATAATGATAAATGGAAATATTGTCGATTTGTCCAGTATTTCGCTAAATTTCAGTCCAGATAGCAATGAAATAGAACGCGGCGGCCTTTCAGGAATATCTTTGAAATCGAACACGTTAAATCCCCACTTTTGTTTTATGCACTCAGCCTAGTGTTTAATCGGAGAGAACGTACGAGCAAACTTGACCATCTTGTTATATTTATTGCCATGTAGGCCGCTCAGAATATCCGGGTCAGAACACAATTACAGCTGATATTAGCGAGAACTATGATCCGACCCGGTTTCCTTTTAGATGCCATCACTCCTTTCCACAATTTTTCCGGCGTCATACTTTACTGAATAAGTATACTCACCACTAGAGTCCCAATGATCCCACCAACCATGCCTTTTGCCTTCTATAAAAAACCCTCTCGAACTAAGACTCCCATTGTCATGATAATATGACCACTCGCCAACAAATACTCCGTGCTCAAACTCGCCCTCGTGATGCTTAACGCCCGGAGCTTGCCACGCGATGTGCCATCTGTGCCTTTTCCGATTAATGTCTCTGCATCCATGCGCTACTAGCTCGACCGTCACGCCTGGAACATTATCTCGCCATGTATCGGGATATGAACCAATGGGACAGGCTATATTTGCACCTTCCAATCGTGCCATTTCAAATCCGGCGGTACCGGAATCTTGGCATCCGGCTAATATAATCACTGATATGAATGGGGCGCATCTCACCACTTACGTTCCTTTCCGTGATTAACGTTTGATCACAGGGGCGCGAGTGATACGAGCGCCCCTCTGATGCTACTGGTTATGCATTTTGCTTTGCCAACTTTAGAATATTTCTTAACAAACTTAGCTCTTTAGTAGTTCGCCAATTATCTATTGCCCACATAAAAGAAAATACACCAAGTATTGTATAGAACGTATTAGGATTCTTTGCTCTAAGCCAATAAATATACGGAAATGAATCGGGCAAAAAGGGTAAAGAAAATAGGCAAACACCAAGTGCTAATGCAATCCACTTATTTATATGGTGCTTCCTATCTATTCTTCTTATTGAATTTTCGGCTTCTTCGAGATTCATGTATTTCCTTTTTATGCAAACGCCCTGCATCACTGGGAAATTTAAGCTGCGAAACAAAGTGGAGCAGCTTAAATTTATCCATGTGCATGCGATTGTTATGTTTCTTGATCTTCTGCCCAAATGCCGGTTGTCGAAAATTTGAGAAGTCGAGCATATGCTTCGTTAAGTCTTTGTTCAGGGCTTTTCCTAATTCGAGATTCTAATTGCTTGCAATAATTTCTTGCCACGATTCGAGCACTACTAATGCCTTCTGTCCTGAGTATCACCTTTGTATGACCCTCTGCAAGAGTTACTATTGGATATGTGTCATCGCTATCTAAATTACGATCTAAATATTCAAGCTTTTCTATAGCACTGGATAGGTAATCACTTGCCTTCGTGATCGATACATCCTCTTGTTGCGCCATGATTATCTCTTGTTGTGCCAACGCATGTGATGTGTGGTCATGCGGAAAGGCATTAAACGCTGTAACTAGTCGATCATAAGCCTCTGCCTGTTTGCCGAAATCCCGCATTGCCAATCCGTATTGCAGCCAAAATAGACCATCGTTCTCGAATACCTTTTCAAAAACCTTGTAAACATCTAGTATCCTATTTTGATTATTCCGTAAAACATCTTTTAAGAAATTGTGATTAATAATTGATTTAAAAATAATTGCTTGAGTTTTGTCTAGGTGCCTAACAACTGGATGTGGAAAAACTGAAAATGATGATAGGAGAGACTTTATGCAGTCTCCCAATACATCCATGTCGACAATGCATTCTAATACATGCCGAGCATATACTGGATGCCGAGCCACATACGTATTACCTTTTTTTAATACTATTCCAGAAAGGTGTTCACTAATGACTTGAGGTGCCTCTGGAATTCCGAGATAGGCGAGAGCACGGCTAACTAATGACTCGTTAGCGCCCTGACGATGAACCGTGCATAAGCTAACTAAAACCATGAAATTTTTGCTTGTCTTAGACAAACTCGCGTAATCATTTTCGATAAGCCTCTCAAAACCTACTCCGGAAGTAGTCTCCATCAGGCCTATTAATAATTGCCGCTTAGATTTCTCTAGTAGGTCTTTGATTCGGTTTTTCACTGAAAGCTTGGACAGTCTGGTCCAAGGCCCATATTTTTCAATCTTCTCAAGTATCAACTTCGCATCATGTTCAGTAATCTCCTTGGCAATGTGCGTTACGGCACAATACTCACCAATACCCGAACGCAAACGGCTATGCCAAATGTTTTGCCGCTCACAACCAACGATTACACCTTTTTGCATGCGCTCACTTGCTAGAATCTCTCGCAGTTCATTACGCAATGAATCTAGTCGATCTATAAAAACGTAATATTTATCGTTGTTTAACTTTTCTAACTCCTCAATCAGTTCCTTTAAGTTAGAGTTTAAATCGTCGATAAAGTATACGTTTCCGTAACCAGCATCAGATATGTTGATCGCCGTTTGCTTCAAAATGGTGGATTTCCCACATCCCGCCGGACCAAAAAGCACGATAACCTTACCCGGGAATGAGTTCTTCTCTACTACCTCTAGGAACTCTCCGAGTATTGCCAAATTAGCTGGCACATTGTCAATAATATCTCTCCATGTGGGCTTGAAACCTCGGTAAAAATCCCTGATAGTTCCACTGTCCACTCCATGTGCAGACCCTGTAAACGAGGTTCTTGATACCAGCGTCACGCCAGTAAATAGATCTGCGTACTTCTCTTTCTCTTTCCTTGAATGTTTTTCAAACATCTCCTTTAAACCTGGATTTCTTGCGAACGCCAAATCGAGAGTACTTGGTGGGTTAGGCACTTCTTTTTCTAGCCACCCGATAAATTCATCAAGGCTGGCTGGAATATGTTCCAAATTCATTTCACTCAAGCTAGCAACCTCGATAGGAGATGCAGTAGGAGTTATCACATAACTTCTTGGAACGCCGGATTGGACTATCGATCGATAATATTCAACCTGATGATAAAATATTGGCTCATTGAGCTTAGTGCCAACAAATACAAAGACGTATTGGAAGAAGTCAGCTCCTAGCTCTCTGTACCATTGAGGAGAATTGGCCGCAGATTTTCCGTATTCTTGTGGTGAAAATATATAACCTAATTCGGGACGATCAGACGATCCGTTTAGTTTTATTAAATCGAGTCTTTCAAAAGAATTATCTTGGTTAAAGACGCTGTCATTTCTGTTGCGGATGTATAATTTTTGCGGGGAATTTGTTCTAAGAGCAATGTCGAGAGCATCGTCAATATTAGTGGTGTAAACCCTAGTCCATGGGTACTCAGCTAAACGTAAATACTCACTGGAAGGTAAGCAATGCTGATATAGTCTAGAAAACAGTTCATCTACTTGAGCACCTATAACTTTACGTACAGCGCTATATACAGTACTAAGGGGCTCATCCTCATAAGGCCAACCCGCCTCTTCGGCCAATCTTTTTGCCAAATGCCATCCATCCAGAAGATTTTCCCCATCTCTTGATTTGGATGTTTTTGAAGCCCCTGCACCCAAAAACAAGACAAGCTTCCCATTTTCGTATGCGCTTTTAATAAGTTTGTTCATATGTGTACCATTTGGGAAAATCCCTTTAAAACATAACAGGTGCTTATATAGCCGGCACTAATATTGTGTTATGACGCCGGCACTAATATTGTGTTATGACGCCGGCACGAATATCTTAATATGCGGAACAGGAAATGATTCTCATTCCGAATATGCTTAGGAGGGGTCTGGGAAACAGCTCCCTGCTGAATAAGAACATTTCCTGAGTCGATACCGAGTGTATCAGAACGATCGGTTTTCAATGAAACCATCTTTCCGGCCCTTCTACCGGCAAACAGGTCTTTACGCGCCTAATTTGTTCACCTCGCCGCGCGCATATTTGGATCTCCGCCCATGCCTTGGCCTCCTATACCGGGCTGTGTGGCTATTAAGAATCCTTCATTTCGACCGCTAAATTGCATGAAACACCACCTCGGTCGGCTGCCCTTGTGCCCGCCACCGAAGCCCCGAAAGGAGAAAAAGAAATGAGGCGCACACTTACAACGGTGCTACTGGGATCGCTCCTGCTACTGGCGCTGGCTATTGATCCCGCCTTTGCGGGAAACAAGTTCACCACCATCGGCAGTGGGGTTTCCGGCGAGCAATCGCAAAAACTCGAACACCTTCAAAAGCTTACACCTTGGGCTGGCGGGTTTTTAATCCTGGTGGGTCTGGCCGCCCTCGCGACCAAAAACCGCTATGAGGGGCTGATCGGGCTGGTAACGGGAAAGAAGTTCGACGCCGTCACCGTGGTTCCAATAGTACTGATGATCATCGGGCTGATTCTTATCGGGATATCTTTCGTTTAATACAGCGACAGCCGCCAAGTCCCCACGCATTCGACAAAAAACCAACACCACAATTGTTGTAGCGACAACAATTATCATAGGGAGGACGATGCAATTCTGCCGGATTTGCGGATCACACCTTAAAGACATTAAAAAAGCCGGCCTGGATTAATCCGGGCCGGCTTGATATCGCTACCGATCGTTATTATTAATACTGCCCCAGGCCCATATCGATGTAGCCGGTGGGACAAACCTCCTTGCAAATATGACAACCGACGCACTTGGCGTAGTCGGTGTCCACATAACGGCCCATGGCGCGCTCGGTCTTCTTCACGCGGAACACGGCGTCCTGCGGACAATAGATGACGCAGTTGTCGCATTCGAAGCAGAGACCGCAACTCATGCAGCGCTTCGCTTCGGCCACGGCCATCTCCTCTTCGAGGCCCTTAAAACGTTCGATCATGCTGCCCAGCACGTTGGAGGCGTTCACGTCCACCTCTTCCCGGGCATGGGCCTTCTCGGGACGGAAATGGGCGGTAAACAGGGCGCGGGTCTTGACCACATCCGCGTCCGCGCGGTCCTCAAAATTATGAATGGACCACTTGGCGCCGTCGGTGCCCCAGGTCTGGCCGTGGCTGTACTCCTCCGGCGAGAGCTCCTTCAATGCCAGTTCTTTCAGGAGGTCGAAGTGGTGAGCGTCCACCTTCGGACGTTCCGCCACAACCTCGCCACGCAGGTATTTATCGATGCCTTCCACTGCAACGGAGGCATGGCCGATGGCGGAGGTCAGTAGATGCGGGTTGATGGTGTCGCCACCGGCGAAGTGGCCGGGCTTGCCCTTTACCTGCATGTTCTTTTCGGCATCGATCTGGTTCCACTCGTTGGCGATGCCGTCGATACCCTCGAAATCACCGGTCTGGCCGGTGGCCGCCACGATCATGGTGCACTCGATCTCGAACGGTTCGCCCGCCTCTTCCATCTTGCCGGAAGACCAGTCCACGGGCTGCACCTTCAGCGCCTTGGCGCGGCCGTCGCCGTCCAGGATCACCTCTACCGGTGCCAGGCTGTCGTGGATCTCCACGCCCTCGGCGATACAGGCCTCCAGCTCATGCTTGGTGCAGGGGGCCTTGGAAATGGGACGGCGATAAACCAGCCAGCAGTCGGCATCGCTACGCTTGGCGATCTGCGCATCGCTCTGACTGCCGGAACCGTCGAATACGGCTTCCGGGCGCTCGCCGGCATCGATATCGGCCACGTCGCCGATACGCTTGGCCACCGCGGCCACGTCCATGGCGGTGTCACCACCACCGATCACCAGGATGCGGCCGGAGAGATATTTCAGGGAGCCGTCGTTGAAGGCCTTGAGGAAGGTCATGCCGTCCACGCAGTTGGGCGCTTCGCCGCCGGGAATGCGCAGGGGCTTGCCCACCACGGTACCGACACCCCAGAAGATGGCGTCGTACTCTTTCTCCAGGTCCTCGACCTTTACGTCGGTTCCCACACGGGTGTTCAGTTTTACGTCGATACCGCCGACGTCCAGGATGCGCTTGATCTCGTGCTCGAGAACGTCGCGGGGAATACGGTAGCCGGGGATACCGAATACCATCTGACCACCCAGGGTGTTATAGGCCTCAAAGATGGTGGCCTTGTGGCCCAGGCGGCGCAGGAACAGGGCGGCGGAAAGACCGGCCGGGCCGCTGCCGATAATGGCCACCTTCTTGCCGGACTCGGTTTCGGGTTTGGCGAAGGCGAGGTTGTTCTCCCGCGCCCAGTCACCAATATATTGTTCAACGGAGTTGATACCGACGTAACCTTCCAGGTCGTTGCGGTTACAGCCCTCCTGACAGGGGGCGGGGCATACACGGCCCATGATCGCCGGGAAGGGGTTGGCCTTGGTCATACGCTCGAAGGCGTATTCCTGCCAGGGCTTATCGCCTACGGGCTTATCCAGACCGCGGACGATGGAAAGCCAACCACGGATATCGTGCCCGGAGGGGCAGGCGTTCTGGCACGGCGGGGTGCGCTGGATATAGGTAGGGCAGGCGTAGGATTCGCCGTTACTTATTACATCCCTATCCCAGTCGTTATGTTCATTGTCGCCGTCTTCATAGCGTCGGTACGTCGGATTGGCTTCACTCATTTGTCTATAACTCCAATCTAAAATCCTATAAGGCTTCATTTATTCGCCTTACAGATCTGCAAAAAGCTTTATTACTACATCATTATTAACTTATGCATTCGCCCGTGGGGCCCACATTAGAGACTGCCGGAACGAAAAAATCAAGCCTGATCGCGTAGTGAATTAATTTCCTCATTTTCCGTCAACCCATATTCTTTGGATCAGCCCATAAGGAAATACTATGCCCCCCTGCACAATAGGCGCAACCGCGTGATTTAAATGGGAAATATCCCCTTTTCATCGCGCTCATTCCCCATCGAAAGTCGGCAGCTCTTTCCCCCAGTCTTCCTTTCCGCTCTCTCCACTCCAGGGCGCCACTCCATAATAAAGGGCCCCCTCTGTGCGAACATTGGAAAAATCCGCCTGATTCATGGTGGTTTTCCGCAAATCCGCCCCGCTAAGGTCACAATCCTTGAACCGGGCCCCCTGCATATCGCACTCCCGCAGCAGGGTATTCCTCAGGCTGCAACCGGTAAATTCCGCCCCGCTGAGGTCGTTTCCGCGCATCTGGGCCCCGTCCATCCGGGCATCCGAGAACCTGGCGTCCCGCAGGTGGCACAGGAGAACGCTGCCCCCTGTCAGATCCGATCCGGAAAAATCGGCTCCGTTGAGATTCACCCGCTGCAGAAATCCCTGGCGGATATCCGCACCCTTCAGGTTAACCTGTTCCAGATTCGCATCCTGAATAAAGACCGACTGGAGGTTGCAGCTCTCCAGACTGGCGCCTTTCAGGCTGCTGCCCGAGAGCACGGCGTTTGTCAGATTCATCCCGGAAAGGTCGATTCCCGTCAGATCCAGGAACGAGAGATCGGCATCCTCCAGGCTGCCCTCGTTTCCGAGGGCGGCCAGGAGTGACTCCCTGTCTGCATACCGATCCAGCTCGTCCGTCATCAGCGATCAGGGCCGGGCGAGATCGATCACCTTGGACAGGTCGTAGTCCGGGTTACCGCCCACACGCTCCACCAGTCCCGCCATCGCATCGTCGAGGGTCGGGCGCTCCGTCTGATAAAGCAGCCCCACCGGCGCCTTGTCGTTCGGACGCAGAGCATAATGGTAAGCCTTCTCGAAATCACCGGTATCGTGATCCTCCGGCAGCTCTTCCACCAGCCCGCGATAAAACTTCACCGTATCGATCTTGTTGAAGGTGGGGCACTGGGAAAGGATGTTCACGTAAGAGAAACCCTTGTGCTCCAGAGCGCCTTTGATCAGGGCGGCGCACATCTTGGGATTACCGGCGAAGGCCTGGCCCACATAGGTGGCACCGTAGGTCAGCATGTAGGTCAGCGGGTTCATGGGTTCTTCCACCCCGCCGTAGGGCGTGGTGTAGGCCTTCATCTCACGGCGGGAGGTGGGTGACACCTGGCCCTTGGTGAGACCGTAGATACCGTTGTCCATCAGCACATAGGTCATGTTGACGTTCTTGCGCGCCATGTGCGGCATGTGACCGCCGCCGATGGAGAAGCCGTCACCGTCACCACCGGTGACGATCACCGCCAGATCCGGACGGGCCAACTGGGTACCGGTGGCCACGGCGCCGGCACGACCGTGCAGGGTGTGCATCTTGTAGGACTTCACGAAATAGGGCAGACGCGAAGAGCAACCGATACCGGAGATGGAAACCAGATGCGCGGGGTCCACGCCCAGTTCGGAAAGGGCGCGATAGATGCCGTTAAGGACACCGTAATGTCCACAACCGGGGCACCAGACGGGGCTCACCTCGGACTTGTAGTCTTTGGTGCCCATCTCGACTTTATTCAGAGCGCTGTACGACATTAGATGATCTCCTTAACCTTGTCGACAATCATGGCGGGGGTAAACGGCAGGCCGCCACAGATGGTGTAGGGAACGGGTTTCAGCGAGGTTTCGGCCCGCAGGAAGTGGGACAGCTGGCCCTGGTAGTTGACCTCCGGAACCAGGATCTTCTTGCAGCCCGCGGCGAACGCCTCGTACTGATCCACCGGCATGGGCCACATCAGCTTGGGATAGAGGCCCTTGACCTTGAGGCCCTCGGCCTGCAGCCGGGCCACCGCCTCACGCACCACACCGATGGTGGAGCCCCAGGTGATGATGCCCACATCGGCGTTACCGTCGCCATCCACCTCAATAGGCGGATACTTGTCGATTACCGTGTTGATCTTGTCGAAACGCTTCTTCATCATCGCTTCGCGGTTGTCCGACGCCCACTTGGGCGCCCCGTTCTCGCCGTGCTCCAGGCCGGTGGCGATGTGCATGGCGTTGGGGGTGCCGGGATCGGCCATGGGCGAGATGTTGTCGTCGGTAAACAGATAACGCTGGAATTCACCCTTGCCGTCCCAGCGCTTGCGGTCGACGATCTTATGGGTGCCCGGCTTCGGTGCCGGGATAGTCTGGGTGGAGAAGGCCAGGGAACCGTCGGAGAGCAGGATCACGGGGACCTGATACTCCTCTGCCAGATTCAGGGCATCCACCGTCATGTTTACACAGTCGTTCACGTCTTCCACGGACAGCACGATACGCGGCGCATCACCGTGGGCGCCGTGGATGGCGAGGAACAGGTCCGACTGCTCATGCTTGGTGGGCATGCCGGTGGAGGGGCCGCCCCGCTGCACGTCCACCACCAGCGCCGGGGTCTCGGACATGGAGCACATACCCAGCATCTCGGCCATCAGGGCGAGACCCGGACCGGAGGTGGCGGTCATGGACTTTTTGCCCGCGTAAGAGGCACCCAGCACCTGGGAAATGGAGGCGATCTCGTCCTCCGCCTGGATCAGGGTTCCCCCGGTCTTCGGGATATGGGTGGCCACGTACTTGGCGATCTCGGTAGCGGGGGTGATGGGGTAGGCGGAGAAGAACTGCAGACCGCCCAGAATGGCCCCCAGGCCCACCGCGTCGTTACCGGCGATGACGATCACGTCCTTGGGCTCCTTGGGCTCGGCCACCTTCCAGGGATCCTTCTTCTCCAGGGCGGCGGCGAGTTCCTTGCCCTTTTCGAACGCGGCCAGGTTGAAGTTCAGGATCTCCTCGCCCTTCTTGGCGAACTTGTTGGTGAGCACCTCTTTCAGGGTCTGTTCGCTGATATTGAACAGCACGGAAAGGGCGCCCAGGGCCACCATGTTCTTGGAACGGTAGGAACCGAGGTCCTTGGCGGTCTGGGACATGGGGATCGGATAGGCATGCACCCCTTCCGGGATCTCCGGTTCGAAATCGCCGCCCGGGTAGTCGTAGACAAACGCGGTGCCCGGCCTCAGGCTGTCCTTGTTGACCTCATAGGCCTCGCCGTTGAAGGCGCAGAACACGTCGAAGGTGTCGCCCTGGTTGTAAACGCGCTTGTCGTCGGCGCGCACCTGGTACATGGCATAGCCGCCCTTGATTTCCGCCGGAAAGGTCTTAAAGGTATATACCTCGAGTCCGGCTCGGGCACAGGCGGCGGCGATGAAGTCACCGGTGGAGATGATACCTTCGCCACCTTCGCCCGCTACGCGAATGATCAGATCAGTCTTTTCGCTCATGGGATTCCTCTATTTCTTCTTTAGCCCCTGGAACAAAACCCGCCTGTGGGCGGGATGTTTCCAGAGATCCTCTTAATATAACTAGGGGGTTCTCAGGATTCTGTCCCGAATCCTACCAGATATCCTCGGGTGCCTTCAGGCGCTCCACCGGAGTGTTTCCAAGCAGGTGCTCATCGATGATGGTCGCCACATCTTCCTTGGTAACTTTTCCATAAAGCACGCCTTCCGGATAGACCAGCACGCTGGGACCGTGATCGCAGGCCCCGAAACAGCCGCTGCTGGTCAGAAGAAATCTGCCCCACAGCCCTTTCTGCTCAAACTGCTGCCCGAACTCCGCCATAATCTCCTGGGCGCCTCTCTCCCCGCAGGAACCGCGCGGGTGCCCGGGTGGTCTGGACTGGAGACATACAAATACATGTTTTTCCGGTTTTGCCATAGCTTAACGTCTCTACTCTTAGATAAAAATTCTGTTCTCAGAAGCGCGCCACACCTTCTACTCACGCTTGGTGCCCCCTCCCCCACATGCCGGGAAGAAAATATTCACAGGCCCTTCACGTACAAATACCCACCGCGCTCTCACCCCGCCCCCCGCCGGCCTTCGGCTCGGCGAGCAAGCTTTCTCTCCGACTCTCTGCTAACCAAGAATCGGTTGAATGTCTGCTTTGGGAAAACCTTCGCTCGGAAATTCGCGATCAGAAGATCACTATCCTGACGGCCGCGAATGCTATTTAAGAGCATTATCATACTCTAAAAACCCGAAACCTATCCTTGAAAATCCCAATAATCAAAGCGTAGAGCAAAAGGAATTTTCAATACCCTTAAAAAATTTGTGAAATATTCCAGCCTTGAATGGGTACAATACGCAATCTTTGGGACAAGCCGACTGTCATTGCAACCATTTAAAACATGAGTATTACGATAGAAAAGCCGGTAACCGTTACCATCAACGGCAAGGAAATCCAGGCCCCGCCTTCGTTATCCACCATCCAGGCGCTCTGGTATGCGGGTTACCCACGGGTTAAAAGCGTAGGCTGCCTCGAAGGGGTATGCGGCTCCTGCCGTATCCTGGTGCGCCGGGCGGGTTCCCCCGAGGTGACCATGGCCCTCGGCTGCCAGACCCTGATCGAAGAGGGGATGGAGGTCAACTTCCTGGTGTTTCCGACACCGACCCATCACACCTATCAGTTGGATACCATCGCCAACTCCTGGGAGGTGCATGCGCAATTCCATCGTATCTTCCCCGAGGCGAGCCACTGCCGGGAATGCGGCGGTTGCGATAAGAGCTGCCCCAAGGACATCGAAGTGAAACGGGGTGTGAACCTGGCGGAGAAGGGTCGTTTTCAGGAAGCGGGGGAGCTGTTCGTGGAGTGCGTCATGTGCAACTTCTGTATGACCGCATGCCCGGAGTTCATCGCCCCCAACCACGTGGGCCTTTTTGCCCGGCGTGTAACGGCCTATTTCCACTCCCGGCCCTCCAATCTTATCCATCGACTGGAACAGCTGCGGAAAGGCGATCTGCAGGTCATTACCGACCCTATTTCCTAGGGTCCGTTAACACTTAGGAGCAGGTGCAAAACATGTCCAAGGGCATTCCTTACCAAGAGGCGCTCGATGCCTACCGGATTCTCGAGCATAGAGAGCCTGCCCGGGAAGCGCTGAGCGGCGAAGAACTGCTGCAGCAGTTTCATCCCGACCATTACCAAGATTCCGTGATCACCCTGGAGGTGGGTCCCAACGCGGGTGACCCCTGCCACCAGCAACTGGCCGCCATGCTGCAGTCGGACGCCCGTATCGATGAAGCGGACCTGGCCGGCGCTCCGGTAAAGGAAGCGGATATCCTGGTCATCGGCGGCGGCGGTGCCGGATGCGCGGCGGCCCTGGAGGCCTCACACATGGGGGCCAGCGTCATCCTGGCCACCAAGTTGCGCCTCGGGGACAGCAATACGGTGATGGCGGAAGGCGGTATCCAGGCCTCCATCGAGAAAGACGATACCCCCCAGATGCACTTCGACGACACCATGAAGGCGGGGCACTACCACTCGGACAAGGACCTGGTGGCGCAGATGGTAATGGACGGCCCCGGCGTGATCCGCTGGCTGATCCAGCAGGGGATGCAGTTTGATCTGGACAAGTACGGCGACATCATGCTGCGCCGGGCCGGCGGAACCTCCGCCGACCGGGTGGCCTATTACCGCGACTACACCGGCCTGGAGATGATCCGGGTACTGCGGGAATCCGTGAGCAACAGCAATATCGAGGTGATGGACTACAGCCCGGCGGTGGAACTGCTGGCCAACCAGGACGGGCACTGCGCCGGCGCGGTCATCTCCTCCCTCAAGGACTGCTCTTACATGCTGATCAAGGCCAAGGCGGTTATTATCGCCACCGGCGGCATCGGTCGCATGCATATCAACAGCTTTCCCACCTCCAACCATTTCGGCGCCACCGGTGACGGTCTGGTGCTGGCCTATCGCCTCGGCGCCAAGCTGCGGGACCTCGATTCTTTCCAGTACCACCCCACCGGCCTCGCCCATCCTCACCACCTGGCGGGATCCCTGATCACCGAGGGTATCCGCTCCGCCGGCGCCCACCTGCTGAACGGCAGAGGCGAACGTTTCGTGGATGAACTCAAGACCCGCGACCACGTCTCCTCGGCCATCCTGCGGGAATGCGTTGAAGGGCGGGGGATAACGGCGGGAGAGGACGCCTCCGGCGTCTGGCTGGACACCCCCGGCGTGGAGGTGCGTAACCCGGGCCTGCTGGCCACCCGTTTCCCGAAACTGGTCAATCTGGGCAGGAAGTGCGGCATCGACCCCACCCAGACCCCGTTGCTGGTGTACCCCACCCTGCACTACCAGAACGGTGGAATCGAGATCGACGAAAACGGCCTCTCCAGCGTACCCGGCCTCTACAGCGTGGGCGAAGTGAGCGGCGGTATCCACGGCAAGAACCGCATCATGGGCAACTCTCTGCTGGACATTATCTGTTTCGGCCGGCGCGCCGGAACCCATGCGGCCATGAGTCACTACGGCCGCGGCCACAAGAAGGTCTCTATCGAACACCTCAGCACCCTGCGCCGCAAACTGACCATGGCGAATATGCCCATGGATCTCAAGGGACCCATGCTGTTCCCCGAGTGCGCGAAGTTCGAGATGGACTCTGACTACGACGGTCTACGCCGCAACCGCGCCAAACCACAAGCTTAACCGGATGGAGCAGCCATGAAACCGTTGAATCAGGTACTGTTACGGGAAGAGGCCCGGGTCGGAGCCGATCTGGACGCCTGGGTGGCCCAGGGGGGCGGCGAGGGTCTGAAAAAGGCCCTGCAGGACACCTCCGCCATCATCCCTCTAATTAAGGAAGCCGGTCTGCGTGGACTCGGCGGCAGCGGTTTCCCCACCTTCAAGAAATGGGAGTTCGTCGCCTCCTATGACGCCGATGAAAAATACCTCATCTGCAACGGCAACGAAGACGAGCCCGGCACCTTCAAGGACCGCATTCTCCTGGAAGAGACCCCCCATCAGGTGATCGAAGGCGCCGTGGTCACCGCCCTGGCGGTGGGCGTCAACCGCATCGTGTTCTATATCAATCCGGACCAGCAGGCCTCTCTCGCCGCCATGCGCAAGGCGGTGGATCAGTGGCAGGCCTCGGAATTGAACACCCTGGTTACCGAGAAGATGGGCCAGGAGATGAGCTACCGGGTAATGGCCAGTTCCGGCCACTATATCGGTGGCGAAGAGACCGCCGCCATCGAGTCGGTGGAAGGCAAGTTTCCGTTCCCCCGGGGTAAACCGCCGTTCCCCGCCGAGTCCGGCGTGTTCGGCAAACCGACCCTGATCAACAATATGGAGACCCTTTCCAACGTCTCCCATATCGTGAAAAACGGCGCCGAGTGGTTCAAGAACCTCGGCCTGGGTGAATGCTCCGGCACCAAGATCTATTGCCTGAGCGGTGACGTCCTGAAACCGGGTGCCTACGAGCTGCCCATGGGAACACCCCTCAACGTGCTCATCGACACCTACGGCGGCGGCATGCTGCTCGGAAAGAAGCTGAAGGCAGTATTCACCGGCGGCCCTTCCAACACCATCCTCACCCCCAAGGATCTGGACGTGGCCCTGGATTTCGATTCGGTGGCAGAACGGCGCTCCGCCCTGGGTACCGGCGCCATGATCGTGGTTTCCGAGGGGACCGGCATCGTGAAGCGGGTCACCGAGTACGTGAATTTCTTTGCCGCCTCATCCTGCGGACAATGTCCTCCGTGCAAGACCGGCACCCATTATCTCTCTTTCCTGCTTACCAAGATCGATACCGGCGAGGGAACGAACGCGGACCTGGAGTCTCTGATCAATCTCACCAAGATCCTGCCGAACTCCGGCCGTTGCCATCTGATCAACGGCGCCGTCAAGGTACTGGACAGCTCCCTGTATCACTTTATGGATGAATATAAACAGGCACTGCAAAAATCCTGAACCCTATCGATAGTACCCGGAAAAAGAAAAGGCGCCACAAGGGCGCCTTTTTTATTCGGTCGATACCGTGCCTCAGCGGCTGTAACGCCTGCGGAACTTGTCCACCCGGCCGGCGGTATCCATGATCTTCTGCTTGCCGGTAAAGAACGGATGGCAGGCGGAGCAGACTTCCACATGAAGCTCTTTGCCCAGAGTGGAACGGGTGGTGAATTCGTTGCCACAGCTGCAAACGACCTTGATGTCATTGTATTCGGGGTGGATTCCTGGCTTCATCGTACTAACCTGTATTCAACTGTTTAACCCGGGCGCCGCCACGGCGGCCCGGAAAGAATCGCGCATGATATGCGATTCGGGTGGGGGACGCAAGGGGCGGTTTTGCTACTAAGTATAGA
>JBNKJV010000002.1:0-280414 GCA_050291465.1 Sedimenticolaceae bacterium | reverse complement strand
CTTCTTTTTGATTATGTGAAAGGTGATTTTGACGCCTATCATCTGAAGAAAATCAAAGGATACATTTTTCAGGATCTTCCAGAATTTGGTTTTGATGATGTGTCTCCAGGTCAATTTCGTCCTGCGACCCATCCAGCCTAGCTAAACTCTGCAAACACGTGGAGGATCTGTACTCTAGGGTAATCTACAAGTCATATTTCGTAAGATACCTCTACATATGAGAGTATTGCACGATGCATAACCTAGATGACACTTACCACGTTCCACCAGCGTTCCACTCTTACGACAATCAGAGACAACGAGAGACAACCAAATGAAATTTCAGGCACAAAAAAAGCACCGTATTGACGGTGCTTTTCGTTGTCTGTGGTTGTCTCTGATGTTCTTTGAAAATGGTGCCGAGGAGAGGACTTGAACCTCCACGGGCTAAACGCCCACTAGCACCTGAAGCTAGCGTGTCTACCAATTTCACCACCTCGGCAGTATCCACGGCGGGCGGGCCGCCTGCGGAAGGCGGGAACTTTAACCGGGACGGTGGGGGTTGTCAACGCCCGCACAAGGCGGGGAGGCGGGTTCCAAAGCAGGGGAAGGGAACGCCCGGCTGCGCTACAATCTCTATCTATTAATAACTCACTCAGGAATAGCACCTTGGCCAAGCGCCCACGAAAAAAGACCGCCCGCCAACTGGATCCCCATCGCGCACGGGAAGCCAAAAAGTACCAGAACCCCATCCCCAGCCGGGAGTATATCCTGGAGCAGCTGGCGCAGTCCGGCGTACCTCTGGATATGGACGAGCTGGCGAAGCAGCTTGATATGAGAGGCGAGGAAGAGCTCATCGCCCTGCGGCGGCGTCTGAACGCCATGGAACGGGACGGCCAACTGGTGCGCAACCGGGTCGGCGCCCTGTGTCGGGTAAACAAGAAGGACCTGATCGTCGGGCGGGTGATCGGACATCCGGACGGTTTCGGTTTTCTCAAACCGGATGACGGCGGCGATGACCTGTTTCTGACCCCACGCCAGATGCGTTCCGTACTGCACGATGACCGAATCGTCGCCCGGGTGGTGGGTATCGACCACCGGGGGCGGCGCGAGGGTGCGGTAGTGGAGGTGCTGGAGCGAGGAAACCGGCGGGTGGTGGGCCGACTCTATCTGGAATCGGGACTCGGTTTCGTACAACCGGACAACAAGCGCCTGCACCAGGAGATCGTTATACCGGAAGGCCAGTGGAACGGCGCCGGGCACGGTCAGATGGTGGTGGCCGAGATCATGGAGCAGCCCACCAAGCGTACCCAGCCGGTGGGCAGAATCGTGGAAGTCCTGGGCGATCACATGGCACCCGGGATGGAGATCGAACTGGCCATCCGCACCCATGAACTGCCGGTGGAGTGGCCCAAGCAGGTCAAAAAAGAGGTCAAAGGACTGGGTAAGGAGGTGGATGAGGCGGCCAAGGAGGGGCGCGTGGATCTGCGCGGGTTGCCGCTGGTTACCATCGACGGGGCGGATGCTCGGGACTTCGATGATGCGGTCTATTGCGAACGGAAAGAAAAAGGCTGGCGCCTGCTGGTAGCCATCGCCGATGTCTCCAGCTATGTGGATCTCGGTACCGCCCTGGATGAGGAAGCGCGCCTGCGGGGCAATTCGGTCTATTTCCCGGATCGGGTGATCCCCATGCTGCCGGAGGTACTTTCCAACGGTCTCTGTTCCCTGAATCCGAAGGTAGATCGCCTGTGCATGGTGTGTGAGCTCTATATCGGAAAGGACGGGGCTATTCAGCGCTCACGTTTCTTCGAGGGTGTTATGTGCTCCCACGCCCGGCTCACCTACGACGAGGTGGCCGCCATGCTGGTGGAGAACGACGCCGGGCTGCAGAAGCGACATAAGGCGCTGTTGCCCAATCTGCGGGAGCTCTACCGGCTTTACAAGGTTCTGCACGGTGCCCGGGCGAAGCGCGGTGCCATCGATTTCGACACGACCGAAACCCGTATCATCTTTAATGAAGAGAAGAAGGTGGAACGTATCGTTCCAGTGGTACGGAACGATGCCCACCGTCTGATCGAGGAGTGTATGTTGGCGGCCAATGTGGCGGCGGCACGGCTGCTGCTGCGCAAGAAGCTGCAGGCCCTGTACCGGATTCACGAACCGCCCCAGCAGGAGAAACTGAGTGATCTGCGGGAGTTTCTCGCCGGACTGGGACTGCGCCTGTCCGGAGGGGATAAACCCCAGGCGGCGGACTATGCAAAGCTTCTGAAAGCGGTGAAGAAACGTCCCGAAGTCCATCTCATCCAGACGGTGCTGCTGCGTTCCATGACCCAGGCCCTTTACAGTTCCGAGAACAGCGGCCATTTCGGGCTGGCATTTCCCGCCTATACCCATTTCACTTCACCCATACGCCGCTATCCCGACCTGGTCGTGCACCGGGCGCTGAAGCACCTCATAAACGGCGGAACGGCGGAGGATTTCGACTATTCGCAACCGCAGCTGCAGGGGCTCGGCGAACACTGCTCCAGCACCGAGCGGCGCGCCGACGAGGCGACCCGGGACGCCATCGACTGGCTCAAATGCGAGTACATGATGGACCGGGTGGGTGAAAGCTTTGACGGCATCATCACCAGCGTCAACTCCTTCGGTCTGTTCGTTGAGTTGAACGAGATCTATGTGGACGGCCTGATACACATCACCGCCCTGGAGAACGACTATTACCACTTTGATCCGGTGAACCACCGCCTGACCGGGGAACGCAGTGGCGGGACATTTCGGCTCGGAGATCCGATCCGGGTCCGGCTTGCGGCGGTCAATCTGGATGAGCGCAAGATCGATTTTCTCCCGGATGAGGTGAAGAAAGGCGACCGGGGAAAACGTCGGGTGCGCCGGGGACCGTCCCGCAAAAAGCGCCGCTAGGGCGTTTTGAAATTCACGCCCCTTCACAGCAGGAGCGGCAAAGCCCGGAGCGTAAATAAACACCATGCCAGAGAAGCAGACAGTCGCCGGAATCCATGCCGTACGCACCGCCCTGAAACACGGGTCCGGTTCGGTGCAGCAGGTGTGGGTTGAGGCCCGGCGCAAGGACCGCCGGATCAGCGAGATCGTCGATCTGGCCCGGACCGCCGGTGTGGCGGTGCATTTTGTCTCCCGGGATGAGTTGAACACCCTGCAGCCGGATATCAATCATCAGGGGGTGATTGCCCATACCCGGGCACCGGCGGCATCGGATGAATCCGCCCTTAAGTTCCTAGTGAAGGAACTGGAGGTACCACCGTTTCTCCTGGTTCTGGACGGCGTCCAGGATCCCCACAACCTCGGGGCCTGCCTGCGCAGTGCCGATGCCGCCGGCGTACATGCGGTGATCACTCCCAGGGACCGCTCTGTCGGTCTCACCCCCACCGCCTGCAAAGTGGCCAGCGGGGCGGCGGAAACCACCCCTTTCGTACAGGTGACTAATCTTGCGCGGACCCTGCGCTGGTTGCAGGAAGAGGCGGGGGTGTGGATCGTCGGTACCGCGGGAGAGGCCGATACCCCGGTCTACGACGCGGACCTGAAGGGTCCGTTGGCCCTGGTGATGGGGGCGGAGGAGAAGGGCATGCGGCGCCTTACCCGCGAGGCCTGCGATGCCCTGGTGCGTCTGCCCATGGCCGGGTCGGTGGAGAGCCTGAACGTCTCGGTAGCGACCGGGATATGTCTGTTCGAGGCGGTACGGCAGCGTAACGCCGGGTGACTCCCCTGACGGGACGTACGTGCTTCTCCCCCTTTAGGAGCAGTGAGAGGGGGTGATTGATATCAAATCACCATCCAGCGTAGACAAAACCCGCCGAGCCAAAAAATCCTGCAATATCCGTTGCATAGCCCTCTTGTTCAAGGTAATATGCGCGGCTTCCCGGTGTGGGGAAAACCGCACCAACTCCTTGCTTCACCGCTACGGGCGGGAGGCTGTTAATCCATAAGGGGCAAAAATGAGACATTACGAAGTTGTGTTCATGGTCCATCCGGACCAGAGTGAGCAGGTTCCCGGTATGATCGACCGTTACCGTTCGATCATCGAATCCAAAGAGGGCAAGATCCATCGCCTGGAAGACTGGGGACGTCGTCAGCTCGCCTATCCCATCCAGAAACTGCACAAGGCCCATTACGTACTCATGAATATTGAGTGTGATGGTGAGGCGCTTTCTGAGCTGGAAAACGCGTTCCGTTTTAATGACGCGGTTCTGCGGAACCTGGTGGTAAAGCGTAAACAGGCCATTACCGAGGCGTCGCCGCTGGCAAAGTCCAGCGAAGAGCGCGAAGAACGCGAAGAGCGGGCTCGTGAAGATGTCCAGGACATCAGCGAACCCGATGAGGACGAGGCGTCCGAACAGGAAGACGACTGATCCATACCGGATCCAGGGCCGAAAATGCGGCCGGATCCAATCTGAAGAATTCGAGGAACTAATATGTCACGTTATTTTCGTCGCAGAAGATACTGCAGATTCACGGCAGAAAAGATCAATGAAGTTGATTACAAGGATTTGAACCTGCTTAAGGCCTTTATCAGTGAGAGCGGCAAAATCGTTCCCAGCCGCATTACCGGAACCAAGGCACGCTACCAGCGTCAGCTGGCCACCGCGATCAAGCGGGCTCGCTTCCTGGCGCTTCTGCCTTACACCGATAAACACTGAGAGTTGACCGAGAGGCATCCAAGATGGAAGTTATTCTGTTAGAAAAGATTGAAAATCTCGGTGGCCTTGGGGACAAGGTGACCGTTAAATCCGGCTACGGCCGCAACTATCTGGTTCCGACCGGGCGGGCCATCCCGGCCACCCAGGAAAACCTGGCTGCCTTTGAAGCACGCCGTGCCGAGCTGGAGAAGGAAGCGGCGGCGGTGCTGGCCACGGCTGAGGCACGCAAGGCCAAGATCGAGGCTCTGAACGTTTCCATACCTGCCAAGGCGGGTGATGAGGGCAGGCTGTTCGGTTCCGTCGGTACCGTCGATATCGCTGAAGCGGTCAACGCGGCCGGTGTGGAGCTGGAACGGCGGGAGATCAGGCTTCCCGAGGGTCCGTTCCATGTCGTCGGCGATTTCGAGGTGCAGATCCACCTTCATTCCGATGTGGATACCACCCTGAAACTATCGATCGTAGCGGAAAAAGAGTAAGGCGTAACAGCTAAAAACCGGGCTTGGGATTTCTTTCCCAAGCCCGGTTTTTTTTTTGTGCTAGTATGTCGTCCCGTTCCGATTTCTTTGTCCTGAAACAGTATGCAGACACCGGTCTTTCCCGCCAGCCCCCCAGACGCTGATACGGCGATGGATACGTTGCGCGTACCGCCCCATTCTGTACAGGGGGAGCAGTCGGTACTCGGTGGCTTGATGCTGGATAACCAGTCCTGGGATCAGATCGCCGACCGGATCGGCGGACATGATTTCTATCGTCGCGAACATCAGTTGATTTTCCAGGCCATAGAAAGACTGGCGGAACACAACAAACCGTTCGATGTGGTCACCCTCTCCGAGGAGCTGGAGAAGGAGGAAGTCCTGGAGGATGCCGGGGGTCTGGCCTATCTCGGCAGCCTGGCCAAGGATACACCCAGCGCCGCCAACATCCGCGCCTATGCCGATATCGTGCGGGAGCATTCGGTGATGCGTCAGCTGATACGCGTAGGTACCGAGATCGCTGACAAGGGTTTCCGTCCGGAAGGGCGCTCCAGCGTGCAATTGCTGGACGAAGCGGAGCAGAAGGTATTTCAGATTGCCGAGCAACGGTCCCGCGGAACCGGGGGTTTCGACCCTATCAAGGTGCTGCTTACCAAGGCGGTGGACCGGATCGAGACCCTGTTTCAACAGGATGAACACATCACCGGTCTCGGTACCGGATTTTCCGATTTCGATGATATGACGTCAGGTCTGCAACCGTCTGATCTTATCGTCGTGGCGGGCCGACCCTCCATGGGTAAGACCACTTTTGCCATGAATATCGCGGAGAACGTGGCTATCCATAACAAGGTTCCGGTGGCGGTGTTCAGTATGGAGATGCCGGGAGATGCCCTGGCCATGCGTATGATGTCCTCCCTCGGGCGTATCGATCAGCACCGGGTGCGTACCGGAAAGCTGGAGGACGACGAGTGGCCCCGTCTCACCTCCGCCGTGAGTATCCTGGCGGACGCTCCGCTTTTTATCGATGATAGTGCCGCCCTTACGCCCACCGAGGTGCGGGCCAAGGCACGGCGACTGAAGCGGGAGCACGGCGACCTGGGACTGATCGTGATCGATTATCTGCAGCTGATGCAGGCGCCGGGGGAGGGGGAGAATCGTACTACCGAGATATCCGCTATCTCCCGTTCTCTGAAGGCGCTGGCGAAAGAACTTTCCGTACCGGTTATCGCTCTCTCCCAGCTTAACCGCAGCCTGGAACAGCGCACCAATAAACGCCCGATCATGTCGGATCTGCGGGAATCCGGGGCCATTGAGCAGGATGCGGACCTGATTGTGTTTATTTATCGCGATGAGGTCTATAACGAGGAGAGCCCTGACCGGGGGATCGCGGAGATCATTATCGGTAAGCAGCGTAACGGTCCCATCGGTACCACCCGGCTCACGTTCCTGGGGAAATACACCAAGTTCGAGAACTTTATCGATGATGTCTATGGAGACGAGGGCTATTGATGGGTCATGATCCAAGTGCCCTGATAGATCTCTCCGCTCTCCGCTACAACCTGCAACGGGTAAGAGAGGCGGCGCCCCATAGCCGAGTCATGGCAGTTATCAAGGCCAACGGCTATGGTCACGGTATGTTACGCGTGGCCGCGGCGTTGAACGACGCCGACGCTCTGGCGGTGGCCCGCGTTAATGAGGGCGTAACGCTGCGTGAGGCCGGTGAGAAACGACCTATCGCTATTTTGGAGGGCTTTTTCGACCGGGACGACCTGGAAGTTGCGGCGGGCAACGATCTGGAGCTGGTTGTTCATGAACCGGGGCAGATAGACCAATTGGAGCAACACGACTCTGCCCGTCCGGTTACCTGCTGGCTGAAACTGGATACCGGTATGCATCGGCTCGGCATTGCGCCGGAAGAGGCCGCGACGGCGTTCCGGCGTCTCACCAACTGCACGGCGGTGAAGGGCGAGGTACGGCTGATGACCCATCTAGCCAATGCGGACGATCTGTCAGACCCGGCGACCGCACGGCAACTGCAGGTATTTCGTGAGCTGGTGGGGGAATTCGGTACGGATGCCTGCAGCGCCAACTCCGGTGGGGTACTCGGGTGGAAGGAGTCCCATACCGAATGGGTTCGGCCCGGCATCATGTTGTACGGTGTTTCGCCCTTCCTAAACCGCAATGCGGAAGATGACGGGCTGCGGCCGGTGATGACCCTGCGCAGCCGCGTGATTGCGGTGAACCATTACCGCAAGGGTGACGGAATCGGCTATGGCGGCAGCTGGCTCTGTCCCGAAGATATGAATGTGGGGGTCATCGCCATCGGCTATGGAGACGGTTATCCGCGACATGCCGGTTTTGGAACCCCGGTTCTGGTTAACGGCTACAGGGTTCCGTTGGTGGGCAGGGTCTCAATGGACTCCATTACCGTCGACCTGCGTACCCGGCCTGAAGTTCGGGTGGGAGATCCGGTAGTCCTCTGGGGTGAAGGATTGCCGGTGGAGGAGGTCGCCCGCGCCGCCGACACCATCCCCTATCAACTGCTCTGCGGTGTCGCACGTCGTGTGGAAATGATCGAGATAGATAAGGACAGGGATACCTGATCGGAACCACCGGTAGGTAATCGCTTATGGGCAAAGGGGGAAAATCCATATACGTCTGTTCCGCCTGTGGCGGCCGGTCTCCAAAATGGGCCGGGCAGTGCCCCGATTGCCAGGCCTGGAACACCCTGGAAGAGGCTCCGGATGAGAGCTCTCCAGCAAAGGCGGGGCGCTTTGCCGGATATGCCGGGGACGCCGGCCAGACGCGTATCCGTTCACTGGCGGAGATAGAGCCGGATCGCCAGCAGGGGGTGCCTACCGGAACCGATGAACTGGACCGGGTGTTGGGAGGCGGACTGGTGGCCGGATCCGTGGTGCTTATCGGCGGAGACCCGGGGATCGGAAAATCAACCCTGCTGTTGCAGACTTTGGCACAACTCCCAGAGCCTATCGCGACGCTCTATGTCAGCGGCGAGGAATCCCCGGAGCAGATCAGCCTGCGGGCCAGGCGACTGGGGCTTTCCTGTGACCGCTTACGGCTGTTGGCCGAAACCTGTGTCGAACGGATCCTGGGGCTGGCGGCAAAGGAACGGCCGGATGCAATGGTAATCGATTCCATCCAGACCGTTTACACCGAACTGCTGCAGTCGGCTCCCGGGGCGGTGGCACAGGTGCGGGAGGCCACGGCGCAACTGGTGCGCTTTGCCAAACAGACCGGTACTACCATTTTTCTGGTGGGGCACGTTACCAAGGAGGGAACCCTGGCAGGGCCTCGGGTACTGGAGCACATGGTGGACACGGTGCTCTATTTCGAAGGGGAATCCGGTAGTCAGTTCCGTCTTATCCGCGCCATCAAGAACCGCTTCGGCGCGGTAAACGAACTCGGGGTCTTCGCCATGACCGACAAAGGTCTGCGTGAAGTGAGTAATCCGTCGGCTATTTTTCTTTCCCGTCACCATGAAGAGGTGGCGGGCAGCGCCATCCTGGTAACCCGCGAGGGCAGCCGGCCGCTGCTGGTGGAGGTGCAGTCTCTGGTGGACGAAAGTCCCCTGGCGAATCCCCGGCGGGTGACCCTGGGGCTGGAGCAGAACCGTCTGAACATGTTGCTGGCGGTATTGCATCGGCACGGCGGGGTGGCCATGTACGGCCAGGACGTCTACGTCAATGTGGTAGGTGGTGTGCGAATCACGGAAACCGCCGCGGATCTGCCGGTGCTGCTGGCGGTTCTCTCCAGTTTTCGTGACCGTAGCCTGGCGCGGGATATGGTCGCCTTCGGCGAGGTTGGCCTGGCGGGGGAGATTCGCCCGGTTCCCAACGGCCAGGAGCGTCTGCAGGAGGCGGCCAAACACGGTTTTCGGCGGGCGGTCGTGCCCCGGGCCAATGCGCCCAAGAAGGGGATAGCGGGACTGGAAGTGATCGCCGTGGATCGTCTCTCCCAGTTGTTGGACGTTATCTGAACCTTAGGAATGAACTCCTGGGGCAGGTCCCTGCTGAATTAGAGCCTAGGAGATCTCCTATGAAGCCCGGGTATTCAACGCAAAGGTCGCTGAGGGGTAGCCGGTAACTTTATTTTCAGGTAGCGCTGACTTAAAACCCGGCCTACTCCACCGTATGTGTTGCAGGGTAGGTCACAGTGCGCACGCAGCTGCGTGACAGATTCAGCAGGCTAACTAACGGCAAGAACGCATAGTCACTGAAGTGCAGAGCTTTAGGTGCTCTGCGTTCTCTGCGTCTTTGCGCACTCCGTGTTCAATACTCGAGGTGAGTAAGAGTCGAGAAGCAGCATGGTCCCACCCTATGTTCGGCTGTAGATCCCGTGTTAGACGAGAGGTCTATCCCAACGCCTCCAGGTCCCGCTCCAGGAGATGCGCATCCGCGAGGTTGAGTTCAACCAGGCGGCGCAGGTGGGTGATACTGTCCATGTCTATATGGTGACAGCGCAGTCCCAGGTACTCCCCCATCATGTGGATTACCCTGGTGCGCATGGTTATCTTCTGTTGTTCGTCCAGCGGAATGCTCAGGGCCACGTCGTCGCCCACCTTGCCGCTCCAAGATTCCGGTATTTTCGCCAGAGCGCCGTTGAGGGAGATATCCACCAGCTTGGTCAGGTAATCCTTATCCCCAAGTTGCAGGTTGGCCGGGGCGTCGAACAGGACACGATGAAAATGGCGCCGCTCCTCATGTGTTTCGTCATTCATGGAAATAATTACTCCTTTGAACGAACCCGGCTGGACAGGGTTCCAGGCATACCTTCATGGAATTTCATGGAAATGCCCTGGACCTCGATGATGTCGCTGTTTTTCAGCTTTATAGTGCGGTTACCGATGGAAGTGCCGTTTAGCGAGGGTGGATTTTCTCCATCCAGATGAGAAAGGTGGTAACCGTCCGAGCGGTGAGCGACCACGGCACAGGCATCACCGGAAAGGCCGAGCCTGGTAAGGGATCGGTTGAGAAAAATAATGCGGCCCAGATGTTCTCCTTCTATCACCTGGAGATATCCGGCGGGAAGTGAATCGATGCGACTGACGATCCGGTCGATCGCATCCTCACCTGGTAGCCGTTGGGTTTCGGTGACACTGCTCATAGCAAAAAAAGTATACCGGGTTTCATTTCCCGTTCAATTGTAAGAATCACTACTTCTGTTCCTGATCGGTTACTTCTTTTCTTAATAGCGGCAGGATTCTTACGGTCTTAACCGCATTATCCTGAAGCTGCAAAATTTCTACCGGGTAACCGGCAAGGAGCAGACTGGTTCCCGGTTGCGGAATCGTCTCAAGATACTCGATGATGAGCCCGTTTATGGTACGGGGTCCGTCTATCGGCAGGTCCCAATGGAAAACCCTGACCAGTTCTCTAACATTAGCGCTGCCGGCCACCAGGTAGCTGCCGTCTTCCTGTGGCAGTACATCAGGAATGCTGTCGGATGGGTCGGTGGTAAATTCACCAACGATCTCTTCCAGCACGTCGGCAAGGGTCAGCAGCCCGAGCAGATCACCATACTCGTCGACCACCAATCCCACATGACGCTTTTCCCGCTGAAAATTGAGCAACTGCCGGTTCAATGGTGTTCCTTCAGGTATGTAGTAGGGTTCCTCGGCCATCTCGCGTATAACCTCTTTGGTGAGATTGCCCTGAACCAGCGCATTCATGGCACTGCGGATATGGACGATGCCGATGACATTGTCGATACCCCCTTCGAAAATCGGAACACGGGAATAGAGGTTGTTTCGAAACTGGGAAATGATTTCATCCAGCGGCTCCTCCAGATCCACTCCATCGACTTCATTGCGCGGAATCATGATCTCTTCCACTGAAGCGTTGCCCAGATCGAGGATGCTCAACAGCATTTTTTTGTGCCGTTTGGGGATCATGGCTCCCGCTTCCATGACCACGGTACGCAGCTCTTCCTGGCTGAGGATCTGTTCCGCTCCCTCTTCCGGGGATACGCCGAAACGTTTCAGGATGCTGTTGGCTATACCGTTCACCAGCCACACCAGCCAGCGCGTGGGCGCCCAGGGATGGAGCAGCGGCGAGTAGACCCATGCGGCCGGGAAGGCGAGGCGTTCGGGGTGCAGGGCGGCGAGGGTTTTCGGCGCCACTTCGGCAAAGATCAGGATAACCAGGGTAAGCAGCCCGGCGGCGATGGCGATGGAACCCTCACCACCGATGCGAAGGGCAATAATGGTCGCCAGCGAGGATGCAAGTATATTGACGAAATTATTCCCCAGCAGGATCAGACCGATCAGGCGGTCGGGCCGTTGCAGCAGACGGTGGGCCCGTGCCGCCCCGGCGTGACCTGAGTCCTTGAGATGATGCAGCCGGTAACGGTTCAGCGTCATCAGCGCCGTTTCGGAACCGGAAAAAAAGGCCGAGAGAAGAATTAGTAAAAAGAGTATGCCAAACAGCACGCTCAGGGGGATATCGTTCAAATCCAGAAGACCTATAATGTTCCTAAGATTTCTTTCTAAGTCGACGCTTTGCCCATGTCAAGGCCAACCATAGGGGGAACTGCACATTGTCACAGAAGGAAACCGGTCCGTTGGAGGATACCCTGGTCTACGAAGACCAACTGCCGTTGCAATGGGAAGAGCGCGGCGATCAGGGTACGGGGGAAAACCTTATGCGCATCGCCGAGCGGAACGAACGGTTGCTGCGCTGTATAAATCTCCTGGCGGAACAGGGTTATGAAAAGCCCGAGGAGGAGGGAGAGTACGAGGCCCTTATGGTGCGTCTGGAGACCAAGGTGGATCTGTTGCTCGACCTCTTCTCCAGACTCGGACCGGAGGCGGGGAAGCAACCGGAGCCGACACCCATAAGGCTCGCAGCGGGGGGCGTAGAATGGCGCTGTTCGGGCGCGGCGCCCCAGCTGGGGCAGAGCGTGTGGATCCAGCTGTTCCTCGAACCGCGCCTGCCCGATGCGGTGCGGTTCCCCGGGCGGATATTGGAAATCGAAGAGGTAGGCGAGTCCCGGCGGGTGCTGGCCAGGTTCGAGGCTCTTGGAGAGGCGGTGCAGAATCATCTGGAGAAGATGATCTTCCGGCATCACCGGCGCCTGATCGCGCAACAGCGACCGGGACCCGCGGCCGGCGACTGAATCTAACCGCCCAAGACAGGGTGTATTCGCCCTTTCCCGGAACAAAACGATTATTCCCTTACCAATCAGACGGTTTATGTCATATCTTTTTCATGCGACGTATTTTTGACATATTGCCTTGAGGGTGGTTAACTCCCGGTTGAAACGGCTTTATATGATCACCGGGCAATCATCCAAATGGCGGAATCAGTAAATACCGAGGAATCGCGGGACAACGGTACCATCCTCCTTCTCGACAACAGCGATCAGCGCATCGGCTATCTGAGAAACATACTGGAGTTCATCGACTACGGCCTCCAGGTGATAGCGGATCCCGGGGAACTGCAAGGGGTCTTCAGCGGTAAGGCTGAAGAACTTACCGCGGTTATGATGGGTTCCGGCGTCGATCCCGATGTTGTCCAGGAGGTTGCCGGATTTATGCAGCAAGCGTCGCCGAAAGTGGCGCTGTTTCGAGTGTTGGACGCGGATGAGGAGGGCAACGGCCAGATGAACGGCGGTGTCTTCCTGGGGACCTTGCCTGTCCCCTGTCGCTATGAGGTGCTGACCAATACCCTCCACCGGGCTCAGGTGTTCAAGGAGAACGGTCGTACGGAGGAGGGTTCTCAACGAGGATTGGAGCTGTTTCGCAGCCTCTCCGGCAACAGCCGCGCCACCCGCAGGATCAACCGGATGATAGAGCAGGTGGCGGATACCGATGCAACGGTGCTGATCCTTGGAGAATCGGGCACCGGCAAGGAGGTGGTGGCCCGCAAGCTGCATTACCATTCCAGCCGCCGCGGCCAACCCTTCGTACCGGTAAACTGCGGCGCCATACCCTCGGAGCTTTTGGAAAGCGAGCTTTTCGGCCACGAGAAGGGCGCCTTTACCGGTGCTATAAGCTCTCGGCAGGGGCGGTTTGAAATGGCTGAAGGGGGCACCCTGTTTCTGGATGAGATCGGGGACATGAGTCTGCCGATGCAGGTAAAGATATTACGGGTACTGCAGGAAAGGACCTTTGAAAGGGTCGGCAGTAACAAGACCATAGGATGTGACGTACGCATTATCGCCGCTACCCACCGTGATCTGGAGGACCAGATCAGGCGAGAACGCTTCCGGGAAGATCTCTATTATCGGTTGAACGTATTTCCCATCGATATGCCGCCGCTAAGGGATCGCATCGAAGATATTCCTATCCTGGTAACCGATCTGATCGCCCGTATCGAAAAGGAGAAACGGGGCTCAGTGCGTCTTACCCCGGCGGCGGTTTCGGCTCTTACCCAATATCCCTGGCCGGGCAATGTTCGGGAATTGGCAAACCTTATCGAACGGCTGGCGATCCTCTATCCCTATGGTGTAGTGGATGTGGGGGATCTGCCGGAGAAATTCCGCGAAGGTATCGCCTTGCCGCAGGAAAACGGCTATCTCCCGGAAGTAACGGTCAAGGGCGTTATGCCGGATACGGTGCAGAGTGTACCGCGCCTGCCTTTGGACGGATTGGATCTGAAGGAGCATTTGAACAATCTGGAACTGTCCCTGATCCGCCAGGCCCTGGATGAATCGGACGGGGTGGTGGCACATGCCGCCAAGCGGTTGAAGATGCGGCGTACTACCCTGGTGGAAAAACTGCGCAAATACGGCCTGCAACGGACAACGGAATCGACAGGAATTTGACGCTGGAAAATTCACCCTTCCTAACATATTGAATAATAACAAAAAATAATTAGGCATACTTCTTGCTGTCAGTCTCGTAAGGCCCCTGTAGGCGACGATAATTGACGGCGGAAGATGCAGATGGTCGGGGAAAACCCGCAACAGAGAAAACAGCTGGAAGATGCCTTTCAGGTCTTTAACCAGGTATCGGAACAGCTTGCAGACTCCTATCACCAGCTCCAGCAAAGGGTTAATCAACTCACGGGAGAACTGGCCTCAGCCCGTGACGAGCGGCTGCGCCAGCTGGCGGAGAAGGAACGGCTGGCGAATCGCCTGACACAACTGCTGGACGCACTGCCGGCGGCGGTTATCGTACTGGACGGCGACGGCGTGATTCAACAACTCAATCCGGCGGCGCATCAACTGCTTGGATCTATCAGCCCGGGTCAGCCGTGGCATAGCGTCTATCGGGACACCTTTGAAAAGAACCAGAGCGGGGAGGAACAGCGACTTCTGTCGGGTCGCCTGGTGACCCTCATCGAGCGCGGGCTTGAACCCGAATCCGGCCGTATCCTGCTGCTTCTCGACATTACCGAGACACGGCAGTTGCAGGAACGTCTCGACCGGCAACAACGCCTGAGCGCCATGGGTGAAATGGCTGCGCAGCTGGCACACCAGATACGCACACCCCTGTCATCGGCCCTGCTCTATGTCTCCCACCTCGCCAACGACGATCTCTCAGCGGATAAACGCACCCGGTTCGCGCAGCGCACCCGAGCCCGTCTGCTGCATATGGAACGTCAGATCAACGATATGCTGGCATTCGCCCGCGGGGGAAATTACACCCCGGAACCCATAGCGGTTACCGCAATGCTGCGAGAGCTGGTGCAGATGCTGGAGCCGGTCATGCAGGAACGCCGGATGCGCGTCTGTCTGAAAGATCTAACCACCGGTGACTGCACTGTTGCCGGCAGTCGCGACGCCCTGTTGGGTGCGGTAACCAATCTGGCCAACAACGCCCTTGAGCACGGCGGCGAATCTGTGATGCTCAGCATAGAGCTTAAGCGGTTGGGTAGGGGTTGGCTGGAGTTGCTTATACGGGATAACGGGCGGGGGATACCGGAAGATATTCGTGACCGCATATTCGATCCCTTCTTCACCACCAGCAACGACGGTACCGGACTCGGGCTGGCGGTAGCTCAGGCGGTGATTCTCAGCCATCAGGGCCAGATAAGACTCTGTACGGAACAGGGCGAAGGTACCTGTTTTCAGATCCAACTCCCACTGCTGGATGGTGTGGGACAGATTTCTCAAGAACCGAAGGTGGAAGGTACCGCGAGTCGGGTTCCCGCGCCGGTAAGGAGTTATGCATGAACCAGGCAACCGTTTTAGTTGTAGAAGATGATCCGGAACTGAGAGAGGCGCTGTGCGAGACCCTGGAGCTGGCCGGCTACAACGTTGAGGCCAGCAGCGACGGGGCATCGGCATTGGAGATCCTGAATACCACCGCCGTGGGGATGGTGGTGAGTGATGTGCAGATGCGCCCCATGGACGGCAATGAACTGCTGGCGCGGGTGAAGAGCCTTTATCCGGGGGTACCGGTTCTGCTCATGACCGCCTACGGCGATATCGAAAAAGCGGTGACCGCCATGCGTCACGGTGCCGTCGATTATCTGGCAAAGCCCTTCGAGGCGGAACTGCTGTTGCAGAAGGTGCAGGAGTCGGTGTTGTTTCCGGAAACGGAAGAAGGGGAAGAGGTGGTCGCCGAAGATCTTCAAACCAGGGAACTGCTGGACCTTGCCCGGCGGGTGGCGCGCAGTGACGCCACAGTGATGATCGGCGGGGAAAGCGGTACCGGAAAAGAGGTCTTCGCCCGCTATATCCACAAGCATTCCCCGCGCGCGGAGGGCCCGTTCGTGGCCATCAACTGCGCGGCCATACCCGAGAATATGCTGGAGGCGGTCCTGTTCGGATATGAAAAGGGCGCGTACACCGGTGCTCACCGTTCCGCCGAGGGCAAGTTTGAACAGGCTCAGGGCGGTACGCTTCTGCTCGACGAGATCTCGGAAATGAGCATGGCACTGCAGGCGAAACTGCTGCGTGTGCTGCAGGAGAAGGAGGTGGAGCGTCTCGGCGGGCGCAAGGTCGTTCCTCTGGACGTACGGGTACTGGCTACCTCCAATCGCAACCTGCGGGAGGAGGTGGCGGCCGGCAGATTTCGGGAGGACCTCTATTTCCGTTTGAACGTGTTTCCCCTCTACCTGAAACCGCTGCGGGAACGGGAGCGGGACATCCTGCCCCTGGCCCGGTTTCTGATCCGGCGTCTCCGGCGGCAGCATGAGGGCGCCGAGCCTCGGCTTTCCGCCGTGGCGGAGCAGCGTCTGCTGAGTCACAGCTGGCCGGGAAATGTCCGGGAACTGGAAAACGTGATACAGCGGGCACTGATCCTGTGTGAGGGTGATGAGATCGGACCGGATGCGCTCTCTTTTGAGCTGGAGGATGGAAAGGAGATGAACGAACCGCTGAATACCGGCGTCGACAGCAAGGGCAGATTGAATGAAGACCTGCGTTCAGTGGAAGAGGAGATGATCCTGAAGGCCCTGCGGGACGGCAACGGCAGCAGAAAGAACGCCGCCGAACGCCTGGGGATCAGTCAGCGGACGTTGCGTTACAAGATCGCCCGCCTGCGGGATGCGGGCGTGGCCATACCGCGCTGAGGGACCGGTATCCGGTTAGCTCAGAAAATTGGTGCGCAATCTGCATAGTAAGGTGATGCGTGGCAAAAAGTTTCCGAAAAGGTGATACAGATGAGTTCCGTAGACATTAATCAAGTGTTGGCGCAGATGCGGGTAATGGCGGCCCAGGCCGGCGGAGTGACCCCCCAGAGTGAACAGACCTCCGGGGGTGAATTCGCGAATCTGCTGAAACAGTCCATCGATAGCGTCAACGAGAGCCAGCAGTATGCCGGCGAACTGAAAAAGGCCTTCGAAACCGGAGAAGGCAACGTTGAACTGGCGGAGGTGATGGTGGCGATTCAGAAATCCAGCCTCTCCTTTGAAGCCATGGTTCAGGTACGCAACAAGCTGGTTGATGCGTACAAGGAAATCATGAACATGCCTATTTAACTTGTTGATTAATATAATAAATGACCAGACAGAGGTTAGCGTCCCATGGCAGAAGTCACGAACACCGGAACCGCGGCTGGTAATCAGCTTTCAGCGCCGCGTTTGACCCAGAATCCACTGGCCCGCCAACTCGCCGTGATGGTCGGGATTGCCGTCAGCGTGGCATTGGGGGTGGTGATCGCCCTTTGGGCGTGGACCCCCAATTACAGTCTGTTGTACGGGGATCTGGCAGAGAAGGATGCCTCCGAAGTGGTGGCCGCACTGCAACAGGCGGGGATCGAGTACAAGGTCGATGGCACCACCGGCGCGGTGATGGTGAAGAGCAGTCAACTGCAGGACGCCCGGCTAAAACTTGCCGGTCAGGGCTTGCCGCGCGGCGGCAGTGTCGGGTTTGAACTGCTTCAGCAGGAGAGTGGCTTCGGCACCAGTCGCGCGGTGGAGGCGGCCCGTTTCCACCGGGCGCTTGAAGGTGAACTGGCCCGTACAGTGGCGACTCTGGCCAGCGTGCAGACCGCCCGGGTTCACCTGGCGACACCGAAACAGTCGGTGTTTGTGCGCAAGAAACAGCAACCCAGCGCGTCTGTCACTGTCAAACTCTATTCCGGGCGTACCCTGGAGAAGGGACAGGTGGCGGCCATTATTCATCTGGTGGCTTCCAGTGTTCCCGGGCTGGATGCCAGCCGGGTTACGGTGGTGGACCACAAGGGGAACCTGCTGAGTGGCCAGATGGACACCCGGGAGATGATGATGACGGCCACCCAGTTTGAGTATACCGCTCAGCTGGAAAACCATTACCAACAGCGGGTGGAGGAGATCCTGACCCCGATTCTGGGGGCGGACAGCGTCCGTGCCCAGGTGACGGCGGACGTGGATTTCACCCTGACCGAACAGACAGAGGAACGGTTCAATCCGGATCTGCCTGCCCTGCGAAGCGAGCAGATCAACGAGCAGTCCAGCCGGATCGGTGCTGCCCAGGGGGGTGTACCCGGGGCATTGAGCAACCAGCCTCCGGGGGTGGGAACGGCGCCGGAGCAGGCGGCCGGGGCACCCGGTGCGGAACAGGCCGGGGCGGCGGAACCGGTTAATGTCAGTAAGCGCGCCACCCGCAACTACGAACTTGACAAGACTATCAGCCATACCCGCCTCTCCAGCGGCACCCTGCGCCGTCTTTCCGTGGCGGTAGTGGTGGACGACGTGGTGACCACCAATGAAGCGGGTGACACGGTCCGCCAGGAGCGCACACCGGAAGAGATCAGCAGAATCACCCAGCTGGTGAAGGAGGCGATCGGATTCAACGCCCAGCGCGGAGACAGTGTGCGCGTGATCAATCAGGCCTTCCTGGCGCCGCCGCCACCTGAGCCTCTGCCGGAGGTGCCGATTTACGAAGAGGCCTGGGTGTGGGATGTGGCCAAGGCGGTTGGTGGAACACTGCTGGTGTTGATCTTGATTTTCGTGGTACTGCGCCCGACCATGAAGAAACTGACGGCAGCGCCCATGATCGTGCACGCGCCGGCGGGAGCCGCCGGCGGGGCAGGGGCCGCCGGGGGTTACGGCGGAGGGGAACTGGATAGTAGCGGGGAACCGGTGAGGTTGCCGGTAAAAGGTAAATACGAGGATACCCTCGATGCGGCGAGACAGATGGTTCACGAAGACCCGAAGCGGGTCGCGCAGGTGGTGAGGAGCTGGGTGTCCGAAGATGGCAGATGAGCAACAGAGAGAGGGGTTCGCCAGGCTAAGGGGCGTGGAGCGGGCGGCTATCCTGATGCTGGCCTTGGGCGAGCAGGATGCGGCCACCATCCTTTCCCATATGGGCCCGAAGGAGGTTCAGGAACTGGGCCTGGCCATGGCCAACCTGAGTAACGTTTCAACCAGACAGATGGAGCAGGTGATGCACTCCTTCGTCTCCACCCTGGAGGATCAGACCGCCCTGGGGATGAATTCCGACGAATACATTCGCAATATTCTCACCACCGCTCTCGGATCGGACAAGGCCAGCAACGTCATCGACCGCATCCTGTTGGGGCGTAACAGCAAGGGGCTGGAACAGCTCAAGTGGATGGATCCCCGTTCCGTGGCGGAGATGATCCGTCTGGAGCATCCTCAGATCATCGCCATCGTCCTATCTTTTCTGGAACCGGATCAGGCTGCGGAGGTTCTTTCCGTATTTCCGGAACGGGTGCGTACCGACGTCATAATGCGCATCGCCACGCTGGAAGGTATCCAGCCGGGGGCTTTGCAGGAACTTGATGAGATTCTGGATGCCCAATTCTCAGGGGCAACCAGTGTCAAGACCTCGGCCCTGGGAGGGATCAAGGCGGCGGCCAACATACTCAATCTGGTGGAGGGCAGCATAGAGAGTCAGATTCTGGAGCAGGTGACGGCAGCGGATGAAGACTTGGCCCAGGAGATTCAGGACAACATGTTTGTGTTCGAGAATCTTGTCGATGTGGACGATCGGGGTATCCAGACACTGCTGCGCGAGATCGCGTCGGATCAGCTTCTGCTGGCCATTCGGGGTGCTGATGACGTACTCAAGGAGAAGATATTCAAGAACATGTCACAACGTGCGGCGGAAATGTTGCGTGATGATCTCGAGGCCGCTCCACCGGCTCGTGTGAGCGACGTGGAGGGGGCGCAGAAGGAGATTCTCGCCGTTGCAAGACGCTTGGCGGATGCAGGCGAGATCAACCTGGGAGGCGCCGGTGGCGGAGAAGAATTTATCTAACAAGGTTATCTCAGGTGAAGCCGGGAAAACGGCTAAGCAGTGGAGTCCGCCTAAGATGGGTCGCAGCTCCGGCTCCGGGTCAGGCCTTGAGGGGCGTGGGACCCTGCTGACGACGGAACAGGTGGAACAGATCCACCAGCAGGCCTATGAAGAAGGATTTGCGCTGGGGAAGAAGGAAGGGTTCGAATTCGGCCATAAGGAGATCCTTGCCAAGGGGCGGGAGAAACTTCAGGAACGGATCGAGCAACTGGAGGCCATTATCAGTACCCTCGAGACCCCGTTAAAACAGCTGGACGATCAGATCGAACGGGAGATTGTCGAGCTGATTATCGCTACGGTCCGGCAACTGGTGCGCCGGGAAGTAAAAACAGATCCGGAGCAGATTATCGGTGTGGTGCGAGAGGCGTTGTCGGTTCTGCCGGTATCGGCACGGCACGTTCGATTGGTGTTGCAGCCGGAGGATGCCGAACTGGTACGGGAGATCTATGAGGTCAATGCGAAGGAAGTGGGCTGGAGCATTGTGGAGGACCCGGTGATGGAGAGGGGTGGATGCAAGGTTCTGACTGATATTTCCCAGGTAGACGCCACCCTGGAATCGAGGTTGACGACGTTGGTCACCCAACTGCTGGGGGGTGAACGCACCATGGATGCTACGCAGGACGAGAGCGACGAATGAGAAGAGAGCTTCCCCAGGCGGATCGCAATCTCATCTGGCGGGAACGCCTGTTGCGTTGCCGCAATAGGCTGGGCGGTGGTCGCGGTCTGGTGCTTGAGGGCAAATTAACACGTATGGTCGGACTTACCCTGGAGGCGGTGGGTTGTCGGGCGGCCATCGGAGGACAGTGCGATATTATCAGCAACAGCGGTAGCCGCATCGAGGCGGAGGTGGTGGGTTTCTCCGGTGAAAGCCTCTATCTGATGCCCACGGGCGATATCCGCGGTCTGGAGCAGGACGCCCGGGTGGTGCCGACGGGACGGGTCTGTGAGGCCCTGGTGGGTGATGAGCTCCTGGGGCGTGTGATCGACGGCGCCGGACGTCCGCTGGACGGCAGGGGACCGATCCACACCGAGGCGCGTCGGACGCTGACCGGGAAGACCTTCAATCCGTTGACCCGCACCCCCATACGCGAGCCCCTGGATGTGGGGGTGCGCGCCATCAACTCCCTATTCAGTGTCGGACGCGGTCAGCGGTTGGGACTGTTTGCCGGTTCCGGCGTGGGCAAGAGCGTACTGCTGGGTATGATGACCCGTTACACCAATGCGGACGTCACCGTGGTGGGCCTGATCGGTGAGCGGGGCCGCGAGGTGAAGGAATTTGTTGAAAACATCCTGGGTGAGGAGGGAATGTCCCGGGCGGTGGTGGTGGCGGTACCGGCGGATCACCCCCCGTTGCGAAGGATCCACGGAGCCATGCTGGCAACCAGTATCGCCGAGCACTTCCGGGATCAGGGGTTACAGGTGCTGTTGCTGATGGACTCCCTTACACGTTTCGCCCAGGCGCAACGGGAGATCGCCCTGGCGATCCATGAACCACCCGCGACCAAGGGCTATCCGCCTTCCGTATTCGCCAAGATGCCGCAGCTTGTGGAACGGGCAGGCAACGGAGAGAAGGGGGGCGGCTCCATTACCGCCTTCTATACCGTCCTAACAGAGGGAGATGACCAGAACGATCCCATAGCGGACGCTTCCCGCGCGATACTTGACGGCCATATCGTACTCTCCCGGAAGCTGGCGGAGATGGGGCACTATCCCGCAATTGATATTGAGGCCTCCATTAGCCGCGCCATGAACGATATCACCACAATTGATCACCAGGAGGCATCACGGGCCTTTAAGCATCTATACTCTATTTATCAGCAGAACCGGGATCTGATCAACGTAGGTGCCTACGAACAGGGCACGGATGAACGGATCGATGCGGCGATAGAGGCGATGCCCCTGTTGGAGAACTTCCTGCGGCAGGATATGCATACGCCGGTATCGTTGGGTCAGAGCATTGAACAGCTTACCACGCTGTTCCCGCCACCACCCGAGGTGGCTGTGAGCCGCTGAAGCAAAATGAAACAAATGAGGGCCGGGAGGAGGCAGTAAAATATGGTGCCCCCATCGAAACGATTAAAGCCTGTACAGCGAGTCGCTGAGTCCCGGGAGCGGACGGCGGCAATGGAGCTGGGCGATTCCAGACGCCGGATGCGTAAGCATGAGGAGCGGCTCGAGGAGTTGCGGGGATACCATCGGGAGTACTTGGAACGTTTCCATAACTCGGCTAAGAACGGTATGTCTGCCACACAGTTGCAGGAGTACCGGGCGTTCCTTGCCAAGCTGGAGCGCGCCATACACGAGCAGGAATCGGTGGTGGAGCAGAGTCGTAGCGAGTGTTCCGTGCGTCAGGAAAACTGGCAACAGAAGCATGTTCGAACCCAGGCCCTCGGTAAGGTGGTGGAGCGCTACGAGCGGGAGGAACAGAAACAGCTGGATGTGCGTGAGCAGAAAGAGTCCGATGAGCGGAACAACCGGCGCGGGAAACATTAAGTAAGAAGTATGTAGGGCGGGCTGTGCCCGCCGATAACCTCCTATTAGATTCAACCCTCCTGAAAGCCCGGTGGTCTTTTCCCGGATACCATGTAAGCGAACGCGATTACTTCCGCGATAACCAGGTAGAGGGTTTCGGGGATCTCATCCCCAAGCGGTATCTGGGTCAGGATCGCGGCCAGTTCCGGGTCATCATGCAAAGGGATGCCGTGCTGCTCCGCCAGCATCAGAATCCGTTGTGCTAGTTCACCCTGTCCCTTGGCCGTGACCCGCGGAGCGTTCTCCCCGTCATAGTGCAGGGCTACGGCAATATCGGGTTGTGGTTGGGTATCCCGTTTCATGCCTTTTCGTCCAGCAGACGGTGAGGAAAGGCGTTGGGCATCTCACTATGCACCTTGTCACTCTTCTTCGCAGCCAGGTGACCGACTTTCAGTCCCGCACGGGAGAAGGCCAGGTCCAGGGCGGAGAGATGTTGCTCGATCAGGGTCGCACTCTCTTTGCGTTCCGCCAGGAACAGAGCGGAGACCTCTTCACCCAGGAGTGTCACCTGGGCCTGCACCGGACCCAGGGACTCCAGATCGAAATGGAGTGACACCCGCCAGCGGTGTCTGGCATCCCGTTTTTTCCCCTGGTGCTGTTCCCGTTCAACCTTGAGTTGAAAATTATCGAAACCGTTCGGGTGTCTCACTGGGATATCAAACTGCCAGACCTGTCGGTTGTTGCCATCCTCGCTGGGAAGTGAAGCCAACTGGTTGAGCTGTATCCGGGCCAGACTGCCTTCGGTCTGCCGAAACAACTGGTTCAGGAGCTTCGATATCCCGCTCTCCAGCGGGGAAGGCGGGGGCTGGGAAGAGCGCTCATGGACTGGAAGGTCTTTCTGTTCAGGCAAGACAAACTGTTCAAGCCGGTTGCGGATATGCAACAGCAGCAGTAACAAATTGGATTTAAGGTCGACTTCGGGGGGCTGACCGGCCACCAGTTTCGGTTCCAGGAACAGCCCGGATTCCTGGATAATCTTCCGCAGTAACGGTGGCGACGATACCTCCGATCGGGTGGGGGTGTTCTCCAGTACGGTCTTTATCCGGTTGACCACTTCCGGTCCGAGCCGCTCTCCCACCTTCTGCAGTGATTCCGTCCCCACCAGATTACGCAGGGTCTGCAGCACCTCCACATCACCCTTGTTCGCCCGCGGGGACTGCAGGGCCGTGGAGAGCAACTGGATAAGAGAGGGTTTTGTCCCCTGCGCCCCGCTTGCTTCCCCCTTTGAGAACGCGGGAATTGGAACATTCTTTGCTACAGTACTAGACAGGATCTGAAGGTTTTGGAACAGCCGGGGCAAGGGAATCTGCTTCGGCAGGGCGGTGCGGAGGGCTTCCGCCTGGAATTGCCGGGTCTCCACCTGCGGCAGCACCCGTAATTCAGGCAATACGCCGGTTTTGACCACATCCAGGGTGATTCGCTGCCCGGGTGTGAAGGAAACCTGGGTTCGGGCCACCAGTTCCGCAAGACCGATCCGGAGTTTGACGCTGTTTTGACTGGTAGGTGTCAAGACACTGGCGTGCAGGATCTGTCCCGGTCGCAGATTGTTCAGCACGTTGGTGCGCACTGTTTCCACGGCGAGGCGGGGATTGGAGATGAGGTCGGGTATCTTCACCAGGGTGTACGGATCAGTGTCTTTAACTGACAGTTTAGCGGCTGACCGGCCGGTTTATTGAAATAGGACGGACATGGCAGAACAAGAGAACAACGATAACAGACAGCTTCTCTGGTATATCCGGCGCAAAGGAGAGATTCGGGGTCCTTTCCCCTGCGGTGCCGTCCGCCGTTCCGTACTCCTGGGACGGGTAAGGCTTGATGATGAAACGAGTCTGGACCGGAAAAACTGGAAGCCGGTTTCCGAGGTACCGGACGTGGTGCCGCCGGAGGTGCGTAAGGCCCTGGAGACAGGGGATTATGAGACGCTGGATCTCCTGCGCATGCGGGAGGACGAACGCACCGGGCGGGAGCGGCGTACCGGTGCCGATGATAGCGAATTCAAGGAACGTCGCCATGGGGAACGCCGCCGCCAGGAGGATGAGCTGCTGGCTCGACACCGGGCCGCGAAAGCGGAACTGCTGGAACTGGAGACGCAACGCAAGAAGCCCTATGTCGGGATACTGGTGATTTCCATCCTGGTGGCTCTGGCGATCGGCGGTGGGCTCTATATAGGAGCACCCCAGGATATCCCTAAACCGGATTGCCTTGCCCGCCCGGCACCCGGTGTCAACTGGCGGAACTGCAGGCTTGACGGAACCGTGGCAGAGAACAGTGATCTGGCGGGAGCGCAGATCAACAATGCCGTGCTGAGGCAGGCACGACTGTCGGGGAGCAGTTTCAAGGGAGCCGATCTGATGTATGCGGATTTTTCCGGAGCCGATCTCAGCTATGGGGAATTCAAGAACACCGCCATGAAAGGCATCAATCTACAGAACGCCGATCTTACCAACACCGATCTGAGCGGTGCGGATCTCAGTTTCGCCGACCTTACGGGTGCGCGGATGGGCGGGGCCAAGCTGGATTGGACACGGCTGGATAATGCCATCTGGATTGACGGCGAAACCTGCGGTGTCGGTTCACTCGGCGGATGCCGAAGGGCTCAGGAATAACCGGTCAGTTCGGAAAAGATTCGGTTTCGTAGCGGAATATCACTACCGTGTCGGACCAGTGATCAGCCGCTAGACCGGCTTTCAACTTAAGGTGCTGAAGAAAGGCGCGGGGCTCCGGCAGCGATTCCCATACCGAAGGGAGGAAGGTGCCGCGATGGCTGCCGTCTTCCAGGATCAGTCCGTCTATACCGGGTCGTAAGCGGGAAAGCAGATCCTGTTCGGAAGAAAACTCCAATCGCTGCGGCAGGGTCAGAATGGAAACATGGATTTCCAGGTCTCTTATCTCCTCTTCACGCAGCGGGGGGAACCGTGGGTCACGGAAGGCGGCGGAATAGGCATTCTCCGCCACATCCAGGATCAGGGGCTGGATGGCCTCAAGGTGACCGATACAACCGCGCAGATCGCCGTTTCGATTCAGAGTGATGAAACAGGCGCGCCTGGTCCGCAGTGCCGGGTCGTACTCCTCAATATCTATCTCCAGGGGAGACCCCTGATCCAGACCATGCCGGATCGAAGCGCGTGCGGTGGCCAGTACGATATCGCGTTGTGAAGGTGTCAACGGTGTCAGTGGCGGATCAGGAAAGGACATAAGCGCCGTATCCGACCACCTGGTCTTTAGGGCCCGCGGTATCCCCGGAGTTACGCAGATCAACCGTCTTGACGCTGAGACTATGGTGACGTGCCGCCAACAGCAGTCCGCTAACCGGAATACGGCCGCAGGCCTGCTGCACGGAGATATCGCCCGGCTTAAGATTTTCGATCGCCTCGGAGGTCCGTGTATCCATGCCGCGGGCGGTCTCGTAGTCGTGGTAGTGACTCAGGTCAGAGCTGATTACGATCAGGGTTTCCTCTCCACCCCAGAGCATCTCAATTACTTCGGCCACCTCGGCGGGATCGGCATCGCCGACTACCAGGGGCACGATCCTGAATGTGTTCAGCGTTTCCTGCAGGAAGGGCAGATGTACCTCGAGACTGTGTTCCTGTTCGAAGGCGGCGTCCAGGGCATGCACATGGGGTAGCCCCTCAAGCATCTCAAGGGCTGCTTTGTCCACCTCAAGCTCTCCCAGCGGCGTTTGGAAGGCGTCGGCGCTACTGAAAGCAATGCCACGGAATCCCAGATGATGTGACGGGGCCAGTATCACGACCCTATGTACTCGGGGAGCGACTGCACCCAGCTGGGCATAAGCGCTGCCGGCAACGGGTCCGGAATAGATATATCCCGCGTGTGGGGCAATCAACGCCTTGGGGGCGGAGTTGACCATCCCGGATTGTGCTGATGATAGAAAGGTCTGTACCTGAAGGCGAAGTTTCTCAGGATCGTCCGGATAGAAAATACCTGCGACCGTCGGCTTTTGGATCTTCTTCATTACCGTTACTCCCGTTCCCTGAACCGGTCTCTACACTTAAACATGCGCCGCCGACAGGGAAAAATCAAGGGCGGCTATACTTAAGGAGCCTCTGATCAAGTCCATGATGGCCGAGACGCTGACTTTGCGTCTTGAGACGCAAGGCGGCTTGCGCAGCTAATGGCTCATCCCTTAGCAAGCAAGCCAACGCCGCAGATCCGGCGCAAAGGCGCGTCCCGAAGGGTTTGCGCCAAATAGCGTGCTCGCTGTGTTGCGGCGCTTGCCGTATAGCTATGGCATGCGGCCTGCGCGCCACGCCTTGCGATCATCGCCATTTGAACACAAACTCGGCTCATCAGCGACCTAATCAGAGGTTCCTTAAATCAAGAAAACTATATTACCTGGAGTCGCACCAACCCCAACAAACAGAGATAAAGCTTGTAAACAGAAACGTCAGAAAAAAATAAAAAGATATTCGAAACAATAGCCTGTATAAAAAAGCTTTCTTGATTACTCTGATTTCGATCGGAAGGAGATATCCTGAAAGGTATTAAGGGATTTGTTGTATCGCTGAAAGGAGCAGCATATGGACACCCAAAAAGACGCTTTTCCGACCCGCTATTGGCACGCGCTGGAGGATGGCCGTGTTCAATGTGATGTATGCCCCCGTGCCTGCCGGGTGAAGGAGGGTAAACAGGGACTGTGTTTTGTCCGGGCCTGTCAGAACGGGCGTATTGTATTGACCACTTACGGCCGATCCAGTGGGTTTTGTGTAGATCCCATAGAAAAAAAACCGTTAAACCATTTTCTCCCGGGAACACCGGTGCTCTCCTTCGGTACCGCCGGATGTAATCTGGCCTGCCGATTTTGTCAGAACTGGGACATGAGTAAATCGCGGGAAATCGATATTCTGGCCGATAGCGCGTCACCCGGAGCTATTGCGCGCAAGGCTCGGGAACTCGGGTGCCGCAGCGTGGCCTTCACCTACAATGATCCGGTCATCTTTCTGGAATACGCGGACGATACCGCACAGGCGTGCCATGAACTCGGGATTAAGGCGGTCGCAGTGACAGCCGGTTATGTCTGTGCAGGGGAACCCCGGGAGCAGCTGTTTCGTAACATCGATGCGGCCAACGTGGATCTGAAGGCGTTCAATGAACAGTTCTACCGGAAGTTGTGCGGAGGAGATCTGCACACGATACTCGAAACCCTGCTCTATCTGAAATCAGAAACCGATATCTGGGTGGAGCTTACCACGCTGCTGATACCTGGTGAAAATGATTCGGACCGGGAGCTGGATGAAATGACGGGCTGGGTCGTTGAACATCTCGGTCCCGATGTACCGATGCACTTCAGCGCTTTCCATCCGGACTGGAAGATGCGCGATATACCGCCCACTCCGTTGGAAACCCTGAGCCGCGCACGCAGAATCGCCCTGAATAATGGCGTACACTACGCGTATACCGGTAACGTCCATGATCCGCAGGGTGACAGCACCTGGTGCCATAATTGCGGGGAACTGCTCATTGAACGGGACTGGTATCAGCTGGGAAGCTGGAATCTGACAGAGACAGGAGACTGCCGCTTCTGCGGTAGCCGTTGTGCCGGTGTATTTGAAGCGGAACCGGGTGATTGGGGGCCGCATCGTCTACCGGTAAGGATGGGGAGATAGGTCGGTCTGTGCCAATCCGGGCGAGTACTAACATAGGCGTCAAAGAATGTCGGTAAACCGTGTGTATATAATTGCGCTGGTGCTCGTGGTTCTACTTGCTGCATTTATAAAATTTTCAAATCCGTACCGCAAATACAGTACGCAGGGGTATTGGAGCAGCGCAACATTGGAATCGGTAGATGAAGTACCGCAGGAGGCGCTTGCCCCGGGTAATAGAAACGGTCCGGTTCTTATGTGGGCGGCGATAGCAACTGAGAATCCGGAGATAATTGCGGCCTTGGTTGCACGGGGTGCGGATATTAACGAATCAGACGGTATATTCAGGGGTACTCCGCTTACCGGTGCGGCGGGGTACAGTTCGAGCGTTGAAGTTATTGATGAGCTCATCAGACTCGGTGCGGACATAAATCAAAAAGTTCATAATAATGAAGACGCTCTGATTATTGCCGCGCGGTACAATCAGAATCCGGGGATAATTACGCGCCTGATATATCATGGGGCGGATACGGAAAATAAAAATAAGCAAGGAAAAACCGCGCTGGATCTTGCAAAAGAGAATAATAATGCGACCGCGATTCGGGAGCTGGAAAAAGTAATAGACAATGTAGAATGAATGTAAGATGACAAACAATGAAATAAGCCCAGAGAATCCTTACGCTCCGCCTTCATCTGATCTTTCAGAAGAAAACCCTCATCAAGCGAATCGCCTGGAAGGTCTCGGAGGGTGGCTTGTGCTTGTCGGAATAGGGGTAGTCTTATCCCCCATACGTATCATTAGTCAGGTCTTGCCGAGCTACAACGGGATGTTCGCCGACGGCACGTTTGCGGCGGTGACCACGCCTGGCTCTGAAGCATACCATCCTCTCTGGATGCCTTTGCTGATCGGCGAGATATTTATTAATTGTGCGCTGGTTGTGGTTTGGATCTTTATAGCGTTTCAGTTCTTTGGCAAGAAAGCCAGGTTTCCCGCCCTCTATATATCGATATTTCTTTTTACCATAGCCTTTCAACTAGTCGACGCCTGGGCGTTCACTCTGGTGATGCCCGGCGAGGCGATGTTTGACCCCGAATCGAGCGTAGAGATTTCCCGTTCGGTGGTGGGCGCAATGATCTGGATCCCATATATGCTGGTCTCGAAACGTGTGAAGGCGACGTTCGTTAGACGGTAGCTTGGTGGTTCTCCTTTTCGATCCTCGCAATAGTGGAGGATCATGATGTCGGATTCTATATGCGGAGCTTGTGAACAATGACGTCGAAAATCAGTTTTTCTAATCCAGTACGACGTATCGGTATGAAACGTGCCGTCCTGTATATGCTCATATCGGTTGTTGTCGCCGTGGCGATGACAGGCCCCGGAAAATTGAGTGCCAAAGAAGGCGGGATGAAAAGGCAGGAGCTGGTGCCGGCGGGTCCGTTAATGAGCGACTATATTCATTTTCAGTACGCCATATACTATTTGCCAGCACCGTCAGGCGACCCGAAAAAGATCCTTGGACAATTGTTATCGCAAGAAGCCGCCGGCCCCACGTTGGTCGCTGAATTGCCGGAAAATCCAGAAAAACCGGTCGTAAGCGTCTCTAGCACTGAAAAGGTAAAGGAGCAGTATACGCCCCCGGATCTGGAGTTCATCAAGTACTTTGGGCGCGGGCTTACAACTCAGCAGGCAGAGCAGCTCCAGGAAAGCCGATATGTCATCATCATGAATTTCGCGCATGGCAGGGAGCATGTCTGGCAGGCCTTGAAGAGTGCAAATCGAATCGCCGCGAAACTGGCAGAGCGAACCGGCGGGCTATTGTGGGATGAGGAGAACCGCGAGATCTTTACGCCCGAGGAGTGGCGGAAAAGACGGATGGAATCCTGGACCGACGGCTTCCCGGATATTTCTGATTTCATCACTATACATTCCTACAAGTCTGGGGAATTCGTTCGTGCGATCACCTTGGGGATGACCAAGTTCGGGTTGCCGGACGTGGTAGTGGAGGATTTCTCCTGGTCGAATAATCGGAACATGGGGCATCTGATTAATCTCTTCTGCCAGGCGATGACGGAGGGGGCGGTTATCGAAACAACGGGTGAATATGATCTGGATATCCACAAGATTCAGAACAAGGAGGTTCGTGAATACCAGATCAAATATCTATATCCAAACGCCACCGGTACCGCGCAACTGGCTTTGAAGAAAGGTATTTGGGAGGAGGGAGATCCGAATAATCGTCTTATAGAGATAGCCTTCGGCAGGTATCCGGGGCGCGACGTGCATGCCAAGCAGACGAAATTGCTCGATACGCTGTTTGGGTCGCAGGACGGAGTTACGCACATTGAACATACCGACGAGCTTCTGGCTGCGAGTCAACGTGCGAAAGAAAAGCTGCCCTTTTTACAAAAGAAGTTTAATGAGGGATTGCAGCCTGGTGGATATATCCTGGTTAAAGCACCGTTTAAGGTACCTGACGGCGGGAACGAATGGATGTGGGTTGAAATAACCGAGTGGAAAGAGAACGCTATACGTGGCGTGTTGAGCAACGAACCTTTCTATATCCCAACGCTTCACGCCGGACAGGTTGTGGAAATTAAGCAAGAGGATGTTTTTGATTACCTCGAAAGATTTCCTGACGGAACGGAGGAAGGGAACGAAACCGGTGCGATAATTGAAAAAATGGAAAAAACGAATCAGAGCAATAAGGCGGACGGCATAAAGTAACTCTATTTTCTGCGATCGTCGGTATGGGGGTTGCGGGTCCGTTGCTAAAGTTGTTGTGTAATGTAAATCTCCGCGTGAGTCGCTGAAGAAGCGGAGTTTCGTATAATTCCGCGGACATTATATTATTTGCGCAAACAAGGAAGATTAAAATGAAAAACCTTTTGACGTTGATAATTATTGCGGTCGCAGGCTATTTCGGCTACGGCTATCTGAATACTTATTTGGAAAATCCTTTAGAAATAAGTGATCCGGTCTATCTCGAATCCCGGATCATTTTTGAAGCACCGGAATTATCAAGAAGCTTTGAGTATGTGTTGGTGGCGGAAATGGTGTCCGATGAGGATTGCCAAATGAGATCGGAAGAGTATCTGCAAGGGCTGTTTAAGAAATGCAGGCAGTGCAAAGTGAAATTATCGGAATGTAGTGGGAACTTGGATGCCCGTTATATGAAACTGTTTTCCGATCAGCCGACATACACTACATATCTTAGCCTGAATAAAGGCAACCGTTACGAGCGCAATGCGCGCATGATCGTATGGGGCCTTACCGAGGAAGAGGCGAAGGCCGTCTGCGAGATAATTAAAAACACCGTCAAGGACAGTTATACCGGCCAACTACAGTGTATTAAGAGTCGCGCATAACCATGCTGGATTTGCACCAGCGCTTGAGGAAAGATCGCTATGACTCAAACCAGACTTTTCGGGAGTTGCCTTTGCGGCACCGTTCATTATGAGATTGCAGGCGAGATCCTGCGTTTTTCCCATTGCCACTGCAGTCGCTGCCGTAAGGCAACGGGGACCGGGCACAGCACAAATGTGGTACTAAAGCCGTCAAGTTTTGCCTGGACGCAAGGGGAGGAATTGGTACACCGCTATAAAGTGCCTGAATCGGAACGTTTCACCACCTGTTTCTGCGGGAATTGCGGTGGCCAGTTGCCGCGGGTACTGCCGGAGTATGAGTTGGCCATAGTTCCGGCCGGATCTCTGGACGAGAATCCGCCGTTGCTGCCGCAGTCGAGGATCTTCTGGGATTCGCGGGCGGAGTGGTCCTGTCCGGCGGGTGACTTGCCCGTATTCCCGGAGTATCCGCCCGGTCAATAGCGGCCGGGCGCTAAACCTTGTAATAGTCCCGGTACCACTCAACGAATCGGCGAACGCCGTCTTCCACCGAGGTGGCGGGTTTGTAGCCTACGTCCCGTACCAGGTCGTCAACGTCCGCGTATGTGTCCGGCACGTCTCCAGGCTGCAACGGCAGCAGATTCTGCTCGGCTTTTTTACCCAGGCAATCCTCAAGTACTTCGATGTAGTGCCTGAGTTCTACAGGTTGATTGTTGCCGATGTTGTAGAGCCGGTAGGGGGCTGAGCTGGTAGCGGAATCGGGCGCTTCGCCGGACCAGGCGCCGTTGGGTTCCGCCACCCGGTCCAGGGTGCGGATCACGCCTTCGACAATATCATCGATATAGGTGAAGTCGCGGCGGTGGTTTCCGTAGTTGAAGACATTAATAGGCTCTCCGGCAAGGATCGCCTTGGTGAAGAGAAACAGCGCCATGTCGGGGCGCCCCCAGGGGCCATAAACGGTGAAGAAACGTAGACCCGTGGTCGGCAGGTTGTAGAGATGGCTGTAGGTATGGGCCATAAGCTCATTTGCCTTCTTGCTGGCGGCATAGAGGCTCAATGGGTGGTCAACGTTGTGATGAACGGAAAACGGCATGTTGGTATTGGCGCCATAGACAGAACTGCTGGAGGCATATACCAGATGCTGGACTCCGTTATGACGGCAACCCTCAAGGATATTTCCAAAACCGACCAGATTGGTGTCGATATAAGACTGGGGATTCTCCAGGGAATAACGAACACCGGCCTGAGCCGCCAGGTTGACTACGCGATCAGGTTTATAAGTGGAGAACGCATCGGCGACCGCTTCCCGGTCTTCAAGGTGAATACGCAGATCAGTGAAACCGGGGTGGGATGTAGTACGGGCAAGCCGGGCCTTTTTAAGCTCGACATCGTAATACTCGTTCAGGGAATCGATACCGATCACCTCGTCTCCACGCTCCAGTAACCGCAGGGAGAGGGCCGATCCAATAAAGCCGGCACTGCCGGTGACCAAGACTTTCATGTTTACTCCATGTAGTAAGCAGTTAACAGTTAGAAGTTAACAGTTAACAGTAATTTGATTTCGGTTGGTAGTTGATGGTTTGGAGAAGCATTATCCTAGGCTGACTTTTACTTTTCTGACAACTGACAACTGACAACTGACAACTGACAACCTATAACCTCCCATCCACCTCATCGGCAGGTAGCAGGTGTTTGATATCGTAAAGGATCGATGGGGATTTACCGAGTCCACGCAGTCGGCCGACTCCCATTTCCGCGAACTGCCGGTGAGCGACAGCGATGATTATTGCGTCGTAGCTGTTGTCTTCCGGTGCGTCGATCGGTTCAATTCCCAGTTCCGCATGGGCTTCCTCTTTGTCGACCCAGGGATCGTAAACATCCACATTGGCGCCGTAACTCTGCATCTCGGAGACCATATCCACGACCCGGGTATTGCGGATATCGGGGCAATTCTCCTTGAAAGTAAGTCCGAGGATCAGGACCCGGCTGCCGGCAACCGCGATGTTACGCTGAATCATCATCTTAACCACGGAACTAACGACATACCTACCCATATTGTCGTTAATTCGGCGGCCGGCGAGAATAATTTCCGGCTGATATCCTATAGCCTGTGCCTTGTGGGTCAGATAATAGGGATCGACACCGATACAGTGTCCTCCCACGAGTCCGGGGCGGAAGGGGAGGAAGTTCCATTTGCTTCCCGCGGCTGCGAGTACCTCCTCGGTATCAATGCCGAGTCGGTTGAAGATCAGTGCCAGCTCATTGATCAGGGCGATGTTGACGTCGCGCTGGGTATTCTCGATCACCTTGGCCGCTTCCGCCACCTTGATGCTGCTCGCTTTATGGGTGCCGGCGGAGACGATACTGCCATAGAGGGCGTCGACGAAATCCGCCGCCTCGGGCGTGGAACCGGAGGTAACCTTGGTTATATTGACCAGACGGTGCTGTTTGTCGCCCGGATTGATACGTTCCGGACTGTAGCCGGCAAAAAAGTCGCGGTTAAAAACCAGGCCGGATTCCGTTTCCAGGATAGGGATACATACCTCCTCGGTGGCGCCGGGATAGACCGTGGATTCATAGATCACTATGTCACCCTGTTTCAGGAGTTTACCCACGGAGGTGCTAGCTGAAACCAGGGGGGAGAGGTCCGGTTGTTTATGGCTGGTTATGGGTGTTGGAACGGTGACGATGTAGACGTTGCATTCCCGCAGCGCTTCCGGTTGATCGGTGAAACTCAATTGTTGCGCCTCAGCCAGTTCCTCCGCATCGGTCTCGAGGGTGGAGTCATGTCCCTGTTTCAATTCTTCAATCCTTTTGGAATTGATATCCAGTCCCACGGTTGGAAATCGCTTTCCAAACTCCACGGCCAGAGGCAGACCGACATAGCCAAGTCCAACAATGCCTATTCGCGTCTTATCTAAATCGAACATATCCGCTTTCTTTCTTTTTATATCCTAAATGACAGGTAACCAGAGAACTGTATACGAGTTTCCGCTGTTCTCCAAATGCCTGTCCCGGCGATTGAATCTCGGTGCTGAAAAACAACTGTTATCTACACTGACAGGGATCCTAGGGGAGATTGACCGAAGCTGGAGGGTTCCAGTTTTCGGCGCGATGATCCGCCACCACGGTAGTGAAAATTCCACCGCGCACATTGAATTCCGCGGTAAGCCGCATGTAACGCGGCTCAATCGCCGCCACCAGATCACTGAGTATCTGATTGGTAACCGCTTCGTGAAATGCCCCCTCGTCACGGAAGGACCAGACATAGAGTTTAAGTGACTTGAGTTCGACACAGAGCTTGTCGGCGACGTACTCTATGGTGAGTTCGGCGAAGTCCGGTTGTCCCGTTTTAGGACAGAGACATGTAAACTCCGGAACCTCGATACGGATGGTATAGTCACGGTCAGGGTTGGGGTTTGCGAAGGTTTCCAGGGTCTTTTGCGGACGGGTTGCCATAGGGAACTGCCAAGTCGAATATCAAGTAATGGGCGCCGATTATACGGGAGTCTCGGTTTGCCAAAAAGGGTGATGACCGGAGAATCGACATATTCCTTATAAAGCAGGTAAAAATGCAATAAAAAACAATAAGTAAAAAGGTTTAACTAATGTTAATTATAGATTTAAGATTCCCTTGTATCGCAGGCGGCCAGACGGTATCTTAGCCGCCCATGCGTCTTGAGAAGATCAAACTCGCCGGATTCAAATCTTTCGTGGATCCGACGACCGTGCACATGCCGAGCAATCTGGTTGGTGTCGTCGGTCCCAACGGTTGCGGTAAATCCAACATCATCGATGCCGTCCGTTGGGTCATGGGTGAAAGCTCCGCCAAGATGTTGCGCGGAGAGTCCATGGCCGACGTCATATTCAACGGCTCCTCATCACGCAAACCCGTAGGAACCGCAAGTATCGAACTGCTGTTCGACAACAGCGACGGCAGTGCAGGGGGGCAGTACGCCCAGTATGGACAGATCTCGGTAAAACGGCAGGTCTTCCGTGACGGCCAGTCGGGCTATTTCCTCAACGGCGTGCGTTGCCGGCGCCGTGATATCACCGATCTGTTCCTGGGTACCGGACTCGGGCCCCGCAGCTACTCTATTATCGAGCAGGGAATGATTTCCCGCCTGATCGAGGCCCGACCCGAGGAGTTGCGTGCGTTTCTGGAAGAGGCGGCCGGGATTTCCAAGTACAAGGAGCGACGCCGGGAAACGGAAAACCGTATCCGGCATACCCGCGACAACCTGGATCGGCTTAATGATCTGCTGGAAGAGGTGGAGAAACAACTTCTGCATCTAAAACGGCAGGCGGCCACCGCGGAACGGTACAAGAAAATGAAGGAGAAGGAGCGACAGCTGAAGGCGGAGCTGTTGGCTCTGCGCTGGCGCTCCCTGGAAGAGGAATTGGCGGGCCATGATCGGGCGCTGGCGGAACGGGAGACCGCCATGCAGGCAGCGGTCGCCGGCCAGCGCAGTCTCGAGGCGGAAATCGAGCGTTGCCGGGAAAACCATGCTGACGCGAACGAGCAGTTCAATAAGGTTCAGGGGCGTTTCTACGCTGTAGGTTCGGAGATAGCCCGCCTTGAACAGTCCATTAAACACACCAAAGAGCTGCGTCAGCAGCAGCAGTTGGATCTGGAGCAGACGGAAAAATCCTGGCAGGAAGCGCACGACCACCAACAGCAGGACAGCGGGCGGCTGCAGGAACTTGAAGCTCAGTTGGCACAGGAACAGCCGAAACTCAATGCCGTGCAGGACGAAGATCGGATAGTCGCAGAAAAGCTGGCGGAAGAGGAACAGGCGATGCAAGCCTGGCAGCTCGAATGGGAGGAGTTCAACCGTCAGGCGGCGCAGCCGGCTCAGACCGCTCAGGTGGAACGGACCCGTATTAATCATCTGGAACAGCAGGAAAGAAATCACGAAAACAGGCTAAAGCGTCTATCCGAGGAATTGGAACGGCTTCAGGAACCGCAATTGCAGCAGGAGATAGCGCGACTTCAGGAGAAGGAGCAGCAAAACCTCAGCCGGGTGGCCCACCTGCAGGAGCAACTCTCCCAGGTCGGGGAGCAGATCGTTACCATCCGTGACAACAATACCAGGCTGCGTAACGAGCAGGATGACACCAGGGCACAACTGCAGACCGTCAAGGGGCGCTATGCATCCTTGGAGGCGCTGCAGGAAGCGGCTCTCGGTAAGGATGACAGCGCGGTATCCGGCTGGCTGGAACAGCACGAACTGGGGCAGGCGGCGCGGCTGGCGGAGCGTATCGAGGTAGAGTCCGGTTGGCAACAGGCGGTGGAGACGGTCCTCGGTTTTCATTTGCAGGCGGTCTGCACCGGTAACCTGGAAGGGCTGGCCGGGGCCATGAGCGGTCTGGGGGAGGGCACGGTAACGCTGTTCGATACCACGGCAGGTTCGGGACAGGGTGTCACCTCGGCGGATCTGTTGCTCGGCAAGGTACGCTCTCCCTGGCCTCTGGACGGTCTGCTGGAGGGGGTCCACGTGGCGGACGGGTTGCCGCAGGCCCTGGAGATCAGGAAGCGGCTAAGGGGCCACGAGTCGGTGGTTACCCGGGATGGTGTCTGGATGGGTCCGAACTGGCTGCGATTGAGCCGATCAGCGGATCAGGACCAGGGCGTGCTGCAACGGGAACAGGAGATCCGGGATCTGGCGGCCCGACAGCAGGAACTGGAGAGCAAGGCGGCGGAACTGGAAACCGCCATTCAGCAGGGCAGAGAACGTCTGCAGCAGGTGGAAAATACCAGGGAGCAACTGCAGCGGCAGTTTAACGAAGCCAACCGCGATCTTTCGGAGATACGTTCCAATCTCAGCGGCAGGAAAGCCAGAGCGGAACATCTAAGAAACCGGGACGACAACATACGCAGCGAGGTGGAAGAGCTGCAACGCCAGCAACAACAGGAACGTGAAGGGCTGGATCAGGCCCGCGACAGTCTGCATAAGGCGTTGCACGAGATGGAGACGCTCGGCGAACGCCGGGAGCGGCTGATCGCGCGGCGCGATGCGCTGCGTTCCCAATTGGAAGAGGCGCGAAACAAGGCACAACAGCAGCGTAATCTGGTGCATGAAATCGCCCTGAAAATCGAGTCCATGCGTTCATCCCAGCAGTCCCTCACAGAGAGTCTGCAGCGGATGAAGGGCCAGCTTTCCCATTTCACCGAACGCAGGGATGAGTTGCGCAGGGCCCTGGAGACGGCGGAGCAACCCCTCTCCGAGTGGGGTGGTGAACTGGAAAGGCAGCTCCAGCTCCGCATCGAAGTGGAAGAGGAACTGAAAGGTGCACGCCGATCTCTGGAGGAGATTGAAGCGGCTCTTCGCAAACATGAACAGGAACGCAATGAGGCGGAACAGAAGGTACAGGATCAACGCAATCTCCTGGAGCAGGAAAGGATGCAGCGGCAGGAGGTCCGGATCCACCACCAGACCATAGAAGAACAGATTCAGGAATCCGGTTTTGTCCCCGTTGAGTTACTTCGGGAATTGCCGGAGGATGCCAGCAAGGAGACCTGGGAAGAGGAGTTGGAAAGGATGGATGCGCGTATCCGTCGTCTCGGTCCTATAAATCTGGCGGCTATCGACGAGTTTCAGGAACAGTCGGAGCGTAAACAGTACCTGGATGCCCAGCATGCAGATGTTACAGAATCATTGCAGACACTTGAAAACGCCATTCGCAAGATAGACCGGGAAACCCGGACACGCTTTAAGGAGACCTTCGATCGGGTCAACAACGGACTGCAGGAGAAGTTTCCCCGGCTGTTCGGCGGAGGCCACGCTTATCTGCAGCTGACCGGTGAGGATCTGCTGGATACCGGCGTAACCGTGATGGCGCGTCCGCCCGGTAAACGCAACACCAGTATCCATCTCCTTTCCGGTGGCGAAAAGGCGCTTACAGCGGTGGCCCTGGTGTTCGCCATCTTCGAGCTCAATCCGGCGCCTTTCTGTATGCTGGATGAGGTGGACGCGCCGCTGGATGATGCCAACGTAGGCCGTTTTTGTGATCTGGTGAAATCCATGTCGGATCGGGTGCAGTTTATCTTTATCACCCACAACAAGATCACCATGGAGATTGCCAGGCACCTCACAGGTGTCACCATGCACGAGGCAGGCGTTTCCAGGCTGGTCTCGGTGGACGTGGAAGAGGCGGCGCTGATGGCGGCAAGTTAGGGAAGCTCCGGACAGATTCCTGATGGTCGAGACGCGGAATACGCAGAGAGTTCTTATCGAATCCTGGTTTATAATACTCAATGCCGTGGAATTGCGGCTTGCCACTCGTCGCAGACTATAACCTATGGAAGCCGACATTCTCCGTCTAATCCTGTTTCTCGCCGGCCTGGCCCTGATCTTGGGGATCTATCTCGCCGATCGGTATAAGCAGGGCAGGGAACGGGGTGATAGCTCTTCTGTGCGCTTTCAGGACGAGACGGTAACGGATACCACGACACCTGCGTTCCATGACAGGGAGCCGTTGTGGGCACCGGACACCTCCCCCGAAGATGATCCCCCTGAGGAGGAGCCCGAAACCACCCCGGCGGAAGAGGCCCCCACGGCCGTTCCGCGTGGAGAGACCGTGGACCAGGACCTGGAGCGGCTCGGCGACCTGGTCAAGGAAGAGAAAGGTAAGAAGCGGGGAATTCGTCGCGATATCGAGCAGTTCTCTTTCCCGTTTTTAAATTTGGAACAGGCTGAAAAACCGGACGTTGTTGAGAAGAAGCCGCTTCCAACCAAGCTTATTCAGTTAAACGTGGTGCCACGTGAAGGGCAATTTCTGGGACAGGAGGTCCTTTATGCGATCTCTGAGGTGGGATTGCAGTTCGGTGATATGGATATTTACCATTTCCCAAACTATGAGGACCCGCAGAAAGGTCCACTCTTCAGCATGGCGAACCTGGTGGAACCAGGCACATTCTCTCCGGATCAGATGGAAGATTTTGTTACCCCGGGTCTGCTGCTTTTTACCCTGTTGCCGGGACCAAAGGACGGTCTGAGCATCTTCTCCGAAATGCTGCATACCGCGGAGCGGCTGGCCACCCTCCTGGATGGAGAGTTGCAGGACGAAAGTCACAGCGATCTCAGTAAACAGACCATCGAACACATGCGGGAAGAGATTCAGGAGTTTCACCGCAAACTGCAGTTGGCAAAAAGCGCACGATGAGTAAACCCATCCCCGCGTCGCAACGGGCGGTAAAGCTGCGGGAACAGATCGACCACCACAACTACCGCTATTACGTGCTGGATGATCCGGAAATTCCGGACAGCGAATACGACCGTCTGCTGCGGGAACTCCAGGAACTGGAGAGCCGACACCCGGAACTTATCACCGCCGACTCCCCTACCCAGCGGGTGGGGGCGGAACCTCTTGGCGCCTTTGAAGAGGTGCAGCACCGGGTACCGATGCTCTCATTGGAGAACGCCTTTTCCGAAGAAGAGATGACGGAGTTCGACCGCAGGGTGAGGGAAAGGTTGGGCGAGGAACAGAAGATTGTTTATGCGGCGGAGCCGAAGCTGGACGGATTGGCGATCAGCCTGAGATACGAGCAGGGTTGCCTGGTACAGGCGGCCACCCGGGGTGACGGCCAGAGGGGAGAGGATGTAACCCAGAACGTTCGCACCATTCTTTCGGTACCGTTGCGGCTGCTGGGCGAAGGATGGCCGTCGATCCTGGAGGTTCGCGGCGAGGTGTATATGCCCAAGGCGGGTTTCGACGCGCTCAATGCCCGCGCCCGGGCCGCGGGGGAGAAGGGCTTTGCCAATCCACGTAATGCGGCGGCGGGCAGCCTGCGGCAACTCGATCCCCGGGTGACCGCGGAGCGGCCGCTGGCCATCTATTGCTATGGTTTCGGCGAGATAGGGGGCGGTCCCCTGGCCGCTACCCACAGTGGCGGAATCGTACGGCTGAGAGAGTGGGGTTTACGGGTTTCACCGGAATTGCAGCAGGTCTCCGGTGCTGAGGGATGTCTCGCATACTATCGTGCTCTGGCCGAACGGCGGGAGCAGCTTCCCTACGACATCGACGGTGTAGTCTTCAAGGTGGACCGGATGGATTTTCAGGAACGCCTGGGATTTGTCGCCCGGGCGCCGCGCTGGGCCATTGCGCAGAAATTTCCGGCTCAGGAGGAGATGACAAGGCTGCTGGCCATCGAGGTTCAGGTTGGACGCACCGGCGCCCTGACGCCGGTGGCGCGGCTGGAACCGGTAAACGTCGCCGGGGTAACGGTTACCAATGCAACGTTACACAATGCCGACGAGATACAACGCAAGGATATCCGGGTGGGAGACACCGTCATCCTCCGCAGGGCCGGGGACGTGATTCCTCAGGTGGTCAGGGTTGTTCCGGACCGCAGGCCGAAAAAGACCGCGCTATTTCAGATGCCCGATCACTGCCCCATATGCGGCTCCGAGGTGATACGGGATAGGGACGAGGCCGTCACCCGTTGCAGTGGTGGCCTTTTCTGCCCGGCACAACGCAAGGAGTCCATTAAACACTTCGCTTCCAGGCGTGCCCTGGACATCGAGGGCCTGGGGGACAAACTTGTGGAGCAATTGGTGGACGAAGGTCTGGTCAACGATCCTTCCGATCTTTTTCATCTGACGCAGGCGCAACTGGCCGGCCTCGAGCGCATGGGGGAGAAATCGGCGGCCAACCTTATTGCCGCCCTCGACAAAAGCAAAAATACCACGCTGGCGCGTTTTCTGTACGCCCTGGGAGTGCGGGAGGTGGGGGAGGCTACGGCTCGGGCCCTGGCCTTGTACTACGGTGACCTGCAACGGTTGCAGCAGGCAGGCGAGGAAGATCTGCAACGGGTTCCGGATGTGGGTCCGATCGTGGCGGAGCACATCGTCACCTTCTTCCGCCAATCCCACAACCAGGAAGTGATCGCCAGACTGTTAGAAAGCGGAATCCGTTGGGAAAAGGAAGAGGGGTCCGCGGGAGCGGTTTCGGCATTGGCCGGGAAGACCATCGTTTTGACCGGTACCCTCAGTCGCCCCCGGCAGGAGATAAAGGAGCAGCTTCAGAGGATGGGTGCAAAGGTTACCGGGAGCGTATCCAGCAAAACCGATTATGTGATTGCCGGAGCCGAGGCCGGTTCCAAGCTGGATAAGGCGAAGGAGCTCGGTATATCCGTGCTGGATGAGACCGGCCTGGATTCTCTGCTTAGCGGGGAAAAGTCTTAATCCCGTAATCTGCGTCGCCCTCCGTGACCTGCGTCGGAGAGCGAGCGACAGGAACCGGTATTTCAAAAAGCAAATCACCGTCATCCTGCCGGCATTTTCAGTTTGATTTCATGTAACTCGTTTAGCATCGGGCTATCGGATTCAGTCAGGACGGTCGCCTCCGGAGGAACCAGTAATGGCAACGGATACGTTGATCCGCAATGGACTCATTCCGGCAGCAGGCTATGCGTCAGTCGTCTAAAGAGTAATCTGAAACCGGTACTATAGAGAGACTCCATGGAACGCTCGATTCTTCGAAGACAGGTTTTACCGTTTCTTTTGCTTTTTACCGGGCTGATACTGGGTGCTCTGATATTCGACGGGTTATTGCACCTGCTCGACCTGGTCTGGATTGGCCGCTGGTTGGGAATCCCCGGCACCCTGCTGATTCTCGTCTCATTTCTCTATTCACTGCGTAAACGCAAGAAAATCGAATTCGGGAAACCCAAGCACCTGCTGATTCTGCACGAGACCCTGACCTTGGTCGGAGCGCTGATGATCCTGGTGCATGCGGGTATTCACGTATATGCCATGCTTCCCTGGCTTGCGCTGGTCGCCATGCTGGTGAACGTAATCAGCGGTATGACCGGAAAGTATTTATTGGACCGATCCAGGCGGTTGCTTGTGGAGAAGCAGGCCAACTACCGGGCGCAGGGGATGAGAGAGGAGGCGATTGAACAACAGCTCTTTTGGGATGCTACGACGGTGGAGGTGATGAAGCAGTGGCGTGTGGTGCATCTGCCGATCACTCTCGCTTTTGTGGTTCTGGGCCTGGCGCATATTCTGAGTATCTTTCTTTTCTGGCAATGGCAATGAAGTATAAGAATCCACTGCTTATCGTCTCATTGAGCCTGGCTGCACTGATTGCTCTGGTATTTACAGAAGCGAATTTTATGATAAGTCCGGGTAAGCCGATCCAGGCTCATGTAGAGATCGCCGATGACTGTTTTTCCTGTCATACCCCTTTCTTCGGCAGCACACCGGAGAAATGCATAACCTGTCATAGAGTTGAGGATATCGGGCTTAAAACCACTGAGGGCATAGCGATCGGTGGCGAAAAAAAGAACGTGGCGTTTCATCAGAAGCTGGTCGAGGACGACTGTGTGGCCTGCCATAGTGATCACAACGGTGTAATGGCTTTCCGTCCTATCAGCCGTTTTTCCCACGAACTGATTGCGCAATCCCTGTACACGCAGTGCGAGGGTTGTCATGCCAATCCAGAGGATTCCCTGCACCGCAAGATCAGCGGGAATTGCAGCCAGTGCCATACGATCGTCGGCTGGAAGCCCGCTACATTCCGTCATGAGGACTATTTCCGGTTTGATCGCCACCACAGATCGGATTGTGAAACCTGCCATGTCAACAACGATTACAATGATTACACCTGCTATGGCTGTCATGAACACTCCCGTTCCAAGATTCGCAGAGAACACCGGGAAGAGGGGATCTACGAATACGAGAACTGTGTTGAGTGTCATCGTAGCGGCGATGAGGATGAGGCGGAGAAGCGTTGGCGTTCCAGTGATAGGGACGCCTATCGTTCCCGGAGGGATCTTTCCCGAGGTGAGCATGAAGAGCACTACCGGCGTCACCATGACGACGATGATGATGACGATGACGATTGAGTCACAGGAAGGCGAATTGCCAGCTCAGGTATAAAATCGACCGGCGCGCAACGCTCTTACGGTTCTTCTGGACAACCAACCCAAAGCAAATAAACCCTTGGAGTCAGGCCCCGGGGTCGTGCCGCAGTGCAGGGCCGGCTTCCCTGGTGAATGTGAGGGATTATGTTTGTTTGCATTCAGCTTGGTTTCATAACCTCCATATAAGCTATCGGTATTCCGGCAAAAAGATGTATCTCGGGTAAAACAATGCGCCGGATCATCGACCGAGGAGACATTCTCTCGGCAACGAGAAACAACTTAAGTCGATGAATTTTGTTAACCGATCAAAGGAGGTGTGTCATGAACCTTACGAGCGAGGGATTGAAGAAATTCACCCTGGTGATTTCCGCAATAATTGTGGGTTCTCTTTTTGTTACCGCGCTGGGTGGGATTTTTGAAACGCCCGTGTTGGTCTACTTTTGGTATCTCGCGCTTCTGGGAATCGCGGCAATGATCGTGCTGACAGGGGTGTCGGCGGTGGGTTGGCTGTTGCACACGTTGTTTCGCCGTTATCGCCATATATAGATCAGGTGGGGCGCCGGCGAGCGGGCGATGGACGCGGGTGGCGCCGAACATGTTTTAAACAGCCTGTTTGGGCCCCTTCCAGGGGCCCTTGTCATATCATCCACGCGGCCGGAGGAAGATTCCTTGGGTATTTTACTTGGTCCCGCGCCAGGCCTGACCAGGGCTACACCGCGCCGTTGATTCCCCGGGAAAGATCGAGGGTTAAAGAAAATCCTCTCGAAAGTCGATATTCTATGCATATGGACATCGCCTCCGGCAGGGTGGGAGGTGTGGATAGCAAAAAAGCGCTATAAGAAGTAGATGAATCCTCTTCAGCCTGATAAAAGCACAGACGAAAAGCAGTTGCAGCGGATAAGATCTGAGCAGACGCAACTGCTATATGATGCGCTCCCGTTTTCCCTCTTCGCGACCATGGTGATGTCGGTCCTGACCGTGGTCGTTCTATGGCCGGTAACCGACCGTAGGCTTCTGTCCGGATGGTTGATCAGCATTTTTCTTATATCCGCCCTTCGCGGGTTGCTCATACTGAAGTTTCGTCGCGCCGCGCCTGCTTTTGACCAGACCGGGGTCTGGGCGGATCGCTTCTTTTTGGGGGTTCTGGCGGCAGGAACGGCGTGGGGTTTCGCAGTTGTTTTCTTTTTCCCCAGTAATGACATCATGTATCAGACGTTTTTGGTCCTGGTGCTGGGCGGCGTGTCGGCCGGTGCCGTCACCTCTCTCTCCCCGATGTGGCAGTCTGTTTTTACATTCCTGACGTTGGCTCTGGGCCCGCTCCTGCTTCAATTGTTTATAGAGGCGACAACCTTTTCTCTGGCGCTGGGCGTGATGACCCTTTTGTTCCTGACGATGATCAGCCTTAATGCCTGGCGCTTTTGCAGCAAGACCATGCAGAACATCGCTCTTCGTATCGAGAGCGACGGGCGGGAAACATTGCTGGAGGAGAGTGAGAGGCGACTTGAATTGGCCCTCACCGGGGCGGACCAGGGACTTTGGGATATGAATATCCGGGACGGGAAAATTACTTTCAATGAGCGTTGGGCGAAGATGCAGGGTTTTCCGCCGGGGGATCAGGCCACGGATTTTGATCACTGGAAAGAACGGGTTCATCAAGAGGATGTGGCTCGGGTGGAGCAACTTTTTCAGGAGCATCTCCAAGGGCAGGCCCCGTTCTATCAGGCCGAGTACCGAGTGGAGAAAGAGCCGGGAGAATGGCGGTGGATACTGGACCGCGGGAAGATTATGGCGCGGGACTTCGCAGGCAGGCCCGTACGCGTAACCGGAACCTGTCTGGATATTACGGAACGTAAAAAGGCCGAGCAGGCCCTGATCGAAGCGCACCAACAGGCGGAAGCCGCATCAAAAGCCAAAACGGAGTTTCTGGCGGTTATGAGCCATGAGATCCGCACTCCCATGAACGGGGTGCTGGGAATGGCGGAACTGCTTCGGGATACCAGGCTGGATGATAAACAGAAGGAATATGTAGAGACAATTCATGAGTCCGGCCGTTCACTGTTGGCCATAATCAATGACATTCTGGATTTTTCCAAGGTGGAGGCGGGCAAACTGGAGTTGACGCCTGAACCGTTTGATATGGAACAGACGGTCTACGATGTGGTTCGGTTGTTGATACCCAACGCTGAAGAGAAAGGAGTCAAGCTGATCCTGGATTATCATCTGGGCACCCCTAAAAGATTAATGGGAGACGCCAGACGGATACGTCAGGTGCTGATGAATATGGTCGGCAACGCCATAAAGTTTACGCAGAGAGGCCACGTGATTGTTGATGTCCAGGGGGAAATGGATGCACCTGAGTGGGCACGGTTGGATATCACTATTGAAGATACGGGTATCGGTATATCAGCAAAGAATCAGAAGCGGTTGTTTGAGTCCTTTACCCAGGTCGATACATCGTCAACTCGACAATTTGGCGGTACCGGCTTGGGGCTTGCCATAAGTCGAAATCTGGTGAAATTAATGGGTGGAGAGATCAAGGTCGAAAGCACCCCAGGAAAGGGTTCACGCTTTTGTTTTTCACTGCAGCTTCCTATTTTCTCCGATCCCATTACGATGCATCAAGCCGATTTGACAGGCGTACGGGTTCTTATTGTTGATGATAACAAGGTGAATCTGAAGGTTCTGGAGGGGCAACTCAGCAGCTTTGGTATGGAGGTGCAGGCGGTTGAGAGCGGTGAACAAGCCCTGCTGCAACTGCGGTCCGCGGCAGCGTCGGACCGTCCTTTCGACCTGGCAATACTGGACCATTTTATGCCGATACAGGATGGTGAACAGTTAGCCCGAGAGATCAAGAAGGATGCAGTGTTAGCAGGATTGCCTCTGGTATTGTTGACCTCCGGCGCCCAAAAAGGAGATGCCCTGCATTACAAGACCCAGGGGTTCTCCGCTTTTCTGACCAAACCGGTGCTTTCCGAGGTCCTGCATCGCATCCTGTCCGGAATCCTTGGATTACGCGCCGGCACCGGTGATAAGCCATCTGCCAACGAACCAGCGGAATACCAGGAAAAACGGGAGTCCGATCTCAAGGTGAAGTTCGACGGCAGAGTATTGTTGGCCGAGGATGTATTGGTGAATCAGAAAGTGGCGGCGTTGATGCTGCAGAAAATGGGGATGGAGGTGATCCTTGCGGAAAACGGACAGGATGCCTTGGAAAAGTGGCGGCAAGGTGATTTCGACATCATATTCATGGATTGCCAGATGCCGGAACTTGACGGTTATGAGGCCACCAGGGCAATTCGAATTGAAGAACAAGAATCCGGAAAACGGCGGGTTCCGATCATTGCACTTACGGCGAATGCTATGGAGTCGGATCGTCAGCGTTGCCTCGATGCCGGGATGGATGATTACATCGCCAAACCGTTCGGGCGCAGGGATCTTCTGCCGATACTGGAGCAATGGATTGCAGAGAAGGAGAAGGTAGAAGTCTATGGATCCGAATCCGCCGATGATCCATAGCCGGCCGATACGCAAACAGTGGAACTTCGGGCAAATCAACGCTTCAGAGCTTCCCTGATGCGGGTATGGTTGAATCAGGGAAAGAAAGGAATAATCATGGGGGTTATGCAAGGTCCCCATTTTTTTACCGCTGTGAGGTGAACATGTCCTGTAAAGAAAGAGATATCCTGATGGTTATGCGCAAGGTACTGACCAGCGTCATAAGGGATATTACTCCACCTCCTGGAAGCCCAAGCCCCCTTTCCGAACAGACCATCGAGGATGTCCGGGATTGTCTCAAATTGATCGCATTACGCGAAAGGGAACTTGCGGACGAGGCGGGTGCCGCCAGGGAGCGGCCTTATTACAAGGATGAGCCGCAAGCGGTAAAGGTCGTACCGGTTTCCGATATTGGTAGGAAGCTGTCCGAAGAAGAGGAATAATTTGTAGTTATCAGTTATCAGTTATCAGTTCGTAGGGCGGGCTGTGCCCGCCGTCTTTTTTGTCAACTCTATGGCAGCACCTTTTTGAACGGTTTCACGGAGACGCTGGCGTACACCCCCGTCAGGGTATAGGGATCGCTGTTCGCCCACTCTTTCGCGCTTTCCAGATCGGGAAATTCCGCCACGATCAGACTGCCGCTGAAACCGGTCGGTCCCGGGTCCTCGCTGTCGATGGCCGGATGCGGGCCGGCCAGTAACAGGCGTCCTTCCCGCTGCAGGGCCTGGATACGCTGCAGGTGTTCCGGGCGTGCCCGCATTCTCGCATCCAGACTATCCTCCCGGTCTGTTCCCATGATGGCGTAAAACATCCTCATTTCCCCCTCTTGTCGGCCGACAGGGATCATAGGAAATATACCCCTGTCACGTCTGGTTGGCAGGCCCCGTTCGCGGGTCCCCGTTAAAAAGGGTGAGGACGGGGCCGGGAAGCGTCACAGTACCACAACAGTGGGGCTAAAACCGGATTTGCGGACAACAATCTGACCAAGTATGACGGGTTTAAGGTAAAATGATTCGATGTATTCAGTTTATGATCTACATTCACACTCTACTGCGTCGGACGGTACCCTGACGCCCGCAGAACTGGTGCGCAAGGCCGGTCAGGCCGGGATCGAGGTGCTGGCGCTGACCGATCACGACACCCTGGACGGAATCGAGGAGGCCACCACCGCTGCGGTCTCAGCCGGTATCGCCCTGGTGCCGGGGGTGGAGATCTCCGTCACCTGGAACCGTCATCTGGTCCACATCGTCGGACTGGGGGTGGAAACGGGCTGCGTGGCGTTGCGTAACGGTTTGCGGTATCTGCAGAAGGTGCGCCAGGACCGGGCCGAGGAGATAGGACGCAGGCTGGAGAAACAGGGTATCGAGGGTGCCTACGCCGGTGCCCGGGCGCTCTCCAACGGCCGTCTCATCGGCCGTAGCCATTTCGCCCGGTTTCTGCTGGAAGAAGGCTACGTCAAGGATAGGCGCAAAGTGTTCCAGCGCTACCTGGGGCAGGGCAAACCGGGATACGTGGCGGGCGAGTGGGCCGAACTGGGAGAGGCGGTTTCCTGGATCCACGCGGCCGGGGGCCAGGCGATTATCGCCCACCCCGCCGCTTACCCTCTGAGCAACACCAAACTGAACAGGCTTGTGGAGGCGTTCACCGAGGTCGGCGGTGACGGGCTGGAGGTCATATCCGGCAGTCACAATCATGAGGAGATTAGCAATATGGCCCGCCTGGCGCGAAAGTTCGGCCTGCTGGCCTCGGCGGGTTCAGATTACCATGGCCGTGAAACCCCCTGGATCGACCTCGGACGGCTGGCAATCCTGCCGGAAGGCCTGAAACCGGTATGGCACGACTGGCTGGAGCGGGGGATCGCGCTTTCCGCGTAGATGAGTTCGCCGTTTAAACGCCATGGCCCAGTTTTTCCAGATTCATCCGGACAATCCCCAGCCGCGTCTGATTCACCAGGCCGTGGAGATCATCAGGCAGGGGGGATTGATCATCTACCCGACCGATTCCAGCTACGCCCTGGGCTGCCAGATGGGTAATAAACGGGCGATGGATCGGATCTCCGCTATTCGCCGTCTGGATGAGAAGCACAACTTCACCCTGGTCTGCCGGGATCTGTCGGAGATCGCCAACTATGCCCGGGTGGGGAATCAGCAGTATCGCCTGCTGAAGACCCTCACCCCCGGTCCTTATACCTTTATCCACAAGGCCACCAAGCAGGTGCCCCGGCGGCTGCAGAACGAGCGGCGCAAGACCATCGGTATCCGTATCCCCGACAACGCCATCGCCCTGGCGCTGCTGGAGGAACTGGGGGAGCCTCTGATGAGTTCCACCCTGATCCTGCCGGGGGAGGAGCTGCCCATGACCGATCCCTACGAGATGCGCGATATCCTCGGTCATGAGGTGGATCTGGTGATTGACGGCGGTTACTGCGGATTCGAGCCCACAACGGTGGTGATCCTGGACGAGGAAAGCCCGGTGGTGGCCCGCAGGGGCAAGGGCGATGTCAGCTTGTTCGAGGAATAGCCAGATGGCGTGTCGACTACCCAAGGGATCGGTATAATCCCGTAATGCAGAGCATGGATACCTCCTCAATAATCGCCTTGGTCGCTGTTATGGTCCTCCCGATGGTGTTCGCCATCACGGTCCACGAGGCGGCCCACGCCTGGGTGGCCGACAAACTCGGAGACAAAACCGCCCGTATGCTGGGTCGAATCTCTCTCAACCCGCTTAGACACATCGATCCGTTGGGCACGATACTGGTACCGATTCTGGCGTTCCTGTTTATAGGGTTCCCGTTCGGCTGGGCCAAGCCGGTGCCGGTGAATTGGCGGAATTTCAAGAATCCCCGTAAGGATATGGGTATCGTGGCCTTCGCCGGCCCGATGTCCAATCTGCTGATGGCCGTTATCTGGTCGCTGGTTGCCAAGGTGGGCGTATTGATACACCCTTTCAGCCAGTGGGTGGGTGGGCCGCTGACTTTCATGGGGGAAATCGGGGTGTTTTTCAATGTGGCCCTGATGGTGCTCAATCTGGTACCCATCCCGCCGTTGGACGGCAGCCGGGTGGTAAACATCTTTTTATCGCCCCGTCATTCGGTCGCCTACCTGCGCCTGGAGCCCTACGGCGTGTTTATCGTAATTGCTCTTTTGGCTACCCGCCTCCCGGAGGCGGTACTGTCTCCGATTATCGATTTTATCGTTGGGATACTGCCGACTGCCGGTTGAAATGTTACTGAAGTTTTAAATATTTATATTCGCTGAGTCTCCGAGGAACCCTATTTTGAATCCCATCCCCGCGCAACACGCCCGTGTCCTTTCCGGAATGCGGCCCACCGGCCGCCTTCATCTGGGCCATTATCACGGCGTACTGAAGAACTGGGTCAAGCTTCAGCATGAGTACGAATGTTTCTTCTTCGTTGCCGACTGGCATGCCCTGACCACCCACTATGACGATCCCGGCATCATCCAGGAGAGCGTCTGGGAGATGGTGATCGACTGGATGGCGGCCGGGGTCAATCCCGGGGAAGCGAAGCTTTTTATCCAGTCCCTGGTGCCGGAACACGCGGAATTCCATCTGCTGCTGTCCATGATCACTCCACTGGGATGGCTGGAACGGGTGCCCAGCTATAAGGATCAACAGGAAAAACTCAAGGAGAAGGATCTCGCCACCTATGGCTTTCTCGGTTATCCGCTGCTGCAGTCCGCGGATATCCTGATCTACAAGGCGGGCCTGGTACCGGTGGGGGAAGACCAGGTGGCGCATGTGGAGCTTACTCGCGAAGTGGCGCGCCGCTTCAATCATATCTATGGCCGGGAGGCGGGTTTCGAAGAAGCCGCGGAGCAGGCGGTGAAGAAGATGGGTAAGAAGAACGCCAAGCTCTATACGGGTTATCGCAAGGCCTACCAGGAGCAGGGGGACCAGGAAGCCCTGGCCGCCGCCCGCGCCCTGTTGGAGGGACAGCAGAACCTGACGGTGGGCGACAAGGAAAGGCTTTTCGGCTATCTCGAGGGGGGTGGCCGCATTATCCTGCCTGAACCGCAGCCCCTGTTGACCAAGGCCTCCAAGATGCCCGGGCTGGACGGACAGAAGATGTCCAAATCCTACGGCAATACCATCGCCCTGCGGGATGAGCCGGAGGTGGTGGAAAACGCCTTGCGCACCATGCCCACAGATCCCAGTCGGGTGCGCCGCAACGATCCGGGTGATCCGGAAAAGTGCCCGGTCTGGGAATTTCACAAGATCTATTCCGATGATTCCGTCAAAAACTGGGTGCAGGAAGGCTGCCGCACCGCCGGCATCGGTTGTATCGAGTGTAAACAGACGGTAATCGACGAAGTGCTGCGGGAACTCAATCCCATACAGGAACGGGCGCGGGAATTCGAGGAGCAGCCGGAACTGGTGCGCAACATCATCGCGGAAGGGTGCGAGGAGGCGCGGGATATGGCACAGGACACCCTTGATGAGGTACGGCAGGCCATGTCGTTGTACTATCGCTGAACCATGAGTGAGACTGAACACAATCTGCAGGAATCCCACCCGGAGCAGGAGGAGATGCCGTTTGCGGTGGTCCAGGGCGAGCCCTGGTCGACCCTGCCCAAGGATCTCTATATTCCACCCGATGCCCTGGAGGTGTTTCTGGACGCCTTTGAGGGTCCGTTGGACCTTCTGCTTTATCTGATCAAGCGCCAGAATCTGGATATTCTGGATATCCCCATTGCCCAGATCACCGCCCAATACATGGAGTACGTGGATCTCATGAAGGAAATCCGGTTGGAGCTGGCGGCGGAATATCTGGTGATGGCCGCCATGTTGGCGGAGATCAAATCCCGTATGCTCCTGCCGCGGCACGAAGAGACGGAGGGCGAGGAAGAGGATCCGCGGGCGGAACTGATCCGGCGCCTGCAGGAGTACGAACGCTATAAGCAGGCGGCGGAGGATCTCGACGCCTTGCCGCGTTTGGGAAGGGATCTGTTTCAGACCGAGGTGGATGTCCCGGAGAGGACCGTGGAACGGCGTCATCCGGATGTGGAGCTGCGCGATCTTATATTCGCCATGCGGGAGGTGATGCATCGGGCCGAACTGTTCTCCCAGCACCATGTGCAACTGGAACCTCTCTCCATGCGTGAACGGATGTCGCAGATCCTGGACCGGGTCGGCGGCGACACCTTCACCGCCTTTATTGAACTTTTTACTCTGGAAGAGGGCAAACTGGGCGTGGTGGTGACCTTCCTGGCCATCCTGGAACTGTTGAAGGACTCACTCATCGAAATGGTCCAGGCGGAACCGTTCGGGGAGATACATGTGAAAGCAGTTACCAGTTAACAGTCATCAGTCAACAGTCGTCAGTTACTGTGAACTGAAAACTGATTACTGAAAACTTCAAAAGGAATAACCTTGGTAGAGCAAAAAATCAAACATATCGTAGAGGGCGCCCTGCTGGCAGCGGGCGGCCCCCTAAGCATCGATAATCTGCTGGAACTGTTTCTGCCGGACGAGAGACCGGAGCGAAAAACGGTGCGCGAGGCGCTGGCGGAACTGGGAGCGGAGTATGAAGGACGGGCCATTCAACTGGTGGAGGTCGGCAGCGGATTCCGCATTAACGTGCGGGCGGATTTTTCACCCTGGATATCCCGTCTCTGGGAGGAGCGCCCGCCGCGGTATTCCAGAGCCTTATTGGAGACACTGGCGCTGATTGCTTACCGTCAACCCATCACCCGCGGCGAGATTGAGGATATCCGCGGAGTGAGCGTCAGCAGCAACATCGTCAAGACGCTGATGGAACGGGAATGGGTTCGCGAGGTGGGTCACCGGGATGTCCCGGGAAAGCCGGCATTGCTGGCCACTACCCGGGAATTTCTGAACTACTTCGGTCTGAAGGGATTGGAAGAGTTGCCCACCCTTGCCGAGATAAAGGATCTGGATTCCATCAACTGCGAGCTGGAACTGGAAGTCAGTCCGGAAGAAGAACAACAGTCGGCTTCTGAAGAGGGGTTGGCCGCAGTGGAAAAGGAAGGGACCGAATCCGCTACCGACGAGGTCGCGCAAGGTACCGATTCCGAAGCGTCGGTCACCCCGGAGGTTGTAGTGGAGGAGGAACAACCGGTATCCGCGGAGGACACGGCCGGGATGGATCAATCCGGGGAAGATACCGAAGGCCTGAGCGGTCCGGAAAGCGGGACGGAAGAGGAGACAGACGTCACCCATGGGTGACGGTCGCGCGACCGCCGGAGGCGAGCGGCTGCAAAAGCTGCTCGCTAATGCCGGGTTTGGTTCCCGTAGGGAGATCGAGCGTTGGATCGAGGCCGGCCGGATACGGGTTAACGGGAAGATCGCGCGCCTGGGCGACAAGGTGCATCCGCAGGACCTCATCCAGATCGATGATCGGCGTATCCGGGCAGGGCAGGTGGAGGACGTGGAACGCCGGGTTATCCTCTATAACAAACCCGAGGGAGAACTGGTCACACGTTTCGACCCCGAAGGACGGCCCACGGTGTTCAAACGGTTACCCAAACTGCGTCGGGGGCGTTGGATCGCAGTGGGGCGCCTTGATATCAACAGCAGCGGTCTGCTGCTTTTCACTACCGACGGGGAGCTGGCCAATCGCCTGATGCATCCCGCCCGTCCCATCGAGCGGGAGTACGCCGTTCGTGTACTGGGCGAGGTGGGGGAAGAACAACTTCAACGGCTGGTCCATGGTGTGGAACTGGAAGACGGCCCCGCCCGATTCGAGGAGATCGTGGAATCCGGGGGCGAGGGTGCCAACCGCTGGTTCCATGTGGTCATCATGGAGGGTAGAAACCGGGAGGTACGCCGTCTCTGGGAGGCGGTGGGCGCCAAGGTCAATCGCCTCAAGCGGGTCCGTTTCGGACCGGTGATGCTCGACAGCCGGCTGCTGGCCGGGCGTTGGCGGGAAGCGACCCCGGAGGAAAACAGGCAGTTGTTGGAGACCGTGGGGCTGAAACCCCGGCAGAGAACGGGAAGACCTAAAGCCGGTCGTGGGAAAACAGCGGGGCGGAAAACGGAGGGCGCCAGGCGGCCGCGGCAACCGGTCCCCGGGAGATCAAGGAGACGATGAGTTTTTCCCCCTCCCGCGAGGAGCTGCTGCGGGTATTTGATCTGTTGTTGGGCCGTTACGGCCGTCAGGACTGGTGGCCGGCGGAGAGCGCGTTCGAAGTGATGATCGGCGCCATCCTTACCCAGAATACCGCCTGGTCCAATGTGGAGCGGGCCATCCGGAATCTGCAGGATGCGGGTGTGCTCTCTTTTCGGGATTTGCCTACTGTTCCCCAAGCACGTCTGGCGGAGTTGATCCGTCCCGCGGGATATTTCAACGTTAAAGCGGAACGGCTCCAGGCTTTTTGTGCTTTTCTGATCGAGAACGGCGGCGAGTGCGCCCTGCGGGAGATGAATACCGTTGCCCTGCGGAAGGCGCTGCTATCGGTAAAGGGCGTCGGGCCGGAAACAGCGGACGATATGCTGCTTTATGCGTTTGAGCGTCCGGTGTTCGTTATCGACGCCTATACCCGCCGCATCTTTTACCGGCTGGGATTGGCGCAAGGGGATGAAGACTATGAGTTATTGCGGGCCGGCTTCGAATCGGCCCTCGGCCCCCATGTTAGACGTTACAACGAATACCATGCTCTGTTGGTGCGACATGCCAAAGAGGCATGCGCCGGTCGCAAACCCCGCTGTGAGGTGTGCTGTCTGGAAGAAATTTGCGCAAAACACCACCTCCCGAAGGCGTATCCCGGGTAGGCCGGTAAGACTGAAAACGTCGCCTTACTGCTGCTGCTCTATCATCTGCACATTGGCCGCATGGAGTCCCTTTGGCCCTTCATTAATATCGAACTGGATCTTCTGACCCTCTTTCAGGGTCTTATATCCGTCCATTTCAATAGCGGAGAAATGGATGAAAACATCCTGTTCCCCTTCATCCGGCGTGACAAAGCCATAACCCTTGGCATTGTTGAACCATTTTACGGTGCCTGTAGCCATATTTCCTGCTCCTCCTACTGCAACATCTTCGAGATACTATTCCGGACGGAATTTAGTTTTTGTATGGATACTGCGCTTGTGGGATAGGGTACATTCCCTGCCGTTTCCCCTGAGCCGAATAGGTAGGAATTACCGCCCGGAATCTGAACAGTATAGCCGGAGTGAATTCCTGGTCAAATAGCGCCTGGCGTCAACGGGCGGAAAAGAACCATGACAACAACGAGGTTATCTCTGCGGATAGCCTGGAAATCCTGTATCGGCAAACGGTAAAATCCAATAAATATCAATATAAACAATAAGATAAAAGATTTACTTAAAGTAATATATACTGGTAAAACAGTTGCCCGGATCGGACGGCGTGCGGCAGCATCAAAAAGGAAATTCGGCTAGAATTTCGCATATGACAGATTTCCCAAAAGAAGAAAGTGAAAGCGGTCTCGCGGTACAGGAGGACAAACCTAAACTCAAACGTCCCTCCATGTACAAAGTCATACTGCTCAACGACGATTACACCCCGATGGATTTTGTAGTGGAGGTATTGGAGTCTTTTTTCCAGATGGACAGGAGTAAGGCTACCCAGATAATGCTGCATGTGCACACCCGCGGTATGGGGATATGCGGTGTATTTACCTACGATATCGCGGAGACCAAGGTGGCTCAGGTGAACGACTACTCCCGGACCAATCAGCATCCACTGCTGTGTACCATGGAAGAGGCATAAACGAATTTTTTGTTGTAGTGCAGGTCTAACTGTGATGAAAGCAGCGGCGGCTAAAATGAACCCATTCCCATGTTAAGTAAAGAACTCGAATTCACCCTGAATCAGGCCTTCAAACAGGCCCGAGAGAGCCAGCATGAGTTCATGACGGTGGAACACCTTTTACTGGCGTTGCTGGATAATCCCACGGCGCTCGAGGTTCTGCGGGGATGCGGCGCGGATACCTCCACCCTGCGTCAGGAAGTTAACAGCTTTATTGATGAAACCACGCCGCTGCTCCCCAAGGGGGGAGAGCTTCAGGAGACGCAACCCACCCTTGGTTTCAAACGAGTATTGGAGAGGGCCGTCTTTCATGTTCAGTCTTCCGGGCGGACAGAGGTCTCCGGAGCCAACGTCCTGGTGGCGATCTTCAGCGAGCAGGAGTCCCAGGCGACCTACCTCCTGGGGAAGCAGGGCATAACACGCCTGGATGTGGTCAACTACATATCCCACGGCGTACCCAAGATCCATGACGATGGCGAACGGGAAGACATATCTCCCGCGGTTGAGGAGGAAGAAGGGGCCGCGGATCCGGCCAGGAGTCCGCTGGAGAATTACGCAACCAATCTGAACGAACGGGCGGAACTGGGGAAGATCGATCCCCTGATCGGGCGCAAGGCCGATATCGAAAGAATCACTCAGATTCTCTGCCGGCGGCAGAAAAACAACCCATTGCTGGTGGGAGAGGCCGGTGTCGGAAAGACTGCCATCGTCGAAGGACTGGCGAGGATGGTGGTGGAAGAGGAAGTGCCCGACATCCTCTCGCACTGCACAATATATGCACTAGATCTGGGCAGCCTGGTGGCGGGCACCAAATACCGGGGTGACTTTGAAAAACGTCTGAAGGCGGTTCTGGCACAGCTCAAGAAAGAACCCGAAGCAATCCTTTTTATCGATGAGATTCATACCATAATCGGGGCCGGTGCTGCTTCCGGGGGTGTTATGGACGCCTCGAATCTGATCAAGCCGGTACTGGCCTCGGGAGAACTGCGATGTATCGGTTCCACCACTTATCAGGAATTCCGCGGTATTTTTGAGAAAGATCGGGCATTGGCGCGGCGTTTCCAAAAGATAGATATCAAGGAACCGTCAGTGGAAGAGACGGTGGACATATTGATCGGGTTGAAAAGTCGCTTCGAGGAACATCACCAGGTAGGTTATACCGATGAGGCGCTACGTGCAGCGGTGGAACTCTCGGAACGCTATATCAATGACCGGCATCTGCCGGACAAGGCGATAGATGTCATCGACGAGGCGGGTGCCAATGTCCAATTGCAGGATTCCACAACCCGTATCAAGGAGATCGGTGTTCGGGAGATCGAGGATATCGTGGCGAAAATTGCGCGCATTCCGCCCCAGAGTGTTTCCCTGTCGGATATAGAAGCCCTGCGGAACCTGGACCGGGATCTGAAGATGGTGGTGTTCGGGCAGGAAGAAGCCATCGATACCCTTACCTCCGCCATGCGTATCAGCCGCACCGGTCTGGGGGCGGAGCAGAAACCGGTGGGTTCCATGCTGTTTGCGGGACCGACCGGTGTCGGCAAGACCGAGGTGGCCCGCCAGTTGGCACGCATTTTGGGTCTGAAGCTGATCCGTTTTGATATGTCTGAATATATGGAGCGGCACACGGTTTCGAGGCTTATCGGCGCACCTCCTGGGTATGTGGGTTATGACCAGGGTGGTTTGCTGACGGAGGAGATCAACAAGCACCCCCATTCAATACTGCTGCTGGACGAGATCGAGAAGGCCCATCCGGACGTATTCAATCTGCTGTTGCAGGTTATGGATCACGGTACCCTCACCGACAATAACGGACGCAAGGCGGATTTTCGTAACGTGGTGATTATCATGACCACCAACGCCGGCGCTGAGGAAATGAGCCGACGTTCCATAGGATTCGCAACTCAGGATCACTCCAGCGACGGCATGGAGGTGATAAAGCGGATGTTTTCCCCCGAGTTTCGAAATCGCCTGGATGCGGTTGTACAGTTCAACTCACTGTCACCCGACGTTATTCAGCATGTGGTGGATAAATTTCTTTTCGAGCTGGAAGGTCAGTTGGAGCAGAAAGGTGTGTTCCTGGAAGTAGACCAGGAGGTCAAGGCATGGATGGCGAAACACGGCTACGACGATAAGATGGGCGCCCGCCCCATGTCGCGCCTGATTCGGGAGAAAATCAGTAAACCGCTGGCTGAAGAACTGCTTTTCGGCGATCTGGCCGAGGGCGGTGTGGTGCGGATCAGGATTACTGACGGGGAACTGGCTTTCGAGCTGGAAGGCCGCGTCGTTCACTGATGGGTAAAGTTGCGCGGCTGCTCCCGGCAGACTTTCAACGTGCGCGGTAGGTGATTCGGCCTTTGCTCAGATCATAGGGGGTCAGCTGGACGGTAACCTTGTCACCCGTAAGGATGCGGATATAGTGCTTGCGCATCTTGCCCGAGATATGGGCCGTCACGACGTGACCGTTTTCCAGTTCAACGCGGAACATGGTATTGGGGAGGGTTTCGACAACGGTCCCTTCCATTTCGATAAAATCTTCTTTCGCCATTCGGTTTCCTTAGCTACCTACTGCATAATTTGCGGGCGGCAGTATACCATAAGCAGACTAAAACGAACCTATCGGAGTTCCAGCGGATGGTCGGAGGAGGGATCCGGCAGGGGGAAATTGATCGGTTCGTTTACTGGGAATTCCCGCCAGACCCCATTGTGCAGCAGCTGCAGCGGACGGTATTCCTTTTTGTATTCCATTTTCCGGCAACCCGGGATCCAGAAACCGAGATAGAGCCAGTTCAGTTGTCGGCGCCTGGCTTCCTCAATCTGCCACAGGATGGAGTATACCCCCGGGCTTTCGCCGGCCCGACCCGGTTCAAAAAAGGTGTAGACCGCGGAGAGTCCCGAGGGAAGCAGATCGGTCACTGCAACGGCCAGTAACTTCCGCTCCTGGCGTACCTCCACAAACAGCGTGTCACCCCAGGGACTGATAAGGAAACGGGTGAAATCGTCGGGCGTCGGGGAGGACATCTCGCTGCCGGGATGACGGGTCTCGATATAGCGGCAGTAGAGATCGAAGTATTCCGCATCGAAACGCGCCGGATGGATCGAGACTTTCGTGCTATGGCTGAGACGTTCCCATGTTCTGCGCTGGTTGCGCCGTGGCTGGAAACGATCGACAGGTATGCGAATGGGAACGCAGGAGCGGCAGTCGCCGCAGTAGGGACGGTAAAAATCGTTGCCGCTACGGCGGAAACCCAGGTTCAGCAGGGCGTCGTAGAGATCGCTGCTCTTTTCCATCTGTGGATCCACCACCAGCGTGCGGGCCGTCCGTTCAGGAAGATACTGGCAGGGATGGGCGGTGGTGCGGAACAGTCTGACCTGACGATGCTCAATACTCATCAGACGCGATCCCCCTCAGCAACCGGGAACGGCCTGGAATAAACCGGGTCCCAGGCCTCAGCCGCTACGGAGCATGCAACCGCCCCCCGCAGTATCTCGATAAACCGAAGACGTGGAATCTCTTCAGCTCCAAGTGAGACCAGGTGTTGGGTATAGACCTGGCAATCGATCAGTTGATAACCCCAGGAGGCCAGATAACGGGCCAGACAGACCAGCGCCACCTTCGACGCATCACGCGCTCTGCTAAACATTGATTCTCCAAAAAACACAGTCCCTGTAGAGACCCCGTAGAGTCCCCCAACCAACTCCTGTTGCAACCATATCTCGATGGAATGGGCGTGTCCCGCCTGATGTAGATTTTCGTAGGCGTTGATCATTTCCTTCGTGATCCATGTCTCACCTTCATCACCACGCGGAGCGCCGCAGGCCCGGATGACGCCATGAAAGTCGCGATCCAAGGATACTTCGAATCCTCTGTTGCGTATTGTTTTGTACAGGCTTCGGGATATCTTCAGGCGATCAGGAAACAGTACCAGTCGCGGATCGGGGGACCACCAGAGAACAGGCTGGCCATCGCCGTACCAGGGGAATATGCCGTTGCGGTAAGCGTTCAGCAGACGTACCTGTGAGAGATCCCCACCCACCGCCAACAGCCCGTTCGGCTCCCGCTGCGCCAGCTCCACCGGGGGAAAGGGGGCATCGGGATTGCCGGGGTCGAGGATATACAGCATGTCGGTTCAGGTCGGTTCCTACCCCTTGGGGCGGCGGGATATTCCAGGTTGCAGCCTGCTGGTTGCGTGTCTGCTACACTACGTTTGCCAAGTCACGCTCAGACGCCGAAACACAGCGGCCGTGGCTATGAATGAGATCAAGTATGACAGAAGACGTTTTAAAGCTCGAGGTTGGCGATGTCGTGCAACTTCAGCTCATATCTCCGGATAAGGACGATCGTTATACGGTATCGGTGATCGGATATCTACCGGGGGAAAGCGTTTTGGTAACCGCACCGACCGTAAACGGCAAGGTCCAGTTTGTCAGGGAGGATCAGAGGTTCGCGGTGCGCATGCTGCGTGGAAGCCAGGTTTATGGATTCGTAACCAAAGTGTTGCACACGGCGGTGAAACCGTACCCCTATCTTCACCTCAGCTATCCGGAAGAAGTGGAATGTATAACGGTTCGCGAAGCTGATCGGGTGGAGACCAATATCCCGGCGCTGGTGCGCAATATCAAACGGCCGGACGAGAAAGAGTTCTGGCAACCCGTATTCATAAAGGACCTGAGTACCACTGGGGCACGACTTGAGAGTGTCACCACCTTAGGCGAAGAGGGTGAGACCCTGCAGCTTCGATTCAAGCTGGACGTATGTGAAGCGGAAGAGGGGATCGAGTTATTTGCGGATATACGCAGCCAGATGCTGCGCAAAAGCGGTGATGACGGCAAGGCGCCACGCTATATAACCGGGGCTCGATTCAAAATGCTCAACCGTTATCAGAAGGTTCTGCTGCACGACCATGTCCTGGAACAGCGCCTGGTGGGTGATTGATACCCCTAAGGTGAGCAGTACTGGCTGCGCCTGTTGGAATCACCTCGGCGCAACGGCGGGCACGGCTCGTCCGGCAGAACCGGGGGGAGGTCCGCTCCCCCGAGACCGGAAGTTGCTTACGATTCCGCCTCCAGGGAATCCAGGTATTTTTCCGCATCCAGTGCCGCCATGCAGCCGGCCCCGGCCGAGGTTATGGCCTGCTTATAGACCTGATCCATCACGTCTCCCGCAGCGAAGACGCCTTCGATACTGGTCTGCATGGCCATTCCCGCGGTACCGCTCCTGACCTTGAGATAGCCGTTCTCCATTTCCAACTGGTCTTTAAACATTTCCGTATTCGGTTTATGGCCGATGGCGATAAAGACTCCCTGCAGTTCGATCTCTTTGGTGGAACCGTCCTTGACATTCTTGATGCGTATTCCGGTTACACCGGTATTGTCCCCAAGCACCTCGTCCAGCACATGATCCCACTCGATTTTGACGTTCCCATCCTGGGATTTCTGGATGAGTTGATCCGCCAGGATCTTTTCCGAACGGAATTTATCCCGCCGGTGAACGATGGTCACTTCATCGGCGATATTGGAGAGATAGAGGGCCTCTTCCACCGCCGTATTGCCGCCGCCGATTACGGCCACCTTCTGGTTACGGTAGAAAAAGCCGTCACAGGTGGCGCAGGCCGAGACGCCGCGCCCCTTGAACGCTTCCTCTGATTCCATACCCAGGTATTGCGCCGAGGCGCCGGTGGCGATTATCAGAGCATCGCAGGTGTAGACCCCCTGATCCCCGCTCAGGCGGAAGGGACGCCGGGTCAGTTCCGCGGTGTGGATGTGGTCGAAGATTACTTCGGTGTTAAAGCGCTCCGCATGTTTAAGCATGCGATCCATGAGTTCCGGTCCCTGAACGCCCTGGAAATCCCCCGGCCAGTTGTCCACCTCGGTGGTGGTGGTGAGCTGCCCGCCCTGTTCCATACCTGTGATCAGTACCGGACTCAGATTGGCCCTGGCGGCATACACCGCGGCCGTGTAACCGGCGGGTCCGGAACCGAGAATAAGCAGACGGCAATGCTTTGTTTCGCTCATGTATAATCACTCCATTTATGAAAGCAGTCGGATCTCAGCGGGCGTATTCCCCGGTGGAAAAAGATCCCGGACATGGTACGTAATGTTCTTCTGATGGTCTAGAAACTATCTCGAGATACCGCACGAACCGTATTTCGTCCACAATCCTTCGGGGACCTGAGATGTTTTCAACCAGTTTCCGCCTATATGGCGGCGATTTCGCAGAGTTAAAGGAGAAAGGATGCTGATCGGTATTCCAAAGGAGATAAAACCCCTGGAAGGAAGGGTTGGACTGGTTCCGGAAGCGTGCGCCGAACTCGTTAAGGATGGCCACGAGGTGTTTCTGGAAAGCGGTGCCGGGGAGGCCAGCGGTTTTTCCGACCAGCACTACCGATCGCTGGGTGTGGAGATCCTGCCCGATGCGGAATCCGTTTACGGCCGGGCCGAACTGCTGATCAAGGTCAAGGAGCCTATGGGGGCGGAGCTGGAGATGCTGCGCTCAGATCATATCCTGTTCTGTTTTCTGCACTTGGCGGCCATGCCGGATCTGCTGCAGCGTCTGCTGTATATCGGCCTGACGGCCGTCGCTTTTGAGACCGTACAGGAAGCCGATGGTCTGCCTATTCTCGCACCCATGAGTGATATCGCCGGACGCCTGGCGGTACAGATCGGCACCACGCTGCTGCACCGCCCGCAAGGAGGCAAGGGTCTGCTGTTGGGGGGGCTGCCCGGCACGGAACGGGGCCGGGTGGTGATCCTGGGTGGCGGGAACGTGGGTGAAAACGCGGCCCGGGTGGCCTCCGCTCTCGGGGCGGAAGTGACGGTATTTGACAAAAACCGCCGCAAACTCGCTGCCTTGCGAAGCCTGGGGGCGAATATCACTGCTCTCTACCCCTACCGGGAACTGATGGACAAGGCCGTTCGCCAGGCCGATCTGCTGATCGGCGCGGTGTTGATTACTGGGGCCCGGGCCCCGCGCCTGGTATCGGCCGATCAGGTGGCCTCCATGGAGGAGGGGAGCGTGATTGTGGATGTGGCGGTGGATCAGGGGGGATGTATGGAAACCACCCGTCCCACCACCTATGAGGCGCCCACCTTCACCCTGTCCGGGGTAACCCATTTCTGTGTCACAAACATGCCGGGAGCCGTTCCCAGGAGCGCCTCCCAGGCCCTCTCCGCCGCCGTGATACCCTACGTGAAGATACTGGCCGGTGACGGATGGGAAAAGAATCCGGCACTAAGTTCCGGAATAAATGTCAAGAATGGAGAGATAATCCACGGGGCGTTGCGGGATGGCGCCAAAGGCGGCTAGAACGAAAATCCGGCACCCATCCGGGGTTAGGTTTTAAATAATAAAATAGACTAAATATCACTTATAACTATATAATATTTAAATTATTATTATGCGCCAAGCCAGTGAAACACAACAGCAACCCCTGGTGTCCCACGTGAACAGACGCCTGCGCGAAGGCGCCATGCTGTTGCTGCTTGCGATCGGGGCCTATCTGCTGCTCTCGCTGGTCACCTACTCGGCAAACGATCCCGGTTGGTCCTATACCGGGGCACAGCGGGAGGTACAGAACGCCGGGGGAGCGGTGGGTGCCTGGATCGCCGATGTTTTTCTCCTTCTCTTCGGCTTTCTGGCCTATCTGTTACCGCTGATGGTGGCCTGGAGCGGCTGGCTCATATTCAAAGAGCGTAACCCCGACGACACCCTTAACCTGAGCGTACTCGCCCTGCGCTGGTCGGGGTTTCTGGTGACCCTTATAGCCGGTTGTACCCTCGCGGCCATGCATATCTCCCAGTTCAGCGTCCCGCTCCCCACAGGCAGCGGAGGAATCCTCGGAAGCGCCCTCATGGATCATATAGTGGGGATATTCAACAATATCGGTGGAACCCTGCTGCTGCTTGCCCTGTTTCTGAGCGGTTTCACCCTCTTTACCGGGGTTTCCTGGATCGCGGTGATGGACAAGACCGGTGGCATGACCCTCACCCTGTTCCGCAGACTGATCCATCTGCGCGATCTGTGGCAGGACCGTCAGACCGCGAAGACGGCCCGGCGCGAACGCAGTGAGGCGGTCAAGACCGAACAGAAACGGCGGGAGAAGCAGAAACCCCCCAAGATCGAACCGGTCATCAAACAGGTGAAACCGAGCGAACGGGCGCGGAAAGAGCAACAGACCCAGCTTTTCCAGGGCAGCGGAGGAGAAAAGCTGCCCCCGCTGGCGCTCCTGGATCCGGTACAGACGGTGGGGCACGGCTACACCAAGGAGGCCCTGGAAGCCATGTCCCGGCAGGTTGAACTCAAACTGCGGGATTTCGGTATCGAGGCGGAGGTGGAGGCGGTCCATCCGGGGCCGGTGATCACCCTGTTTGAGGTGCAGCTCGCCCCCGGCACCAAGGTGAGCCGTATCACCAATCTGGCAAAGGACCTGGCACGCGCCCTGTCCACCATCAGTGTCCGTGTGGTGGAGGTGATCCCGGGCAAGTCGGTGATCGGTATCGAGATCCCGAATGAGCAGCGGGAAATGGTCTATCTCAGCGAGGTGCTGAAGTCGGAGGCCTATGAGAGTTCCAAATCCCCCTTGACCCTCGGGCTGGGCAAGGACATTGCCGGAAATCCCGTGGTGGCCAACCTGGCGCGGATGCCCCATGTGTTGATCGCGGGAACCACCGGATCCGGCAAATCGGTGGCGATCAACGCCATGGTGTTGAGCCTGCTCTATAAATACACCCCGGAAGATGTCCGCCTCATCATGGTGGATCCGAAAATGCTGGAGTTGTCGGTATACGAGGGGATTCCCCACCTCCTGACACCGGTGGTTACCGACATGAAGGAGGCCGCCAACGCCCTGCGCTGGTGCGTGTTGGAGATGGAACGCCGCTATCGGCAGATGGCGGCCCTGGGGGTGCGTAACATCAGCGGCTTCAACAAAAAGATCAAGGACGCGGAAGCGAACGGAGAGCCGGTGCCCAACCCCCTGTATCAGCCGGATTCAGTCGATCCGCTGGAGGGGATGGAACATCTGGCGCATCTGCCCTATATCGTAGTAATCATCGACGAATTGGCCGACCTGATGATGGTGGTGGGCAAGAAGGTGGAGGAGTTGATCGCTCGCCTTGCCCAGAAGGCCCGCGCCGCGGGAATACACCTTCTGCTGGCCACCCAGCGGCCGTCCGTGGACGTCATTACCGGCCTGATCAAGGCCAACATCCCGACCCGCATCGCCTTTCAGGTCTCGTCCCGGGTGGATTCGCGGACCATTCTGGACCAGATGGGCGCGGAACAGCTGTTGGGGCACGGGGACATGCTCTATCTTCCGCCGGGTAACGCCCTGCCGCAGCGCATCCACGGCGCGTATGTGGACGACAACGAGGTCCACCGGGTGGTGAGCCATCTGGCCAAGAACACCGAGCCCGAATATGTGGACGAGATCCTGCGGGGGACGGCGGAGCCGATCCCCGGACTGCCGTCGGAGAACGGCGTGGACCTGGAGGACGCCGATCCCCTCTACGACGAGGCGGTTCGGATCGTGACCGAGACCCGCCGTGCGTCCATCTCCGGCGTACAACGCCGTCTCAAAATCGGCTATAACCGGGCGGCCCGCATGATCGAGGAGATGGAACGTACCGGCATCGTCGGCCCTCAGGAATCCAACGGCAATCGCCAGGTACTGGCCCCGCCGCCACCCGAGTTGTGATATGAAAATACCAGCCTCTTTACTTAAACTGGCAGCTGTTCTGGGACTGCTGTTTATCTTTGCCGGCGGCGCCTGGGCGAAATCCGGTTCCGAACAGTTGCGGACATTCCTCAAGAACAACCAGACCCTCCAGGCCAGGTTTACCCAGTCGGTGTTGAACGAAGAGGAGCAGCGGGCGGTACAGGCCCAGGGGATTATCTATATCCGCCGGCCGGGGCGTCTGCGCTGGGATTATCAGGAACCCTATGTTCAGCATATCGTCGCCGACGGCAGGCAGGTGTGGATCTATGATCCGGAACTGGAACAGGCCAGTACCCAGTCACAGAAAAATGCCTTCAACGGGACACCCGCCCTTCTGCTCAGCAGTGATGATGCGGTGGAGGAACATTTCGAGGTGATCGATATCGGAAACAGTCAGGGGCTGGACTGGGTTGAGCTGATCCCGCGTGACCAGGAGAGCCAGTTCATTCGTATCCTGCTGGCCTTCGGCGATAACGAGCTGCAGCGCCTGGAGATGGCGGACAAGTTCGGGCAGGTGACCCGATTTCAGTTTTACGACATGGTTTACAACCTGAAGCTGAGCGAAGATCTCTTTAAACTGGACCTGCCTGACCGCTACGAGGTGTTCCAGCACTGACGTGACCGCCATGCACGGCCAGGATCTCTTCAGTGACAGCGAAAACGGGGGCGTGAGGCCGCTGGCGGACCGCATGCGTCCCCGGACCCTGGAGGAGTTCCGGGGCCAGACACATATTATGGGGGAGGGCAAACCCCTGCGTCGGGCCATCCAATCCGACCGCCTCCACTCCATGATCTTCTGGGGTCCTCCCGGTACCGGCAAGACCACCCTCGCCAGGCTCATTGCCCACCACTCCGGTGCCCAGTTTCTCAGTCTCTCCGCGGTGCTGTCCGGAGTAAAGGAGATCCGGAGCGCGGTGGACCAGGCCAGACAGGCCAAGCAGATGCAGGGACGGCCCACCATCCTGTTTATCGACGAGGTGCACCGTTTTAACAAGGCCCAGCAGGACGCCTTTCTACCGCACGTGGAGGACGGTACCGTGGTGTTCATCGGGGCCACTACCGAGAACCCCTCGTTCGAACTTAATAACGCGCTTCTCTCCCGGGCCAGGACCTATGTCCTGAAACGACTCGCTACGGCGGAGCTGAAACCTATTCTGACCGAGGCCCTGGAGGATGCCGAACGGGGGCTGGGGACACGCAATCTGACCCTGGTGCCGGAGCTCCTGGACCTGATCACCGAAGCCGCGGACGGGGATGCCCGGCGCGCCCTCAACCTCCTGGAGATCGCCGCCGACCTCACCGAAGGGGAACAGATACAGCGTTCCGTGGTGGAAGAGGTGGTGTCCGGGAACGTTCGACGCTTCGATAAGGGGGGCGATCTTTTTTACGACCAGATCTCCGCTCTGCATAAGAGCGTGCGGGGAACGGCACCGGACGCCGCCCTGTACTGGTTGTGTCGCATGCTGGACGGGGGCTGCGACCCTCTCTATATCGCCCGGCGGGTGGTACGTATGGCATCGGAGGATATCGGCAATGCCGATCCCAGGGCCCTGCGGCTGGCCCTCGATGCCTGGGAGACCCAGGAGCGACTGGGTTCGCCGGAAGGGGAACTGGCTATAGCCCAGGCGGTGCTCTACATGGCCTGCGCCGCCAAGAGCAATGCCGCCTATACCGCCTTTAACGCCGCTATGAGAGACGCCAGGGAGTCGGGCACCCAGGAGGTCCCCATGCACCTGCGCAACGCCCCCACGCGGCTTATGAAGGAACTGGGACACGGTAAGGACTATCGTTACGCCCACGACGAAAAGGACGCCTATGCCGCCGGTGAGAGCTATTTCCCGGAGGAGATGGGCGAACGGCGCTACTACCATCCGGTTGACCGGGGGCTGGAGATCAAGATCGCGGAGAAGCTGAAGCTGTTGCGGGAACGTGACCGGAAACAAGGGAAAGACACCTAACCCTCTACCAAGCCCCTAGAATAATACGCGAAGTACGCAGAGGCGCTAAGGCGCAGAGTTTTTGGAATATGTATCCCCCGGCAAATCGGGAGACTTTGACTCCCGGCAGAGGTCTACTCCTCCGGCAAAAAATAGGTATTGTTCAATCGTCCCGGAGGACGGGGTTCCTACCTGGAAGAGACAAAAGGGCTCCCCGCCAGACCTAAAGTGCTTTGCGACTCCGCGTCTTTGCGTTCTTTGCGTTGGTAACCGAGCCCGGATAGAGGCTGTGGCATAATCTACCGCTTTGCGGAAGATCGTACTCGCAACCCACTCTGTGTAAAATGCTAGGCCTGTTACAGGGGAGAAACGGGGTCGTGCAGACCACTATCGCCATTGCTATCGGAGGCGCTACCGGAGCGCTGTTTCGCTATTGGGTATCCAGCGGCATTTACGCCCTGCTGGGCCGGGGTTTTCCCTATGGAACCTTGACGGTGAATATCCTGGGATCTCTCCTGATGGGATTTCTTTATATCTTTTTTCTGGAGCGGATGACGGTGGGACCGGAGATTCGGGCCGCGATCCTCATCGGGGTACTGGGGGCGTTCACTACATTCTCCACCTTTTCCATGGAGACCTTTAACCTGATCGAGCAGGCGGACTACCTGAAGGCCATACTCAACGTGGTCATCAGCGTACTGGCCTGTATCGCTGCCGCCTGGATGGGCGTGATGTTAGGGAGACAGATATGAATACGGCGGATGTAACCATGGTGCGCATCTATCTTACGGAAGGCGAGCATATGCTGCAGGAGCTGTTGCAACTGCTGCACGATGACGAGAAAGTTAAGGGGGTTACCGCCTTTCGCGGTATCGCCGGATTCGGAAAATCGGGCAAAATGCACTCCTCGATGCTGTTGGACGTCTCCCTCGATCTGCCGCTGGTGCTGGAATTTTTCGACCAGCCGGAAAAAGTGGAGCGGGTGCTGGAACACCTGAACAAATTAATAACGCCGGGCCACATCGTGAGCTGGCCGGCCAAGGTCAATAGTGGTGAGTAATACATGCTGGATCCTCGTTTACTGAGAAATGAACTGGAAGCTACGGCCGCGCAACTCGCGCGCCGCGGCGTGGTGCTGGATCAGGAAAAGATCGCCGGACTGGAAGCCCGGCGCAAGGAACTGCAGGTTGCCGCTCAGGAGTTGCAGAACGAGCGCAACACCCGTTCCAAGTCCATAGGCAAGGCGAAGGCGGCGGGGGAGGATATCCAGCCCCTGCTGGCGGAGGTCTCCGATCTGGGGGAAAAGCTGAAGGGCGCGGAAGAGGAGCTGACAACCATCCAGCAGGAGCTGCAGGCCATCGCCCTGGGCATCCCCAACATCCCCGCACCCGACGTACCGGAGGGCACGGACGAGGCCGACAATCGCGAGGAGCGTCGCTGGGGTGAACCGCCGGTGTTCGATTTTTCGCCCAAGGACCATGTGGACCTGGGAGCCGGTCTGGGCATGATGGATTTTGAAACCGCCGCCAAGGTGACGGGCTCCCGTTTTACCGTCATGAGCGGAGCGTTGGCACGGTTGCAGCGGGCACTTACCCAGTTCATGCTCAACACCCATACCAAGGAGCATGGGTATCGGGAGACCTACGTCCCGTTCATCGTCAATGCGGACAGCCTGCAGGGCACCGGTCAGCTGCCCAAGTTCGAGGAGGACCTGTTTAAGCTGAGCGGCGAATCGGACTACTACCTGATCCCAACGGCGGAGGTGCCGGTCACCAATATCGTACGTGACGTCATTATCGAAGCGGACTACATGCCCCGCAAGTACGTGGCCCATACCCCTTGCTTCCGCAGTGAAGCCGGCTCCTACGGCAAGGACACCCGCGGCATGATCCGTCAGCACCAGTTCGAGAAGGTGGAGCTGGTGCAGGTGGTTCGTCCGGAGGAGTCGGACCGGGCCCTGGAACAGCTTACCGCCCACGCCGAGACTATTCTGCAGAAGCTGGAATTGCCCTACCGGGTGGTCACCCTCTGTACCGGCGATCTCGGCTTCTCCGCGAGAAAGACCTATGACCTGGAGGTGTGGCTACCGGCCCAGAACACCTACCGGGAGATCTCCTCCTGCTCCAACTTCGGGGATTTCCAGGCCCGTCGCCTGCAGGCCCGCTGGCGTAACCCGGAGAGCGGAAAGCCCGAACTGGTCCACACCCTGAACGGCTCCGGACTGGCGGTGGGGAGAACCCTGGTGGCGGTGATGGAGAACTACCAGCAGGCGGACGGCAGCATTCGGGTGCCGGAGGTGCTGCAGCATTACATGGGAGGCGTGGAGGTGATTACTCCATAGTTTGTGTTCCCCCGAGAAGGCGGACGAGAATCCGATCTGCAGAGGTACCTTCAGGCGCGAACAGGTCTTCCCCCTTCCGGGGGATATCTGGGGAAACTCAGCGCACCATCATTACCAGAAGCGCGACAAACCCCATAACCCCCAAGATGATCAGGGCCACGTTCTGCCACGCACCGGTGGGGGCCTTCGGGCTGTTGGTCAGCAGATGTTTGGCAGTGGGCCAGAGCACCACGATCATGATTCCCATAAGCAACGCGGAACCGATTGTCATCCAGTCCATAACAGCAATCCACCAAGAAATGGAAAGCCCCGGAACAGGACCGGGGCTTTCGGTGTCAATTTACCAAATCAGGTAAGTACAGTGTCTTAGTCATCGCCCGCGAATGCACCGAGAATGTGGAGCAGATGGATAAAGATATTGAATATACTCATGTAAAGACTCACCGTCATCAGCAGATAGTTGGCCTGACCGTCATGGATCATGCGGCTGGTGTCATACAGAATAAATCCACTCATGAGCATGATGATCACTGCGGAGATAGCCAGGGCGAGGGCGGGGATCGCCAGAAATAGATTGGCGATAATGGCGACCAGGGCAAGTATAAAGCCGGCAAACAGAAAACCGCCCATGAAACTGAAATCCTTCCGGCTGGTCAGGGCATAGCCCGAGAGCGCTAGGAATATGACGCCCGTACCGCCGAGGGCGGTGCCGATGATCTTCGGTCCGCTGGCCATGGTGAGGTAAAAATTGAGTATCGGACCCAGGGCGAATCCCAGGAGGCCGGTAATACCGAAAACAACCCACAGGCCGGTAGCGGAATTGGCGGTTCGGGGAAGCACCAGCCAGATCATAAGGAAAGCGCCGCCGACACAGAGCAGATAAGTCATCTGCGGCATCTGCATCACCGTGGAAACAGCCGCCATCAGGGCGCTGAACAACAGCGTGGCCGATAGCAGCATATAGGTATTCTTTATGACTTTGTTTGTCGCAAGGACCTGCTCCGGGGAACGGGCGACTGCGGTATCAAAGCGGTTCATAGTATTAGGATCTCCTTAAATTACTGTGCTGACTACATAGACTACCAGAAAACGCCGTTGGTTCCTCATCCCCATATATTGGGAGAAACGCACAATTAATCAAGACCCTGCCTGAAGAGTGGAACAGAGGAGTGTGAATCAGGTATCCTTCGCGTCTCGAATTGGAGGGCTGGCAGAGCGGTTGAATGCACCGGTCTTGAAAACCGGCAGGGGTTCACGCCCCTCGTGAGTTCGAATCTCACGCCCTCCGCCAAATAAAAAGGGCCCCAACCGGGGCCCTTTTTATTTGTGGAACGGGTTGTGTCATGAGAGCTCACCAGTTCGATCAAAACGGCAGGAAACCGTTTTTACCGCGCGTAAGCGCGGCCCGAAGGGCGGGGCACAGGGATGTGCCCCGTAAATCTCACGCCCAAAAATCCCAGACCCAGAAAAAGCTCACTTGTCGGGGTTTTTTTGTTTTTTCCGAGGGTCGGATTCGAACTCACGAAATCAAAACAAGTGTCAGTTTTCTTTACAATCGTGACAAGAATTTTTTGACGCTGTAAAGATATCCTTATGAATAATAAAGTGTTTTAGCGCATGGAATAAATAATGCATTAATTGTGTGGGAATGCAGATTTTAAATGACACTAATTCGCTAAAGACAAGGGTTACAGGCATGTTAAACAGATATGGAACAATAGCGGCTGCAGCGCTGATAATGGGGTTGAGCGCGCCGTCAGCGAACGCGGTAGTACTTACCTTTGACGGTCTGCAAGATTTCGAGCAAGTCCTGGATTTTTACGACGGCGGAGCGGGTAGTTTAGGCAGTATCGGTCCGGACTATGACATTACGTTTGGTGATAGTGCTCTGGCGCTCATCGATATCGATGCTGGCGGGAGTGGAAACTTTGCCAATGAACCAACCCCGGATACCATCGCTTTTTTCCTGAGCGGCGGTGACTTGGTGATGAACGTCCTTAACGGCTTCACCACCGGGTTTTCCTTCTTCTATTCGTCATCCCGAGAGGGAACAGTAACGGTTTATGATGGATTGGACGGCACGGGGACTATTCTTGGTACACTAAATCTTGGGGTGAACTGGCAAGATAATAACTGCACGGGTGATCCGTCGGGTGATTTTTGTAACTGGGATCCCATCGGAGTGGGTTTCGCGGGTACGGCTTACTCCGTGAGTTTTGCGGGTGTCGCAGATCAAATTGGATTTGATGACATTACTGTTGGTGCGGTTACACCAGGAGGAAGGGTCCCTGAACCCACCACGCTGGCTTTGCTAGGCCTCGGCCTCGCCGGTATCGGCTTCTCCCGGAAGAAGAGACAGGGTTAAAAACTATAAACTAGAGCTGTAAGCCTGAACCCCGCCTCGGCGGGGTTTGTTTTTGCCTGGCAGTTTATAGTGGCGTTCAACGTAAACTGTCAGCCGCAAACTATTTTTCATCCCTCGACATTGCCCATAGTCCCTGCCAATACCCGACCCAACAGCAGTGATGATCGAATTCCGGCATTATCAGTACGGCGGCCGGACTTCCGGCGGGAAATCTACCCACGAACGATTGGATCAGGTCTACCGGAACAATCTTGTCATCACCTCCGGCAAAGTGCCATTGCCGTGGGTGTTTGTAGCTTGTCCATGTGCTCTACGGGGCTGAGGGAACCCTTAAGCGGCTTCATTCGATTCTTAGATGTCCAGGCACGGTAATCCAGATTGTCGGCCACGGTGACCAAACGATCGATATCATCCCGTTCGGCGGCCAACAGCGCCGCGATCGCGCCGCCTCCCGAATAGCCCACAACCGTCAGACTCTTCGCCTTGAACCGCTTTTTAAGTTGATTTAGCGCTTTGCTCATGGCGGAGACGACTTCCGGTGCAAATCGCAAACCCATCCAATAACGTTGCGGACAGGGGTGCCTTTCGGTCTCCCTGTTGTACTGGCAGGGGCGTGCCAGATAGGAGGCATTGCCGTCAGGATGTGCCAACGCCAACTTCAAAGCCAACGGGTCTGTTGGAGTAGGATCGGAGGAAGGTAGAGAGGGGGTGCACCAGGCATATCGCCTCCGAAAAAAAAACGGCGACCCTAGGGCCGCCGTTTTAATTACCAAGCGAATCGATTATTTTTTAGCTTTACGCCGTTTGCGACGCATGCCCAGTCCGGCCATACCGGCGGCAAGCAACGCGATGGAAGCCGGCTCAGGTACGGTAGGCGGATCAGGCGGGGGAGAGACCCCCGGCGCAAAGGTGGCGCCACCGAAGGTGAAATAGCTGTCGGCTGCGGAACCGCCGCCCAACATCACCAGGAAAGGGTTCGCCGCGCTCAGATCAAACAACCCCAGCGGCAGATCGATGATACCGCGGCTGTAATCCGTTCCAGCGATTACTGAAAATGCCGAGGTATCAACGAGGACCCCGTCAAGCATCAGCGTGGCGAGGTCAAGCGTGTCGATGACGATCGCAGCATAGTTGACATCAAACGCCTGAGTTCCGCTGGGGGTGGACAAGCGATAGGCATCCAGCCAGGTATCGGAACCCGGCACTACGGCCATGGCCGGATCGGTAAGCGTACCGAGACCGCCCTTGAGGTACTGAGCAACCAGGACCGGTTCCGATGTCTCCAGACTGGCACCGGTTCCTGCGGCGAGGGAGAATTCATAGACTTCCCCTGCATTGAGCGTCGCTACCACCGCCCCGTCGAGCGTAACCTGTGTGCCGGTTGCGGTGGCGACCACACGTACCAGATCACTCTGCAAAGGCGAGATTTCAGCACCCTGAGAAGCGACCAAGGCATAACTCGAGGAGAGGCGGTCGGTCGGTATCATCTGCTCGATCAAGGTGTCGCAATAGGTCTGCCCAACCGGTACCTGAGCACATGCATGTCCGCCGAATACGGCCACCGGCTTGTCGGCGCTGACAGACGAACCGGTAAGATCCACGTTACCTCCGGCATATTTATAGGTCTCTCCGGCCTGGAGGGTGACGGTGACCGGGGCGCCCGAGGTGGGGGTAAAATTTACGATGGTATTGTCCTGCGTGGCATGGATCAATACCTGACTGCCCTCGTCAAAGCCGTTGCCCTGGCTGGCCACCACGTAATCCGTGCCGAGCGAGTCACCGTCGAAGAGGTAGGTCATATCCGTGGTATAAGATTTACGATTTACGAAGTACCCGGCGATGGGATCCGGGGAAACCACCTTAAATCCGGTGTTCATCACCCCGGTACCCGCCTGTTGATAAGAGGCCGAAAGTCCCAGGTTATAGAACCCGTCGGACCCGAGGGTAACCGTCTGGCTGAATCCAGCAAGATTGGAAATCGTTGCGGTCTGGCCGCTATCTCCAAACAGAAACAGCGAGGCGCTGGCGGTAGCCCCGTCGTAATTCCGGTTATAGTCGAAATAGAGTACACCGGCATTTGCCGCGCTCGTAGCCAGACCTCCTAATATGACCGTCGCCGCAGTAACCGATCTTAGGCGGGATCCTTTTCTTCTCTTCATTAGAGTTGCTCCTTCAATATATAACAAAATACAAAACCGACCGGCCCTTACCAGCCCGTGCGAGACTTTAAATTCTTTCATTAAACTAGCAAGAATTGGTCCATCTTATTGGAATCCAATAAATAACTAATTAATACAGCATGTTATGTCAGTTCATCGACTGTTCTGTACAACCTGATCCGACGCGGTTGTAAAATATGCTGACACATAGGGTGGGGAAGGGGGAAAACAGGTTTGTCCGCCAAAAAAGAACCCCGCGAATAGGGCGGGGTTCACTGCGAACTGGTGACTATTAATTACAAACTTCCTACTCCTAACTGGCAATTACTCCTCATCCCCGAACAACCGCACACTTCCCTGGCGTCGTTCCCGAACGCGCCGCTCTTCCCCCTGCCATTCCTGGTCTCGCCAGCCCAGTTCCCGGCGTTCGTTCTGGTAGGAATGGCGTTGGTGGAACTCGCGAATCTCGAGGGGGGAATCCAGAAGGTGGCTGTTGCCGAGATCCCGGATGATTTTTCTTGCCGTACGTTCCGGTTCATCGTCCAGTACGGCGTAGTAATTCATGTCTCCATCGCAGTCCTGCCAGGCGTTAAACTCGATCCCTTTGCGATAGCCGAACGGTTTGAGAAGTTTGGAAAGATCTTCCGGCGTTCCGTGAGCGGGGAGGTTTCCGATAAAAAGTTTCATCGTGGAATTTCCCTTATATCCTGTCGAAATTACAGACCACAGCCTGAAATCTATGGTGCGTCCCTACTACCCTGGATAGTTTCCGGGTTTTTTCAGGCCTGGTCAAATCGCTTGAATATGGTACTGAACTGACCGCGACCCTGGGTCATACTGCGCAGCTCGGTGGTATAGCCCAGTAACCGGTCAAGCGCCACTTCGCAGGTGATGGTGGCGGTATCCTTCCATTTTTCGGTATCCAGGATCACACCGTGGCGGCCTTGCAGATCCCCCAGAACCGTGCCGAGATTCTCCTCTGGAACCACCACTTCCACCGCCATGATGGGGTGCAAAATACCGGGATTCGCATCCTGGATCGCCTTATGGGTCGCCTTGGCCGCGGCGGCCCGCAGCGCCTCCCCGGAAGAGGCCCTGCCGAACAGCTCAACCTCGTCCACCCGCACCTCCAGATCCTCCAGGGGTGCACCCTCCATGGGGCCGCTGGCCAGGATCAGCCGCACCCCTTCTTCCAGCCCCTCCCGCTGCGGAGGCGATAGATCATGGCCTTCCGGTTGTATTTCCGGTTGGATGACAATACTGACACCGGAGCCGCGCTGGCGCGGTTTAACGGTAACCGCTACTCCCGCCTTCATCTCCGCGATCTTTTCCGTCGGATCGGGGGGCGGTTGGAACAGGACCGTGGCCGAGGCCGGGCCGGTAACGGTCTCCCGCAGGGCTACGGCCGGTTTTCCCGTACGTGCCTGGAGATGAAACTCCCGTTCCAGCCGCTCGATCACTATCTGCAGATGCAGCTCCCCCATACCTTTCAACAGCCGCTGACCGGTCTCCTGGTCCTGCTCAAACAGCAGTGTGGGATCCTCCTGTTGCAGCTTGTCGATGACTTCCAGGAACTTCTCCTCATCCTCACTGGATGTCGGTTCGATAGCGAGGCTTATCACCGGTTCCCGGGTCTCTATCCGTTCCAACGTCAACAGGTGGTCGGGGTTGCAAAGGGTGTCACCGGTGGAGACATAGCGCAGTCCCGCGAGCAGAACGATCTGGCCTGCCACCGCCTCATCCAGCTTGCTCTTGCGGTTGGCGTCCAGATCGAAGATACGTGCCACATGTTCCTGCAGGTGTTCGCCATCGGGTCGCAGGGCGGCAACGGTATCGCCGGGCTTGAGGCTATTGCGATAGATCCGCGCGAAAACGTGTCGGCGTCCGTCCCACAGCTGTACCTTGAACGCCAGCGCAACCAGAGGTCCGTCGTTTCCCACACTCACCAATTCCTCGCCTCCGTCCTCGAGCAGGGCCTTGGCCGGCGGACGGTCCAGGGGCGACGGGAGCAGCCTCACAACGCCATCGAGCAGGGGTTGGATACCCAGGTTGCGCAGGGCGGAACCGCCGAAGCAGGGGTGTATTCTGCCCTCCAGCGTACCCCGGCGCAGGGCTTCCCAGACCTTTTCAGGGTCCGGTTCCTGTTCCGCCAGTACCCTATCGGCAAGGGCCTCGTCCATCTCCGCCGCCGCCAGCAGCAGACTCTCCCGGAACGGAGCAACCGAGGTCCAGGTATGGTCGTCACACGGCATCTGTTCGACGATTTCTCCGTGCTCGCCGGTAAAGCGGACCAGTGTCCGTTCCACCAGGTGTACCACCGCCTGCTGTTCCGGCAACGGTACGGTGAGGGGCACGGGATCGGCATGCAGCCGTTTGCGCATGCTTTCCATAGCATGTTGGAAATCCGACCCCGGACGGTCCATCTTGTTGATAAAGAAAAGGCAGGGGAGGGCGAACTTGTTACGCTGGAGCCAAACCGATTCGGTTTGGGGCTCCACACCGCGTACACCATCCAGCACGATGACACAGCCGTCCAGGACCCGCATGGAACGTTCCACCTCGATGGTGAAATCCACATGCCCCGGGGTATCGATGAGCTGGATCATGTGATCGCCCCAGGAAGCGCGGGTTACCGCCGAAGTGATGGTGATCCCGTGACTCTGCTCCTCGGCCAGATAATCCATGTGCGCGGCGCCGTCATGCACCTCGCCGATCTTATAGGAGGCGCCTGAGTAGAACAGGACGCGCTCCGTAAGGGTGGTCTTGCCGGCATCCACATGGGCGGCAATACCGATATTGCGGGTGAGTGACAGATCCGGTGCCTTGGACATTTCTTTTCCTGAATTCTTGCAGGGATCAGTGAAACCGTTATATGCAGGTAGGCCCGGGGAGCGTTGGCCAACTACGGAAATTCAGATCTTTGTTTTACCACAGGGAGCACGGAGGTACACGGAGTAAACTCTTTTCCTTCTCTGTGCTTGTCCTCCGTGGTAAAAAAACTAACCTCATCAAGGGACGCTAATCCCTTCCTCTTTCAGCATGGATACCAGACGAATGAGCGGCAGGCCGATCAGGGCATTGGGATCGTCGCCCTCCATTTTCTCGAACAGGGCGATACCCAGCCCCTCGGACTTGAAACTACCGGCACAGTTATAGGGTTCTTCGGCATCCAGATAGCGCTCTATCTCGTCCCGCCCCAAGTGACGGAAATGCACCTTGAAAGGTTCGCAGATAACCCGGGCTCGGCCGCTCGCGGTATTGAGCAGACAAAGCCCGGTAAAAAAGGTAACGCATCGTCCGGATGCCGCCAGCAGCTGGCGGATCGCACTCTCCCTGTCGCCGGGTTTTCCCAGGATGTCATCATCGATGCAGGCCACCTGGTCCGATCCGATCACCAGCGCGTCCGCCTGCGTGACGGCCACCGCTCCCGCTTTATCCTGTGCCAGACGTTCCACCAACCGGTGCGGGGGTTCGCCGGGCTTTCGCGATTCGTCGATGTCCGGCGACGCTGTGGTAAATGGCAGCCCCAGACGTTCCAGAAGTTCACGTCTGAAGGGGGAAGTGGAAGCGAGCACGATTGTCGGCATTGATTTTACTTTTTGACCCGTCGGCATTGTATTTAGAAAAAATGAATTGTAAGGCTAAAAGTTGAAGCCAAAAGATATCAGTTTACCAGAATCCCCGTTGCCGCCACCCGGTGGTAATACGGCTCTTTCTGCCGGTTAATGACCATCATTGAGATAACTAATGCAAGACAATCGCTGTAAAAACAATTAGATATATTTATCCCAACGTGCGTTCTTCTTGACAACAGGACGCGATTCAAATAGAAAAGTCGTCCGCGCTTGATCCTTTTCACCGGAAAGGGGAGCGGCCAGCCGCATATAAATTTCTTGAATTGAGGTACCCAGGGGGTAGTTGCATGGTTGTTACCGACCTGTTGATGGATGGCGTAAACCTGATGCTGCTCGGTATGGGTATCGTTTTCCTCTTCCTATCCGTACTGGTGCTGGCTCTTAACGGTATGTCTCGCCTTGCCGGGGTGCTGGCAGACAAATACCCGTCCGAATCCCAACCGGCTGCCGTGCCTGCATCGCGGCCGGAAGGGGACAGGGGTGAACTGATCGCCGTCATATCCGCGGCGATCAGGCGTTACCGGTCAAAATAAGAAATAGGGCGCAGCCGGGAGAGAACAGAATCCGGCGCTTCCAAAACATCAATTCCGAGAGCTGACAAAAGAAGATTCATGAGCGAAAAGAAACCACTAGGAATAACGGATGTCGTCCTGCGTGACGCCCACCAGTCCCTCCTCGCCACCCGTATGCGGATCGAGGATATGTTGCCCATCGCCTGCAAACTGGACCAGGTGGGTTTCTGGTCTCTGGAGACCTGGGGCGGTGCTACGTTTGATTCCTGTATCCGCTATCTGGGTGAGGATCCGTGGGAGCGTATCCGGCGGCTGAAGGAGGCCATGCCGAACACCCCGCAGCAGATGCTGTTCCGGGCGCAGAACATCCTCGGCTATCGGCACTACGCGGATGATGTGGTGGAAGCGTTCGTGGAGCGGGCCGCAGTCAACGGTGTGGATGTATTCCGTATCTTTGATGCCATGAACGACATCCGGAACCTGGAGACCGCTATCAGAGCCACCCTGGCGGTGGACAAGCATGCCCAGGGCACCATGTCGTACACCGTCAGCCCGGTGCACAACCTGGATTACTGGTTGGATATGGCACGGCGTCTGGAGGATATGGGTTGCCACTCCATCTGTATCAAGGACATGGCGGGCCTGCTCAAGCCCTACGTCGCCTACGAACTGGTAAGCCGATTAAAGGAAAACATCTCCATTCCCATCGCCCTGCAGAGCCATGCCACTACAGGCATGAGCACTGCCACCAACATCAAGGCGGCGGAGGCTGGAATCGATATGGTGGATACCTCCATCTCCTCCATGAGCATGACTTACGGGCACTCGGCTACGGAATCGGTGGTGGCCATCCTGGAAGAGACGGACCGGGATACCGGTCTGAACCTCCCGCTGCTGGAGGAGATCGCCGCCTATTTCCGCGAGGTGCGCAAAAAATACGCGAAATTCGAGGGTGCCCTCAAGGGCGTGGACTCCCGTATCCTGGTGGCCCAGGTCCCCGGGGGCATGCTGACCAATATGGAAAACCAATTGCGGGAGCAGGGCGCCAGCGACAAGCTGGACCAGGTGCTGGAAGAGATTCCCAAGGTACGGGAAGACCTCGGCTTTATTCCGCTGGTAACCCCGACCTCCCAGATCGTCGGCACCCAGGCGGTGCTGAACGTCCTCACCGGCGAACGCTACAAATCCATTACCAAGGAGACCCAGGGGGTCCTCAAGGGTGAATACGGAGCCACACCGGCACCGGTGAACACCGAACTGCAGCAGAGAGTGCTGGAAGACGGGGAGGAGCCGATCACCTGTCGCCCGGCCGATCACCTGTCGCCTGAAGTAGAGAAGCTCACCGAGGAACTCGAGGCGTTGGCCCGGGAGAAGGGTTTTGAGCTGGCGGAGAACGAAATCGATGATGTCCTGACCTACGCCCTGTTTCCTCAGGTGGGTCTCAAGTTCCTGGAAAACCGCAATAATCCGGAAGCCTTTGAACCGCCCCCCGGAACGGAGCCGGAACCCGTCTCCGCAGCGGCACCGGCGGCTGCAGCGGGCGGGGCGGAATCCTATCACGTAGTGGTCAACGGCACCGGCTACGATGTTACCGTCTCCGCGGGCGGCGCGGTCAGAAACGTGACCCCGACCGCACCGGCGGCGGCACCCGCGGCCTCAGCCTGCGAAGAGGTGGTTACCGCCCCCTTGGCCGGCAACATCTTCAAGATCAACGTCAAGGAGGGGCAGAGTGTCGCCTCCGGTGACGTGATAATGATCCTGGAGGCGATGAAGATGGAGACCGAGGTACGGGCACCCGCTGCCGGAACCGTCGCTTCCATCGCCGTTCAACCAGGGGACGCGGTGCACACCGGCGATCCTCTCCTGACCCTCTCCTGACACCATGGGCGGCGGCGCGGAAGCACTCTGGCAATCCATGGGGATTGCCAACATGGCCTGGGGCCAGGCACTGATGATGGGCGTGGGCTGCGTGCTCATCTTTCTGGCGGTTCACAAAAAGTTCGAGCCTCTGCTGCTGCTGCCCATCGGTTTCGGCGCCTTTCTGAGCAATATCCCCGTGGCCGGACTCGCGGAACCGGCAGTGGGGCAACTGCTGCTGGGAGGAAACGTGGAGCATCTGACGGCTCTGGCCAACCTGCTGCAGGTACCGGTGGGGGAAGTGGCCACCGCCTGGAAACATGCGGGACCGGCGGCGCAGTCCGCGGCCACCACCCTGGCTGAAAACCTGGGGTATCAGGCGGGTATGCTGAATCTGTTCTATCAGGCGGCCATCAGCACCGGCGTAGCACCGTTGCTGATCTTTATGGGAGTCGGAGCACTGACCGATTTCGGCGCCCTCATCGCCATGCCCAGGACCCTGTTTCTTGGTGCGGCCGCCCAATTCGGTATATTCGTCACCCTGCTGGGGGCGCTCGCCCTCAACCTGGTGCCCGGCTTCGATTTCTCCCTTGCTGATGCCTCGGCCATCGCGATCATCGGCGGGGCGGACGGACCCACCGCCATCTTCCTCGCCTCGCGCCTGTCGCCGGACCTCCTCGGTGCCATCGCGGTAGCGGCATACTCCTATATGGCGCTGGTACCCATTATCCAACCCCCCATCATGCGTGCCCTTACCACGGAGAAAGAACGGGCGGTGCAAATGCAACAGCTGCGCCCGGTAAGCAAGACCGAGAAGGTGCTGTTTCCGTTCGCCGTGCTGGGACTCTGCATGCTGTTCCTGCCTTCCGCAGCTCCCCTTATCGGCATGCTGACATTCGGCAATCTGCTGCGCGAAGCGGGGGTCGTGGAGCGGCTCAACAAGGCCGCCCAGAACGAGATCATCAATGCCGTAACCATCATTCTGGGGCTTTCAGTGGGCTCCAAGCTGCAGGCGGACAAATTTCTCACCCTGGAAACCCTGGGCATCCTGGCGCTGGGCGCCTTCGCATTCTGTATCGGGACAGCGGCCGGTGTGATCATGGGCAAGATCATGTACCGTCTGAGCGGCGGCAAGATCAATCCGCTGATCGGTGCTGCCGGTGTCTCTGCGGTTCCGATGGCGGCCCGAGTGGTGAACAAGGTCGGCCTGGAGACCGATCATCACAACTTCCTGTTGATGCACGCCATGGGACCCAACGTGGCGGGCGTAATCGGTTCCGCCGTGGCCGCCGGTGTGCTCCTGGCCGTGGTCGGCGGGCAGTAAACAGGCCGTAAAGCCCTTATTACGGGGGTTTTGGCGCTTCCGCCGGACAAGGAATAATCCCCGGCTAAGTCCTTTGTTTTTTTGACAAAAAAGGGGGGTGCGTAATATTATTGCGCGCTTATGTCGTCGCGCTTGCCTGATTTTATCGATCCGTGGCATTTTGCGGATATCGGGAAACGGATCACGGGGACCGTAACGCTGGCCGATTTGCCTCGTTTAGCCCCTTTTCTGCAGCAATCGGAAGGGAAAGCGGAGTTCGAACTGGTATTCACCCGGGATGAGCGAAAACGGGTCTGTATCAGTGGTTCCGTCAGAGCGAATCTGGTTCTGCAGTGCCAGCGTTGTATGGGGCCGTTGGACGTACCTGTGGATACGCTGGTCGCCCTGGTGGCGGTGGAGGGATTAGGGGAGGCGGAACAGCTTCCGGAATCGGTGGATCCGCTCCTGATCGAAGATTCGAGGGTGCGCCTGAACGACCTGGTGGAAGATGAACTGATGTTGTCCATACCCCAGGTTCCCATGCATGCCCACGGATTGTGTGCGACAGACAAAATAGATACGAACAGCGCCCCGCTGGATGCGATCCGGGAGGATACGGCTAAGCCGGAGAATCCCTTTGCACAACTGGCGGGATTGAAGACCAAACACACAGAAACTGAGTAGGAGCTTGAACCATGGCGGTCCAGCAAAACAGAAAAACCCCTTCAAAACGGGGCATGCGTCGTTCCCATGACGCCCTTTCGAAGGAAACCCTTTCCATAGACTCCACCACCGGCGAGACGCACCTGCGTCATCATGTATCCCCGGACGGATTCTACCGTGGCCGCAAGGTCGTCAAAGGCAAGGACGAGTAACACAGGACCATATCGGAGCCCGGCCCGCGGCCGGGTTGCTTATATCGTCCTTGACTGAATATCTTCTGATATTAAAGAAGAAGTCACCCTCGAATGACCGAAACAAACCGAATCACCATCGCTCTTGATGCCATGGGAGGTGACCATGGTGTCGAGGTGGTGGTCCCGGCGGCTGTGGAGTATCTCGATCAGGATGCAGACATAGATCTGATTCTGGTGGGCCGGGAAGAGGAGATCCAGAAACACCTTTCGCGCAATCCTCATGGGGACCGGTTGCGTATCCGCAACGCCTCGGAAGAGGTCGCTATGGACGAACTGCCGTCCAGGGCTTTGCGCGGGAAGAAGGACTCCTCCATGCGTGTGGCTATCGACCTGGTAAAAGAAGGTTCCGCCAACGCGTGTGTCAGCGCCGGAAACACCGGTGCCCTGATGGCGATAGCGCGGTTTGTCCTGAAGATGCTGCCGAACATTGATCGTCCGGCCATCATAACGGCAATTCCTTCCATCGAAGGGCACACCTGGATGCTGGACCTTGGGGCCAACGTGGACTGTAACGCGGAAAATCTGTTTCAGTTCGCACTCATGGGAAGCGCGTTGGTCTCTTCAGTCGACGACAACCCGTCCCCGCGGGTCGGTTTGCTGAATATCGGGCAGGAGGAGATCAAGGGCAACGAACAGGTCAAGGTCGCCCATGAATTGATCTCGGCCAGTACGTTAAATTACGTCGGCTATGTCGAGGGCGACGATATATTTAAAGGTGGTGTGGACGTCGTGGTGTGTGACGGTTTCGTTGGAAACGTATCCCTGAAAAGTATTGAGGGTTTGGCGAAAATGGTCAGTCATTACCTGAAACAGGGTTTTCGCCGTAATCTCTTTACCCGCTCATCCGCATTTCTGGCGTTGCCTGTGATTAACAGGTTCCGCCGTAGTATCGATCCACGGCGTTATAATGGGGCCAGCCTCCTGGGGCTGCGCGGTATCGTGATAAAAAGCCATGGCGGAGCCGACGTGCTGGCATTTAAGAACGCCATCGGCATCGCCAAAAAAGAGGTGATCACCCATATACCCGAGCGCATCGCCCAAGGCGTCGAGGATCAGTTCTTCGAAAGGGAAGAAGCGTGATCTATGCGAGGATAACCGGCACCGGGAGCTTCCTTCCCGAAAAGGTGCTTACCAACCACGACCTGGAAAAAATGGTCGATACCTCGGATCAGTGGATCCAGGAGCGTACCGGTATCCGTAAACGGCATGTGGCCGCGGACAATGAAACCACCTGTGATCTCGCCGAACAGGCAGCGTTCCGCGCGCTGGAAGCCGCAGGCAAGGAACCTGAAGATATCGATCTCATCATTGTGGCGACCACCACTCCCGATCAGGTATTCCCGAGTACCGCCTGCCTGCTGCAACAGCGTATCGGCAGCAGCGGTTGCCCGGCTTTCGATATCCAGGCTGTCTGCACCGGCTTTGTTTACGCCCTCGGGGTGGCGGACAGGTTTATTCGCAGTGGCGGAGCACGCTGTGCCCTGGTGGTGGGTGCCGAGACCCTGTCTCGCATCGTCGACTGGAATGATCGCCAGACCTGCGTTCTTTTCGGGGACGGTGCAGGAGCGGTGGTGCTGGAAGCGAGTGAAGAACCGGGAATCATATCCACCCATCTGCATGCCGATGGGAATTACGAGAACCTGTTACGGGTACCGGCGGGGATCTCCAAAGGTTTTCAGGCGTTCCAGGAGGGCGGCGCCTTCATAGAGATGCGCGGCAACGAGGTCTTTAAAATGGCGGTGACTACCCTGGGTCGCATCGTGGACGAGACCCTGGAAGCGAATCAGATGGATAAATCGGATGTGGACTGGCTGATCCCGCATCAGGCCAATATCCGTATTATCAACGCCACTGCCAGAAAGCTCGGTATGTCCATGGACCACGTGGTGGTAACTGTCGGCGAGCATGGCAACACATCGGCGGCATCGGTACCGCTGGCACTGGATACTGCGGTGCGTGACGGTCGTATACAGCGCGGTGAAACTCTGCTGATGGAGGCCTTCGGTGGCGGTTTCACCTGGGGATCCGTTCTCTTGAACTACTAACTAATGGCGGTGTGAAGAGATGATACTGGAGAATGAAGTAGCGCTCGTTACCGGCGCCAGTCGCGGTATCGGCCGGGCCATCGCGGAAGCCCTGGGGACCGAGGGTGCCACGGTGATCGGCACCGCTACCACGGAAGCGGGGGCAGATGCCATTCAGGAGCGTCTTGCGGAGGCGGGGATTTCCGGCTACGGGATGGTACTGGATGTGGCAGATCCTGCCTCAATCGACGCGGTCATGGGCGCCATCGGGGAAAAATACGGTGCACCGACCATCCTGGTGAACAATGCCGGCATCACCCGGGATAATCTCCTCATGCGCATGAAAGATGATGAGTGGGAATCCATACTGGAAACCAATCTCACCTCTGTTTTCCGGCTTTCCAAGGCCTGTTTACGTAACATGATGAAGGCGCGCAAGGGCCGCATTATCAATATCGGATCGGTGGTTGGGACTACCGGAAACCCGGGGCAGGCCAACTACGCGGCGGCGAAGGCGGGTATGCTCGGTTTTACCAAGTCCCTGGCGCGCGAAGTCGGTTCCCGCGGAATTACGGTAAATACCGTCGCACCCGGCTTTATCGATACTGATATGACTCGGGAACTACCGGAAGAACAACGCAAGGCTTTGCTAAATACCATTCCTCTCGGACGCCTCGGGCAGGCGGAAGAGATTGCCCAGGCGGTGGTTTTTCTCGCCTCGGACGCGGCTGCATACATCACCGGTGAGACGCTGCACGTAAACGGTGGAATGTTTATGTCGTGATTATGCCATATATTAACTCGAATCAAGATTAATAAGTTAATATATCCTACTGTTTTATATAGTAAATATTATATTTGTAGTCGGATTAAAGAGAATCCCCGTCAGGCTTTCAACTTGGCGGGTTTGTGAATACAATACCCCCCGGTCGCTCTAAGTGATCTTTTACTGAATTCGGAGGAAGGAAAATAACATGAGCTCTATCGAAGAAAGGGTTAAGAAAATCGTCGTAGAACAGCTAGGCGTCAAAGAGGAAGAAGTTACCTTGGAGGCCTCCTTCGTTGATGACCTGGGCGCCGACTCCCTCGATACTGTTGAGCTGGTAATGGCGTTGGAAGAGGAATTCGAGACCGAAATACCCGACGAAGAAGCGGAGAAGATCACCACCGTCCAACAGGCGATCGACTACGTAAACGCGCACAGCAGCTGATTTGGCTGTCAAGCTTATCACCAGCCGCTGATTCGCGGCGCCTTGCATTTGACTTACCCACGCAGGGGGCAAACCTCAAATGGCAAAGAGAAGGGTTGTAGTAACTGGGCTCGGAATGGTGGCTCCGGTAGGGCATACCGTTGCCGCTTCCTGGGAGAGTATCCTCGCTGGAAAGAGCGGTATCCAGCCCATTACCCATATTGATGATATTGAACCGTTCAGCACCCGTTTCGGCGGACCGATCTACGGTTTTGATATCACTGAATACATCTCCGCCAAGGAGGCGAGGAAAATGGATAGTTTTATCCATTACGGCCTCGCCGCGGGTTGTCAGGCCATCGAGGACGCGGGACTGGAGATCACGGAAGAGAACGCCCCTCGGATCGGTGTCGCCATCGGGGCCGGTATCGGCGGTATCACGGGTATCGAGAACAGCTACGGGGCCTATCTGGCCGGCGGTCCCCGCAAGATCTCGCCCTTTTTCGTCCCTGCCAATATCATCAATATGGTAGCGGGAAACCTGTCGATCAAATACGGTCTTAAGGGGCCCAATTATTCGATTGTTTCGGCCTGCAGTACCGGTAGTCACAATATCGGGGAGGCTGCGCGGCTGATTCGTCATGGCTACGTGGATGCCATGGTCGCCGGCGGCGCGGAAATGGCCACTTCGCCTGTGGGGCTCGGGGGGTTCGCGGCTGCCCGGGCGCTCTCTACCCGCAATGATGATCCAACGGGTGCCAGCCGTCCCTGGGACAAGGATCGTGACGGTTTTGTCCTGAGCGATGGCGCCGGTGTCATCGTGCTGGAGGCCTACGAAAACGCCAAGGCCCGGGGCGCAACCATATACGCCGAACTCATCGGTGTCGGTATGAATTCCGACGCCTACCACATGACCGCGCCGTCACCCGGTGGAGAAGGGGCGCGGGATTGCATGCTGCTGGCGTTGCGGGATGCCGGACTGAATCCGGAGCAAGTGGATTATATCAACGCCCATGGCACCTCCACGCCGGCGGGTGACCTTGGGGAAACCCTGGCGATCAAGGGAGCGTTCGGGGATTTTGCCAAAAAACTGGCGGTGAGCTCCACCAAGTCCATGACCGGCCACATGCTGGGTGCCGCAGGTGGAGCAGAGGCGGTCTTCACCGTGCTGGCGATCAGAGATCAGGTGGCACCCCCGACCATCAACCTGGAAAATCAGGACCCGGAATGCGATCTGGATTTCGTCCCCAACACCGCCCGTGATATGAAGATCGATATCGCGCTCTCCAATTCCTTCGGGTTCGGCGGCACCAACGGCACTTTGGCGTTCCGTCGCATGCAGGATTGAATCCCGGGGGCCAAAGGCAGTTACCGGCCGCCTTGGAATTAATCAGGGGCCCCCGTAAATCCTGTTTTTCGTGCTTATAAACGGGAAATCCACGACCTCCATCTCCGCGTATGATCGCGGTCTGCACTATGGCGACGGTCTGTTCGAGACCATCGCTGTCAGCGCTGGAAAACCCTGTCTTTGGCAACGCCATATGCAACGCCTGGTCGATGGTTGCGAACGTCTGGGTATTCCGTTCCCGGGTGAAGATATTCTCCGCAACGAGGCTGTTGCGGAGATCGGCGATCGACCTCGGGGGGTACTGAAGATCATCCTGACCCGCGGAGAAGGGGAATTCGGCTACCAGCCACTTCCGAATCCTGATCCCTCCCGCCTGCTCTCTTGCGCGCCGTGGCCGGAACTTCCGGATAGAGCGTCCACTGAAGGCGTCGTAGCCCGCATCTGTTCCACCCGCCTGGATCGCAACAGCGCGCTTGCCGGTATAAAGCATCTCAACCGCCTGCCGCAGGTGCTGGCTCGGGGGGAATGGAACGATCCGGAGGTTGCAGAGGGCTTGATGCTGGATAACCATGAACACCTGATAGAGGGAACCAAGAGCAACCTGTTTCTGGTTAAAGACGGCCGCTTGCGGACACCGGAGTTGCGGCATTGCGGTGTAGCCGGCGTCCTGAGAGGATTGGTTATGGATATTGCGACGGAAAGGGGCATACCGGTGGAGGTAACAGATCTCGGCTTAACGGATTTATGGGATGCGGAAGCCCTTTTTCTCACCAACTCTCTGATAGGTATATGGCCGGTAAGAGAGGTGTCCGGTCACACGTTCCCCATCAACCGTATGGACAAGGATCTGGTGGCAACGGTCAAACGACGGGCGTTCACTCCGGAGTAGTCCATGTTGCACCGTTTACTGGGAATTTCCATTATCCTTCTAAGCTTCCTCGCGGCCTGGCTGTTGATGGATTTGCGCCAGTTTTCCAGAACACCGCTTGAGGTTCCGGAGGAGGGTGTCAACTATGTACTGGTGTCCGGTACCTCTTTCGGTGCAATGGCGAAGGATTTGGAGCAACGCGGCCTGATCAGCAGTGCCTTGTATTTCCGGGTTATTGCCCGTTGGGACAATAAGGCTGAAAAGATAAGGGCAGGTGAGTATCACATAGCCGCAGGCACCACCCCCGAGCAACTGCTTGATCAGATGACCACCGGAAAGGTGATAAATTATAGCTTCACCCTGGTGGAGGGCTGGACATTCCGCCAGGTGATGGCAGCCATCGCCAGGCAGGACGCGTTGGATAAAAGCTCTCTCGATATTCCCCCTGAGGCGATCATGGAACGGCTCGGCCATGCGGGTGAACACCCTGAAGGGCGTTTCCTGGCCGATACCTATCTATTTATTCGCGGAACATCCGACCTGGTGCTGCTCCGGCAGGCTTATGATGCAATGGATGAGTTTCTCCAGGAAGAATGGAAGCAGCGGGCAGACAATCTTCCTTTGAAGACCCCGTATGAGGCCCTGATACTCGCTTCCATTGTGGAAAAGGAGACGGCGGTTGCGGCTGAGCGGCCGCGGATCGCCGGGGTTTTTATCCGTCGCCTGCGCAAAGGGATGAAACTGCAGACCGACCCTACGGTTATTTACGGTATGGGAGAGCGTTTTGACGGCAATATCCGGCGGCGTGATCTGACCAGGGATACACCGTACAACACCTACGTCCATCGCGGACTTCCTCCCACCCCCATCAGCATGCCGGGACGCGACGCGATCCGGGCGGTACTGCATCCGGCGGAAGGAAAAAGTCTCTATTTCGTTGCCATGGGTGACGGGAGCCACTACTTTTCCGATACCCTGGAGGAACATAACCGGGCGGTGCGGAAGTATCAGTTGGGGAAGTAGACAGTTGTCAGTTGTCAGTTGTCAGTTGTCAGTTGTCAGTTGTCAGGAAAGGATAACCCCGCGGTGGGCCGATCCCGTCGAACGGGTTTCTGGTTTGACGTCGGAAGTTTGAAGTTTGTAGTAGGTGGCAGAGAGACAAAATGATAGCCTGTAACAACAACAGACAACTGAAAACTGATAACTGTTAACTGACAACTGAAGACTGATAACTGAATATCGAACATGACTGATGTAAGAGGAAAATTCATCACCGTAGAGGGTATCGAGGGGGCCGGGAAGAGCAGCAACCTGGATTTTATCCGTGGACTGCTGGAGGAGGCGGGGCAACAGGTGCTCTTTACCCGGGAGCCGGGGGGGACGCCTTTGGGAGAAGAGATTCGGGATCTTCTGTTGGGACACAAGCACACCGGCATGGGAGACGATACCGAACTGCTGCTCATGTTCGCGGCCCGCGCTGAACACCTGGAACAGAAGATCCGGCCGGCGCTGGAGGCCGGCATCTGGGTGCTGTGTGACCGCTTTACCGACGCCTCCTATGCCTACCAGGGCGGCGGCCGCGGTATCGGCAAGGAGCGTATCCGGGCGTTGGAGGCCTGGACCCAGGGGGATCTCCGGCCCGACCTGACCCTGTTGCTGGACTTGCCGGTGGAAACCGGCCTGGCACGGGCGGGCAAGCGTTCGGACCCGGATCGATTCGAGAAGGAGGAGACACGATTCTTCGAGCTAGTACGCAACACCTACCTGGAGATCGCCTGGAATGAGGCAGGAAGGGTAAAGGTGGTGGACGCCTCCCAGCCCCTGGATCAGGTACAGATAAGGATTGCGGAAATCCTGCAGGAATCCCTTCTGCAGGGGTAAAACCATGGCGGGAAAAACGTACTACCCACCCTATCCCTGGCTGCAGGCAATCTGGGAGCGTCTGCAGAACGCCCGTTCAGCAGGGAGGTTGCCCCACGCGCTGCTGTTCGCCGGTAACAGGGGTATGGGAAAGCACGGATTGGTAGAAGCCCTTGCCCACTCGCTTCTTTGCGAGGCACCTGATGCGAACGGGAACCCCTGCGGGATCTGTCGTAGCTGCCTGCTGTTCCTGTCCGGTAATCACCCCGATTTCAGCATCATCGCGCCGGAAGAGGAGGGGAAGGCGATCAGAATCGACGCTATTCGGGAATTTACCGCGGGAGAGAGCCTTACCAGCCATTCAGGCCGTTACAAGGTGATCCTCATTGAACCGGCGGAGGCCATGAACCGGGCTGCGGCAAACAGTCTGTTGAAGACCCTGGAGGAGCCGGTCGCCTCCACACTGATCATTCTCAACGCCGCACGTCCCAGCGATTTACCCTCCACGGTTCGCAGTCGTTGTCAGCAGATAAATTTCCCGCCTCCGCCTGCGGAAACCGCCTTAACCTGGATAAACGAGCGTACCACAACGGAGAGTGCGGAAATTCTCCTGCAACTGGCGAATGGGGCACCGCTGCTGGCGCTGGAGTACGCCTCACAGGACATCCTGGGGCAAAGGCAACAGATGCTTGAAGAATTCATGGCGGTAATTGAAGAAAAGCTGGATCCGGTCGCTACAGCCGGTAGATGGGAAAAACTGGATCTTGCCACCTCGCTGCATTGGATCAGCGGCTGGACAATCGATATGCTCAAGCTGAAGGCTGGATCCGGTTCGGACCATTTGATAAACAGAGATCAACATAAAAGGTTGCAACGGATTTCCGTCAGGCTAGAATTAAAGCGTCTGTACCGGTTTCTCGATCTGGTTTACACGGCAAACCGCCAACTGGACAGCACTTTGAATAAGCGCCTGTTGCTCGAAGAGCTTTTGCTTAACCTGATCGGAACCCAAGAATTCTCCGAAGGCATTTAGACGTATGGATGAAAAATCATTTCCCGGTGGCGGACGTCAGGGCATCTTGTCCTTGACCATTAAGGACAAGAATGCGCTCTACGCGGCCTATATGCAGTTCGTTAAGAACGGCGGACTTTTTATCCCTACCAACAAAAAATACAACCTGGGTGATGAGGTTTTTATGCTTCTGACCCTGATGGAGGAGACCGAGCGCATTCCCGTTGCCGGGAGGATCATATGGATCACACCGCTGGGTGCCGAGGGCAACCGTGCCGCAGGTATCGGTGTACAGTTCAGTGATCAGGACGGAGGCATCGCGCGAAGCAAGATTGAGACCTACCTGGCCGGCGCCCTCAAGAGCGACCGGCAAACCCACACCATGTAGCGATTCGCTGTTTTTACCCGAATACCCAGCCTGACCGGGCAGGCCGCCTGCCAGAAACTGCCGATTTATTGTTATGTCTGGACTAGTAGATTCCCACTGTCACCTGGATCGTATCGATCTGCGTCCCTTTGACGACAGCTTTGACCGCTTTATAGAGGCCACCTCGGACAGCGGTGTGCAACATATGCTGTGCGTTTCCATCGATCTGGAGAGCTATCCCGCCATGCTCGCACTGGTGGAAAAGTATCCGCAGATTTCCCTATCGGTCGGGGTCCATCCCAACGAAAAAGAGCGCAGGGAACCGCAACCCGGAGAACTTGAAAAACTGGCCACCCATCCGAAAAATGTCGCTATCGGAGAGACCGGACTGGACTATTACCGCAGTGAGGAAGGACAGGAATGGCAGCAGGAACGATTTCGTCACCATATCGCGGCCGCACGTAACTGCGTAAAACCGCTGATTATTCATACCCGTGCCGCTAAAGGGGATACCCTGCGCATCATGCGGGAAGAGGGCGCTAAAGATGTCGGGGGGGTAATGCACTGCTATACCGAGGACTGGGAAACGGCCCGTGCCGCCCTGGATATGGGTTTCTATATCTCATTCTCCGGTATCGTCACCTTCCGTAGCGCGGAAGAACTGCGGCAGGTGGCGGCGAAAGTACCGCGGGACAGACTGTTGATCGAAACTGACGCACCCTATCTGGCACCCGTTCCCCATCGCGGCAAGCCCAATATCCCCGCCTACGTAGGGTACGTCGCCGACTGTATCGCGGAATTGAGAGGTTGCCCGTCGGAGGAACTTGCGGAAATCACCCGCGAGAACTTCTTTCGGCTTTTCAGTTAGAAGTTGGAAGTGAGAAGTTTGTAGTCGGAGGCTCCTTACAAACCCACGTCTTTCTACAAACTTCCAACTTCTTAAAGCCTTTTCCCGAACAACCATCCGGTAATGCTATTACTATTTTTGTCCAGCCACTCCCTGCGTTCCCTCAATATTTGCCGAGTAAGGAAGAGCAGTGAACGAACAGTAGGGGTTCTGGCTATCTCCAGGCGCAGATCCTCCTGCTCCTTGGGGGAAGCCCAGGGTCCACCCTTGTGCTTGCGCATAAACCGACGAATCTGTTGATGAAGGTTGTTGCGTAACTCGACAACGACCTCTTCCTCCGCCTCATTCGGCAGTTTCCCGGAGAACTGAGTAACAAGATATTCAGCGCGTTTCCGCTTGAGCAATCCGAGTTGAACACAGTCCTCCAGCAATAAAGTCTGAATCGGTTTCCTTTCGGATTCTAGTTTTTGCGTCATACCGACAGCGCGCAGCCGGTATGCGGAGTCGTTATTCCACTGCATTTTAATATCGGCACTCTGTCGGTCTGCAACAGCTTCTTCCCGAGTTGCCCCGTGAATGCTGTCAACCGGACCTTTCGTCGGAGAGTCGCTGTTGTCGTTTGGATGCTCAAGCTCGAACTCCAATCGGGCAATACACTCGTCCAGAAGTTCGGACAAACCCTCGGCACCGATCCCGTTTTCAACCACCCGTCTCATGACCGCCTGCTTAACTTTTTCCTTCCTTCGGTTTATCTCTTCCGGGAGCTTTATGTTGTGTGCACTGCAAACCAGCAACACGCGTGCCGTCAGATTCAGATCAATCGCCTTTTCAAGTTCCTGATCCATAGGGTCTTAACCGGGTAGTACCTCTTCGCTTACGACTATTATTCCTGCGTCCGGCTATCCAGTTCGGCACGCAGCCTGTCGCAAACAGTTTTCAACACCTCGATGCGGGCAAATTTCTTGTCATTACCCGCTATCAGGGACCAGGGCGCGTATTCGGTGCTGGTGCGGATCACCATCTCATTAACCGCCAACTTGTATTGCTCCCATTTCTCCCGGTTACGCCAGTCCTCGTCCGTGATCTTGTGTTGCTTATAGGGGATCTGTTCCCGCTGTTTGAAACGCGCCAGCTGTTCTTCCTGACTGATCTGTAACCAGAACTTGAGCATGATGGTTCCGCTCTCCGCCAGCTGTTCTTCAAACTCGTTTATCTCCAGATAGGCGCGACGCCACTCCGCCTCCGAGGCGAAACCTTCCACCCGTTCCACCAGTACCCGTCCGTACCAGGAGCGATCGAAGATGGTCAGGCGACCCGCGCGCGGGATATAACGCCAGAAGCGCCAGAGGTAGTGGTGAGCGTTCTCCTCATCGGTAGGTGCGGCCACCGGAATGGTGCGATAGAGGCGGGAATCGATGGCGTTGGTTACCCGGCGAATGGCGCCGCCTTTTCCACCCGCATCCATGCCTTCAAACACCATGACACAGGAGAGCTTCTTCTGGTAGAGCCCCCAGGCCAGGAGATTTAACTCCTTCTGAAGCCGTTCCAATTCACTTTTATATTCACCCTTTTCCAGGGACTGGTCCATATCGAGGTGATCGAGCACGGTTACCTGGGCATCCGGATCGGTCGGTAACGAAGGCGCATGGGAAGTACCGGTTTGACAGAAGTTATCAGGTACGTCCAGACGTTCCTGGATCGCCTTCAGCAGGGTCCGCCCCACGGTAAGATCACGATAGCGTTCGTCGGTGGCCTCGATCAGGTACCAGGGCGCGATGCCGGTATCGGTCTGCCGGATAATCCGTTCCGAGACTGTTTCGAACTTCTCATAGTGGGCGGAGAACTCCCCCTTCTTCGGGGCCATTCTCCAACGGCTGCGATCATCCCGTTTCAGCTTTTTCAGTCGAGATTTCTGTTCGTTTTTCGGAAGATGAAACCAGAATTTAATAACCAGTGCGCCGTCTTCTGTAAGCATTCGCTCCAGATCAGCTATCCGTGTCAGCTCGGCGTCCAGCTCTCCATCGGTACAGCGGTCTGTCATGCGCCACTGTATCGGCCCCATATACCAGCCCCCGAACAGTATACCGACGGTTCCGCGGGCGGGCAGGATACGCCAGAAACGCCAGTAAGGAGGACGCTCCTTCTCTTCATCCGTCTCATCCCAGAACGCATGGATCTCCACCCCGCGGGAGTCCATCCACTCCATCAGACGATTGACCACTTCGCCCTTGCCGGCACCTTCCACGCCGGAAATGATCACAATGACCGAAGTATTGCTTGTCCTTAAGCGGCGCTGGGCCTCCAACAGTTCTGTCCGTAGTTCCGGTATCTCTTCCTTATAGACACTCTTGCTTACCTTCCGGCCCAGCTTGGCAGCTTCGAACATAGTGGATGGTCCTTGTTGGAATGCGTTATAGGATACCTGGAAGTTTAACTTATATTGAGTATTTCGCGCGGCCCGGATCCATAATACGTCCCCATATCCGAGAGGATGGTAACGGCCAAAACTTTAACCTAGGGAAAGAGGAGACGGCAGGTAAATTGCACTGTCCGGGGTCAACGAGGACGACGATAATTGGAGATTACTCTCCTTTCAGGTTTGTGCGTGCCGGCAGGAGGAAGCGCATCAGGTAACGGAAGATCTTTATATCCTTGGAGAACCGCGGGTTCGTTTTGTCCCCGCATAAATTGTCGCCCCTCCGTTCCGAAAAATCATCCCGCAGAAAGACCGACACCTCTTCGTCCACTTCTTCAAAGGCAGCCGGTTCATCGTCGTTATAGATGAGGTCGGAGGCCGACCATGGCAGCTGCCGATACACACCCAGGTCATCCAGCCCCAGGAAGGGATATTTGACGATATTGAAATAGGGTGAATAGTCGAAATCACGCGGCGTAAACAGACGCGGATTGCGTTTGAAGAACCTCAAAGAACCGTCGTCCCGCCGGTCGATAAACGGCAGAATAGGGTAGTTAACCGACATGAAGGCCTCCGCGATGAGGTGTGAACAGACGGTATAGGTCGGATCCCCTGCGTTATGTTCAAACAGACTGGAACGCCAACGACGCGGAAGGATGGTCCAGGGAAAGAAGAAACGGGCCAGATCCAGGAGCTGACGTACGTTATAACCGGTGCCCAGCCGCCGGATGGAGGACTCCGCCACTTTTTTTGCATCGCCGGGACAGAGCCCGCTGGGCCTGCATATCCGGAGATGATCCCGTCTGTACTTGGAAACAGGGGTAACCACGGTACCTGATCCCAGAAGTGCCTCAATCAACAACTTCTCATCGGGGTTGCCCTGATAGAACTCCTGAATCAGCCCCTTCAGTTCCGGATCCTCTATATCGTTCAGGCTACCGATATGGATAGCGGAGTGGGTCCAGGGACTTTGGGTGACCAGCTTGATCACATCGCTGACGCGGCTTCGGCCTTCCACCAGGACCACGTCACCGATCTTCAGCTCATCACACAGGCGATGGTAATCGGCGAGCAGGTTCCTGACCGGCGGCTTTTCGTGCAGCAGCCATCGGGTGAGCAGATCCCAAATCCAGGTACCAAGTCGATTCATCGGGGGTTCCCCTGCCGAAAACGTCCTATGAAATTGGACCACGGGAATTACTTAGCGTTTCACTTGGTAATTAGGGATATTTCGATTATGGGGCAGGGGATAAAGGGAGTGAATTTTTTGTTTTATATATATTTATTCTTTTTTTTCTTACTGTTACATACTTTTTTTAATCTTATTTATAGTTATTTTATCCTTGCTGAATTATTGGAAAAACCGGTCGTTTTCCTTCCGGGAGACTCGGGACCTAACAAACCGCGCATAATTCCTGCACCAGCCGCAGGGCCTCTTCAAGCCTTTGCTCCTCGGTATAAAAGTGGGGGGAGAACCGAACTCCGCCGCCTCGAGCGGCGCAAATAACCCTGTTTTTCATCATCTGCGCCACCATCTTCTCCGGATTGCCGCCCACCGGCCTGAAAGTAACAATACCGGATCGTCTCTCAGCAACGCTATGTGATATCAGGTCCAGAGCCGGTATCGACTCTATCGCGTCCATGAGAAATTGGGTATTTGCCAATACCCGCCGGGATACATCTTCCATACCGATCTCTTCAAGCAGAGACAGACTCGCGTGCAGTGCATGTATACCCAACATGTTCGGGCTACCGCATTCAAACCGGGTAGCTGTGGGTGAGGCGTCCCATTCCCTGCTGTCGAATTTCCCCGGTTCCGCGACCATATGCCAGCCGTACTGATTCAATTGCAGCTGCTCGCGAATCTCTTTTCCGGTATAGAACAGCGCCACCCCTTCCGGCCCCAACATCCATTTATGTCCATCAGCAACCACGAAGTCCGCCCTGCAGCGCTGCACATCGAAGGGTAGGGCACCGATACTCTGAATGGCGTCCACGCAGAAAAGTATGTCGTTTTCGCTGCAGAAGGCGCCGATTTTGTCCAGATCCAGGCGAAAACCGTCCGCATACTGCACGGAACTTACGGATACCAGACGGGTATTGCCGTCGCAACGACTGATCAGCGCCTGTTCCGGCTTCTCTGCCGCGGTCCTGATGTCGACGTACCGCACCTCCACACCCTTATTGCGCGCCAGGGATTCCCAGACGATACGATTGGAGGGAAACTCCTGGGCCGGGATAACCAGGTTATCGCCGGCCCGCCATTCGATCCCGTAGGCGACGAGGGAAAGACCTTCAGAGGTATTCTTTAGCAGCGATATGTCATCTGCCGAAGGGGCATTGATCAGCCTTGCCAGCATCTGCCGCAGTTCCCGTTCCACCTGCATCCACACCGGATAGTGTTCAGCGCCACGCGTCGCATTCTCGGCGGTGAAATTCTCCACGGCCTTTCTAGTCCGCGCCGGCCAGGGCGCGACACCGGCGTGATTGAGATAGACGAGATCGTGGTCGAGTTGGAATTCGTTCCCAATCATTCTTCTATTGATTATTGCCTCAACTCCCGAATATTGCCCTGATCCAGGGCAACCCCTTCCAGAGAATCAATGCCAGTAAGATCGTGACCGTATACAGAAACAGCAATATGCGATAGCTACGTAACAACAAGCCGAAACCCACAGCCAAGATAATACCTGCCGTCCAAACAACGGCGTTTGACCACTCGGCGTCGGCCAGGGGTGCGGACAGTAAGATGGTTGCAGCCACGGCCATGGCTATTGCAAACAAGCTTACAAATACCTTTCCTCTCTTCAACAGGGCGGATACGAGGATATCCAGAATAACCACGGGAGTCCGCACTACGGCGAAGATACTGCGCAGCCACCATTTCAGCCCGGAGTGTTTGCCCGCCAGGGCTGATACCGTCACTGCCGCGGAGCGGGCAGCGGTTACGGTGAACCGATCGGTACCGGTTTCTTCCAGAATCTTCTCCTCCCCAACCTTGGCCCCTTTGAACAGCTGTATGAGCTTCTCAGCAGGTAACTGCGGATACTCGCTCAGTTTACCGGGCGGCACCCTGGAATCAATACATAAAGCACTACGGAAACGCTTAAGGAACTTTGAACCGTTCCCCCGTTGGTCCGCGCCATCAAGTTCATCATCCCCAACCGCATCCGCCAGAACGGGTAATTCCCTACGCAGGATATTCAGATGGAGCCGCTCCAGCATCATGGCTGCACATTGCGATAACTGATCTGGAATCCCGTCGTCACTATCGAGATACCTGAGTTCCTCAAGCATGGATTCTCGCCGTTTATCCCAGCGGATCTGCAGGAAGGCTTTATCGTCTTCACTCTCCAGTTCCTCGAATATGATCCCATGCAGCAGATTCATTACTGTCCTGGCTCCGCTCATCGGGTTCGGGGCCCCGGTACTACCCTGGACATTTCCATAGAGGCGAGCCAGACGCTTAGGATCGAGGAGAATGCGCATGATCCTGTCAGCGCCATCCAAACGACCGAACATCCAGTCGTTGATCCGCCAGGATTGCTTATAAAAGGCTCCGAAATGAGCCACCTGTATACCGGCCAGCTTCTGGTCCAGGCGATTCGGCCCATCGAAGGCGGTGGGTACATTAGCGCTGAACTGTATCAGCTCTAGATACTGCTCACGAGTCGCATCAATACCAAATGCATATTGCACAATATCCATGACCAACAATCGTTGCAATACGACTTGCCGTGGCTGGTTGGTATCTTCCGGTTTAAAAAAGTTAAGCAGGGTCCAGAGTTCCGAATGCTTTCCTAACCAACGAGTCGATACTCGCAGGTTAATCACCTGTTGTAGAACATTGATCGAAGTCAGAAACAGATCACCGATCATTTCCGCCAAAACAGTGAACTTGCGTGGAGGTCGAATAGAGTCCGATTTGGCGAATGTCGGGTCGAGCATAAACACCCAGTCACGAATTTCAGTAGTCAGTGTGTCTCTCAAACGTTGACCGTCGAAGCCCTCCCTAAGCTCCATTTTGGCTAGTTCCGGTGCGAGTTTTTCCCCCCTTTTCCGCCAGTACCCGTGATCCAGACGACGCAACTCCGCCATCTCAGCAACCACATCAAAAGCCTTATTCTGTATCTCCTTCAACTCTAACCAGAGCGACTCTGTCGACTCGCTCCGGCGCGCCGGTACCAGTTGTACACCACGATGCAACATATCGAGTACCACGGCCACGATATTTTCCAGGGTAAACAAACCCCATCGCCATTCCTCGATTTGAGCAAAAACGGAGAAATCTTGGGGTACCCAAGGCACATCGTGCATTTCACGGAGGATATCGGCGATCCTCCCTCGTGCCCTGCGCCCCAGGAAGGTATCATCTAGTTCCGTGGCATCCCCATAGCGTGCAGCCCCTTCCGCCAGAGAATCAGCGATATACTCGGCCGAACCACCCGACCGAAGCAATCGATAACTTGGAAAAACCGCTTTCGCTACTTCATCTGCCTCGCTCCGACTGAGAGCACGGGATATTATGAGGCGGGTATCCCGTTGCCGGGCCACTCTGTTGTTATGTGCTTCAATTGCGCGCAGTTGACCCGATATCGACTCCACCCGTGGAATACTTATCAACGATGACAGAGTGGTATTAAGAAGGGTAGGGATCTTGTCGGGTTCCTGAGGCGGCGGATCCGGGATATTGCCGGGGTCCGGAACCACGTAGGCCAGCACTCGTCGTACTTCTCCTTCGGCCCGTTGGCTGAAAACGGCTTCAATAGCAGATTCCAAAGGAATATTATCCAGTACCCCGCCATCCACTACGAAACGCCCTTTTTCCCAATGTTCGTTGAAATTGGTGTGTCCAATCAGACAGGGGACGGACTCCCCCGACACCTTCACCGCCTCATTGACACCCGGTAGATAGAAAGGTTGGAAGGCGCCCGGAAAGGAAGCCGTGGCCCGGGCCGCAACCGCAAGTTTCTCGGTGATATCCTGCTTGCTAAAAGGATCGTCATTGGGATCAGCATCGCGGCGGAAACGTATCTGCCCCCTATGAGTGACATCCCGGATCACAGCGCCGACATCATCGGGAAAGCTGTTCACTTCACCGCACAACAGGGTGGTGGTGAGCGTCAGGTCAATGGGCACTTGGTCAGGGGGCAATAACCCCGCACCCTGCTGATCGCGGATTTTCTGAAAACCCTTAACCATGGCCTTATAGAAGTAATCGCCATCCAAAAGCGACGGCGGATCGTTCTCGGTAGAATGACGCAACAACCTGAGGATATCTCCTTCCTCCGCCCATATCTCACGCAATGCTTCCAGAGACTTTCCTTGGGACATGGCCAGCGCCAGCAATGCCCCATTGATTCCTCCGGCGCTGGTACCGCTGATGATATCGACTCTGGGACTAATCGCTAGAGTACGACAGAGATGACCATATAAGCCTTCACCGCGTACCAATCTATTTATCTCGCGGGCGACACCGCCGATCCAAACCGCAAGGCTCACCCCGCCGTTCATAACCAAGGCGATACGTAATTCCTGTTTATGAAAGTCTGTTTCCTTTCCTTGTTTCTCAGTTCCTATCATCTGAGTCTCCTTATTGTTGTTACCGCATTCCCTTCATAAACAGGGGAGGGGAGTTATCGCAACAATTGCATCAAGGCCCGCTGGTAAGTAACAAAAGTAGGTTCCAGGGTTTCGAGCAGAACGCATTCATCCGCGCCGTGGGCGCCCCGGTAGGTTACACCGAAACCTACGGTAGCAGGGATGCCTAAAGTCGCCAGATAGTTGGCGATGCTTGAGGGGCCGGCGACGGTTGCTGAGATGGTACGTCCAAACGCATCTTGAGCGCACTGGAGTAAAGCCTCTACCATCGGGCTTGAAGGATCGAGAAAACAAGCCGGCCAACCCGGCAACCATTCTAATTCAGTGGAGGGCACCGCGCTGTTCGCATCAAAATCCGCCACTATCTCTTCTACCAGTGTGCGGGCGGCCGTGTCATCGAAGGCAGGGGTCAGGCGAAGATCCATTTCCAGTTCGCATCTATCAGGCACCAGAGAAAAACTACCGCCTCCATGAATCGTAGTGGCGGTGATTTTAGGCGTCAGAGGAAAACTCGGGTCGGGCTCTGGAAAAGAGGTCGTAGTCAGACGCTTTAACAAGGCACCCGCACGTCCGATAGCATTAACACCGCGATTACTGGAAGATCCTGAGTGAGCTCCCATGCCGTGAATGACCAGACGCACCCTCAAAAATCCCCGGCCTCCTGTAACAAGCCGCTCATTTCCTGGATAGCCGATCATCACGCCGGACAGGGCTGTCCGGTCCCCACGGGTCTTAATATAGCGACGAATACCTGCAAAGCCGCCACTATGCTCATCCGCATCAAACACAAAACCCAGGCAACCGGAGAACTGATCACGTAGCTTCAAAAAATCTACCAGGACATGGCAAAACACGGCCACACCCGCTTTGCTATCCGCCGCCCCGCGTCCAAAAAGCCAGCCATCCGCGAGAGTTGGTCGGTCAGCCGGATATTTCCAGACTGAAGTGTCACCAAAGGGCGCCGTATCCACGGGAGCGTTGAGTAGATAAGTTGGGCCATCTCGCGAACCCTGAATTTCTCCCGCCAGGCCCAGGGGTCGACCCGCGTCATCGCGAATCCATTCATGTACGATATTTCGAGCACTGAGCCACTCGGAGATGGCTTTTATCACAGGTTCTGGCGAGTCTATCCCGGCTTGGCTCGGATGACTTACAAGTTCCCGCAGAAGACCGATCATGGATTCTAGACGAGCCGCATCGACAATCATTCTTTGTGATTCTCTCTGCCCCGAAAACAAACCTTTGGTCGTTGTTGTGTATTCCCTAAAAAACGACTAACCAATGTACGCCGCCTTCTATCCCTTCATTATTGAATAAGGGTACTACGAAAACGGGTTGAAGAAACAAAAAACAGTAAATCCGGGTAACCGTACGTGAAATCCCCGGTAGTTGGATAGCGAAACTTGTCTGGAATTCACGTAGCGCAACGCCAAAGGCGGGGGCTCTTTCACTGCTCTGAACGGAATGGCATAGGAAACGCAAACTATCTAAATAAAAACATTAAAAACAATTAGATACATAAAAGATTTAAAGTAAAATAAAAGCAAATTTCACTCGTGAGAGTGAGTGATCCTTCTGGTGTGAGTGAAAAGGTCGGGCCTAGCCGGGTTTTTTCTTGCTCAATGCCAGGGTGTCGATAGCCCAGGTTATGGCTGAGACTGACACCAATACCAGTACCGGTATACCAAGCTCACCGACAACCCCCTGGATGGAGAAGATATTTTTTGTCGGTACCTGTTGAACAACACCGATTAGATTGAATTCCTGGACGTTGTGGATGAGCAGAAGGTACTTATAGGCGAAGTAGGCTGCCACAGTTATAACTGACAGCGTGTTCACGTTGTATCGAATGTAAGAGACATATTTTGGGAAAAATCGCATAGTCCAAGCTCCCCGTTGTTATTTTTCATTATTTAAGACGCTTAGCCCTGAACGAAGCCTGAACGGATTGGCTGCAGATAATAGGTTCCGGCTTCAAATGCCCTATGCATTACTGCGTATAATATATATTATGTAAAATCGTATTGATCCGGATAATGCGGCTTTTCTGCAAGCCTTGTACACCGCGCCTGACAACCCCTACCCCTGCCTGAGCCTCCGTGGAGGCGCTCCGGCGGTTCTGCCCCCCCCCTAAAGTTTAAGCGGTCACAAGCCGCCTTATAACAACGAAGGAACCAACCAGAACAGCAGGCCAGCAGGTAACGCAATGACGAAGGAAGAGACGTTCGAGGATTGGACAATAAGACAGGATAGAATAATCAGCCCAGAAGGAGACGTATTCAAACCGGTCGATCTAAGACAGATACACTGGGAACGGCAGATCTGGTCAGTGATCCGATACCGGCTCAATCGACCTTTTCAGTACTCGTTTTGGGAGTAACAAGCTGATGAAAAAACGGCTGCCCGTAGTGCTTCACTTCGGCGTGGTCTGACTGCGCAAATTTGAGCTGATCCGCACGCGCTTCAAGGCGTTTATCCTCCCTCCCCCAAGGAGGGTTGCAATCCGCCGCCGACACACCCAAACACCCGGCAGGCTCAATACTGGCCGCTTTCAACAGACCCGAAACCATTATAAGGCATATCACTACACTGAGCATTTTCGCCCACCGCTGGCGCGGTGGCCGAAAAAGCACAGAACAGTAATAGACCGGATAAAACACCGTGATTTTAAGAACGGGCAGCAAGAAATCATTCAGATAATCGATTAATGTCCGCCTCGGAATGTAACGCCCCTTGATATGCCAGGGAGTCAAATAACTATAGTTCCCGGTCTGGGAATCAGTAAAAACCTGCTCTGTGTCATACAACTTAAAAAGATCAGTTCCACGGTAATACCATTTGTCCACCGTGGGATGCTGAGCTGTATCGCCATATTTAACAATCGCGAGATGAACCTTAGGCGGGCGTATTTCAAACCCAAATAACTTAGTAATTTTCCCGACAAGGGGAAGACGGAGACGATCAAGGCGCTTCACGAAAACTGTATGTTCGGCGAGCGCGTCACGAGCCTGTTTATCCAACAACGAGATATCTTGCGCAACAAATATCACATCCCACCGAAGCTTACGAGCATGCAAAAACCAGTCAATTACCTTTTTTCGAGCCGGATCATTCCAATTACGGGCGTTAAACCAGGTACCACACTCGTCCAACACCAGAAGGCCGTTTCTCGATTCATCGGGGTAAGGAAGATCATGGCCACGACCAAGTGACTCCAGATGCTCTATTTCAGGTTTATCGGGAAGCCTGATAACATCTACTTTTCTATTCCACGGATTTTTGAAAGCCTCCATAAAAAGGTCCAAATTAGTCGCGACCCGACGGCCTTGATTAAGATAATCACGGATACGTCCAACCGCCGCGAGCGTTTTACCAGCACCGAGTTTTCCGGTCATAATATAAACCGACATTAGATTAACCTCATTTGAATTCCACGCATCTTAATGTCATATGCAAACCGAATAAGCCTCGCGCTCATATAAACGGCGAAACATTCATCAATGTTATTCGGAAGAATCCACCCAGCGGCGATAGAGACCGTATCCGGAACGGCTGCAGAAAGACCAGAAGCCAAAGCCGCAAGCGCAGCCCACAACGCAAGCGTGACGATAATAGTCATTGCTACCGCGGCAAGTATGGACGCAACGCGCTTGGTCATGTAAAGCGCAAAAAAACCCATAACCGCCGCCAGCGTATTAGCGATAAGAGTACCAAGACCTAGAAATAACGCTGGCATATCATACCCTCCGAGTTGCGACTTCGATCAAGAGAATTATGGTTATGGCGTAAACGAAATATTCGAGATAATCCCTAATCTGATTCATAACCGCGCACTGACCATCCTCCGGGAACGTGATACCCTTACCCGCAAGACCAAAAGTAAGCTGCTGACAAGAGCCGGAGATATTAGGAATGGGACTAGTGATACCGTGATCACCTAAACCGTCAGCATCAGTGCCCATACCTTCCGTAAGGCCACCGATTCCTGAATCTTCTAACTTTCCAGCGTACTCCGCTTCCGCACCCTGGCCGTCCGGTCCTGAATAATCGTACGATGTTTCGCCTTCCTGGCTTCCAGGTGCCGCGCCATCCGTTGTTGTGCTTGAACTGACCACGTCACCAGTCGCATTGTTAATAACTGTTGTTGTTGTCGTCGATCCTTCATTAACAACATTTGAGGTAACGGTAGTGGTGACCGTCGTGGTCCCGTCGCCGTTGTCAACGCTGCTTGTAGTTGAGAACGTTTTCGTTTCATCATTAATGCACGTTTTATTGCCGTTTTCATCGACCATACACCCTTCGGGTGCCGAGTTTTGCGGACCCCATTGACCGGGGTCAGGTGGCTGAACACACACTTTTTCACCGTTCACAATGCCACAGTTTTTTTCCGCTGTAGCGTCCACAAAATCACCATTGACGTAACCTTGGTTTGTACCTGAACCGGTGCAGACTTCGACACCGTTATACGTACCGCAATTATCGCCCTGGGTAGCAGCACCACAAAAGATATGTCCTTGAGGACCATAACGACAACCAGGAGGCAGACCGTCGTCAGGGGTTGGTGCCTCGGTATAATCCGACTGAAAATCGCACGTCTGACCCGTTGAGGTCGCCTGACTATACCAAATAGGAGTTCCAGAATTAAGTTCGACCCCTAGGCCATCAAATCCATATACACATCCTTGCACACAAAGCCCTCCCGGTGTAGTCCCAGGTCCGCTGAACGTCTTTGTTATACCGGCATCACAGGTCGGAAGCTGTTCGCATTGATGAGTAACGTCGCTCCATTCATACCCGGCCCCGCAAGTCGGGATTTCGCAAGTCCCGGTATAGGCGACACGATTAACGTCCCATGTACCATCGCAATAATTGTCTTCCTCATACCAATATTTATGGAGGTTAACCGGATCAAGCCCGGACAAACGATAACAATTGCCAGTTGCCGCAATACGGCTCTGAACTTCCGCATATCTCGCAGTTGTAGGATCCTGATAACAAACCACAGAGATGGTATCCAGATACCCGGGTTCCGCCATCGCGTTCCAGGAAATGATAAGGGCGGCTAAACCGCCCAGCAATTTAGCCGCCCTATTCATGCCGACACCTCTGTTAAACTTTGTTCCCGGCCCGCTTGAACAGTTTCAGCAGGATGAAGGCACCCAGGATCGAACCAACCACCGGCCAGACCAGATCGATCATCGCCAGAGCGTCGGTCTGGATGGCCGTCAGCGTAGTGCCGACAACGGCGGGAACGTCCGCCAGCGCGGGCATCACACCAACGAGGGAGAACACCAGCGCAACAGCGACGGACTTCAACCACTTCTTTGCTTTCTTGAACATACTTGCTTCCTTTAGATTAAATCGGTGCTCTTCTTAAATGCCGTTATCCAGTAGGACAACGCCCAGCCGACAGCGAAAGCACCGATTCCGCCACCGACCAGAGTCAGGATGTGAGAAACGTCCATAAAAATTACCTGAAACAACCAGCGATAAAGCCAAGACCGAACATGACTAGCATCACTGAAACAGTAATAACGTCCGAGAGATAATCGAGCGTCACTTCCACCGGCGTTAACTCGCCTTATCAACGGGCTGGGGACCGACGACCTTGATTTCACCCTCTTTGGGCATAAAGCACGCGAGCCAAGCACCATCGCGGCCGCCCTTGCGTGCAGCGAAAACAACCTCAATAAGAACGTCTTTGAGTTGGTGCTTTTCGGCAATAGCACGCACCTCGTCTACCCGTTCCTGAGGGATATCGACGGTAATAACTGATTCCTGGGTATCGCCCCAGCGATCTTGATACTCACGAGCGACAAGACCGAGTTGACGATTAACGCCGCTGGATTGCGCACCAGTCCACGGAGTTTCTTGATAACCTTTAATACGACCCTTCACATAAATACCGTTTTTCATAACATTCACCTCTTTAATGTTGCGCAAACTTTGCGCGGTTATAGATCTCTCTTCCTCAAGTAAAATCCACTCTGACACCGGTACGGAACAAAAGCCAGACAACCAGTAACAACGCATACGCCTGCAAATAACCAATCTCAGGCAATCCGAATATTTCAGGAATAACAAAATTCCAAAAACACATAAACGGCAACGAGACAACATGCGCCACTAAAAATTGGATAACTACAACTAGCAAAATTAAGCCAATTTTTTGTTTCACGTGAACACCATCGCTATAGGATAAAACCCATCTTTCTCCCAATAGCCAGCAACCGGTTTACGAGTTAATGCCTTAACGATCTTCGAAAGAACAACGACAACCGGCACACCAAGCGCAAGCCAACCAGTGATCGGTTCCGGCAATTCGATAGAAGACGACGAATACCGCCTTTTATTGAACTCCACCATATCCTGCTTAGTGAGATACTTTGAAAGATAACGCGCTATTCGCTTCGGATTTACTACATACTTCCCTTTTGAATCCTTGCGCCTTTTGAAATCCACGTTCCCTTCGCCTACTACTTGACGCCAGAACGCACGGACGGTGTTCCAGTGATAGTAACCACGAATAGCAAGGTGAAAATGAATCGCTCCGCGTTCCTGCCGTTCCGGTACGCAAATGTACTGCCAACGATCTCCATATCTCTTTTTCATAAGCTTCGAGAACGATCGGAAATCTTTCCACGCTTGTTGTAAATCTGTTTGGTTGTCGCGATACGTGAGAGTCAAAAGCGTATCGGCGTTTAGAGTTAAGATTCTCTGATAAACAACACGACGAGAACGGCACTGGCTTTTTTTCAACGTTTCCGAGTCCATTTGACCCTTGTCTGCAACCTTGCGCCGACCTCCACCACCTCGTTTAAGACTGGTTTCAGGATCCAGTTTAAGTGCCATTACTTCACAATCGCCGGAGGGATAAAGTGTGCACTTGAGGTGCCACCCATTGCCGGTGGTTCGTTTGGAATCAATTAGCGGATCAAGGGCCGAAAGATCGGGAGTTTTTTCCGATCTCGGAACAGATTTACCTTTCTTATAAACACTCATGGGTATTAAGTGTTCCTGAGTCAAGTCTACGCATGGGGCCCTTGGCCCCATGCTGGGTGACAGACGCCCTACCCCGCCTGCAGTTTCAGCCCAGGTGGGTAACCAGTCTCTAAAATACAGATCATGGCGTCCCACGCTTCCTGAGCGTCCTTATAGGGGCCGTGATTGAGCATGTACGTTTCATCTATATCGGTTTCCTGCAAAACAATGCCGTTCGCGTAATACGAAAACCTGAATCTGCGTACTTCCATCACGCCCCCTTCTTGAAAAGGCGGGCCGCCTGCTCATACAACCAGACCAGGAGACCCAATTCGGGCAGCGCTTCTAAGACTCTTTCTTTCGTCATCGGTGGTTCTCGCGTCGCCTGCCCTTTTACCGTGCTACACTCCCCGTTGATAACAAGGAGCGAAATACATGGACTCAAAAAACAATTGCTATATCTGCTGGTTTTTAACCATCACTCTTTCAGTTACGACCGGATCTCTGCTGGCTGATGGGATACGAATCACAGTTGCCGCCATATCGATTAATTCATACCTCGAAACGCAAACACCTAAATTACAAATTCCAACCCCAATACCCGCTATACCAGCTACGCCTTCGACGTCTTCCGACCCACCCGTCAAGAAACAAAAAAGCGGGCTAGAAACCGCGTTAAAAACCTGCGAGTACTGGAAATCGCAATACCTCAAAGACCATTCCAGCAGCTCTAAGGCCTACATGGATTCGGCATGCCTGAGAGTTAAGGAATACCGATAAACCCCGGTATCAAATCATCTATCCACATAGTCAACATTTTGCTACGCAAATTAATAGTCGCAATTTAACGACATGTCAACACTTTTCTACGTTCCAATTCTTCGACTAGTAAACTATTATTGACAAAACCGCCCTGAGGAAGACCAATGAACACCAATGACCTTTTAGAAAAAGCAAAGAAATACAACGGGATAGATTCCGATTACGGATTACAAGAGATCCTGGACGCACAACGCCAGGAGATTTCCAAATGGAAAAACGGAAAAACATTCCCAGGGCCCTACCACTGCGCAAAGATCGCAGAGGCCACAGGACACACCCTAGAAGAGGTTATGGCCGCAGTTCAGTACGAAAAAGAAAAAGACAACGAAAGGAAGAAATTCTGGCGTGATCACATGGGGACGGCAGCCTCAACTCTTTTTTTTAGCGCCCTCCCCCTCCTGGCAGTTTCCCAGCAATATATATTATGTTAAAAAATATATATATATTTAAATCAAACAAGCGCTCGGCTTCTTTTCATTGTGACCGCCCCTACTTTTCTATCCAGGGCTCGATGGTGACCGTGACCGAGCCGGACACGTTGAACGCTTCCTCACCTTCATCGATGCTGCCCAGTTTAATCAGATCTTTTGCATAACCGAAGTCCCGGTAAAACAGGGCAAGATTTCCCCATGGCGCGTAGTAGGTGATGTCGCCTACCGCAGGATCGACTCCGGCCGCAGCCCCCTCCTCCGAGAGCTTCCTGGAGAGATAGGCTATCTTCTCGGTACGGTTATAGTCTTCCAACTTGAGTGTCAGTGGCAACATGGATAGAAAATCGCGGCTGGTGGGGTTATCGTCGAGAGTGGCGGTCAACGTTCTATCACCGACGAGCAACCGGATTTTCATGGTAGAAGGCTCCGCAAAAATTGATACGTTATACATAGAGGCAAGTAACAGCACCGCGATTACGAAGATTCTTTTCATATTAGAACGTTGCGGCATCGATGACATAGCGATAGCGGGCCTTCTTGTTCACCACGTTCTCCCAGGCTTCATTGATCTGCTCGGCCTTGATGATCTGTATTTGCGGCAGGACTTTATTATCCGCACAGTAGTCGATTACCTCCTGAGTCTCCTTCATACCGCCGATCAATGAGGCGTTGAAATTGACGCGGCTATAGGAGAGAGCAAGGTTGTTCATCGTCACCTCAAACTTCTCCGGCATACCGACCTGGGTATAAGTGCCGAAAGGTTTCACCACCGAGACGTAGGCTGCCACATCGTATTGATAGGGTATGGTACAAATCATGTAGTCCAGTTTTCCTCTCCACGGTGCCAGCTTGCTGAGGTCGTCGACGACAATCACCTCTTTTGCACCAAAGGCCAGGATGTCTTCGGTCTTGCCCGGCGACGTGGTAAAGGCGTAGACCTCCGCTCCTTTGGAGACGGCGATCTTGATCGCCATATGTCCCAGCCCGCCGATCCCGGCAACACCGACCTTGTCCCCTTCTTTGAGATCGAACTTCATCAGGGGCGAGTAGGTGGTGATGCCGGCACACAGCAGTGGTGCTGCTTCCTGGAAGCTGATGTGTTCCGGAACATGAACGGCAAAATGTTCCTTTACAACGATATTGCTCGAATAACCCCCCTGGGAGATCCCGGTGGGCGAGCTTTTCTCCGGGAAACCGTAGGTGAAAACGGTTTCAGGACAGTACTGCTCTTCTCCCTGTTTGAAACTCTCGCACTCGGGATTGCTGTCTACCATACAACCGACACCGGCCCGGTCGCCGACCTTGAATTTGGTAACATTCTTGCCGACGGCACTGACGATGCCGACGATTTCATGGCCGGGAACCTGGGGGTATTGCTGTGGTCCCCAATGGCCTTTCATTTGATGGATGTCGGAGTGGCAAATGCTCGCGTACTTGATATCAATCAGGACGTCGTCATCACCCACCGGGCGACGTTCGAACTCCCACGGTACCAGCTTGCCGGAGGTATCGAGTGCCGCATAGCCCCTGGATTTGATATTGATTGCCGGGTTTGTCCCGGCGAACAGATTCAAGGAACTGGTAAACAGCAGGCTGCCACCCGCCAATGCTGCGGATCGATTCAGGAATTCTCTACGTGTCATCTCTTTATCGCTTGCCATTACTATTCATCCTCGCTAGCTGTTGAATCATTCAGCTGTGCCACGGTATTCGGCATCGCTGACTTTCTCCTTCCAGATCACATTTTCCCCATCCTTGCTGCCGGTTATCACCAGATGAGTCATCGGGGCGTCGGGGGTGGCGCCGTGCCAGTGATCGATATCACACGGACACCACACTGCATCGCCCTCCTTAAACTCGAAGATCTTTCCATCCCGTGTCCCGGTCAGGGCGATTCCCTTGGTAACTACAATATGTTGTCCGGCGGGATGCATATGCCATGCGGTGCGAGCACCGGGGGCAAAGGTCACATAAGCTCCGGAGTAACGGGCGGTTTCATTATCGGGGAACAGCACATCGACCTGGACGTCGCCGCTGAAGTACTCCTCCGGCCCCTTGAACGACGGCAGGGAGCCTGCCGGATAGAGGGTTTGGGATGCGTCTTTCGATTGCATATTTAGGACCTCCTCAGGTTTACAATGCGTTCCTCAGGATGGTGGTGATCACCTCCGGGGTGTAAATGTCGGCGATGCCGAAGACGGCGACATTCCCCTGCACGTTCTCGACAATAGTCGGCAGATCGGCTTCCGTAATGTCCAGCTGCGGGAGACGTGTGGGTGTGCCAATCTTGTTGAACCATGCCTCCAGCGCTGCAATCCCCTCCTCCACCGAGCCAACGCCGAACACATTCCCGGCAAAACGCTTGAACTGTTTAGTGTTGCGCTCGTGGTACCACTTCATCCAGGCGGGAATTACTACCGAAAGCCCCGCGCCATGGGGTACGTTGAACAGTGCGGAAAGCGAGTGTTCGATCGCGTGGTTGGGGTAACTGAAGCCGGCGGCGCCGGAAAAGGTCACTCCGTTCAGGGCCAGGGTGGCAGCCCAGGCGAACTGGCCTCGAGCATCATCGTCTTCAGGATTGATCAGCAGCGCTTCCGTGGTCTCGATTACGGTATTGATGACGGACTCGACCAACCGTGATTGCAGGTGCGGATGCACGCCGGCCGTGAAATAGGCTTCGATCGAATGCGCGATCACATCCGCGGCGGAATAGACCAGATAGTCCCGCGATATGCCGTGCATCAGTGCTGGGTTAATGACCGACACCCTGGGGAACAGGAGAGGGGAAATGATAAAGAGCTTCTCTTTGGTCTCTTCGTTGGTAACCACGGCGTTGGGATTCATTTCACTGCCGGAGGCCGCAAGGGTCATGATCGAGAAAATGGGCGGCGCGGATTCGATGCTTCCCTTGCCGATGAAAAGATCCCAAACGTCACCATCATAGCCAAAGCCCGCCGCAATCGCCTTGACGCTGTCGAGAACGGAGCCGCCGCCCACGCTCAGGATGGCATCGACCTGATGGTCGCGCGCTAACCGGATGCCCTCACGCACCTTGGAAATAACGGGGTTGCTGATAATCCCGCCGCACTCCACCCATTCGATACCTTGCCCGGCAAGGCTCTTGCTTACGATGTCGAACAGTCCGTCGCGCTTGATGCGTTCGCTGCCGTAGCAGAGCAACACCTTCCTGACGCCCTGTTCCGCCATGTACTGGCCGATCTGTTGTTCTTTCTCGGCGCCGAATTCGATTCTGGTCGGTGTGTAATAAGTAAAGTTCTCCATGCGTACATCCTCAAAGCTGATTCAAGTGGGTGACTGCTATGGGACAATTCTTGTCCAATACAGTAGATAATCGGTATAACGTTCCTGCTTGATTCTTGCCTAATCCTGCGAATCTGAGGATTATTGTGAGACACCAGCACTGGTTTAGAGCTAAAGTAACAGTATAGGAGCCAAGGGGCCGATTGCCCGGGAGAATTGACGTGTCGCACCAGAAACTGGCCCGGATCATCGAACAGCGGACCAAGGGAAACGAGGACCTACCAACATCGATCCCCAACCTCCTCTTCTTTCGACGTGAGAAGCCCATACCGCCGACTATTTGTCTGGTCGAGCCGAGCATCGTGCTCGTGGTTCAGGGGGAGAAAAAAATGTGGGTCGGAGAAGAGGGATATCTCTACGATACCGAGCGCTTTCTCATCACCTCCCTAGATATCCCCGCCAATTCGGAGGTGGTTACGGCCAGTCCGGAGAAACCCTGCCTGGGGCTGGTGTTGAAACTGAATCTGCAAACCCTGGCGGAATTGATTTCGCAGGGCGACCTGCCGCCCCCGGCTGAGCGCCCGGGCGGCGACAGTGGTGTAGGGATCGGTACGGTCACTCCGCAGATCATGGAACCGTTCGGCCGCCTGCTGGAACTGCTCCACGAGCCGGACTCCATCCCGGTGCTTGCCCCGCTTATCCAGCGGGAGATCCACTATCGCCTGCTGATGAGCGACCAGGCGGCGCGCCTGTGGCAGATCGTCTCGGTGGGCAGTCAGAGTCAGCGGGTTGCCAAGGCCATCGACTGGCTGAAGGTGAATTACGCCCAACCGCTGCGCATCGAGGAACTCGCCGCCCGCGTGCAGATGAGCGCATCGAGCTTCCACCACCACTTTCGCAAGCTCACCGCCATGAGCCCCCTGCAGTACCAGAAGTGGCTGCGCCTGAATGAAGCAAAACGTTTGATGCTGAACGAAGATCTCGACGCGACCAGTGCCGCCTTCCGCGTCGGTTACGAGAGCCCCTCGCAGTTCAGTCGCGAGTACAGTCGTCTTTTTGGGCTGCCGCCTAAACGTGACGTTGAAGGATTGCGCCGCGAGGCTGGAATGCGGCTTTCCACCGTCCGTTAGTCGCCGTATCAGGATTAGTATCGAACTCTACATAGCGGCGATGGATATGGACAAACAATACCCATTCTGAGTTTAATATTAAGAAAAACCAAGGATTACCCGAAAATAACAATCAATAAACAGGTACTGCGCTCCCATTAATCCCCTGCGTCAACCCCGTTGCTCATGAATGAATTCCTGAATCGCCCGATACGCACGATTGCATTTAGCACTCTCATTTGCCTGACCGCCTGTTCTCCTGACCTTGAGAGCATACATTGTAGCGAGCAACTCGAGGCTATTGAGGCGCTCGATACGGAAGAAGCAGTGATAAAGCAACAGATATTGACCAAACTTGTCCTGCATAACGACTGCTCACAGGTACGCGATGCCGCTCTGCTGAAAGTATCGGATCCGGAACTGCTCGCAAAGATAGCGATCGAAAGCAAGGAATTCGATTTAGCTTATGATGCGCTAGGCATGTTGCATGACGAGCAGCTTCTCACGAAGATTGCTTTTGCAAATACATCAAACTGGTCTATCCCTCTTCATGCAACTGATAAGATATCTGATCCGACACACCTTGCAAAAATCGCTCTGTCGAGCCCCCATGTAGTTGCGCGCTCAGCTGCAGTAAAAAGCAGTCGTCTGACTGATCAGACAGTCCTGGAAAAAATGGCCGTACAGGAATCCGAAGGAGATGTTCTTAGATACGTACACGACAAGCTCGCTAACGAAAAGGTTCGCGCACGCCTCAGCATAATTCTCGTCGATGACAAAGTTGAACTGGCACGGAGTATCGTCTCTATTAACGCATCTGACAAGAATATCATCCGGCATTTCGCAAGGATTCAGGCACCTGTTTCATCCGAGAACAAAATAGACATACATAGTGAAAATTACCCATACAAAATTGAGGATTCCCTCATGGATGCCGGCTCCGACATCAGACGTCATATAGCCCGTTTGAAGCTGGCTATACAGGAACCGTTGATCCAAAAGAAACTTCCGGAGCTTGCGCTTAATCTGACAATCGAAAAACGGCAAGCGTCCTACTATAACGGGCCCGCCGAGGTAAAAGGGGAATCTGTTCTTCTGACGCTTTTACTGCGGGAAGAGGAACTTGTTTCGGTTAGCGCGGAAACTGACTTTCCCATGCGGTTGAAGGGCGATCCACGTTTCCTGGCAGCGAAGATCCCCAGGATGGTACTTTTCGAGGCGCTGCTAAAAAAGGCGAATTTCAGTGAACCGGAACTGCTCGAACTGGTCAGATCGGAAATTCCGGAGGTCGGGCTTGCAGCGCTATCGAATATAACCAGCGCAACCGGCATTAAGACAGCCGCCGTCGAAGGGAGATATTCCGCCATACGACTTGCAGCCGTTAAGAGGATTGCCGACCAGGGGTTTCTTGGACAAGTCGCCATGCAGGATACGGATGAGCGCGTATGTATTGCGGCTACCGAAGGCGTTACTGACCAAGCCTTGCTTGTCAGAATCGTTGAGAACACGAATTCCAAACTAGTCAAGGAATCCGCCGTTCGCAGGATTAATGATCGTTCTAAGTTACGTGACCTAATACCTATAAGCTACTCTGCCGAGCAACGACTGAAACAACTTGATCAATCCATCAATTCACAACCGCAACATCAAGATTCCGCGCAATAATATCCCATGTAAATTTTTGGTAAACATAGATACTTATTATTTACCATATTGTGTCTATTCTGTTTCCAGTGAGTTGCATAACATGAAATCCAAGAGATATTTTTCCACTCCTTGGAGGTCGCCATGCAACACACGAATAGAATCCCACGCCGCCTCTCTTCGGCCGCCCTGCTCGCAACCGCGCTTTTATCCACTCCCCTGGTTGCGGAGAACACCGTCCAGGAACGGGTTGAGACACCGAGAATCCAGGTGGCCATACTGCTCGATACCAGCAACAGTATGGACGGCCTGATCGATCAGACCCGCAATCAGCTATGGCAGATCGTCAATGAATTCTCCACCGCGAGAAAAGACGGCGTCACGCCAATTCTAGAGATCGCGCTGTTTGAATACGGAAACGATAACCTGTCCGCCAATACCGGGTACATCCGCAGACTGAACGGTTTCACCCGGGAACTGGATCAGGTATCCGAGGGTCTGTTCGCGCTCACCACCAACGGCGGCAGCGAATATTGCGGCTACGTCATCAAATCCGCCCTTGATACCCTGCAGTGGAGCCGTTCCGGCCAGGATATAAAAGCCATATTCATCGCCGGAAACGAATCCTTTGCTCAGGGTCCCATCGACTATCACGAGGTCGTCAAACTTGCGCTTCAACGCGGCATTACCGTCAATACCATCCATGCCGGTAACCACCAGGCAGGCATAAGGGATCACTGGCAGTCCGGTGCTCAGCTCGCCGACGGTTCATATATGAGCATCAATGCCGACGAGAAGATCGTCCATATCGCGGCGCCTCAGGACAAAAAACTCTCGGAACTGAACGCCAAGCTGAACGCAACCTACCTCCCCTACGGTAAGGAAGGTGTCGCCAAGGTCCAGCGGCAGGCAGCCCAGGATACCCTTAGCAGTAACATCTCCGCCGGCCTGCTGGCCAAGAGGGCCAAATCCAAGTCCTCCTCCTTTTACAATAACGCAGAGTGGGATCTGGTCGATGCCCTAAAGGACGGAGAGATTGATGAATCCAACCTGGCAAACATGCCGGAGGCGGAGCTGCCGGAGCCCATGCAGGGCCTGTCGGGCAAGGAAAAGATGGAGTACGTGCGTGAGAAAACAGAAGAACGCAACGCGATCAAACAGGAAATCACCGAGCTGAGCAAGGCGCGAGACGCCTATGTCGCGCAGGTGAAAAGGGAGCAGGCCGCAGCCGCCCCGAGCATGGGTGATGTCCTGGCCGAGGCGGTCAGGAAACAGGCCGAAGACAAGAGCTTCGTTTTCGAAAACTAATCCGCTATCCCTTCCCGTCCCCCCTTCCGGGGGGACGGCCGAATAGCCCCTCCTGCCTTATTCGACTATGGCCGGGCCGATATACTTATCACGGACAAGTAAAACGACGTCGATCAGGAAATAAAGCACCAGACATATAACTCCCAAATACAGACCGGTAACCAGCGTGACGCTATAGGAAGCGAGAAAATCGTTATACGAGGCGAGAAAACCATTTGTCAGCCCGAGATATTGACAGGTCAGCAACGCGGTCACACCTGCGATGAAGTCCGGAATCACAGTCAACTGTAACGGAATCCTGAGAGATGCGCTAAGAACCAGCCTACGACTCAACTCCTTCCGTCCGACTTTCAACAGATAATGGTCGAGTGCAACGTAGATCAGATACCAGGTCACCACTCCGGCGATCATACCCAACCAATGCTCGATCCCTTTGCCGTTGTCGGAGCCCCACAGACTTCCCCAAAAGAAGCCGGAAACGGAGTTCAAACCTATGATCAGTAACCACTTGATGGAATTATTCATAATATTACGCCTATCAGCCGCCGATGCTACGGTTCGTACCTTGCTGTTCAAGATCTTTCCCGGAAGGGCTGTACCAATCGATATTTCGTGTCAGGAACATCACCGCGGCCAGGATCGCAAACAGTCCGATGGAACCGGCCAGAAGGGAGTACTCCTGCTCCTGCAACAGAGCCAGCAGGTAGAGATAGAGGGCCGTCATCCCTCCCCCCACCAGCGCCGCCCTCCCCTTGCTGCGCAGCATGATACTGGCGTAGGCACTAACCAGGGCGACCACCATGATCGCAGCGATAAAATAGGCGACTAGAAAACCCGCGTGCTCCGCCAGAGAGAGCAGCAGGAGATAGAAAAGGCAAATCGCGCCGCCGACCAGGAGATACTGCATCGGATGAATACGGAGGCCGCTGAGGATCTCGAACAACCAGAACCCAACAAAGGTGAGACCGATAAAGATAAGCTCGTATTTAATGCTGCGTTCGGTCTTTCCATAGGTATCCAGCGGGAATACCAGATCCACACCCACCGTCGACTCATCTAACTTTTGCAGCTGTCCCCGTCCACTATAGAGCCAGCTTTGCGGATAGTTCCTGCCGAGATAAGGGATCTCCCATTTCGCACTGAACCCTTTCTCATTCACCGTACGGGTACTGGGCAACCAATTGCCTTGAAAACTCGGGTCTTTCCAGTCTGAAGTCATACTGATGGAGCTGTGGCGACCGACCGGAGCCATGAAAAGCCCGTCGCTCCCTCCCAGTTCCAGAGTCAACTTGAAGGTCTTCTTCCCGAGGGGGCTGCCGGAGTTTATTGCAGCATGAAATCCGCTTTGCTCGGACAACCCGGGGCCGATTCCGGGCTCTAACGCGACTGTTTTGTCGTCGATTTTCAAGGCGGACTCATTCTGTATCGACTTGGGATCCGTCATGGCAATCACCAGTTGCGCCCGGTCCCACTGCAGATTTGTATTACCCGCCGCGGCCGCCATTTTCTCCAGATCAAAATCACCTTTCAGTTCGATTCTGGCGCGATAGAGCGGGATACCATAGATGCTGCGATAACGAATCTCACTGTCGATCTGCGCGGAGGCCTCGAAATGTTCAGGCAGAAACGTGGCGTAGAATGTTTTTGGCTCCAGGTTCCGGACCGATCCCACATGCCGTTCCACGCTCTCCAGAAACGGCACCACGATCAAGGGTCCCTTTAATACTTGTTGCTTACCCCACTTTTCCGTGACTTCCGCAACCGCATGATTTCGTGTCATCCTTCGCTCATCTATCAGATCATCGATCTGGTAAATCGGTATTTGCAGCAGGAATATCAGAAACACGATCCCCAATACCCGCAGTATCTGCACCTTATCCGATCCGATTTTCCACTTTGCGCCTGCCTCCGACATGACTGTTCTCCCCTGTTAGGTACATGGCTTTATTAAAGAGGGGGAGATTGGTGGGAAAATGGAGAATATGTGGAAATTCCATGGAAATTCCGTGAGGGGAAGGGATAGTCCGCTCGAAATTATGCATATTCATGAGTCGGGTTGTTTTTGGGCTGCATCCGGCGGGGATTGGTACTATCATCGTCCCTGATAAGACCTAAAAATGGAATGTCAGTAATAAGGAACCTTTACCATGCCATTCATCGCCTACCCGAGTGCCTACTACTATCCGGAACCGAAGAAAATGTCGAAACGCCGGTCCGTGGAACATCACCCCTGGGGTTATCAGGTTCACACCACCGGCGAAAAGAAAAACGGTTTCCAAAAGGTCCGCTGCCGCTGGAAGGATAAACAGGGAAAAAAACAGCAATTTGCCTGGGTACGGGAAGAAGATATCCAGCCTGACCGTCTACTGGAAATCAATTTCGTGGATATCGGCCAGGGTGACGGGGTGTTTGTCGTATTTCCGAACGACAAACGTCTTATTATCGATGCCGGCAAAGGTGACAATATGTATCGTTTCCTGCGTTGGCGCTTCAATCGCAAAGACACCCGTATCCACTATACAGTGATCTCTCACCCGGACGAGGACCACTATTACGGTCTTCGTGGACTAGTCAATGATCCCAAGTTCAGTTTCGGCCAAGTCTATCACAACGGTATCATCGAACGTGACGGAGACAAGAAGTATCCGTTGGGCTCACGCACGCCCGGAAAAGGCAGTGAACTCACTGAATTGTGTGAAACCCCTGCACAACTGGATAAGGTTCTGAACCAACCCGCGCTCGTGGGAAAAAAACGTTTCCCCAATCTGCTCAAGGACCTGAGAGATCTCAATCCGGACAGCAGTATCACCATGTTGCAGCAGGCGGACGGTCATATGCCGGGCTTTGCGCCGGGCGAAAATCCAAAGGGTGTGGTAATCGAATGCCTCGGTCCGGTGGCCAGACGGGTGAACAATAAGCCCCGCCTGCCCTGGTTCGGCAGTACGGGGGAGACGAAGAACGGTCATTCCGTGGTTCTACGGCTGCGCTACGGTAACGTCCGGGTGCTGTTAGGGGGTGACCTGAACATCAAGTCGGAACGCTACCTGCTGCAGCAACACACCCAGCTCAGCCCAACCCCTCCGACGTTGGAGGAACGTAATTTCCTGATTAACGTGGCCCGCCAGACCTTTGCCTGCGATGTAATGAAGGCCTGTCACCACGGCAGCGCGGATGTGGAGGATGTCTTTGTCGAATCGGTCAATCCCATGGCAACCGTCATCTCCAGCGGCGATGAGGAATCCCACTGCCACCCCCGGCCCGATGCCCTGGGTGTATACGGAAAGTATGCCAAAGGCCGCCGTCCATTGATCTTCAGCACTGAACTGGCACGTTCCACCAAGGAGTTTGTTACCATGCCTGAGCGGATACAGGAGCAGATAACGGATCTCGTTATGCAGATATCCGACGACTCGATCTCCGATAGCGAAACCAAGGTGTTACAAAAATCCATAGAGGAACTCATCGCAAGGCGCGAACGGGCGGTTGCGGTATACGGCATGATTACGGTCAGAACCGACGGTCGAAGGATGATCATCACCCAGAAGCTGGAGAAGAAGCGTGACAGTACGGGGGAAAGATGGGATATACACTGCTTTGAGACCCTGGAAGACGGGCAACTGCACTACCAGGCCAAACACTGAGTGGCGGACTCACTCCCTACGCGTCAATTGCTACCTGCATAGCTTCAGGATCAGACCTTGTAATGGTCGACTAACGCCTTGAGCTGTTCGGCCAGGCGAGCCAGATCATCACTGGCCGCCGAGGTCTGCTGGGCACCGGTTGCGGACTGTTCGGATACCTGATTAATGCTCACTATGCTGCGGTTAATCTCTTCGGTGACCGCACTCTGTTCTTCGGCGGCATTGGCGATTTGAGTGTTCATATCAGAGATACGCGTCACCGCGGCATTGATCGTCTGCAATGCTTCACCGGCGGCAGCGGCCTGATCAACACCCACCTGAGTCATCTCCTTGCCTTCCGCCATCACCCTTACGGCGTTATTGGCGCCGGACTGGAGCTTGCTGATCATCTCCTCGATCTCCAGCGTCGACTCCTGGGTGCGACCTGCAAGGGTCCTGACCTCATCCGCAACCACCGCGAATCCGCGGCCTTGTTCTCCCGCCCGGGCCGCCTCGATGGCTGCATTCAGGGCCAGCAGATTGGTTTGCTCGGCAATACTCTTGATCACATCCAGCACGGAACCGATATTTTTACTCTCACCTTCAAGCTGTTGGATCACACCCGCGGCTCTTTCCACCTCTCCGGCCAAATCACCGATAGCCTTTATTACTTTATCAATCACCTGCTTACCCTGGTAAAAGGTACTATCCGCCTCCTGTGCGGCCGTGGCAGCCTCGACGGCGTTGCGTGCCACCTCCTGCACCGTAGCGCTCATCTCATTTATTGCCGTAGCAACCTGACTGGTTTCGGTAAGCTGCTGATTGATTCCGGCGGTAGTCTCTGACGTTACCACTGACGTCTCTTCCGCCGCTGAAGCGAGTTGGGTTACTGAATCCCTGACCTCGCTTATGGCGCTATGAAAATTGTCGGCTATCATGTTGACGGCATCAGCGATATGTCCTACCTCGTCTTTACTCTTATATCCTACTCGTGCCAGAAGATTACCTCCCGAGAGCTCCTTGGCCGTCTGTTCGACCTGACGTACACCATTGGATATATCCGAAATGGTGAGATAAGCAAGTAACAGACTGATCAGGGTGCCCACCACCAGACTGACACTTACCCAAAAGACCATGGATTGATAGCTTGAATCAGTTTCCGCATAGAAAGAAGCGGCCTCATCCTGCTGGATTTCGAGTAAAGAGTTTATTGTCCCGTTTATCCCCTTCATGGTGGGATTGAGTACTTCCAGTACCAGTCTGTTTGCTTCAGAGTATTGATCCGCCTGCAGGCTGGCAATGATCTTATCCAAACCCTGTGTCTCAAACTTCGTGATTTCTTCTTCAAAGCTTGTAGCCAGCTGTTTCTCCTTTGCATCGAGACGGGATTCTTTGAACCTCTTCCAGTTCTCGTCAATGGCTTCTATATTCTTTCTGATCGCGTCGATATGCAGGGACACGGGATGATCATGCATGGAGGCAAACGGTGACCCCGGATCGTGCTGCAGCGCAAGAAGGCTCTGGGAACGGCTGTCTTCCGCCGTTTCGAGAATTTCCGCAAGCGCCTGCATATGAGCCATATCCTTATGGTAAAGCTCATCGATGGCATGGCCCGCGCTGCGCATACCATTGAAACCCAGAAACCCGACGAAAAATGCCGTCAGCAACATCAGGCCGACCAGGACGTTGAGGCGGAGCTTTATGGGAAGATCATTTATGAAAGCAAACATTTTCGATCACCTGCCTTGGTATTCAGAGGACCCAAGCGCCATACTCCTTACGCGAAGTGTCACTTCAGTGTGATTAAAAAACGCTATCTCCGGCATTCCATATGAACAGCTGATGAAAAAGAGACCGCATAATCCTGTGCCGTCTACCTAGTATTCGGCCTAAGCGGCGGTTTCTTAAGAGTAATCGGCGGTTTCGTTACACGGCGCATAACTGCTCGCCCTATTCACTCCGTTTACCCTCACCGTGTTCTGTTGCTAATCCCGCGAGGTACCTACAAGCCCTAACCCCCTTTCCCGGGCTTCTGGTTTCCACTACAGCCCTACCGCCAATGTTTCCTGACAGGGGTTATACTAGAATCTATTATCGTTATATTACTTGATGTTACGCGTTATTCTTAATGTTAATTAACACGTCTGAAACGGCAGGGAATTAAGACGGGACAAGAGGGATTACAGGGACCTGACCAGGTGCAGCAGGAGGGTGCGTACCTTCTCCATACCTCCGTTCAGGTTGGTCTCTATTTCATCCATGGAGATAATCCCCCCTTCCCCCTTGCCGGCGGCCCAGTTGGCGATGACCGCGCAACAGGCGTAACAGAGGCCGAGTTCCCGTGCCAGGGCGGTTTCCGGCATTCCAGTCATCCCTACCAGATCGCATCCGTCCCGCTCCATGCGGGTTATTTCCATCGCGGTCTCCAGGCGCGGCCCCTGAGTCGCCCCATAGGTGCCGTTCGGGATCACCTCTATACCGGCTGTATGAGATGCTGCAACCAACTCCGATCGCAAATCCTGACAATAAGGTTCGGTAAAATCGATGTGGGTCACATGGGTCAGATCGTTTTCGAAAAAGGTGTGTCCCCTGCCCCAGGTGTAATCCACCAGTTGATTGGGTATGGAAATGGAACCGGGTGCCATATCACCCCGTATTCCGCCCACCGCCGCCACGCCAATCACCTGTTTTACACCGATATGTTTCAACGCCCACAGGTTCGCTCGATAGTTGATGCGGTGCGGCGGAATGGTGTGTCCGGCACCGTGCCGGGGCAGGAATACCACCTCCTTGCCGTCGAGCATTCCATAGGTCAACGGAGCCGAAGGCTCGCCGAAAGGGGTATGCACCACCTCCCTTCGGGTAATCGCCAACGACTCCATGGAAGTCAGACCAGATCCGCCGATTATCGCCAGTTCCACACTCATCGTGATTTCACCTACTCCACAATTGTTTCAACTAATGCTGCCTGATCAGTTATCTGAACCGGCAATGTTTCATTCATTCGCGGCGAATATACCCGGAACGTTACGTAGATAACCCTTATAGTCCATACCGTAGCCGAAAACATACCGGTCGCCGACGGACAACCCGACGAAGTCGGCCTGAAAACCGTTGCTGCGCCCGTGCTCCTTCTCTACCACAACAGCACTCAAAACGCATGATGCACCTTCCTTGCGACAATGATCGGCAATGGCGGCAAGAGTAACGCCCTCGTCCAGGATATCGTCAATTATAAGAACGTCCTTGCCGCGCAGGACCTCGTTATGAATCTTAAGCCACTGCAAATCACTACCGGCGGTTTCATCACGATAGCGGGTGGCATGCAGATAATCGAGGCGCAGGGGGAAATCCAGCCGCATCAATAGCCGACCGGTGGGAACCAGTCCGCCGTTCATAACACAGAGCACAACCGGATCCTTTCCCTTCAGAGTTCGGGTTATCTCTTCCCCCATACGATCCAGGGCGGCTTCCAGTTCCTCCAGGGTATAAAGTCGGTCGGCTTCCTGATATACGCGCCATGCCTGCTCTGCGGTTATTGCCATTTTTTACGGTTCCTGCACAAAGAATTTTTCTGATGATACCTGCGATGGCAGCCCCATACGCACGGTAGACACCGTCACTCAAGATTCAGGCTCAGGGAAGGCGACTCGTCATAAGAGGCTATGGTGTCCACCGCTGCTCGCCAACGTGGGTCCAGATGCATCTCATCGCGGCTGATCCCCTGCCGTCCATGCATCCTGAGCAATCGCATCTGAGATACCGGATCCTGGTGATCCACCAGTGCTTCCAATACCGCCACAGCCCCTTGCCGGTTATTGCATACCAGAATCATATCGCAACCGGCGGCCAGAGCCGCCTTTGCCCGTTCCGGGTAATCACCGCCGATATCCGCCGCCGCCATGGTGAGGTCGTCGCTGAAAATCACCCCCTGGAACCCCAACTCCCCCCGTAACACCTGCTGTAACCAGTAACGGGAGAAACCCGCCGTTTGCCGGGAGGCCTGCTCATACAGTACATGCGCGGGCATAATCGCCTCCAGACCGTAGTCGATCATGCGCTGAAACGGCAGCAGATCCTCCATCCGGATATCCTCGGGACGACGATTGTCAATCGGTAGCGCCAGATGGGAATCCTCTGTTACCCCCCCGTGTCCGGGAAAATGCTTCCCTACACCGGCCATGCCCGCCTCGTGAATACCCTGCAACCAGCTGTGGGCCAGTTCCGCGACGACTACCGGCCGTTCGTGGAAGGCCCGGTCACCGATTACCGAACAGATCCCCCGACCGAGATCCAACACCGGCGCAAAGCTGAAATCGACCCCCACGGCGCGCAGTTCCGTGGCCATCAACCAGGCTACGGCGTGGGTCGCCTTCCGCGCCTGCTTGCTGTTCCGATCATACAATTCCCCGAACCAGGCAGCCGGAGGCAGGCGGACAAAACCCTCCTGAAAACGCTGTACCCTGCCCCCTTCCTGATCAACGGCTACCAGTAGCTCCGGTTTCCGCAGTTGGTGAATCTCGGAGATCAATCGTTCGATCTGTTCCGGCGACTGGTAATTGCGGCTGAACAGAATGACGCCGCCGGCAGCGGGATGCCGCAGCATCTCTCGCTCTTCCGAAGTCAATTCCGGACCTTCCAGGTCAAACATCAATGGGCCATGACTCATGGTGAGTTTTCCTAAATCCCGATTGCGAAAGGCGACGAATTCTCTTCTCGGCAAAGAAGTCAGACCGGCGACGACCTTTAATTTTCCTCTTTGTTTGCCGATAATCCGTGCAAGACCGCTGTTATATCAGAAATGGAATGAAAATATGCGACTGTCTTACCTCCCCCTTCTCCTGCTCCTCTTTTCCCACCCGGGTTCCGGCATGGCCGCTGATGAAGAGGAGACGGGCGAAGGAAAGACCCGGGCCGCCTATTTTTCTCTGAGCCCATCCCTGATCACCAATGTTCAGGACGGTGCCGACTATGCGAGATGCGAAATTGAGCTGATGACCCTGGACGAGAAAAATCTGGAAGACATTCAGCTTCACGCACCGGCTATCCGACATGAACTGCTGCTGTTGCTGGGGGATCAGAAAGGGAGCGCATTGAAAACACCTAGTGGGAAAGAACGTTTTCGCAAACAGGCCTTGAAGGCCGCGGCGAGGGTAATGAAGGAACAGACCGGTAACCCAAGCGTGGACGACCTCTTTTTTACCAGTTATTTCGTTGAGTAAGTTTGAAGTTCGTAGTTTGAAGTTTGTAGTGCGTAGGGCGGGCTGTGCCCGCCACTTTTCTACAGGCTTTTGATATCCAACCGGTCGCGCAGGCGATCGCCCAGGAGATTCACCGCCAGTACCACCAGCATCACCGCTATGCCGGGGGCCAGTACCAGATGCGGAGCCACCAGCATATAGCGGGCCCCATCGCGGATCATACTGCCCCATGAAGCGTCCGGAGGCTGCACCCCCAATCCGAGAAAAGAGAGCCCCGCCTCGGCAATTACGATACCGGCGACACCGAATGTCGCCTCCACAATCAAAGGAGCCACAATCAGGGGCAACAGATGGCGTCTGATGATGTATGCCCGCCCCTGTCCCAGGGCAACGGCGGCCAACACATGATCCCGCCCTTTCAGTGACAGCACCTGTGCCCGCGCCAACCGGGCGAAACCCACCCAACCCACCAGGGAGAGGGCAATAATCACGTTCTCTATCCCCGGACCCATGACACCGGCCAGGGCGATCGCCAGCAGAATGCCGGGAAAAGCGAGAAAGATATCCACCAGCCGTACCAGCAACTGGTCGGGCAATCCGCCGCTGTATGCGGCGGCGGCCCCGAGCAGCGAGCCGACCAGTACCGAGATGGTTACCACTCCGACGGCTACCAGGAACGAGGTCCTGGCCCCCAGCAGCATTCGGTCCAATACCGGCCGCCCCAATTCATCGGCACCTAACCACCCCTCGGCCCCGGGACCGTGCAGAATCCGGGGCAGATCGATCAAATCCGGCTGTAACGGCAGCATCGGGGCGACCATTGCAACCAGGGCCCAGAGAACCATAACGACCAGGGAGAATCTGAACATCCGGATTACTCCCTAGCGAATCGGATGCGCGGATCCAGCCAACCGTAAACCAGGTCCGTCAGCATGTTCACCAGCACATAAGCGAAGCTGATAACCAGGACGCACGCCTGCACTACCGGGTAGTCCCGCTTCTGAATCGCCTCCACCAGCAGCGATCCGATCCCCGGCCAGGAGAAGACCGTTTCAGTGATCACCGCGCCTCCCAACAGGGCGCCGAGTTGCAGCCCCAGAAGGGTGATCACCGGCAGCCAGGCGTTGCGCATGGCGTGACGCCAGATCACCCGCCCTTCGGAGAGTCCCTTGGCCCGGGCGGTCTGGATATAGCCTTCATGCAGTACCTCCAGAAGGCTGCTGCGCACCATTCTTGCCAGGACGGCTGCCAGAGCGGTACCCAGCGTAATCGCAGGCAATACCAGGCTGTCGACCCCACCGCGACCGCTCACCGGCGTCCAACCCAACCAGAGGGAGAAAATCAGAATCAGCACGGGCCCCATCCAGAAGTTGGGTATGGATACACCCAGCAGAGAAAAGCCCATGGCACCGTAGTCCATACCGCGGCCCCTATGGGTCGCCGCCGCAATACCCATCGGCACGGCGATGATGACGGCGAACAACAGGGACACCGCTGCCAGTTCGGCGGTGGCCGGGATCCGTTCCGCCAGCATGGCGGAGATGGGGCGTTGCGAGTGCAGTGAGTTCCCCAGGTCCAGCCGTAACAACTGCTCCAGATAGTTTCCCAGCTGCACCGGCAGGGGCTGGTCCAGTCCCAGGGCCGTTCGCAGCGCCACCCGGTCGGCCTGACGCGCCGACTCACCCAGCATCATCTCAACCGGATCCCCCGGTATCAGATGGATCAGCAGGAACACCAGACAGACCACCCCGAACAGCACCAGTACTGCACCGGCCAGCCGCGATGCCAGATAGCTGATCACTGGACAATATCCACTATCGTCCCTGCCTCTACCTGGTCAAACAGCTCCAGCAGGTCCCGGTTACGCATACGAATACAGCCGTGGGAGCGAGGTTCACCCATGGGCTCGGAATCGGGACAGCCATGGATATAGATAAAACGACGCAGGGTATCCCGCTCGCCACCGCGATTGCGTCCCGGCTCAAGACCGGTGAGCCAGAGGATGCGGGTAAGAATCCAGTCCCGCCCCGGAAACAGGGCCCCGAGTTCAGGGGTGTAGATTTCGCCGGTGGGACGACGGCCGATAAACACGGCGTTTTCCGGCTCTCCCGCTCCGATCTTGATGCGAATACGGTGCCGGCCCCGGGGGGTGCAGGCGCTCCCCCGTTCCTCCCCCGCCCCGTTTGCCGCGGTGGAGATGGTATAACCGGCCACCGGCCGGCCGTCCTTGAGCAACTCCAGCCGCTGTTGACCTATGTGGATTAGGATCTCCGTCGACACTTACGGTTTACCCCGCTCAATCTGGTTGAGACCATCATAATTGCCGTCACCGGCCAGATGGTAGCCCCGGATGGATTTGCGGCTGGCGGCGATGTGTTCTTCGTACCAGAGAGGGATATAGGGCAACTGCTCCAGTAACCGCTGCTGCAGACGTCCGTAGAGTTCCCCCCGGCCCTCAAGGCCGGGCAGCCTTTCGGCGGCCTCGATAAGATAATCGGTCTCGGCATCCCGGTAACGTCCGCGGTTGGCGCCTACCGGTGGTATGGAGGAGCTGTGGAAGATGTGACGAAAGGTGTCCGGTGTCTTGAGCCCGACCCAGGCCAGGCTGTACATCTGAAAGCGCCCCTCCTTGATATCGCCATAGAAGGTCCCCCAGTCGTAACTGCGCAGTTCCACTTCGATTCCCACCTGGGAGAGCTGATGCTGGATAACGGTGGCGAGCCGTACCCGGAACGGATCACCGGATGTCTTGTATACCAGCTTCAGAGGATTGTTGCGGTCATACCCGGCCTCGGCCAGGAGTGTCCGGGCGCGTTCCGGATCATAGGGAATCGACGCCAGATTCCCCGCCCCCAGCCAGTGATCCGGAGGAAATATGGCCTCCGCCGGGCGCGCCATCCCCTTCATCAGGTGCTGAATAATGGCATCCCGGTCGATGGCATAGGCTATGGCTCTGCGTACCGACGGACGACCGGTGGCCGGATCTTCCAGGTTGAACCCGATATAGGAGAAATTGGATCCCGGCCTGCGTTCTATGCGTATTCCCGCACGGCCCTGAAGATACTCGATCAATTCCGGCGGCAGATCGTTCTGCAGCAGATCGATTTCCCCCCGTAACAGCTTCAGGATCCGCACCGAAGGGTCTTTGACCTCGAGAAACTCGAATATCTGTCCGTCACGTTGCCGCTGCAGCCGGAGTGTCCCCTCCCCCGGCCGGCTGACGAACCGGAAGGGGCCGCTACCCAGCGGATGGGAGGCGAACGAGTAACCGGAGGCAATGCGATCCGCGGGAAGAATGCCTATCACCAGATAGGCCGGAAACAGGGGATCCGGTTGGCGCAAATGAAAATCCAGGGTCTCCCGGTCCACTACCTCGATGCGTTCAATCATGTGCAACGCCGCCCGGTGAGGGGAAGCGGTGGCCGGATCGAGCACCGAATCGTAGGTAGCCTTAACGTCAGCGGCGGTAAGGGTCTCGCCCGTATGGAACCTGCGTCCCTCAGCGGTCAGGGTGAAGCGGTACCGGGTGGGCGACAGCGCCTGCCAACGGGCCAGGGAGGGACGGACCCTGCCCGCCTCATCGAACTCTACCAACCGCCGGTATAGGAGGCGATCGATACGGCTGGAAACTGCATCCGTGGCAAAACGGGGGTCGAGGTTGCTGGGGGCGGTCGCGAGTCCCATACGCAGCGTGCCGTCCGTCTGCTGCTGACCACAGGCAAAAAGCGAAAAAGTCAGCAGCAACAGGCCGTATACGCGCAACGAAACCCTTCCTTACCAGCGGGAGTAGGGATTATCCACCAGACTGGCGTTCCGGTACCTGCGGTCCGCCGAAACCTCTTCCCCGGCCCAGGGCGGCATCTCGAACTGCTCCTGTTCCGAACCCAGTTCCACCTCGGCCACCGTCAGACCGGCATTCTCCCCTTCGAACACATCCAGATCCCAGATATGCCCGCCGCACTTTACCCGGTATCGGGTCTTTTCGATGTGGGGTTTGACCACCAGATCATCCAGGATCTTCTGTGCATCCTGTAGCGGAATTTCATACTCGAACTCCATCCGACGGATACCCTGAGTCGCCCCCTTGATGTTGAGGCAGGCCTTGCCGCCACCGACCCGTACCCGGATAGTGGGACCGCCGTCGGCACCTCCCCTGGCAAGATAGCCCTGAATCATCCTGGACTGCGAGACCACGCTCTCCCGCCACCGGTCGTTCTTGACCAGAAACTTTCTTTCAATCTCCAGTGCCATGTTCTGGGTACTCCATTACGGTTAAATGGATGCCTGAAACAGTCAGTATATGACTTTAACGCGCCACGACTAGGATTTTTCAAACAGGGCGATAGACTCAACATGGGCGGTATGGGGAAACATGTCCATCACCCCGGCCGTCAGCAACCGATAGCCGTGTTGCTTCACCAGTTCCCCGGCATCGCGGGCCAGTGTTCCGGGATAACAGGAGACATAGACCATGCGCTCTATTCCCAGTTTCGGGAGATGCCCCAGGACCTCCTGGGCACCTGAACGGGGCGGGTCCAGTAACGCCTTGTCGAAGGACTCCCGCAACCACGGCTCCTTTTCCAGGGATTCGTAAAGATTGGCGGTAAAGTAACGGACATTGCCGATCCCGTTGTCGCGGGCGTTTTCCCGCGCCCGGGCGACCAGGTCGCTGTCTCCCTCGACGCCGACAACCGTACCGCAGCGGCGTGCCAGAGGCAGGGTAAAATTACCCACACCGCAAAACAGATCCAATACCCGATCCCCCTCCTCCGGCGCCAGCATCTCCACCGCCCGCCGTACCATCAAGCGATTGAGTTCGCTGTTGACCTGGGTGAAATCGGTCGGCAGGAACCTGATCTCCAGATGAAACTCGGGCAAACCGTAACTGAGGTCGGCGACCATTCCGTTCAGCGGCTTCACCGTATCCGGGCCGCCCGGCTGGATATATACGGAAAGGCCGTGCGTCTTGCCGAAATCCTGCAGCCTGCCGCGGTCATCCTCAGACAGCTCATCCAGTATCCGAAACACCAGTACGCAGGCGACATCACCCATGGCCACCTCGATCTGGGGTATCCGGTCGCGGATGGAAAGTGCGCCGATCAACTCGCTCAACGGGGTGATCAATTCCCCCACCTTCGGATGCAGAACATCACAACGGCTGAGATCAGTGACAAAACTGGAACCCCGCTCGCGAAAACCCACCAGTACCTTGCCTTTCTTGGGAACATACTTGACCCCCAGGCGTGCCTTGCGGCGATAACCCCAGGGCGTGGGAGTTACCAGCGGCGCAAGGATCTCTTCCGGTTCTATCCCGCCGATGCGCTGGAACGCTTCCAGCAGCACCTGCTGCTTGGCGCGGATCTGGGCACCGCTTTCCAGGTGTTGCAGACTGCAACCACCGCAAACGCCGAAGTGGGGACAGCGGGGTTCCACCCGCTCCGCCGATGCCCGGATAATCTGCTGAACCACCCCTTCGTCATGCCGGCGTCGTTGCGCGCTATAGGTAAAGATGACCTTCTCTCCGGGAAGGGCACCGTGGATAAACACTGTCTTGCCGTCGATATGGGTGACACCCCTGCCGTCATGACTCAAAGACTCGATAGTGGCCGCAACCGGCTCCACTGGAAGTTTTTTTCTGCGTGAGCGCCCCATATTTTTGATCCAAATAAAAAAAAGTCCCTCCGGACCGCGGGGGGCCGATAGGCCCTACCCGCCTTCCGGGGGAGCTAACGGAGAGGGAGTTCGAAGGGAACCATCCCGCCCCAACCACAAATTTTTCAGCCAGATTATACCTTATACTTATCTTTAATTTAATTTAATATCTTATTGATTTTACTTCTGTTTCCAGGCGCCATTTTCATCCTGATACCACCACCCGGTCTCGGCCTCCTGCACCCATTTCCTGGCGAAGGTCGCACGCACGTCGGCTTCCCATTCCGGATAGCCGTTGGCGTTGGCGATGGCGCGGTAAAGGGCGTCGCGATCACTGTTCTCCCCCGCCACCAGTTTCTGCACCCGGGCACGCTCCTTGAGGGGAATCACCGAGGCGTCATGGATCCCCACCAACGCATCCTGTGTGTAGCCTATAGCCCCGTTCACATAGTAGGGGGCCAGGGAAGAGTGACGTTTTTTCATGCTGGCCTGAAGGGCGCGTATCTCCGGTGTATCCACGTTGAAGTCGGGTGTGGCGGCGTGGGCCGAAGGTATCACGAGATCCAGAGTAAAATCCGCGAAAGAGCGATCCGTGCGGTTCGGGAGCAAAGCCCCTTTATCGTCAGCCGGCGGCGCGGACTGCGGGTCTTTTTTTCCGAGGATATCCTGAATCATCTCTTCCGCCGCCTGTTCCGCCTGAGCCGCCGGGAAGTAGATATTGATGGTGACGCAGGCCGCCAACAGCAGCAGCGCGGTGAATAGTCCGGTGATTCTCACAACTCGCATAGTGTTACTCCTCCTGTTTAACCACCGGCGCCTTTTGCCGGCGTATGTCATCCAATTTAGCAATCAACAGCTTCCAATCGATATGTTGATTAAAACCGACGATATCGATACGCGGGATTCCGCCACCCTTTACCAGATAGTAGCCGCGCCTGGCCGGGGCGATACCACCCATTTCACAGACTCCCCGTTGCAGGCGGCAGCTGATACCAAGCCGGGAGTAGCCGAACTCCTCAAACATACGCATGAAGGTACGGGAGACCGCCCCCGACATGCCTGCCCCACCGAGATTGGATATGTTGTCTACCGCTCGCTGGCTGATGCGATGCCTGCTCCCGTCACCTTCCGGTGTGGCAAAACGGGCGTCAAACGAGATCGGCTGCCAGTCCTCCAGATACAGATCCTTGATCTCTCCCCCCAATCTTCCCGTTATCTTACCAAAGGAGAAGGTACGGGTTAGGGTTTCCAGATCCAGCCCCTTCAGTTCCAGGTTGGCTCTCGCCCGCGGCAACACACCGAACAGTTCCTCCAGACGCAGATCCCGGATAACGATATCTCCGTCGAACACCCGTACCAGCACTGCTCCTTCAATGGTGATGATGCCGTTTTCGTACGCCACTCCGGGGATCACACCGGACAGGGTTCCAGCCAGTTGCGGCCAGCCTAGGGCCCGGCTCACCTCCGCCATGGAGATCGGGGTTATGACCCCTTCAAACGCCACCTGCGGTCCCGTCTCACCTCCTCCGATAGCGAATCGTTCCACCTTTATCGCCCCATCGAGCACCGGAAGACTCAGGGGTTCCGTCAGCTGCAGGGTCTCTCCCTGCCAGCGCAGGACAGCCTCGGACGCCCCTAAAATGAAGGTTTGCATAAGATGCCCGCCTTCCCAGGAGAGCCTACCCGGTTCCCCGTCCGGCTCGGTTGTGGAAACCAGGGTCCCGTTCAGACCGTAAACGGCAAACAGTTTATCCCCCTGCTCCAGGTACAGATCCTGCACCTCCACCCTTCCCCTTAGTGGACCGCCGGTCCGGGTCTCCAGTTCCGCGGACACCGTTCCCGCAAGCTCCATCCCGTCCAGCAGCGTCTCCGCGGCGATGGGCTGAATATAGGCCTCATTCAAGGCCTGCAGATCGGTGTTGCCGCTCACCAGCCGCAGATCCTGAAGGGTTACCGCATCGCTCAATACCAGAGTCGCGGAGGCGGCCAGCTCCAGGATACCGGGGTGGCTGTATTTCAGCTTTTCTACCTGCAACCGCCGTTGTTGCCTGTCCGTGGAAAAACCGAACGCCAATGTCACCGCGTCCTTTTCCGGCGCCAGATAGAAGAAGGGGGTCAATAACGCCCCCTGCCGCAACAGCAGCTTCTGGTTGCCACGCCATTCGCCGGCAGTCATCCCGGCCTGTATCGACCATGTTCCGGACAGCTCCTCCCCCAGGTATTCATAGGCGGCATCGGCGAAGGCGACCTTTTTGAAACGGGTGTTCAGACGTACCCCGCTGATATCCTCGCCCTTGCCGTCAATTTCCAGGGTTACCCCGGCTGAACCACTGATCTCCACCCCTTGCGGCCGGGGAACCCATGGCCGAAGGAGATGCTCCAGCTGTTTCAGATCAAGGGCTTTGCTGTGCAGCCGAACGGCCCAGTGCTGCGGATCAGAACTCACCTGGAGGCTCAGAGAGCCTGCACGCAGCGCGATTGAATCGCTTTCAATCTCCAGGGTCTGCCCCCGCCGATCCCAACGAAACCGCAGTGGAATTTCCGGCGTTTTCAGTGCCGCGTGATCAAGATGCAACCTGCCCCGATCGCAGGCGATCTCCCAATCGCCGAGGGTTCCTTCCACGCACTCTAACCCGAAATGTTCCAGAGGCGTGGCCAACGCTGGGTGTCTCAGCTGCTCACCGGCGAGGCTGTAGCCCGCCTTTTCCCCCTCCTGCCAGTGAATCTCCAGGGTGACCCCTGCAGCTGACCAGTCGGGGCCGCGGATGCTGCCGAGCTGAATCGTCAGCCTGTCGATCGCGAACACCTGGAGCGCAAACAGCTGCGCGGCTATCGACACCGCCGTCGGGATAATGAGTAATTTATTCCGAGGGGAAAACACCGGTGGAGAGATAACGGTCACCCCGGTCACAGACAATGGTGACGATAACGGCGTTTTCCACCTCCTGCGACAATCGCAGGGCCGCCGCTACCGCACCTCCGGAGGAGATACCCACCAGGATTCCCTCCTGCATTGCCATCTTTCTAGTAGTCTCCTCCGCTTCCGCCTGGCTCATATCGATGATTCTATCCACCCGGCTGGCATCATAGATTTTCGGCAGGTACTCCGCCGGCCAGCGGCGAATGCCCGGGATGGCCGACCCTTCCATGGGTTGTACACCGACGATCTGTATGGCGGGATTCTGCTGCTTGAAATAAGCCGATGCACCCATAATAGTGCCCGTGGTCCCCATGGCGCTGATGAAATGGGTGATTTCGCCGTTGGTCGCCTGCCAGATCTCCGGCGCCGTACCCTCGGCGTGGGCGACCGGATTGTCCGGGTTGGAAAACTGATCCAGGACCAGCCCCTCACCTCGCGCCTCCATCTCCCGCGCCTTGTCGATCGCCGCCTCCATACTGCCTTCAGCCGGGGTAAGAATGATCCGCGCGCCGTACGCCCGCATCAGCGAGCGCCGTTCCAGGCTCATGTTATCCGGCATAATAAGCACCATCCGATATCCCTTGATCGCCGCTGCCATCGCCAGCGCGATCCCGGTGTTACCGCTGGTGGCCTCGATGAGTGTATCCCCCGGCTTGATGTCCCCGCGCTTTTCCGCCCGCTGAATCATGCTCAAAGCCGGCCTGTCCTTGACCGATCCCGCTGGATTATTTCCCTCCAGCTTAACCAGAATGGTGTTGGGGCGGTCGCCGGGCAGTCGTTGCAACCTAACCAGCGGTGTCCGGCCTATGCACTCTTCAATCGTCGGATAGTTCATATGCTGTCAAATCATGAAATGAATGTATAAATCGATGGTAGTATATGAAACCTATGTGGAAAGGGCGTTTTTTCCAGATCCTGATCCTAACCCACATTTCCTCACAGGTGTGCAATTTTAAATCCTGGTGAATAATGCGGGTTAATTGAGGAACCTCTGATCAGCTCCATAATGGCAGAGACGCTGCCTTTGCATCCGAGGTTCCCTAAATAGACAATTAACCGAACTCGCCAGCAGGGAGGCGAAATAACGATTTAATTCGGATAACTCCACATGAACACACCTGCAGACCCTATTCCCAGATCCCTCGTCTATGGGATTGCACTAACCCTCTCCGCCCTGCCTTTCGAACGCTCGGCGGCGGAGGAAGAGATGCCGCTGTCAGAGCAATATTTCTTCCAGGAGATACCGATCGTTCTATCGGCGACGCGCCTGTCCCAGCAGCTGTCGGATATACCCGCTGCTATTACCGTAATCGACAAACAGATGATCAAGGCCTCCGGTGCGCTGGAGATCCCGGATTTGCTGCGGCTGGTTCCGGGTTTCCACGTGGCTCGATATATCGGGTCGAAACAGAGCGCCACCTACCACGGACTTGCCGACGAATACGCCCGGGACATGCAGGTACTTGTGGACGGCCGATCGGTCTATGATCCGGTCTTCGGAGGTGTTCCCTGGATTGACCTGCCGCTGTCCATAGAAGATATCGATCGGATAGAGGTGATCCGCGGACCCAATGCATCGGCCTACGGTTCCAACTCATTCGCGGGTGTCATCAACATCATTACCGAGCATCCGTCACAGCAACACGGTACCCGGGTTAAGGCGACAAGCGGCAGTGAGGACACGACCCAGACCATGATGCGTCACGCCGGAGCCCTTGGCGCGCTGGATTACCGCGTCACCCTTAACTACAAATCAAGCGATGGCTTTGATAACCGACACGACAGTTCCAATTTCGGATCCATCGGGTTACGCAGCGACTACCAACTCGGCACCAACGATGCCCTGTTGTTCAAGTTGGGTTATTCCGAAGGCACCCTGCAGGACGGTTTCTCCGACGACATCCTGCAACCGGAACGTGATGTGGACAATAGCTACCATTTTCAGCAGTTCCGCTGGACCCATACACCGGATCCTGCCAACGAGTTCAGTCTGCAGTTCTATCACAACTACCAGAATTCCGAAGACGTCTACCTGGAAGTCCTGCCACCCCCGTATCCCGCCCTCCAGTACACCGGCGGATACGGTTTCGAGTCGCACCGGTACGATCTGGAATTCCAGCACACCTGGAGCGTGAGCGAGGATCTGCGTCTGGTCTGGGGGCTGGGTGCACGCCATGATCGCGGCGACAGCTTTGAGACCATGAACAATCAGTCCGATATCGTGCGCAATCAGGGACGGGGATTTCTCAACACGGAATGGCTGCCATTGGATGATCTGGTGGTAAACGCCGGCATCATGTATGAGGACTATGACGGATATGACGGACTGTATTCCCCACGACTGGCTCTGAACTACCACGTTACAGACAATCACACCCTGAGATTCGCCGGATCCCGTGGCTACCGTGTTCCCACCCTGTTGGAGGCACACGCCGATCAGATCATCCGTGTCGTGGGGCTCCCCCTGGCGGAACAGGACCACATAACCACCCCCGGTCTGGACCCGATGATGATCGAGGCCTTTGAAATCGGCTATCTCGGGATATATCCGACCATCCATTCCACCCTGGATATCAAGGTCTACCGGGAAAAGATCGTACCGCTTATCTCCAGCCCCGAGGATTTGACCGCGCCCGTTCCCTCGTTTCCGGGCACGGATCCGGGCTCGTTTCGCTACCTCAACAGCGGACACGTGGAAATCGTAGGTACGGAATTTCAGTTTACCTTCCGACCCTCGGACCGATCTCTCCTGTTTCTCGGCTATAGCATTGCGAGTATAGAGGGTGAGGAACGCCGCAGGATCGAGTTAGACGGATCATTCGCCTCTCCCCGCAACTTGCAGGACAAGATGGCGCACCACACCGCCAGCCTGCTGGCAAGCCACCGCTTTGGAAACGGCTTTCAGGCCAGTATCGACGCCTATTTTCTGGACACCGTTACCTGGAAAGGCGAAGGCGATCCCCTGCCCTCCTATGAACGCTGGGATTTAAGGCTGGCAAAAGATTTCCGCTTCCCGGATGTCGACGGAGAAATCGCACTCATCCTGCAGAACATCAACGGGCCGCACAAGGAATTTCGGGAGGACAATACGGAAGACACAAGCGCCTATCTTCAACTGGAACTAAACTTCCACTAGCACAGGGACGGCTCGACGGATATGCAGAAGAAAATGGAATAGCCAAGCAATACACCATGGAGCAGCGGAAAGCACTCATCGTTTCTGCGCGAATGGACGCAGGGGTCAGACAAGGTCTAACATGGAGACAGGGGTTCCCTATCCGTTTAGGCCGATCCGGGCGTGCCTGTTTTGGTTATTTGCTGCTCGCTCTGTCACTCCTGCTCTCCCATACGCAACTGCACGCTGCGCCTTCACGTATTCTGATCCTGAAAAGCGGTCCGGAAGGGGTCTATACCTCTATTGTTGAATCCCTTACGACCCATCTTAAGAAAGTCTGCGAAAAACAATCCGGCAACTGTTCTTCCCTGTCTATGACAACGGTAACCATGAACGATTCCGGATCAGAGGAAGCGGAACAGCGGTTACAGGAATCATGGAGATTGATCATTACGGTGGGCGGCAAGGCGGCGACCCTGGTCGCTCAAAAGAATCTTACCTCTCCCGTTCTGCACACGGTATTGCCCCGGAATACCTTCAAACACCTCGGTTATGACAGAAGAAACCGGAAAGTTACGGCAATCTATATCGACCAACCTTTGAACCGAAAACTTTCGCTTATCAAGGAATCGATGCCCGGACGCGAGCGCGTTGGTGTACTTATCGGCAAGAGCAATCAGGTACAGGTCGAGGAACTAAAGCGACTGGGCGCCAGGTTCGGACTCACTATACAGCTTGGAGTCGTCGATGATGAGAAAAAGATCGGCGTTACTTTGCGTAAACTGCTGAAAAAGAGCGATGTGCTTCTGGCACTCCCGGACCCAACCGTTTTCAATCAACGTACCGTCAAGAATATTCTGCTCTCCAGCTATCATAATCGGGTACCCGTAGTCGGTTTTTCCGCCGCTTACGTAAAAGCCGGCGCTATTGCGGCGGTATATTCCTCTCCCGAAGAAATCGGGAAGCACATAGGAGAACAGGTCGGGTCCCTACTGTTCCGTCACAACGGCACCCTGCCACCGCCATCGTACCCGAAGTACTTCTCCGTCAGCACCAACAAGAGTGTTGCCGACTCCCTACAAATATTAATGCCTGCGGCAAGGGATATTGAGGCCAGGCTAGAGGAGAAGGGACTATGATATTTCGCCGCTTCAACAGATTGAAGTTCCAGGTACTGCTATTAAGTATTATTCCAGCGGCTATCCTGGCGCTGGCGTTGGCTACCTACCTTGTCATCGCCCAGTTGGCGACCCTCGAAGATGCTTTTGAGAACGAGGGTCAAGCGGTGGCCCGGGAGGTCGCTTCCATCAGTGTCTATGGCGTATTTTCGGGTGACCAAGACGCCCTGCGAAAGAGCGTTAAGGCGGTATTCGACAGAACCCAGGCGGTTTCTGTCTCGGTTAAAGACAACGCCGGACGTCTTCTGCTATATCTGGACCAGACCCCCCAAAATGCTCGATCCAAGCAAACCACTACACATACACACAGCTATACCGCGCCCATATTGATCGGTGTCGGATCCACCGAGTTTTCCGATTTCCCGGATCAGGCCAGCAACGAAACAGTGAACCAGGATCCCGTTGATATTCTGGGTAACGTCACGGTTGAACTGGTGGACACTTATACCCTGACCGTTAAACGGCGAGTCATACGCAACGGTCTCATCATGGCGCTTCTGGCACTGGGAATGACAGCCATTGTCGCGATCTGGCTGAGCCGCCGAATCGTCAGGCCGATTGAAAAACTGACCCAGGCCGTGATTCGTATGAAGCATGGCGATTTTTCCGTTCGCGTACCGCCTTCTGCGGGAGGCGAAGTGCATAGCCTGGAGGACGGCTTCAACTCAATGGCCAGAGAGCTGGAAAACTCTCATGAGCTGATGCAACAGCAGATCGATCAGGCCACATCCGATCTCGTGCAGACCATGGAAACACTGGAGATCCAAAACGTGGAGTTGGAGCTGGCGCGCAAGAGAGCCCTTAAGGCGAGTCAGATCAAATCGGAGTTTCTGGCCAATATGAGCCACGAAATCCGCACTCCCATGAACGGGGTGATCGGCTTCGCGAACCTGCTGCTGAAAACCAACCTCACGCCGGAACAACGCGGACTGGTGGAAACAGTTGCCAAATCGGCCTCCGACCTTCTGGAGATAATAAACAACATCCTCGACTACTCGAAACTGGAACAGGGCAAACTTGAACCGGAATACGAACCGTTTGATGTCAGAAACTGTTTTGAGGAGCCGGTGGTACTACTCGCCCCCTCCGCACATGAAAAAGGTCTCGAACTGGTACTGCTGGTCTATTCAGATGTCCCGCAACGGCTGATCGGTGACGAACTGCGTATCCGACAGATACTTATCAATCTGGTAGGTAACGCCATCAAGTTCACCCAGGAAGGAGAAGTGGTGGTACGGGTGATGGTAGAAGACGAAACAGCGTCCGAATGTACCTTAAGATTCCTGGTATCCGATACCGGCATCGGAATCGACAGGAAGATTCAGGATGATCTGTTCCACTCTTTCCATCAGGCGGATAGATCAACCAGCAGAAAATACGGCGGCACCGGACTGGGGCTTAGCATTTGCAAAAAACTCGCCCAATCTATGAACGGAGATATTGCGGTGGAGAGCGAGGCGAATATTGGTTCCAGCTTTAGCGCCATCATCAATCTTCCCAAAGTCCCGGAGGAATGGATTACTCCTCAACCAAGCCCGTTTGAGAGCACAAAATGCCTGTTGCTGGACAGGCACCGTCTGAACCGTCTGGCGATCCAACACCATCTGCATAGCTTCGGAATCGAAGTCTTCGGTGAGGATGAACCTTGCGAAAGCGATACCTTCGATCTTGTCGTGGCCGGTTTCAGTGCCGAGGAAATCGCGGAGGGCGTCGCGGAGAGAGCTATTGCTTCCCGAAGCGGGCACCATCAACCGCCTCTGCTGGTGTTGCTCAGCTCTTCCGAGCGGGAAGTAATAGACCATCTGGCACAGGTCGGTTCCGCAACCTGCCTTTCCCGACCGATCGGTCGCAATACGCTATTGCGAGTATTGCATATACTCCTCTCCGGAGGGGAGACGCAATATCCGAATATCGAAGGTCTCTCCACGGTTGCCGGCACACCTTCCCTGGAACGTTTTCGGATTCTGGTCGCGGATGATAATCCTATAAATCTGCGTCTCATCGCCACACTCCTGCGCGACAGCGGAGCGCATGTCGTCGAGGTGGAAAACGGTCAGAAGGCGGTGGATGTTGCGTCGGACAATCGTTTCGATCTCATATTCATGGATGTACATATGCCCCAGCTGAACGGGCTGGATGCTGCTCGTATGATTCGTGCCCGGGAGGAGGAACAGGGGTGGCGCGTACCTATTGTGGCCCTGACTGCTGATATCCTGCCGGAAACACGCGAGCAGGTGGAAACCGCCGGCATGGATGAGTGTGTGGTCAAACCCATATACGAGTCAGTCCTCTGGGGTGTCCTGTCCAAGTATCTCGGCATAGATTCCGCTCCCCAATTGCTGCCGGCGGCCGCGCGGCAAAATACTGCGGAAGAAAGCCAGGCGCTACCGATACGAGACCTGGATAAGGCGCTGGAAATCACGGCCGGTCAGGCTGATCTGGCCCAGGAGATGCTGGAGAAATTCTGTACCGAACTCCCGGACCAGCTGGAGAGGATCAGAACACTTGTTTCCTCCGGGGAATGGGGAGAGCTGGCTAAAGCCGCCCATCATCTTCGCGGCTCCACATCCGTATGTGCGGTACCGGCACTGGACGATATCGCCCTGCGCATGGAGCAGGCGGCCAATAAACCGGGATCAGCGGATATAGAAGCACTACTCGAGGAACTTGAAAACCAGACTGATCGGCTTCTGTCCCTGGTCCAATCCTGAGAAACTTCACTCAAAGATAAACGCCGACCACCCGTTCCGCATATTGCCGACCGATACCTATCATCTCCTGCGCCCGTTCAAATTCATAAAAAGAACAGGTATTACGGGGGATATCGATAATAATATCGGGAGAATAGGCTGCCAGTTGGAACCGGGCGATAGTATTCTGCATGGTATCTATCGTACTGGAGAGGATATCGAATAACCCGATCTCCTCCTCCTCCTTCTCGCCCTGCTCGAACATCTTCTGCACGGTATCTATAAACTGAACGATTCGGCGCCGATAGCCGTCTTCCTTCACTTGTTGCGGCTGTTCTCCGGGCGCCGGCTGGTGTTCGAATTCCGGCTGCGGTTTGGCACCAAGGTTGACCGCGATAGTAATATCGGTCTTATCGCGCAGGGTTGGAGCGATAGGTACCGGATTGACGAGCCCTCCATCCAGCAGCATCCGGCCGCGAAACGCAACCGGCGTGAAGAGAGTGGGAATAGCGATGGAGGCATGAATGGCGTCGAACAGCGAACCGTGATTAAGCCAAACCTCCTTCTGGTCGAGGATATTGGTCGCCACCGCGGTGAAGGATATGGGCAAGTCCTCGATATTGCGGTCACCGACCAGATCCCGTAACGCCTCGATAATCCGGTTTCCCTTGATCAGACCACTTGCGCTCAGAGAGAGATCCAACAGCCGAATCACATCGATTCGCTGCAGCGCTTTGACCCAACGGGAATATACCTCAAGTTTGCCGGCGGCATAGATACCTCCGATCAAAGCGCCCATGGATGAACCGGCAATAGAACTGATCTCGAAATTATTCTCCTCCAGCCACTCAATAATTCCGATATGTGCCAGTCCCCGGGCGCCACCACTGCCCAATACCAGTGATACGCTTTTCCCCTTCATGTCCACCCCAATTTAAAGGTGCTAGATCTTAGACAAAAGTGCCGCATGTGCCGCCGCCAACCTGGCCACCGGCACCCTTGGCGCGGAACAGGACACATAATTCAGCCCGGCCTGGTGGCAGAATCGAATCGAACCAGGATGACCGCCGTGTTCTCCGCAGATGCCGACGTTCAAATCCGGCTTAACGCCCCTTCCCCAGGTCACCGCCAGCTCCATCAGCTTGCCCACTCCTTTTACATCAAGCACCTCGAACGGATTGTCCTGAAGAATGGCGTTTTCATTATACATCGGCAGGAATTTATTCTCCGCATCTTCGCGTGAGAAGGAGAAGGTGGCCTGGGTCAGATCGTTGGTGCCGAAGGAGAAGAAATCCACCTCCTGGGCCAAGGATTCCGCCCGCATACAGGCCCGCACCACCTCGATCATGGTGCCGAACTGAAAGTCGACCTTGTGACCGTACTGCTGCTCAACATCCTTTGCGATCTCATCCACATGCTCTCGCACCCGCTTCAGCTCCTGAACGGTACAGACCTGCGGCACCTTGATCTTGGGATGCACCTCAACTCCTTTTTTGGCACACTCCGCCGCCGCTTCCAGGATAGCCCGAATCTGCATGGCATATATCTCCGGAAAGGTAATACCCAGTCGAACCCCGCGGTGACCCAGCATCGGATTTGTCTCATATAACGCCCGCACCTTACGCAGCATGGTCTCCTTCTTGGCGATGGCCTCTTCCACCAAATGTCCGTCCACCACATGGCGCAGGGTATCCGCTTCCTCCCTTGCCTTATCCGGTTCCCGTAACAACATCATGGTTCCGGCCAGGACCTCCATGCCACGGGCGGACTGGCGCAGATGATGCAGTTTTTCCAGCTCATCCTGCAGCTGCCGTTCCGCCGGCAGGAACTCATGAATGGGAGGATCAAGCAGGCGTATGGTTACCGGCCAGGGTGTCATGGCCTCGAACAGCCCCATGAAATCGTTCCGCTGCATGGGCAGAAGCCGGTCCAGGGCGGCTTGCCTTTGGGCATCATCTTCCGCCACGATCATCTCAATCACCACCGGCAGCCGTTCCGGATCGTTGAACATCCTTTCCGTACGGCACAATCCGATGCCCCGCGCACCGTATTTTACGGCGCGGGCCGCGTCGGGCGCAGTATCGGCATTGGCCATGACCCGCAGCTCTGCCGCCTCGTCGGCCCAGTCCAGCAGAGTATTAAGCTCGGAGGAAAACTCTGGCTCCACCATAGGGATTTCGCCCAGGTAGACGTTGCCGCTGGTGCCGTCGATAGTGATGAGGTCCCCTTCCTTGATAATGGCGTCACCCACATAGGCTTCCCGGCGCATTACATCCACCTGGATGCCCTCGGCTCCCGCCACGCAAGGTTTACCCATACCACGCGCCACCACCGCCGCATGGGAGGTCTTGCCGCCACGGCTGGTAAGGATACCCTCGGATGCAAAGAAGCCGTGTATATCCTCAGGCTTGGTCTCTTCCCGCAGCAGAATCACTTTCTGTCCTCCACCCTTGCCCAGGATTTCCGCCCGGTCCGCATCAAACACCGCATGACCGCAGGCCGCACCGGGGGACGCCGCAAGCCCCTGCGCCAACGGCTTGACCTTTGCCGTGGTATCTATTCGGGGGAAGAGCATCTGTTCCAACAGCTCCGGGTTTATCCGCAACAGCGCCTGCTCTTTGCTTATCAGCCCCTCTTTCTCCATCTCTACGGAGGTGCGCACCATGGCGGCGGCATTCATCTTGCCGTTGCGGGTCTGCAGACAATAGAGGGTGCCCTTTTCTATAGTGAACTCGAAGTCCTGCACCTCCTGGTAGTGCTGCTCCAGCTTGTTGCGCAATTCCGCCAACTGACGCGCCATCTCCGGCATCTCGTCCACCATCCGATCGATGGCCTTGGGGGTACGAATACCGGCTACCACATCCTCGCCCTGGGCGTTCACCAGATACTCCCCGTAAAGCTTGTTTTCGCCCGTGGCCGGATTGCGGGTAAAAGCAACCCCGGTCGCAGAATCGTCGCCGCGGTTACCGAACACCATGGTACAGACATTGACCGCGGTTCCGTTGGCCATAGCTGGTGTGATGTTGAATTCCCGGCGGTAGTCCACCGCCCGCTTCCCCATCCAGGAGTTGAATACGGCCTTTATGGCAATCTCCAGCTGCTCATAAGGATCCTCCGGGAAAGGCCGGCCGGTGTGATCTTCATAAACCTTAAGAAACCGTTCGCTGATCTCCTTCAAATCGCCGGCAGAGAGGCCCACATCGACGGCGACCCCGGCCTGGTGCTTGACCGCCTCAAACTGTTCATCGAACAGCTCATCCGGCACTCCCAGGGCCACCTTGCCGAAGAGCTGGATAAACCGCCGATAGGCGTCATACCCGAACCGCTCGTCCCCGGTCTGCTTGATAATCCCCTCCAGAGTGGAACGGTTCAGCCCCAGATCGAGGATAGTGTCCATCATACCGGGCATGGAGAGGGCGGAACCGGAGCGGACCGATACCAATAACGGATTTTCGCCATTCCCGAACTTCCTCCCGGCCGCCTGCTCCACTCTGGCAACGTTTGCCCGCACTTCCTGCATCAGGGCCAAGGGAAGTTCCTTGCTTTCGGAATCCAGGTAGTCGAGACAGGCCTCCGTGGTAATTACGAATCCCGGCGGCACGTTGAGACCGATCTGTGTCATCTCGCACAGATTGGCGCCTTTTCCGCCGAGGAGTTTCTTATTTTTGCCGTCGCCCTCCTCGAAGGAGAAGACGTACTGAATAGTCGATTTGATTTCCTGTTGTGTCATGGCTGGATACCGCTCCCTAATGAATGCTTGGCCGTTGATGGGTCAATGGTGTCGTTGACCCCACTTTCCTATTTGCGGACACGAGTTAATAAACTTTAAAGCATAGTAAAGCACTTATTTTTCACCCTTGTGGGCTTTAAAAGACATTTTTTAACAGATGGCGTCGTTATAAAACCCTTTCTTTCCTGCAGTTGCTTACGGCCTCTCACCGATCACCGACATCGGCCGTTCGATCATAAGCGATAACCCGAGACTGCAAGCCGAGAAACATTGTGAGCGGCAGGCCGGCGGCGGACCGAAGAGTTCCCGTGCGGCGACACGCAGACTGTGCAGATCCCCGCAATCGAGGATATTGCCCGCCTGGTGACCGATCTCGAGGCAGGGATAGTAGATCCCTCCTCCCGGGGAGACCGTAAGAAGCGCGAAAGGGCGGCAGTGGAAGTCGCGAAAGTCGCGCATATGCTCAAGATACAGGCGCGAACCGAAAACCGGGGCACCTTTTGCCTTCTCCGCCATAAGGAAATCGAATAATTTCCGGTATTCCCCGCTCCGGCGCAGCTTTTCCGGGGGTCGCACGCCCTGCAGCTCCGGGCAGACCGCGAAGACAAAACCGCGGCGGCGGGAATATTCGTAAACGTCATACAGATCATCGATATTATTGGGTGTAACCACCGCCGAGATGACGATCTCGTAGCGGCGTCCCGGATAATCGGCGGCGGCTTCGATGTTATCGAGAATATCCGCCAGTTTTCCCGGACCGCAACCGAACCAGGCATCCGCTTTACCGGGTATTAGTGTGTCCAGACTGAATACCAGTCTGTGTACGCCGGCCGCGATGGCCGGCAGATGGACCCCGACCTCTTCACCATTGGTATTGAGCGCCACGGTCTTGAAGCCCAGTGCCGGCAGTCCCGCCAATACCGCACCGGAGTCCGCGTGCTCGAGAGGCTCTCCGCCGGTGATTACCACGTGCTCGCAATAGCGCCGCATGCCCTTCAGGACCTGCAACACGGTTTCAGCCGGGACCACTTCGTCCGGTTTTTCGTAATAAGGCCGGTTAGCGCCGTCGGCACAATAGGGACAACGGAATTTACATTGATAAGTAAGGTAATAGATGCCGAGGAAGGGATACCAACGGGACTCTCCTGCGAGCACACGATGATAGAGAAACTTAAAGAAGGAATTCACCGGAGCCCTATACGGATACTTCCCTAATACACACCGGGGATAAAGCGATAGCGCACGCGCTCCATATAGGCAGGATACTCGGGTTGTTCCACGAGGAAACGCTCCTCAAGAAGAGCACGGTAGATATAGCAGCCCGATGAAAGAATAACCAGCGCCAAGGTAAAGGGGGAGAAATGGCTGATAACGTAACCGACGCGCAACAACATGTCACTGGCATACATCGGATGACGGATAACGCTGTAAACGCCCCCGGTACGCACCTCGCGACAGGCGATTAAAATCCCGAAACTCCTGCCTAGATGCAGAAGAGAAAAGATTCCGAGAAGATTCGAGCCCAGCAGCACCGCGGTTGAAAGTTGCTGCACCATAGGCCCGCCTGTAGGGGTCCGCCCCATAAACGCAAGTCCGGAGAAAAAGGCGATCAGGGCCACCGCCTGGTGCCAGAGATTGTTATCTATGGCAATAGGATCCTTGCGCAACAACACCACTCCCGCCAGCACGAGGTTCTGCAACAGAAAGGAAACCTCGATAACGTTCAATCCGGAAGAGCGTGCGATGCCGTATGCCTGCCAGAGGATGAATCCGGCGATGTTGACGAACAGGTAGTAGTTGATCAGCCGTTCCCGATGTCTGACGACCCATCCATATAGCTTCGTATTCTTGACGTTCATTGTGTCACTACCAGAGGTATCCCTTTGGTGATTCGATAACCGTCGATCAGATTGCGCCAGCGCTCCTGCCCATACATCAGGGTTTCAAAGTTCCCGCGACAACTGGTCCAGCAGGCGCTGCAGTCCTCCGCCTCGAACTGACGTAACAGATTCTGTTGGATAGACCTAATATCATCCCTGAAGATGTTCCCGGCCAGCTGGTCCAGACGGTCGATACAGCGGGTGACGTTACCCTGGCAGTCGATATTGAACAGGTTCCGCCCCGCAAAACAGGGACTGACGCCTTCGTTCATGGCCTGGGTGAATTGTGTGAGATAGCCGCGGATCGCGACGAAGTTACCGTATCGCTTGCGCAGATCCAGCAGACGTTTACTGACATCCTCCCGCGAATCCATGTTCGGCTTCTTGCCGCGTCCGTGGCTGTACATGGTTACCAGGTAGGTTACCCCGATCTCCCTGGCGAGCCTGATCAACGGCTCAATCTCATCCAGGTTATCTTCCATGACCACTGAAATCATATGCACCCGCTGCATGCGATGAGTACGGTTGCGCTGCAGCATCTCTAACGCCTGGACGGCACGATCAAAAGCACCCGCCACGCCGCGCTGCTCATCATGCCGTGCGGGGTCGGCGTAATCCACCGAGATGCTTATTTCGCATAGACCGGCCTCGAACATGGCGCGCGCCTTTTCCGGGGTCATATACCAACCGTTGCAGATCATTACCGGAAAGTGGTCACGAGCAAGCAGCCGGATAATTTCTGTCAGATCCTTATGAATCAACGGCTCCCCACCCCCGATGGAAACAATCAGCGGTGACAGCGCACGCAGTTTTTCGCTCACGATCTGCATATCCTGCAGCGTAAGCCTGGGCGCATGACGGTATTCCTCCTGCCAGAAGTCGCAGATTCTGCAGCGGAAATTACACTGATAGAGAAGCTGCAGATTGAGGTGCACCAGACGCCGGCGCAGGAAATTGTTCAGGTATTTGATATGTTTAATCGAGCTATGCATCGCTATTCCTGAAAGAATACGTTCTGGGCGCATATGGGCACCAGCCGTCCGTCCGGTTGCGGATAGGGATTACAGCACTTTATCAAACGGGCAAAGTCCAGAGTCGCCGCATCCATGAACTCGTGGATAAAGATCGCCTTCATGGAACGTGCGCCGATGGCGAAGGCCATCTGCGGCGTCAGTTTTTCCGAGGAGACCTCCCGCAGAACCTGCTGTATACGTTTCAGCGCCTGCTCGCTGAGAGAATCGGCGTCACACAACGACCAGACGTCATAAAGCCGGTTGCGGATACTCTCAAAACCGGCGCTGTCGAGTCCGGGCAATGTCTTGTTCGCGATCACATTAAGATATTCGTCATTACCGAGAAACTCCTTCATGCTCAGGAAACGCCCGTCCCCAAGCACGAAATAATAAGCCAGGGCGAAACAGGAGTAATGTGAACAAGGCAGCGGATTGAAGTCTCCGGGGGTAACGAACGGGCTGCGCTCGATGTCCCGCACCAGATCGGGGATGGTCAGCTTGTAATCTTCGCCGAATTGCTGCGCCTCGCCGGTAAGACTGACGGGCTGCAGCATCAGGCTCATGGCCCGGGATTCGAAGAAATAGTCGACGATATCGGTCACTTCCTCATCATTGACGCCCCTGGCAACGGTAGCCACCAGAGAATAGGGGATGTCCTCCTCTTCCAGCAGCGCGATGATCTCCAGCTTTTCGCGCGAGAGATCACTTCCGCGCAGACGTTCATAGGTATCCGCGCGAAAACCGTCGAACTGCAGGGCGGCGATCGCCCCCGTCTTCTTAAAGGCGCGGCGAAACGCCGGCTTCTTCAGAAACTGCAGACCATTGGTGGAAACCGTGGATTGCACTATCCCCTTCTCCCGGGCGAGATGAAGAAAATCGATCAACTCCGGATGTATGGTGGGTTCACCACCGCTGAGATTGAGCACATCGATACGCCCTTCACAATGGATAAGGTTATCGACAATACCCGCAAAATCGTCCCGGCTCATCCATTCTTTCTTATTCAAATCCTTGAGGCACACCGGGCAACTGAGGTTACAGTGGGTGGTGATCTCCACCACCGGCAGGCAGGTATGCTGCTGATGTTCCGGACAGGATCCACAGGATTCCGGACAACCGCGAAACTCTTTCACCGCGCCGTCGAGGGGGTGCTGGCGTGGCTTCACGTAGTTCAGGCTGCTGCGGTACCACTCGATATCGGAGCAGATCAGCGCCCGACTCTCGCCATGGGTCCGGCAGAACTTCTCCAGATATACCTTGTTGTCGACCTCCACCACCCGCGCCGGCACCTTCTCCCGGCATTGGGGACAGAGCGCCTGAGTGTGATGATGGATACGCTTGGGCAGATCAGCCATGTCGCTCCTCCCTACGGACATCCAGCAGCGCCCGGGTAAGCAGGACTTCGCTGTCGAGATAGTAGTTTTCCGGCACATCCTTGTAGACGATACAGGTGGAGGCCACCTGGGCGTTGTCGCCGATTCGCACTCCGCCGCGTATGATACTGAAACCGCCGATCACCGCACCGGCACCGACACTGATACGGCCCACACGGTATTTGTTGCGGCTGTATTCGTGGGTAAAGAGGTGGGTACCCCAGCCGATGATGGCGTAATCACCGATCTCGATCAGAGCGGGGAAGTGGGGATCGAGGATAACATCCGGGGAGATAAAAACCCCCTTGCCGATCTTCATGCCGGTGAGACGATATAGAAAGACCTTCGCCGGGGACCAGTCGATGATGCGGGCGATACGCGCGATCAGAAAATTCAGATAGAAACGGGCTTTCGCCCATCCCGGGAAAACGATGGCGTAGATGGTGGCGATGCGCTGCTCCGGGGTACTGTCGATTTTGAACTCCAGCACCTGCTCCTCTCCGAGGAGAAATTCGGCCAGGCGTTGTCGATTGCGTTCGATGTCGGTCACAGTTCCACCCTGCTGCCGAGCCGGAACAGGTAGGCGTCGTTGCTGACATCGAAATCCCGTTTCGTAAGCCCCGCGTTCAATGTCATATCGGTATAGTGGTACATCTCGAGCAGTTCATTCGCCCATCCATGGACGGTGATACGGACGGGCAGACGATATTCCCGGTCGATATCCACCCGTACCCGGTGGCCATAGTATCCCTTCCCCGGGGGAAACAGACCGTGAAAGATCAGAACCTCCCTGCCGTCAAGAAACTCCCTGCCTTCGAATGCTATCCGGGCGTCACCGTTCATCCGGGCCAGGCGGTAATTGCTTTCAAGAACATCCAGAATATGGCCGATGTCGGCCTCCAGCAGGGTATGGCGGTTACTCTTCAACGCCAGCGCCGGATCCACCGCGACACTGAGGTATTTGAACAACCACCCCCCGTGAATGACCATCCGGTCGTCGTAACTGCCCTCGGCATAAATCGCCTCGATGGACTCCTTGGGCCACTTCATATAGAAACGCCGGGGTTTCATATATTTGAAAATCACATCGCCTTTCTCTTCGAGTTTCCCACCGAATCGTTCCCGCCGGTGCAGGGTACAGGTGTAATCCTCGATCTGTTCATAAGCGGCCCGCGCGTCACGGATGGTCTGCTCCACATTCGGAGACACCTGTTCCGCCGCCTCGCCGGCCATAACCGTCGATATCAGTATCATCCCCAGGAGGTAACGCCTCATTCCGGCTCTCTCCAGAAACGGGGATCCTGCTGACGATAGAGCAGATTGTAGGCACAGGCCGGCACCATCCGTCCCGACTCATCCGGCACCAGGTCTCCGCAACTGCTGACCCTGTCGATGTCGAAGTTATCCCGATCCATATGCGGATGAATCAGAATCATCTTCACCCGGCGCTCCAGTACCTCCTGATGCTGTTCCGGTGTCAACCGCCGGTCCCCCGGATAGAGCTCGTCAAGAAAACCACGCAGCAGGTCCAGATCATCCTGCGCCGCTCCGCTTCCCCAGAGCCGGTTGATGCCGTCCCGGAAAGCCGCGGCGAAGTCGTGCCGGGGATCGATAAAATAGGCGTCCGCGGTTAATTCGGCGAGCTGTTCCGGTTCGAACAGCCTTGCCAGGGGCAGCATGTTCTCCTCACCCAGGATGTAGTATGCCGCGGAGTAACAAAGGGGGTGGTAGGCGGAGAGCGCGAAGAAATCCTCCCGGGCGATACGACCGGGGCGTAGCAGAAGATTCTCCACCTCATCGAGGGTGATGTGCTCCCGGGGCTCGAAACGGCTGCCGTTTTCCCCGGTATAGGTCATGTTCTGGATGGTAATGCTGCGCACGAAAGGTTTTTGAAAGTAGTCGTGTACGATCTCCGCCACATCCGTCTCATTCACGCCCTTGATACACACCGGCAGCAGGGTGGTGGGAATATCCAGCTCTTCCAGAGTCTGCAGGCAGTTGCGCTTGGCCGTGGTTACGTCCTTGCCGTGGATGATGCGGCTCTTGTCCGGATCCAGGGTATCGAGGGAGAGCACCACCTGCACACCGGAGGCCTTGATTCGCTCGGCGAAACGCCGGTCTCCGGCGATCTTCAGACCGTTGCTGTTCATGGTCACACGCCCGATCCCCTGCTGCCGGCAGGCGTCGAGAATCTCGAACAGCTGCGGATGCAGAGTGGGTTCACCACCGGTGAGGTTGATGAGCTGCACACCTCCCGAATAATCAAGGATATGGTCGATTATCTTCTGCACATCCTCTACCGGCTTGTAGTACTTCCGGTCCGGCCGGTTGAAGGTGAAACAGATCGGGCAATCGAGGTTACAGTCGTTGGTGATGGAAAAAACCGGCAGATGAAGCCCGCCGCTGTGCCACTGACAGGGTCCGCAATCGTGGGGACAACCCAGTTTTGAAGGACGCCGCTCCCCCTTGTCACAGGCACTCCTGGGCAGGGCGGTACGGGCCCGGTACCAGGCCGGGTCCCGGGCAATCCTGATACGCCGGCTGCCGTGAAGCGGACACATGCGCTCCATATAGACCCCCTGGGGCCGGGCTACGATACGGGCGAACTCGCTTTCTCCGCAATCACTGCAGTAGGCGAGGGTCGAACGCAGGTAGATCTCCTCCTCGTCCGCCATCAAATACCTCCGTCGATGCAGACGTTCTGGCCGTTGATATAGCTTGCCCGATCGCTGGCCAGAAAACAGATCAACTCCGCCACTTCGGCGCCCGTGCCGCTGCGGCCGGTGGCGCAGTGGCTGACGAAGTCAGCCCGCAGCTGTTCCGGCACCCCTTCTCCCACACCGCCGTCTATCAGCCCCGGCACCACCGAGTTGACGCGGATACCGAAGCGTTTCAGCTCCACCGCCAGCGCATAGGTCATCCCGTTCATCGCCGCCTTGCTCATGGCGTAGGTGACCGGAACATCGAACATCCGGTTGCCGCCGATGGAACCCACATTCACCACCACTCCGGTCCTGTTCCGCACCATCCCTTTGATCACCTGTTGGGTGACGAAGAGAGTTCCCTTGATATTGATATCCATGACTCTATCCACATCCTGTTCCTCGATCAGCGGCAGCGGCATCACCTGCGCGATAGCGGCGTTGTTGACCAGGGCGTGGATGGTCTCCACTTCGCTATAGAGCTTTTCGATCTGGTTCTTGATATCGCTAACGTCCGCCAGATCCATGCGCACCGGCATGGCGCCGGGAAGCTCCGCGGCAAGCTGCCGCGCCCCTTCCTCATCGTTGCACCAGCTGAACACCACCCGCGCACCGTAACCATGGGCGGTACGGCAGATCTCGCGCCCGATATGGCCGCTGCCGCCGGTTACCAGTACCGTCTTTCCCGTCAGCATGACTGCCCCGCCGGAGCCCGACGCCGTCGAACGGCTTCGGCGAGATCCTCCACGCTCAGGGAGCGGAACAGTTCCATCTTGGTCATACCCGGGTTGAAACGGGACTTGCCGTCCGCCAGCTGCCCCTGCAGCAGGGCGGCACCCTCCTCCGTCAGCCGACCTTCCACGAACAGGGTCTCGGTATCGACAGTGGTATCGGCGATCAGCAGTTCTCCCATCTTTAATGCCACGCCGAACTCCTTCTCCACCAGATAAACAATCTCGACGAAATCCAGACTGTCGGCGCCGATCTCCGCCACCAAAGAGGCCCCAGGCGGAAGTTCCTCAATCGAATCAAGCCCGAAAACCGGGAGCAGGATCTCCCGCAGCCGCGTCGTTACATCCATCAATCTTCTCCAGTTCGATAACCCACGGGAATAACCGCCGCAACGTTGCGGCCCTTTTTCACTTCAAGCAAACGTGCGATCTCAGTCTCCGCCAGCAGCGGACCGGTCATGTAACAGGCGGCAAGTCCCAGGCTCTCCGCCGCCAGCAGAATCAGCATACCGACGCAGGAGATGGATTTGACGTAGTTGTCCCGCTCCCACTCAATCAATGCCGGTTCCGCGTCGGCCACCATGGGCGTGAGGGTCCTTGCCGTCCGAAAGGTCGGTACAAACAGTGCCGGAGCACGGGCGAAACCCAGGAAATTCTCCGCATAGGCGGCGAAATCCGCATCAAAGTCGGGACGAATGCGCCGGCGGATCTCCTGCACCTTCGCCTCCACCGTCTCCGCCATGCTTCCTATCAGATCCCTATCGGTAACGACCTGAATCTCCCAGTTCTTTCTGCCCGAGGCATAGGGCGAGGTATAGGCCACCTCAAGCACCTTCTCGATCAGCTCCCCGTCCAGGGGCTCGGGGGCGAAGTCACGGCGTGCCCGCCGTGCCTTGCAGATCCGCTCCAAAATCTCGTAGCTGGTTTTCCCCTGCATCCTAGATCTCCCTAGCGAGAACCGTGTAACCATCGATATCCATGTTACGGCTCATAACTCTTCAGCACCAAGGCGGTGTTCTGGCCGCCAAAAGCGGCATTCAGTTTCAGTACGTAGTGGATCCGCGTGGAATAAGGCGCTCCGCGTATCAAATTGAGGGGAATCTCCGGATCCGGTTCCTCGCAGTTCACGCTGGGCAACACCCGCTGGTGACGCAGGGCATCGATCACCCCCAACACCTCCATGGCCCCACAGGCGCCGATCAGGTGTCCGATCTGGCCCTTGAGAGCAAAGGCCGGGATTTCCCGGTAGCGCTCACCGAACACCAGTTCCAGGGCCCGTACCTCGGCCAGGGCGTTCTTGACCGTTCCGGTTCCGTGAAGATCCAGGCTGTCTATCTCCTCCGGGGTGATACCGGCGTCGGCAATGGCGCGGCGCGCAGCTTCCGCCAGCATGCGCCCGCCGGGTTCCGGATCAGTGACCATGTAGGCGTCCATGGTGGAACCGTAACCGGCCACCTCGCACAGAATTCGTTCCGGATCCGCATGCTGCGCGCTTTCGAACAGATAGGTCACCGCCCCTTCCCCGATCACCAGACCACAGCGCTGACGATCGAACGGACGGCAGGCACCGGCCGGATCCCCGCCCCAGTCCGAGAGCGCCCCCAGGTTATAGAAACCCATATAATGGAGATGTGAAAGCATGGAATCGAAGCCCCCGGTGACCACCGCCCTGTCCGGTTCCCGGCGCAGTTTGCGCAGGGCCCAGCCCATGGCCTGGGTGGAGGCCACACAGGCGGAGACATTGGCCCCATGTCCGCCGGCCAGACCGTACTCCCCGGCAAGGCGTTTAACCGCCTCGCTGGAGCGGGCGCTATAGGCGGTCCAGTGGGCGCCGGCGGGATCCTCCACATAGCCGGGAAGATCGAAATAGTCGATCCCCGCCCCCAGGTGCAGCACCCGCGCCTCCGGTGCATAAGCACCGACGGTTGAATCACGGAACAGCTCCGCCAGGGCGCTGTGCATGAACATCGCCTTGCGGTCGCAGCGGGTATCGCCGGGAATCACCTCTCCGCCGGACCGCGCCTCGGCACCGAGGGCGCTGGGAAAAAAACGGGTATCAAAGGAACGGATCAGATCGATACCGCGAAAACCGGCGTGCAGACCGGCAAAAAATTCCTCCTTGCCCGATCCCAGGGGCGACACCACCCCCGCGCCGGTAATCACCACCCGATTCATTGCGTCCCCGCCCAGCGGCGCATCAGCTCGATTCCCTCCATATCCCCATCGCGCAGGGGCGCGTTCTCCAGCGCCTCCCTTTGCACCAGGGCGAAACCGCTCTCGACCCTGCCGTCGGCATGGGTCTTGCCGCAACCGAGAAGAACCGTTTCCCCGCCGGAGGCGCAGAGAGCCAGTTCCAGCAACCCCCGAGCCGAGGCATAGACCACGCCGTTGTCCCCGGTCAGACCCTGCTCGATGGAAACAAAACTAAGGGGCATGTTATAGAGGGCCTTGAACTGGGTCAGGGGCGGAACCGCCCTGGCGCCCTCCAGGGCGAATCCCCGTTGGTCGAAGCGGCCGTCGCCGTCCACGCTCTCCCGGGCGATGTGATCCAGGCCGAGATCCTCGAACTCCATGAGACCGGTCTCGTAATAGAAGGGGGTGGCGGGATCCAGGGTTTCGACGTCCAGTAACCGGGCGGCACACACCACGGCGGCCGCGGTCTCCCGGTTGAAGTACTTCACCAGTTTGCGGTTTTTTATATGGCGCTGTATCGGTATGGGCGCGTCGCGATCGTATGCTTCAAACAGTATCTTCATCTTTCACGAAACGCGTCTGGCGGGTGACAATCCCGTAGAGTTCCTCGCGGGATTCACGGATCTTTTCGTTCGGCAGATCGATAAAGGTGAACATCAGCTCACCCCCGGCGCACGGTTCGTCATCGACGCTCGCCTCCACCGCGGCGACGCCGAAGTTATCCTGCATGGACAAGATTTCCGCACGATAGACCAGTCGGTCCCCCGGATATACCGGCTTGCGGATTTTGAACTCGCGCACGATGCTCAGCACCGTGCATTTCAACGGCAGTCCCCGTTCCTGCATGGTCATTTCGAAAAAGGAACCGCCGAGTTGGGCCAGCCCCTCGAGTATCAGGGTACCCGGGAAGATAGGATATCCGGGAAAGTGTTCATCGAAGACATCATCGGACAGAGAGACACACTTTACCGCCACTACATACCGACCGTGACAGATCTCGTCGATACGGTCGATGAGATGAAAACGCATGGTGTATTCAGGCCTCCTGCAGTTGGCTGACGTTCCTGCCGGCCAGTTTCCGGTAGAGTTCGGGTTGGAACAGCTTCCAGCCGATAACACCACCCATCACAAAACTGACCCGGCGATAGCCCTTGGAACGTAGGTAATAGGCTGCGACGGGGCCATCGGTGCCACCCTGGCAAACCACAAGAATATCCTTGTCTTTCGGGATGGCCCGAAGATACTTTTTAAGAAAGACGGATTTTGCCTCATGCGAATTCGGCAACCCCTCCAGGAGCTTGCGATCATATCCATGGCGTATATCAACGATGAACAGATTTTCATTGTACAGCATGGTCTCGTCAAGCTGACGCGGACTCACCATCAACACCGGCAGCTTGCGTTGCAGCAGAAAATCCCGCAGCGCCTTCAGCGCGTAATCGATCTGACGCCGCGAGGTCTCGGCACAGAGACTGAACCGCAGGGTCTGGCGTGCTTCCTCCTCGTTGAGACCGATCGCCTTGAGTACGTGGGACGGGGTATTCGCATGGGTGTTGCAGGCCGAACCGGCGGAAACGCCTATCCCCTGATAATCCAGAAAGGCCAGCATCGCGGCGTTGTCGAAACCGGGAAAGGTGACGTTGAGCGTGTTGGGCAGACCGTCTTTCGGGGGCGAATTGATCTGAACCGCCGGCAGGATTTCCCGGATACCCTCTTCCAGCCGCCGCTGCAGGTTCCGCATCCCCTCGGAAGCGGCCAGCAGCCTCTCCACCCGGGCACAGGCCACGGCAAATCCGGCAATATTGTGCAATCCTTCGGTGCCGGCGCGCAGCCCCCCCTCCTGATGGCCGCCGTGGATCAACGGCGTGAGCGGCGCACCCTCCCGCACATAGAGCGCCCCCACCCCTTTCGGACCCTGGATCTTGTGGGCGGAAAAGACGGCGTAATCCACCCCGAGCCTCTTCACATCCAGCGGGATCTTGCCCAGGGCCTGCACGCAGTCCGAAATCACCAGGGCGCCATGGCGTTGCGCCAGAGCGACCACCGCAGGGATATCCTGGACGGCGCCGATTTCATTGTTGGCGGCCATGCAGCAGAGGGCCAGGGTGTCCTCTCCAACCAGCTGCTCCAATGCCTGCATCTGGATCCGGCCGTACCTGTCCACCGGGCAGAACACCACCCGCAGTCCCTGCGCCTCCAGGTAGGCCAGCGTCTCCATCACCGAAGGGTGTTCAATGGGGGTGGATATAACGGTGGTACGTTCCGATGAGAGCGATAGCAGGGATTTCAGGGCCTGATTATTGGCCTCGCTGGCGCTGCCGGTAAATATGATCTCCTCGGGCTCGGCGCCCACCGCCGTGGCCACCGTGCGGCGTGAATCCTCCAGGATCTCCGCCGCATTGCGGGCGATTCGGTAGAGAGACGAGGGATTGCCATAGACTCTCGCCAGAACCTTGCACATCCGGTGCCGCACCCGGGGATGGATAGGCGTGGTGGCGTTATTATCAAGATAGACCTGGCGGCGAAACCTGAACATCCTTACTCCCGACTTCCATATTCCTGTGCAGATTGGCGTATTTCCGGATCAGCTTCAAGTTTCTGCATCCCAGTGCGGGCTCATGCGTCCAAACCGCTCGTACCGCCGGAAAGATCCCCGTCCCCTTTTTCCGTTTCCGCGCCCCATTCGGGTATAATCCGCACCCTTTAGCGCTTGTACCTTACGCGGCAAGAATTACACCATGGACAAAACCTACGACCCCCACGCCCTAGAGAAACGCTGGTACCAGACCTGGGAGGAGCGCGGCTACTTTGCGCCCGCCGAAACCGGGGACAATGCCTACTGCATCATGATCCCGCCCCCCAACGTCACCGGCAGCCTGCATATGGGGCACGGCTTCAATAACACCATCATGGACACCCTGATCCGCTATCACCGCATGAAGGGGGACAAGACCCTGTGGCAGCCCGGTACCGACCACGCCGGCATCGCCACCCAGATGGTGGTGGAACGGCAGCTGGAGACGGAGGGCAAGACCCGTCACGACCTGGGCCGGGAGGCCTTTATCGAACGTATCTGGGAGTGGCGCGGGGAGTCCGGCGGCAACATCACCCGCCAGTTGCGGCGCCTGGGTTCCTCCCTGGACTGGGAGCACGAGCGTTTCACCATGGACGACGGCCTCTCCGATGCCGTAAAAGAGGTGTTTGTCCGTCTGTATGAAGAGGGGCTGATCTACCGCGGCAAGCGGCTGGTGAACTGGGACCCCAAGCTGCATACCGCCGTCTCCGACCTGGAGGTACTGAACGAGGAGGAGAACGGCCACATGTGGCACATGCGTTATCCCCTCTCCAACGGCCAGGGCCACATGGTGGTCTCCACAACCCGCCCGGAGACCATGCTCGGGGACTGCGCGGTTGCGGTCAATCCCGAGGATGAACGCTATAAACACCTGATCGGCGAACTGGTGGAGCTGCCCCTCACCGGCCGCAAGATCCCCATTATCGCCGACGAGCACGCCGATCCGGAGTTCGGCACCGGCTGCGTCAAGATCACCCCGGCCCATGACTTCAATGACAACGAGGTGTGGCATCGCCATCGCGATGAAATCCAGATCAGCGAACAGGCCCACGGCGGCCTGATCAACATCTTCACCGTGGACGCGGCCATCCGCGAAAACGAACCTGACGAAGGTGAACTGATCCCCACGGCCTACATCGGCATGGACCGCTACGCCGCCCGTAAACAGATCGTCGCCGACCTGGAAGAACTGGGCCTGCTGGAAAAGATCGTGGACCACAAACTGGTGGTGCCCCGGGGGGACCGTTCGGGTGCCGTGATCGAGCCCTTCCTCACCGACCAGTGGTACGTAAAAATCGAACCCCTGGCGAAGCCGGCCATCGAAGCGGTGGAGAGCGGCCGGATCAAATTCGTCCCCGACAACTGGAAGAACACCTATTACGACTGGATGCGCAACATCCAGGATTGGTGCATCAGCCGCCAGATCTGGTGGGGCCACCGCATCCCCGCCTGGTACGACAATGAAGGCAATGTCTATGTGGGCCGCGATGAGCAGGAGGTGCGCGACAAACACGGTTTCGACACCGACTACCCCCTGCGTCAGGACGAGGATGTGCTGGATACCTGGTTCAGTTCCGCCCTCTGGCCCTTCTCCACCCTGGGCTGGCCGGAGCAGACGGAACGGCTGCAGGCGTTCTACCCCACCAACGTGCTGGTGACCGGTTTCGATATCATCTTCTTCTGGGTGGCCCGCATGATCATGATGGGCCTCAAGTTCATGGACGGCGAGGTGCCGTTCCACGAGGTCTATGTGCACGGCCTGGTGCGGGACAGCCACGGTGACAAGATGTCCAAATCCAAGGGCAACGTGCTGGACCCGATTGATCTGATCGACGGTATTGGTCTGGAAGATCTGGTGACCAAGCGCACCACCGGCCTTATGAATCCGAAAGACGCCCCAAAGATTGAAAAACAGACCCGCAAGGAATTTCCCGAGGGCATCCCCGGCTTCGGTACCGACTCCCTGCGCTTCACCTTTGCCGCCCTGGCCGCCACCGGGCGTGATATCAAATTCGACATGGGGCGCATCGAGGGCTACCGCAACTTCTGCAACAAGCTCTGGAACGCGGCGCGCTATGTGCTGATGAACACCGAGGACCAGGACTGTGGTGTAGGAGCCCAGTCCCCTGGGCGATCGGATCGCCCACAGGAGAACGCGCCTACAGGAGAGATCGAATTATCCGTCGCCGACCGCTGGATCATCTCCCGCCTGCAGCGGACCGAGGCCCGGGTCGCCGAGGCCCTGGAGGGCTACCGTTTCGACCACGCCGCCCAGGCGATCTATGAGTTCACCTGGAACGAGTACTGCGACTGGTACCTGGAACTCTCCAAACCGGTGCTGAACAACCCGGCCGCGAGCGCGGCACAGCTGCGCGGCACCCGCCGCACCCTGGTGCGGGTGCTGGAGACCCTGCTGCGGCTGGCCCACCCCATCATGCCCTTCATTACCGAGGAGATCTGGCAGACCCTCAAACCGCTGGCCGGGAAACAGGGTAAGACCATCATGCTGGAGTCCTATCCGGCGGCGGATGAGAGCAAACTCGACCCGGATGCGGAGGCGGAGATGGAGTGGGTGATGCGTTTCATCCTCGGCATCCGCCAGATCAAGGGCGAGATGAACATCGCTCCGGGGAAACCGGTCCCGTTGCTGCTCTCCCACGCCTCCGAAAGCGACCAGGCGTGGGCCGAAAAACACCGCGCCTATCTCGATTTCCTGGCCCGTACTGAATCCATTGAGGTGCTGGCGGACGGTGACGAAGGGCCGGAGTCCGCCACCGCCCTGGTAGGCAGCATGAAGGTACTCATCCCCATGGCCGGCTTGATCGACAAGGAGGCCGAGCTGACGCGCCTGGACAAGGAGTTGGGCAAACTCCGGTCCGAAGTGGAACGGGTGGAGAAGAAACTTTCCAACCCCAACTTCACGGACAAGGCCCCGGAGGCGGTGGTACAGAAAGAGCGCGCCAAGCTGGAAGAGGCCAAGTCGGCGCTGGCGAAGCTGGAGGAACAGGCGGCCAAGATCCGCAGTCTGTAGATTTCACCACGGAGGACACAGAGATTCACAGGGTGAATCATTGCTACTCTCCGTGATCTCTGCGCCCTCTGTGGCTAACAATTCATCATTTGCCGCGTTCAACACTAGGGTAGTGTGTGTAGGGCGGGCTGTGCCCGCCATATAGTGGTAGTAAGGCAGGGCCCTGCCCCATCCACCCGCCAACCTCCCGTGGCCGGCACCACCCCCGCTTCAGTTCCCCTATTTATTACCTGCTTATTGCGGCGGCATGTCGCGCCGGTTTTGCTACAGTGTAGGTATAGGGGTTTTTAAGCTGATGATCTACCGGAAGTATCAAGGACGTATTTTCACCCTCGTAGTCGGGCTGCTGATTGTCGTCGCTCAGGCCCAGGCCAATCTGTTTCTGGATCTGCTGAACGGCAACGCCTGGCAGAGCAACCGGGATATCTCCAGAAATATCAAGCAGTTTCTGAATACCGGCGAAATAGATGACCCGGACCATTTCAGCCAGCGGCTCAATACCCTCAGAACCTTCTATTCGGCACGGAAGTACGCCCCGGTCTGGTGCGAGTCGGGGGGGCCAAACAGCAACGCAGAAACCTTGCTGACGGCGCTGAACAGCTCCGACCGGGAGGGTCTGAATCCGGCCAACTATCTGCCCAGTAGTTACCGTTGGCACTGCAACCTCTCCGACCCCAAAGAGAAGGCCCGGGCCGACCTGCTGCTCACCGATGCGTTCCTCCGCTACAGCGGCGAACTCTTCTCGGGAGGCCTCGATCCGCGCCAGGCCGACCGGAGCTGGCACCTGGATCCGCCGGTGCTCGACCCGGTTGAACTGCTTCAGACCACGTTGCAGGACGGCGAATTCGGCGACAATCTGCACCGTCTGTCGCCACCTCACCCGGGCTACGAAGGGCTGCGCAGCGCCCTGCAAAAGTACGTGGAATTCCTGAAGGCCGGTGACTGGCCGATGATCCCCGCGGGACCGCTGCTGAAGCCGGGGGATCACCATGACTCCCTGCCCGTGGTGCGAGAGCGTCTGGCGCGGGAGGGCGACTATACACCCCACGCCGTCAGCGACCAGGAGTTTTTTGATCCCTCCCTGGAGGAAGCGATAAAACGCTTTCAGTACCGGCACGGCCTTAAGGTCGACGGGACGCTGGGCCCGGAAACCCGCAGTGCTCTCAATGTCTCTCTCCCCACTCGCATCGAGCAGATTCAACTCAATATGGAGCGCTGGCGCTGGATGCCGCGGGAAATGGAGCAACGCTATCTGTTGGTGAACACCGCCGCCTTTGAACTGCAGCTTATCGAGGACCAGCGGACCAGGTTAAGAATGCGCGTCATAAACGGCCGTCGCGACCGCACGACACCGGTGTTCAAGAGCCAGGTAACCAACGTGGTATTCAATCCCTTCTGGACTGTTCCCTACCGCATCGCGGTAAAGGATCTTCTGCCGAAGCAGCAGAAAGACCCCGGCTATTTTTCCCATATGCAGATTGATGTCTTTCAAAGAATCAACGGCGAGCAGGTGCTGGTGGATCCCGGGTCCATCGACTGGACCCAGTACAGTCAAAGCTATTTCCCTTTTCTCCTGCGGCAGCAACCGGGACCGCATAACGCCTTGGGCAGGCTGAAGTTTCTGAGCCCCAACCGTTTTGATATCTATCTCCATGACACACCCAACCATTCGCTGTTCGACAAACATATTCGCACCTTCAGCTCCGGCTGCATTCGTCTGGAAGACCCGAAACGCCTGGCGGCGCTGCTGCTGGAGACCGAGGAGACCTCGATTCTGGAGAAAATCAACGACAACGAAACAATGCGCGAGCCGTTGAGCAGCAAACTTCCGCTCTACGTGGTCTATCTGACGGCCTGGATGGATGAAAAGGGCGTGGTCCATTTTCGCAACGATATCTACGGCCGGGACCAGTTGCTCGCGGAGCAGAAACAGCGCGCCGCCTGGGAAATCAACGGTTCGCGTCTGGAGAGCGCCGCTACAATTAATAACTAAATGGCGGGCGCAACCCGCTCTGTATGCCTGAAGTGCAGGAGCTGCGCTATGCGCCGCGAAGAAGATACTGCAGATATAGCGAGAGCGGGCCCCCGCCCCATCAAACTACCAACTTCTCACTACTAGCTCCCAACTCCAAACCTGGTTCGCATACGGAATCAGACCCCTGTCACATCCCGTCTAACCGTCTGGATTAATGTGAAATAACAAGAAGTTATTCAAATTTTTCTCTCCCAAATTGCAATATCTTTGTCTTAAGCGATTGAGATATTGTGCATTTATTTCCTTGCGATCAAAACACTGTTGACGTTAATATGGCGCCCCAAGTGCGTAATAACCCTGAAAAACGTGTTACTTCAGAGTTCCCGCTGCTTTCACGCAGACGGTTTCTGATCTACTCTTCCGCCGTGGCCGCCTCTGTCCTGGCCGGTCCGGTGTTTGCGCATGCCAAAATGTCCGCCGAGCGCTCCCTGTCCCTCAGAAACCTGCACACGGGTGAAATGCTCAGTACCACCTATTGGGCGGACGGCGACTATATAGCCGACAGTCTGATGGATATCGAACACCTGCTTCGCGACCATCGAACCGGCGAGCAGCATCGAATCGATCCCCAGCTGCTGGATGTTCTCAACAGTCTGAACAGCAAGATCGGGACCGAAAAACCCTTTCACGTTATCTCCGGCTACCGTTCCCCTAAAACCAATAATATGCTGCATACCAGGTCCAACGGTGTGGCGAAACGCAGCCTGCATATGGAAGGCAAAGCGATCGATATCCGGATTCCCGGGTATGATCTTCGTCATCTGCGCCGGGCCGCTCTTTCCCTGAAGGCCGGGGGCGTCGGTTACTACCCAAGCTCGAATTTCGTTCATGTCGATACCGGGCGCGTGCGTTACTGGTAATATCCCCGGCGTTGGAAACAACACCGGACTTCATATTCGGGTAGGACACAGTTGAAACGCATCGGGGCCCACGTGAGCATTGGAGGTGGCGTGGAAAACGCCCCGCTCAACGCAGAGGCGATCGGTGCACGCGCTTTTGCCATGTTCACCAAGAATCAGCGCCAATGGCAGACCAAACCCTACACCGACAGAAACATCGAGGGATTCAAGGAGAACCTGTCGAAGGTCGGGATCGCCCCCGAACACGTACTTCCCCATGACGGTTATCTGATCAATCTGGGTCATCCGGAACCCGAGGCGTTGGATAAGTCCCGCAACGCGTTCCTGGACGAATTACAGCGCTGCGGTCAACTCGGACTGACACTGCTGAACTTTCATCCCGGCAGCCATCTGCGCAAGATATCCGAAGAGGAAAGCCTCGCCATCGTGGCCGATTCCATCAACTGGGCCCTGGATCGGAGTGAGGGGGTGACGGCGGTGATAGAAAATACCGCCGGCCAGGGCTCCAATCTGGGTTATCGCTTCGAACACCTTGCGGCTATTATTGAACAGGTGGCGGATAAATCCCGGATCGGAGTCTGTCTCGACACCTGCCATACTTTTACCGCCGGGTATGATCTGCGTACAGCGAAGGCGTGCGACGCCACATTTGCTGAATTCGATCGGGTTATCGGTTTCCGCTACCTGCGCGGGGTGCACCTGAACGACTCGAAACAGGATCTGGGCACCCGTGTCGACCGTCACGAGAGTCTGGGCAAGGGGAAGCTGGGCTGGGGAGTATTCCGTTACATCATGAACGACGAACGCTTCGACGAAATCCCCATGGTGTTGGAGACCGTGGATGAGACCATCTGGGCGGAGGAGATAAGGGAGTTGTACAGTTGTCAGTTAACAGTTAACAGTTGACAGTTCTGTTTCCTTTTTGGATTTTTCCATGTCTATTCCCTCTTCCTATATGGATCAACGTCACCAGGATCATGTAGAGATCCTGCTGCGTAGTTTCCGCCACTGGACCGGACGTAACTTTATAACTCCGACCGCGTCTCCGGAGGAGACCGCACGCCTGCTCTTCCTTGCGCCCTTTGCGGTGCTCTCCCACGGCATCGAGGAAGATCCGATCTTTAACTACGGCAATGCCGTGGCCCTGGAACTGTTCGAACTTTCCTGGGAGGAGTTTACCTGCCTGCATTCAAAACAGTCGGCGGAACAGGAGAATCGTGAACAACGGGCGCAGGTCCTGGCACGCGTCTCCCGCGACGGCTATATCGACGACTACCGGGGCATTCGCATCTCCTCCAGCGGCCGCCGTTTCGAGATACAGGACGCGATGATCTGGAATCTGCTTGACGCGGACGGCGCCCATTACGGGCAGGCCGCCAGGATCAATAAATGGCAGTATTTGTAGCAGACTGAACGGCGGGCGCAGCCCACCTTACAAGCTTTCGACTCCTATCCGATCCCCATACAGAGGTACTTCACTTCCAGGTACTCTTCGATACCGTACTTGGAACCTTCGCGGCCGATACCGGACTGTTTCACGCCGCCGAAGGGCGCCACGGCGGTAGAGATGATGCCGGAGTTGATCCCTACCATGCCGTACTCCAGCCCTTCGGCCACCCGCCAGACACGACCCAAATCGCGACTGTAGAAATAGGCCGCGAGACCGAACTCGGTATCGTTGGCCATTCCTATCGCTTCCGCTTCGGTATGGAAACGAAACAGCGGAGCCACGGGACCGAAAGTTTCCTCGCGGGCGATCAGCATACTGGAGGAAACATCCGCAATCAGCGTCGGTTGAAAGAAACTGCCCCCCAGTTCGTGACGCCCGCCGCCCACGACCACGCGCGCCCCTTTCTCCACGGCATCGGCAATGTGCTCTTCCACCTTGCGCACCGCCTCCTCATTAATCAGGGGACCCTGGGTCACATCCTCGCCCATCCCGTCGCCCACCTTCAGATCGTTTACCGCCAGCGCAAGTTTTTCCGCAAAGGCGTCGTATACCCCGTCCTGAACCAGCAACCGGTTGGCGCAGACGCAGGTCTGTCCGGCGTTGCGGTATTTGGACTGGATCGCTCCCTCCACCGCGGCGTCCAGATCAGCATCATCAAAGACGATGAAGGGCGCGTTGCCACCCAGTTCAAGGGACAGCTTCTTCATGGTCGGGGCGCACTGCTCCATCAACCGCACGCCCACGGCGGTGGATCCGGTAAAAGAGAGTTTGCGAACAGTGGGATTCGAGGTCATCTCTCCGCCGATGGCCCCGGCGGAACCGGTAACCACGCTGAACACCCCGGCCGGGATACCCGCCTGCTGTCCGAGTTCGCACAGCGCAAGAGCGGAAAACGGCGTGGCACCGGCCGGCTTCAGCACCATGGTGCAACCGGCCGCCAGCGCCGCACCGGCCTTTCGGGTAATCATGGCATTGGGGAAATTCCAGGGTGTGATAGCGGCGCATACACCTATAGGCTGCTTGATAACCACCACACGCCGGTCCGCCTGGTGCTGAGGAATAGTATCACCATAGATGCGCTTACCCTCCTCCGCAAACCACTCGATGAAAGAGGAACCGTACACCACTTCGCCCCGTGACTCGCTGATGGGTTTTCCCTGTTCCAGGGTCATAAGGATGGCCAGATCCTCCTTGTTCTCCAACATCAGTTCATACCAACGGCGCAATATAACCGCCCGCTCAGCCGCTGTTTTCTCCCGCCATGCGGGCCAGGCGGCATTCGCCGCCTCGATGGCACGCCGGGTCTCCGTATGCCCCATGTCGGGAACAGTGCCGAGCACCTCACCGGTGGAAGGATTCCGTATTTCGCGAACACCGCCGTCATCCGCATCAACCCACGCACCGTTGATATAGCACTGTTGCCGAAACAGTAAGCCGTTTTTCAGATTCATCGCCCTGTCCCCTCCGGGAATTTTCCGGGTATCGTCGGCCACTCTACGATCCAAACCCTGTGGGATCAAATGAGAACGGGGTCAGATATTCCTACCTGCTTTAGTCCGTTTCCCGTAACTTGTTGTATCATCTACATGTTTACTGCGTTCTCCATACACTTTGACACTACAATAACCAGAAAATGCGCATAACCCGATTTGTAGATCCGCAAGGCCACACCCGCTACGGTATCGACCAGGGTGACGGATCGGCGGAACTGCTCCATGGCGATCTGATCCAAGGCCTGGAAAAGAGCGGTGACACCGCCGCCATCGCCGGGCGGCTGGCGCCGCTGGAACCGCGTAACATTCTCTGTATCGGTCTGAATTATCACGCCCACGCGGAAGAGACGGGACAAAAGGTCTCGGAGAACCCCATCCTTTTTATGAAGAACAGCGCCGCCCTCAACCATCCGAACTCCGACATCGTCCTACCCACCTGCTGCAACCGCGGACCGGAGGTGGATTACGAAGCGGAACTGGCAGTGGTTATCGGCACCGCCGCGCGTGATGTTGCGGAAGAGAACGCATTGGCCCACGTTCTCGGTTATACCTGCGCCAACGACGTGTCCGCCCGACGCTGGCAACGGCATGCCGGCGGAGGTCAATGGGTGAGAGGCAAGAGTTTCGACGGCTTCTGTCCCCTGGGACCGGTACTGGTAACCTCCGACGAGATCCCCGACCCCCAGTCCCTGCAGGTGCGTTGTTACCTGAATGGGGAGCTCATGCAGGACGGGAATACCTCGGACATGATCTTCAGCGTCGCCCGCCTGATCAGCGAACTGAGCCGGGACACGACCCTGACACCCGGTACCGTCATCCTCACCGGCACCCCCCCGGGGGTCGGCGTGGCCCGTACTCCACCGGTATTTCTCTCTGCCGGCGATCGGGTCACCGTGGAGATCGAAGGTATCGGCGAACTCTCCAATTCTGTTGTCGCCCCGGGCTGAAAACCATATGCGCAAGACTATCGGTAAATTCGAGATCCTGGAACTCATCGGCAAGGGTGCCACCAGCACCGTCTATCTCGGACGGGACCCCTTTACCGGACAGGAAGTGGCGATAAAAGTTGCCCTGCAGGCCGCTTTCAGCGATCCGCACCACGGCCTGAAGTTCAAGAAGATGTTTATCAACGAGGCAAGCCTGGCCGGCAAGCTGCGTCATCCGCACATCGTGTCGGTCTTCGACGCGGGCACCGAAGACGATCTGCATTACATCGTCATGGAATATGTACCCGGAGACACCCTCGATAAATATGCCAAACCCAAGAACCTGCTCCCTTACGACAACGTCATCGAAATCATATTCAAGGTCTGCAGCGCCCTGGACTATGCCGCACGTCATGGCGTTATCCATCGCGATATCAAACCGGCAAACCTGTTGCTGGATAAGGACGGTGAGGTAAAGATCAGCGATTTCGGCACCGCCCTGATGGAGAACTCCGACCTTACCCAGATCGTCGATCCGGTCGGTTCCCCCGCCTATATGTCACCGGAACATATCAAGGGAGAAAACATCACCCATCAGGCGGATATCTATTCCCTGGGAGTGGTGATGTATCGTCTGCTCAGCGGCCGGCTACCGTTCTCCGCCAAGAACCAGGCGGAACTGATCAAAAAGATCTCCCAGGAAGAACCGCCGTCGCTGACCACTTTGCGTTCGGGTATCTCCCCCCTGCTGGTGGATATCGTAGAAAAATGCATCAAAAAGAACCCCAAGAACCGCTATCAGAACTGGACTGAGCTGGCAAAGGACCTAGTGGAGGTCAACAATCAGTTGGAGATGCCTTCCGAGGATGTCTCGGATACCGAACGTTTCAATACGTTAAAGAATCTCGATTTCTTCCGTAGCTTCAGCGAAGTGGAGTTGTGGGAAGTGGTGCGAATCAGCAAATGGCGTAAATTTCCTCCGCATAAGGAACTGCTCAAGGAGGGCCAGATCGGCGGTTCCCTCTATATCCTGGCCTCCGGAAGCGCCCGCATCATGATCGGCGATTCCTCTCTGGGAGATATCAAGTCCGGTCAGTGTTTCGGGGAGATGGCCTACATCCACGGAAGAAAGCGCGCGCGCAGCGCCAGTGTAATCAGCAACGATTACGTCGTCGTTATCAAGTTCAAATCGGATGTGCTGCGGGAGGCCTCGGAACAACTGCAGTCCTCTTTCAACCGGATCCTTCTCGAGATACTGGCGGATCGTCTTGAGAAGACTTCCATCCTGGCGTCCATTACCTGACGTTTGCGACTCGCTTTCCGCTGGTACAATAGCCGTTTCGATGCTATTTAGATGAAAGGACACCGCGGGAAACGGAGGCATCCCTTGAAACACACCAGCACTCGACCCGGTTCCGATCTGCGGTCGGTATGCGCGCTGCTTTTGGCGGGCGTGCTCCTCGCACCGCTCCCCGCGATTAATCACGCCGCAGAAGGAGGTGACCCCATGAGCCTCATCCTCAGTTCGCCCGCTTTCCGCCACGACGGCGAGATTCCCGCCCGGTTTACCTGCGACGGTGAGGACATCCCGCCACAGCTCTCCTGGGACGGACTGCCGCCGGATACCCGCAGCCTGGTCCTTATCGTGGACGACCCGGATGCACCGGACCCGGCCGCGCCGAAGATGACCTGGGTACACTGGGTGCTCTATAACATTCCACCTGAAACGGAGGGTCTTCCGGAGGCGGTTACGGACCCGGAACTCCCGGCGGGTACCCTGGGGGGTCTTAACGACTGGAAACGAACCCGGTTTGGCGGTCCCTGCCCACCCATCGGCCGCCACCGGTATTTTTTTAAACTCTACGCCCTGGACACGCTGCTGCCGGACCTGGGACAGCCGACAAAGAAGGAACTGGAACAGGCCATGCGGGGACATGTACTGGACCAGACGGAACTGATCGGTACCTACCGACGCACTGAATAAAAACCGCCCTGCATCGATATGGTTCTGGATGCACCCCTTAACACCGGTATCGCCATGAAGCTGGAAGAGATGGCGGAACTGCTGGAACAACAGGGGGCCAATCCTTTCCGTATCCGGGCCTACCGACGTGCCGCGGAATCAGTGGCCGCTCTCGATATGGAGCTTGCAACCTTGCTGGAAGAAAGCGGCCTGGAAGGCCTGACCTCGCTGCCCGACATAGGCAAGGGAATCGCGACCTCGATCAGTGAAATCATCCAGACAGGGCGCTGGATTCAACTGGAGCGGCTGCGCGGAGTACTCGATCCGGTTCACTTGTTCCAGACCGTACCCGGCATCGGCCCCGATCTGGCGCAACGCATCCATGACGAACTCCATCTCGATACCCTGGAAGCCCTGGAGAACGCCGCCTTCGACGGCAGCCTGACTCGAATCAAGGGTATAGGCAACCGACGTCTCGAGGCCCTGCGAGCCTCTCTCGCCACCATGCTCGGCCCCACCCGCAGTCGTCGCCGCATTTCGGGACATGCCGGCCCCGGTGTGGAACTAATCCTGAAGGTGGACCGTATCTATCATGATATGGCGAAATCCGGGGAACTACCCGTGATCGCGCCCAAACGTTTCAATCCCGAAGGCAAAGCCTGGCTTCCGGTTATGCACCTGGAAGAAGGGGATTGGCACTTTACAGCCATGTATTCGAACACCGCCCTCGCCCACCGCCTTGAGCAGACACGGGACTGGGTGGTTATATTCTTCTACGATCATCACCACCAGGAGGGACAACAGACGGTGGTGACCGAGACCCGCGGCCCCTTGATCGGCATGCGCGTGGTCAGGGGCCGGGAACGGGAGTGCAGGGCCTATTATGAAGATCAGATAAGCGGCGGCGAACACAGCCTGTCCCGGTGACTGACAATCGCTAACTTCACACTATTGACTTCCTACTTATAACTTCAAATCCCAAACTTCATACTTCCAGCCCCATGCCCCTACCCAGTGATGAAAAGGCGTTTGTAACCCACGTGGTCGATCTCATGCAGACCATCGGTCCGGTATACGCAAAGGGAATGTTCGGCGGGCACGGGATTTTTCTCGAAGGCCTGATGTTTGCGCTCGTCGCGGACAGCACTCTGTACCTGAAATGCGACAAAGAGAATGAACATGAATTTACCCACCGGGGACTCGAGGCGTTTTCCTACCTAAGGCAGGGAAAAGAGTGCAAGTTGGGCTATTTTCAGGCCCCGGAGGAGACATTGGAAGACGCCGAGGCCATGAATACCTGGGCGAACATGGCTTATAGCACGGCTTTGAGGGCGGCGTCGAAAAAAAAGAAATAGAACTCGAAAGCAAAAAGGCGGGCACAGCCCGCCCTACGACTGACAACTGTTAACTATTAACCGTTATCCGCTCAAGCACATCCGCCATTAAACGGTTTATTACCGTATATCTCTCCCGCGGTGCGGAAAGAATCTCCGTTTCCGATTGAATATACTCCTGGTCAACCAACTCATCCCGGCAGTTTTCCACAATAGCCCGAGCGGATTCCGCTGTGGTTTCCAGATGAAACTGCAGACCGATAACGTTGCGGCCGATCTGGAAGGCCTGATTCTTACAGCCATGGCTCTCGGCTATGCGGACCGCCCCCGGCGGTAAACTGAACGTCTCGCCATGCCAGTGGAACACCTCGATCTCTTCCGGGAACTGAAATAGCGTATCATCGCCGGTTTCAACACCCCTGATCGGAAACCATCCGATCTCCTTGACCGGATTGGCAAAAACCTTTCCACCCAGCGCATCCGCTATGAGCTGCGCGCCGAGACATATTCCGAGGGTGGGCCTGCCCGCCGCTATTACACGTCTTATGAATTCCTTTTCTTCCACCAGCCAGGGGTAATCCTCTTCATCGTTCACACTCATGGGCCCGCCCATAACCACCAGCAGATCGATACCCTCAACCGCGGGAAGCTCCCCGGACAGGTGGAATCCGGTACTGGAGATTTCATACCCGGCGTCACCGAGCCAGGCCTCGATACTGCTGAGACCCTCAAACGGGACATGTTGTAGATAGTGGGCGCGCATTACAGTTGTCAGTTGTCAGTTGTCAGTTGTCAGTTGTCAGTGGGAAGTTAATGGAAGACGCCCTCTCAAACAACCCGGATATCACCAATTACCCAGCTTGTCCGCAAACACCGCCTCCATCTTCTTGGCCAGTTTTTCATAGCCGCCCCCGTTCGGATGGATTTCGTTTTGCCAATCCTTACTATCACCTGATTGACCAAGTTCGGCGGGTTTCAAGGTGTTTCTGGTATCCACGGCATAAAAGTCTGAAATCGGATTGTCGCCCGTCTCCAGTTCAACAATTCCCTCCGCGAGAATGCCGATAAGATAATTAGACAAGGACATCCAGTCGGAGCCCGGTATTTCGCGATCCCGCAACACCGGAAACAGCCACGGACCCAACGCTCCAAAGATAAAGGTGGCAGGTGCGTTACGCGGAGCCACGTAATCGTAGGTATGTGCAAATATAGGCACGCCCTTACCCGGACTCCCCTCCCTGTCGCGCAATGCCGCAATATTCCTGTAACTCCGCTGAACCTCTTCTACCAGGTTTTTCAGACGAGCCTGATTGCAATATTGTGCTGGATCACTAACGGTTGACGGCCGCCGGTTCCTGGGGAGCACAATATCGTCAATCTCATCGATCAGATCGTTTCCGCCTCCGCTTAACAATATCCCATCCCAACACCTGGCGCCCGCCGACAACGCTTCACGCAGGCTTCTGTTCTTCTCGATCTGCGCCATGTGCTTGATAGTATCTCCCGGCATGCCGCAATTGACGATCACAGCACTCTTTTTGAAGCGCAGTTCAAACAGCAGGTTATAGGCCGGAAACCCACTGACCGTAAACCAGGAATCCCCCTCCGCAAGAAAGATCAAATCGGGGAAGTAAGGCAATCCATCCTGTCTGAGATAGTCTGTCCAGGAAATAATACTTGGTCGAAATTTCCCTCTTCGCATATTTCTCTCCCTTGACGTACAACGGCTTGATAATTCGTGAAACCGCTGTGACAACAGCCTGAACCCCAGCTGCAGTCGCGTCCGGTCAGGCATACATAAACAATCAAGCATTACTTCATGTATAAACCGGTCCCCGCCGCGAACTCAATGGAATCCGGGAAAAGACTGACAACGGCACCCTATTTTGGGTGATCGATCAGATTACAGCGTATGAATCACCCGCTTGATTCCAGGATCGTCCGGATCGGCGGCGACACGAAAGCCAAGAGATTTCATCAGCTCCAGCATCTTGTGGTTGTTGGACAGCACTTCCCCGCGTATCTCTTCCAGGCCGCGGTTCCTGGCCACCTCCATCAACATATGCATCAGCCGGTGGCCGATACCTCTCCGCTGCCAGCGGTCGGAAACCACCAGGGCAAACTCGCAACTGCGCCGGTCGACGTTGGTAATGTAACGTGCAACCCCCAGTTCCTCTTCCTCGCTGTCATGCTCCGTTACCGCAATCAGCGCCATCTCCTGGTCGTAGTCGATCTGGGTAAAGCGCACCAGCATCTCGGGGGTCAGCTCATGCAGGGAGCGCATGAAACGGAAATACCGGGTCTCTTCCGAGAGCCCGCGGACGAAGTTCTGTACGATAACCGTATCTTCGGGACGAATAGGACGGATGGTAACGTCACTGCCGTCCGACAACTGGATATTCACCTGCAGACTGGCGGGATAGGGATGGATCGCCATATGGTGGTAGGGATCGGTGGAAGCGCGCGGAAAATCCACCCGGAAACGGGCATCCACGGCAACCGCTCCCCTATCGTCCAGGATCAGCGGATTAATATCCATTTCCTTGATCCAGGGCAACTCGCACACCATGGCCGAGACCCGTAACAGAACATCGATGAGCGCATCCACGTCAGCGGGAGGCATGTTGCGGAACTCACCCAGCATGCGCGACACCTTGGTGCGCTGAATCAGGTCCTGGGCGAGATTGCGGTTGAGAGGGGGTAGCGCCACCGCCGAATCCCCCAGCACTTCCACCGCGGTACCACCGCTGCCGAAACTGATCACCGGCCCCATCACCGGATCGGTAACCATGCCGATCATAAGTTCCCGACCATTATTGCTGCGATACATCTTTTCGACGATCACGCCTTCGATGCGTGCCTCGGGACGGGTGGTTTTCACCTGCTCGACAAGTTCCAGGTAGGAACTGCGCACCACCCGCGCATTATTTATATTGAGTCGTACCCCACCCGCATCGCTCTTGTGGCTGATATCCGGGGAGTGGATCTTCATGGCCACCGGAAAACCGATGGTCTCCGCCAGGATCAGGGCTTCGTTGGAAGATCGGGCGATGCCGTTTCTGACCGTCGGGATGTGGAAAGCACCGAGCAGGGCGATGGACTCCGGTTCGGTCAGCACCCGGCGGTTATCCGCCAATACGCTTTCGATAATAAGACGCGCCCCTTCCGCGTCCGGCGTAGCCAGGCTGGCCGAGGTCTTGGCCGGGGTCTGGAGCAGCAGTTTCTGATTTCTGCGGTGCATGGCAAGAAACCAGAACGCATCAACCGCCGCCTCCACGGTGCGGAAATCCGGGACGTGCGCCTTGCGAAACGCCTCCCGGGCATCGCCGATCTGATTACCGCCCATCCAGGTGCAGAGCACCGGTTTCTCATGTTGCTTTGTCAGTTCGATAACCGCTTCCGCCACGGCGAGGGGATGGGTCATGGCCTGCGGAGTAAGGATCACCACCGCCCCGTCCACGTTCTTGTCCTTGAGGCAGATATCTACCGTGCGGCTGTAGCGCTCCGGTGTAGCGTCACCGATCATGTCCACCGGATTGCCATGGGACCAGACCGGCGGCAGCACCTCGTTCAGCGCCGCCATGCTCTCATCGGAGAGTTCCGCCAGCTTGATCTCGAGGTCCGCCGCCCTGTCGGCCGCCATCACGCCGGGACCTCCGCCGTTGGTGATAATGGCCAGCCGGTCGCCGCAGCTCCGGTAACGGGAAGAAAGGGCTCGGGCCGCGCTGAAAACCTGACTGAGGGTCTGGACCCGCAATACACCCGAGCGGGAAAGCGCCGCGTCGAAGGCGTCATCGCCGCCCACCAGGGCCCCGGTATGTGACATGGACGCGGCGGCGCCGGCAGTGTGACGCCCCACTTTCAGGGCGATAACCGGCTTGATGCGGGCGGCGGCGCGTAATCCGCTCATGAAAGCGCGGGCGTTATTGATGCCCTCGATATAGAGCAGAATGCTGCCGGTTTTTGGGTCATTCACCAGAAAATCGAGAATACTGCCGAAGTCCAGATCGCTCCCTATGCCGGTGGAAACGACGGCGGAAAAACCGATATCGTTCTCTTCCGCCCAATCCAGAACCGCCGTGCAGAGTGCACCGGACTGGGACACGAGGGCCAGGTTGCCGGGCCGGGCGTTGTTATTGCCGAATGTGGCATTAAGCCCTATGTCCGGGCGAATCAGGCCGAGACAGTTGGGACCGAGAAAACGAATCCCGTAGCTGCGGGCGATCTCCAGCACCTGATCCTCCAGCCGCTGACCCGCTTCGCCGATCTCCCTGAATCCCGCCGACAGGATGACCATGGTCCGTATCCCGTAGCGTCCGCAGGACTCCACGATGGAAGGTATGCTCGTCGCCGGTGTGGCAACAACCGCCAGATCAATTTTCTTCCCGATAGCCTCAAGATCAGGATAGGCGGTATTTCCCATCACCGTCTCACGCTTGGGATTGATGGCGTAAACATCGCCCTTGAAACCCGAACTGAGAAGATTTCTGTAGACTACCTCGCCGACCGTATCGACACGTTCACTGGCGCCGAACATGGCGATGGATTTGGGATAAAAAAGCGGATATAAAAAATGCGATTCCATTCTGGATCCTACTGGCCAAGCCAAAAAAGTGGGAAAAAGTATCAGTAGAAGAATAGTTGCTTTTCAGTAATTTGCCCGCGAAATTTCTTCAATAGTCTGAATTGATTCCGGACCATGGTAACAAGCGCAAATGACAGTTATGCTACGTTGCATATGGACAAAAGATGGAGCTGCCCGTGCGTACCGCCTACATCAGCCACCCCGATTGCCTGCAACACGATACCGGAGTCGGACACCCGGAATGCGCGGCCCGTCTGAACGCCATCCAGGATCGCCTCATAGCCGCACATCTTTACGACTTTCTGCGTCTCTATGACGCACCGGAAGTCACCCAAGAACAGTTGCTGCGGGTACATGACGCGGACTATCTGGCGATGCTGGAGGCCAGCGTACCGGAGTCCGGCCTCACCTACCTGGATCCGGATACGCCCATCGGACCCCTGAGCCTGATCGCCGCGAAACGGGCGGCCGGGGCGGCGGTGCTGGCCACCGACCTAGTGATGACCGGTGAAATGGACAATGCCTTCTGTGCCGTGCGACCTCCCGGGCATCACGCCGAACGCCGCAGGACCATGGGTTTCTGTCTCTACAACAACATCGCGGTGGGTGCCGCTTACGCCCTGGCGGAACAAGGGCTTGAGCGGGTGGCGATACTTGATTTTGATGTGCACCACGGCAACGGCAGTGAACAGATCTTCGCCGATGACGAACGGGTCATGGTCTGCTCCAGCTTCCAGCACCCCTTCTATCCCGCTACACCTTTCGCCAAAGACAGCGACCGCATCATCTGCACCCCCCTGGATGCCACCGCCAAGGGTGAAGAATTCCGCCAGGGGGTGGAACAGGACTGGCTCCCGGCCCTTAACCGGTTCCAACCTCAGATGATTTTCGTCTCCGCCGGATTTGACGCCCACCGCGAGGATGAGATCTCCGGCATCAGCTTGGTGGAGGACGACTACCGCTGGGTGACGGAGCGGATCCTGGAGGTGGCGGATACCCACTGTTCCGGGCGCGTGGTCTCCACCCTGGAAGGGGGTTATGAACTCAGCGCCCTGGCCCGCAGCGTGGAAGCGCATCTAAGAGTTCTTATGAATCTTCACGTGTAAAGATTATATTATCAACGAGTTACTAGATATTCTTAACCTGTTTTAGAAGTTATAAGCAGGGTTTCCGGAAACCATACCCTTCACCAACGAATAGCCGCAGAAAAACCCCTTCCTTCAGGCCTTTCCACTGAATTCCGTCCTCTCTCCCCCTGGGGAAAAACCCCAAAACGTCATCATTAAGGGGCAATACGAATATCCATAATTCAAACTAAATATTATATTAAACATAGTGTTATAGATTTTTCTTAAAATTACTATTAGCTTTATAAGACCCTATTTGGGGTCTATAGTACCCATATTGAGTCTTTTAACCGGAGAAGCCATGAAACAGACAACCGTCGGGGATGTACTGTTTACCAAAACCCAACAACGGGTACTGGGTCTGCTCTACGGCAGCCCGGACAGGAGTTTTTATGCCAATGAGATCGTACGCTGGGCGGATATGGGTCGCGGTACCGTCCGCCGTGAGCTGGAGCGATTAAGAAAGGCCGGTCTGCTGCGGGTCAGGCGCGAGGGCAATCAACTCCACTACCAGGCCGACCCCGCCTCCCCTGTGTTCCAGGAGTTGCGCAGCTTAGTCATGAAGACCTTCGGCGTGGCCGCCGTCCTGCGCCTGGCCCTGGCCCCGCTGAGCGGAGCGATAGATATCGCTTTTATCTACGGTCCTGTGGCCAATGACGCCGAATGTGCCGATAACGATATCGATCTTATGCTGATCGGCAGGGATCTGAGCTATGCCGCGGTCATGGACCACCTGGGGGAGATAGAGAATTGTCATGGCTGCAGGGTGAATCTCTCCATATACTCCCTGGAAGAGTTGACGAAACGGCTGCAGACGGACAACATCTTCGTACAGCGGGTAATGGATCAGCCGAAAACCTTCCTGATAGGGTCAGCGGATGACATTGACGCGTTTCAGACAACGGGGTGACACCGGCCAAGACCTTAAAGCGTCTCTGCGGCTAACGGGGTTGTCCGCCCTGTTCCATGCCCCCTTTTTCTCCTCCTCCGGTATCGATTCAAACCGGTCACCCTCCGCGCAACGCCCGGGCAGTTAGCCCAGGGCCAGCCTCCCTTCGGAGTCGGCATTGCCTTCTTCTACTGATTTTTCTCCCACCTACCTGACGCTGCTGCAGAACGGAACGCTGGCACAGCGGGTGGCGCAGGCCTACCGGCACATGGAGGCGTGCGACCTCTGCGGTCGCTACTGCGGCGTAAACCGCCTCACATCTCTCAAAGGGGTGATCTGTCGCAGCGGAGAAAACGCTCGGGTGGACAACTTCGCTCCCCACCACGGTGAGGAACTGCCCCTCCGCGGCCATCACGGCTCCGGCACCATCTTCTTCAGCCGTTGCAACCTGCGTTGCTGTTACTGCCAGAACTGGGAGATCAGCCACAAGGGCCGCGGCCGGGAGGTGGAACCACAGACCATTGCCAATATGATGCTGGCCCTGCAGAGCAAACAGTGCAACAACATTAATCTGGTCTCCCCCAGCCATGTGGTGCCGCAGATACTGGCAGCATTAAAACTGGCGGCGGAACAGGGGTTACACCTGCCCATCGTCTACAACAGCGGCGGTTTCGACAGTCCGGAGGCCCTGCGGCTGCTGGACGGGGTGGTCGATATCTACATGCCGGACATGAAATACGGCGATTCCGACATCGCCCGCAAATACTCCGGCATCAAGGAGTACGTCGCCGTCAACCGGGCGGCGGTCAAGGAGATGCACCGCCAGGTGGGCGACCTGATACTGAATGACAAGGGGATCGCACAACGGGGTCTGCTGGTACGCCACCTGATCCTGCCCCACGGGCTAGCCGGCACCGAACAGGTGCTGGAGTTCCTTGCCCTGGAGGTCTCCCCCGACACCTATGTGAACCTGATGGACCAGTACTATCCCTGCTACCGGGCCGGCCGCTATCCGGAGTTGACGCGACGTATTACCAAAAACGAGCACCAGGAAGCGGTGGAGCTCGCAAAACGGCTGGGGCTGAAACGATTAGGGAACCTCTGAATAACCCCTCCCCCGCTCGCGGGGGAGGTTAGGAGGGGGCCCGCTACTCCTTGCTCTCGTCGGACTTCAACATCTTGCGCAATACTTCCGAAGCGAAACCGGCGCCACCTATACCGAAGGAGATTATAAAGGTGATGCACAGGGTGATGTAGGTAACCCCGAGGAAGCTGAGCAGCAGTTCCTGCGGCACACCGATGCGGAAAAGGCACACCATGAACACGAAGGAAAGCACCACCCATTTACCTACGGCGGCGATGACCTCCGGCCGCGCATATCCCACGTTCGTGGCCGCCGTCTTGACCACGCGATAAACCAGCATGCTCAGGACCAGGCCGACAATCGCCAGCACCGTCACGGTCAGGATAGTCAATGCGTAGTCGAAAAACGCGTTCGCCTCTATGGAGGCACCATGCAGTCGTAGATCATTGAGGGCGAAGATAACCGCCGTAATAACGATTACCCAGTACACCACCAGGGCGGCATACTCATGAGGCGCCGTCTGACCAGATCCTCCCTCCCCGCTCTCCGGGGAAAGTCCGATCTTCGCCGAAAAACTGTCGAAACCGACCGATTTCAGGAAAAGGCGAACGATGTGTTTAGCGATAACCGCGAGCAGCACACCAAACAGCACCGTCACCGCACTTATAATCACGTTCGGGATAAACGCGACGATACCCCGCAACATATCCCCCAGGGGTTGCAGCACCAATTGATTAAAATCCAGAGAAAATTCCATACCACCCCCCATTCACTTTAAAAAGCAAAATTTATTAGACTTCTTCTAAACCTCCATCCTCTCTTCGGTTTTACCGTTCCGGCTTCTTTTCAGGTTATCGCCCTTCTTCGTCCGGTGCCGCCTGCGTTATTCCGCACCAATTCTAGCCCACTATTCAGCCCGCGCGATACTTCAATTTGCTGCCGGATGCACTATCTCTTTTTTTCCTTCATGGTCGTTTTTACCAATTTACCGAAGTCTTTATCCTTCCTTCTCTTCTCCACGTAGGACATGCGGTTGAATTCGGATTCCTTTTTCATTTTCAGATAATTCCGATAGCGCTGTTCGGACAGCTCTCCGGCCTGTATGGCCGCCAGGACGGCGCAACCTGTTTCATTCCTATGCGAGCAGTCCGAAAATCTGCACTTTTGAGAAAGTTGCGATATTTCCGAGAACGTCTCCTCCAGGCCGTCATCTACGGACAGGCTACCAAGCTCCCTCATTCCCGGGGTGTCAATTATCATGGCCCCGCTTTCCAAACGCACCAGCTGACGGCTTGTGGTCGTATGTCGTCCCTTGCTCTGCATCTTGCTTACCGATTGAGTCTCATATTTTCCATCGCCGATTATGCGGTTCAGCAAGGTGGTCTTACCGACACCCGAAGAACCCAACAGACAATAAGAAGACCCGCTCTGCAACAACCCCATAATGGCGTCAATATTGTCCTGGGTCAGGTTGCTGAACTCCATCAAGGTAGCGTGTGGAGCAATATCCGAGACCTTTTCCTTGATCTCATTAATCTCTTCCCTGGGCAAAAGATCGGACTTACTTAAGAGTATTATCGGTTCAATCCCGCTTTCGTTGACCATGACCAAATAGCGCTCCAATCTTCGTAGATTAAAGTTCTCATTCAAAGATTGAATAATGAAGGCCACATCAATATTCGCGGCTATTAACTGATAATCCACCGTCCTCCCCGCTGCCTTTCTCCTCAACACGGTTTTTCTTGGAAAGACGCCGTATATGATTGCATGGGTATCGTCATCGAAGAAATCCGCATATACCCAATCTCCGGTAGTCGGAAGATCGTTTGCGGACCCCGTACGATAAAGAAGGTTTCCAGATAACTCCGCAAATATCTCCGCGCCTCCCTTGGTTACGGTATAGCTGTCCTTATGTACGGAAACCACCCGGGCGATATCGTGAGCGGCGATCATTTCCTCATCGACACGTCTCTTAAACCAGTCGCCGTACCCTATACTCTCCAGATCACCCATAATTGACCCTGTTTCTAACGTCCTCTGCCACACATTACGTGATTACGGCCTTCCTATTCCTTTGTCAGCTAACAACAAACAGCCGTTAACAATTTATCTTTGGGATCAGATCATAGGTCTACGGCAGATGTTTCTCTTATTCAGTCATCCGGATCGTCTGAATCATCCGATCCTCCACCGATCTTCCCCATTATAGCTTCCTTCGACTTGTCCAGATCCTTCTGTACGGAGGACGCCAGATTCCTCGCCTGCGTCGCCCGGCTCATCATCTCTTGAACATCGAAATTCCCCATTTTATCCATACCGTCCTGCGTATCCTCTGACACGTCCCTTATGGATTGCACGTCACTGGAGGTATAGGTTTTGGAGCCGCTGCTTACCGCCATCTGTTTTTTATTGACGAACACCGCGAATTCATCATACTTATTCGCCAAATTGTTATACGCGCTGGTATCAATACCTCTTTCCTTTAAGGTCGCGATGCTCCTGCGGAGTTTAAACGACGCCCTCCGGCTCAACGATACAAGCTTCTGCAACTCACTACCAACCTCAGACCGGTAGTCTCGAACACCGGCTTTACCCTGGATTTTTGCGGGAGCCTTGCTCGCCGCCTCCTTATTCTTTTCGAGTGCGACATTCGCCGCAAAGACTCCATCCATGGATACCAAAGACACCAGTGCAATTAGCAATAATGATTTTGTAATGCTCATTCTATTTTCCTTTATCAACCGCAGGCGCTATCCCATACGGCTTACGCTATCAACGGGAATATTTATTGAAATCATGAGAGACCAGGGCGTTTCACTCATACCCATTTCACCAATTAGCCATCCAGGCAATCGTTGCATACATGTTTTAACCCCTCCACCTAATTTTCAAAACACCAACTCCATTATCTCGTATAACAACGCATAAGATATAAAGACAATGATCGGCGTAAATAACCATATCCACCAGGCTTTAAACTTTTTATACAATAGATAGGTAACAAATACACCTGGAATCAGGATAATTACTATAAACAGGTATACAAACCATGATAACAGCGGCTCCAGACCCGACAGCCCCATGGTGCCGGAAGCAAAGGATACGGAGCTATGAGGCACCAATATGGTAAGCAACAGGTATCGGAACACTGATTTCCCTACTTCGATGATGCAGCTTTCATGAACCAGATTAATAGTCGTCTATATGGACCAATTATTGCCTCATAAGCTCACAATCAATGCCAGCAAAGTATGGGGCTTCATTCCGACCCCTTCCCCTTTTCGGTATATTCTCTATTGCTCTCTTAATCATGGACGAACACTCTATATAACGCATGCCATATCTTCCCATAAATATGGCTCAGCAAATTGACTTTAAGAAGAAATCCGATTGCAAACATGATGAACGTAAATACTAGAGATCCGTATAAATAGATCTTTACCCAAGGTACGATTACACCCGACATCAAGAACATGAGTGGAATAATCAATGCCGTAAGAACGGCAAGGAGCGCGGACAACACCCCGACGGCCACTCTATCAAAGAGGTTACCATCGCTTTCTTGCGTTTCGTCCGCCATCTTATAGATCACATAAGGACAAAGGAAACAAACCCCCACGCAGCTTTATTGCCCCGGCTTCTCCTGAGACTCGTCCGCCGTTTGGCCGGTTACAGGGCTTGCGGGAACACTGTTGGTATCGGGCTCCGGTAGTACATACTCGTCATCTACCTCCTTGCGGGTATCTTTCTTGCTGTCCTTGTTCTGTTCGGAAACGTTGTTATCTGCCTTCTCATCTTTGTGCCTGTTAGACATCGCAAACCTCCTTATTCGAATCTAATGGCTCTTGAGAGCCGTACCCTACTTACATGTAAACAGAATGTTTTCTAACCTATGCTTCATTCCGGTCCAGTCCGGCCGTCTATTCGGAACCCTTCTCCTTTTTATAAATTCGAAGAGTATAGGTATCACTCGGGTGAGCCATGACTGATAACGTGTACCGCCATAAATCCTGCCCGACAACCCTATACCTGTGATCCGCAGCGGTGTTCCCTGACGTTGACCAAAGAGTCTCGCCATTCAGCTCCAAGTAAGCCACGGCATTACCCTCGGCAGAGGATAACGATAGTTCATAGACACATCCTTCAGGCAGCATAAAATAGTATATGTCCATGTGTTCACCGCCCACTTCTCGCGTGCTCTCGTATCCGTCAGGTAATTTATCAATGTATAAATATGTTCGACTGAGATCTTCGTGTTGTATGACAGCGGCATGCATACAACAGCCGTTAAGGACAAACACATAAAAAACAGACGTTAAAATAAATCTCATATGCCATTTACCAACGCCGGCCACAAAGGCGAAGCACATAGTGCTGAGTCCGGCATCCAAAGACAGCGAATTATCCATTTTTGACATTAATTGATCTGATGAATGAGTGATTGGAACTTTTCATAAAATTCGGTCCCGAATGTACACTCCTGGTTGTTTAACTCCTGATAAATAATCGCTTTCAGGTACTTGGCGTGCTCATTATAGGAGCGATATTCCATTTTGGATAATATTTCCGCCTCTGCTCGATGTTGCTTTTTATCATCGTTGTATGGTGGCTTTCTTTTGAGTACCTCCTGTTCATCAGGATGCGCATCCATATATTCGACGTTCGCCTCTTCATGCCTGACGACAGCTTCGTATTGCCACTCGCAATGCGGGAACGCAGTGCATTTATCACAATAGTCCGGCACTTGATAGTCGAGTGTTCCGGGGTCGGTCCTGCCGGACGTATTGAGGTACTCTTCCGCCTCGGCATCCGTCATATAGGGATAATATTGACGAAGCCCAGCTACCACCCACCTGTCTATGTCGTAATTGGGCGCGTTATCGATAGTCTGAAATACTTCCGGGTAGAGATCTCGAGTACGCAATACAAACTGGAGATCATCGAGCAGCCATTCAATCTGTTCACAGGGATCCATGTCACTGGTGTTAGACCCCTTGCAGTCCGGGTCGAAGTCAAGCTTGATAACCAGCCTACCCCGATCATAGTTGCTTACCTGATCAAGGTCATTATTACGGTTATAGTTGATGCTGGCGGTATAAGCCCCTTTTGTTGAGGCCGCCTCAATAAGCTCCGGAAAATCAATCGATATGAGCGCGGGGTTATTTATCTTAATGATCCCACCGTTGGGGGTCCACTTGCGTTGAGCGTCCATGAATTCGAATTCAGGCGAGGAAGCATGCAGAGTAATCGGGATTGTCTGGCCATGGGTTTTAACTGCCGGGTAGGCATAACTCAACGCGGCCAGGAATTGATCAGGGGTCTTTATCGCGCGCACATAGTCTCGATCGAACTTATGCAACTCAAGGCATTTGTCATGCTCGTCGAAACGCAAACAGACCTGACCGTAACCATCAAATTTCTTAATCTTGCTGGTTCCTTTCCAATGGGCGGGATTTGCAACCAGGGTGAATTCCTGCTTATCCGTGCTGTACCAGAGTTCACCGGTAAAAGTCTGTACAAATTGCAGCGAATACCGGTTATAGCCGTTGTCGTGGTCGTAATTGTTGTCCCAGGTAAAGGTCACATAGAATGGAACGCACTCGTCATCCTTTCGAAACTGGTGCCCCATGACCTGTATGATATAGGTATCACCAGGCAGCATTTTTGTCTGCGGTATATTTTTAGCGTAGCAGGGTTGCAGTTGGGGAATAAAATCGGCCTCGGCGGATGTATGAAACAGCAGGTTACCGAGAATTATCAGCACCAGACCTATAAGCGTACGCGTCAGCATAGTTACTCTACCGGATTCATAAGCTCGCAATCCACGCCACAAATATGAAGGTGACCAAGATATTGACTCCGGAGAGTACGCCACCGACAGTGTTTCCCGTTGATTTACGCTGCATGCGTTCAGCATCATTGATATCTACGGCTCGAGCCGAAGGCATGAATGCCAGTACAGCAAAACCGAGAATTCCTGCAGAAAAAATCCACCAGATCGGGTTATAACCTTTGTTGTTCGCACCCAACCCCATAATGCCCATAACAACCAATGAAATTATACTCGCCCCATAGACATCAAAACGAGCGCTAAAGAGGATTGCAAATACGGAAATGACAATCCCGAGCACTATATAGGTGTGCTGATTGGCATACGATGAAGAGCGTTTTTCTGAAAACGCCCCCTCCAGCTGTTTCTGCCGGTCCTGATCAAATTTCGATTGTTCCGGAAGAGGAATGTTACGCGCCACAAGAATGCGGCGCGCCGCTTCCACTTTTTCCGGGGTGTGCTCAATCAGATTATTCTCTTTCCAAGTTGTTAACAGTTCATCATCGGCAATAGACTCAAGGCTCTCCTTGATTATCTTGATTTTTTCTTCGTCCATTAGCTTCCCCTAATTTTCCAAGACAGAATATGTTTCCTTCTGCCAATAAACACGAAAACGCATATTTAAGATCTATTTCCCACAGCTCCTTCTTTCCGTTACAGTCTCCCCTCCGATACCCCAATTATCCGTTTCCACTTCCTCTATCACGACCACGGTTGTTTCAGGATTCTTATTCAGGACTTTTTGCAGCAATTCCGTAGCTCCCTTAATCAACTCAGCCTTCTTTTCTTGCGTCACGCCTTCATTTGTTATTTTGATGTTCACATAAGGCATTTATCCTTTCCTCCAAGATTTGCTAGCCATTTTCTTTCTTCAACTTCTGATGCAAAATCCGGCATCGCTTGATAATTAACCGCTTCACTTTATCTCGCAGCTCTGCATTCTTTTCTCCACGGATCAGCAGGTGTGCATATACCTTCGAACCAAGAGAAGGAAAACGACAAGCTTGTTCTTCTTCAATATCGTTTGAATACTTAAATCCCTTCTGCATGTCGATGGATAGGTATCCTATGTAGATCTGATTCGGTTGCTGTGGTGCCACGTGTTCTTCCTTCAACTTGGGCATAAAGAATATGGACCCATCCTCCCGCAAGCATTTGTCCTCATAGGCCGACAGCCAAGTATGCTTTTGGCTCAGGGCCTTCAGGTCCACATGTACCGCGGCAATCAATTTGTCCATTTCATGAACACGCGCGGTCTGATTCTTCTCCAGCACAACACCGGGAACTCCGGAAGCGGGCTGATCGGGTTCGCAGCCGTATAAAAGGAAGCCTGGAAGAATTATCAGAAAAGATGCATTTGCTATTCTCATATTCTTTTCCAGAGCTAACACCCGGACTCCGGCGCAAGGGAACCGGGTCGCTGATTAAACCGCGGTTGTCCGCCGCCTTCTTTCAATCAGCAAGCCTGTCGGCGGAAACAGAACCCAAGGCACTACATAATATACAGTCAGATACCAGTAGCTCCATATGAAATTCATACTGTTACCAAGGTATATTCCTGCGTATAAAAAGTCATAAACCAATAATGGGCAGGAAATATAAAATGCCCACCATAATGATGCTGTTAGCGCCCTACCCCGTCTTGCCTTTTTCACACTTAGATAAACAATCAACCAGATAGGCGGCAGGATTACTAAATCAAATATAACCATAGTTCTAGTGGAATACTGCTGGTAGTAATCAGGAAGCCCGGCAATCCAGAATAAGATCCATGCTATTGTGACGAATATAAATAGCCTCATATGGCTACGAAGTCTCATTATTCTTCCTCTCTTCCAAACTCGTAGCCCGATAGGTTGAATAGAGAACAATCACCGCACCAGGCATGAGTGCGACATCGGCGATGTTGAATATCCCGGTTCTGATTGGTCCTATACCAATATTGAGAAAATCGATCACAGCCCCATTGTTTGTGGCTCGGTCATACAAATTGCTAATACCACCAGCAAAGAATAAGCACAAACCGAGAAAACCCATGGAAGATAGTCTTGGTCCAGCTATTAGGTAAATGAGTAAACCAATTAGGATAATGCCTGTAAATATGGTTAATAACAGAAAACGAGTTTCTTCCGGAAGATCCGCACCCAGGTTCAAAAAGCTACCGACGTTTTCGGTATATCCAACACGGAGCGTATCAAAAAAGAATGAATCCATTTTATCTTTTGGAAGATAAACACCGGCGAGAGTTTTCGTTGATTGATCGCATCCAACACACGACACGCTGATCAATAATATCAGGAGCGCTCTTTTGACTATATTCATTCAGCACTCCTTTATTGATTTATAACGCACCAGTTCACTATAGCGCAGGCATTGGGGCTTGAAAGCCATACAGACGGACTAATTATGATTCCTCGCACCATACCTTCTGCAGGTTCTCTAGATAAAATATATAACGCCAAGTTCAGCGGTGGCCGGAACGGAGTGCCGACTTGCACAATAAAATGTGCGCAGCACATTGTGCAAGAAGGCGCGAAGTGTAGGACATCCACTGCAACGCCTGGTTAGGGCGGGATTTACGGGCGAACTTTGCATGAACCATACCTTTGTTCTGGAACGTAGAAATGTTCTCCCGATTTCATTTTGATGCCAGGAATAAGTGCATGAATAGAGTCGACCGCAATTAACTCTCCGTTTTTTGCAGATGCGACGGGGAATACCGTGGTAAATGAGTGATTATCAAAGTCAGGTCCTTCAAAGAAGGTCGCACCGCCGTCTGAAACAAAGGCATTAAGTGTAGAACCAGTAGCAACAAGGCGTGCTTTACCATGTGCGTAATCAATAGAATCGAACACTTTCTCGTGACTTTCCTTTGATTCTCGTGGGATAAGCTGACCGCCTATCAGATCGGTTTTAACCGATTTGTCGAACACGCAGAATATGACTTTCGCATTTCGAAGGGTGTCAATATTCGACTCGTCATCTGCTAGTGTCGAGTTACTGAGCGCAAACGCAGCGAGAATCAATAGTGTGAGAAATGATGATCGCATTTTAGATAGCCCTAACAGCGGATTATATGAGACGCGCGAATATTGAATTATATTGCGCGCACGAATATCGGAATATATTGCTTTGGTAACGAGGCTCTATCGGCACTGAGCGGAATGAGCCTTCTAATAAAATCCGGCATCCTGCCTTCATTTTCCGCCTTCCATCCCTGTACTTTCCCCGGCTAGTTACTGAAGACCTTTTGCAGCAGTTCCGTGGTACGTTTGGCGGGGTTGTTGCGGATCGCCGCTTCTTCTTCGGCGATGTAGTGAAAGATGCCGTCGGTGCCCTTCTCCAGCACATAGTCTGTAAGGTTGGCCTTGGCGTCGGGTACGAACGGCAGATTGTTGTACTGTCCCATGGTTTTATCGTAGGCCTTGACCGCGCCCGCTTCCGCCAGGCTGTCATCCACGATCGGTCGCATCTCCTTAATCAGGCCCGGTGTCATCTTGCGCTGGAAATAGCGGGTGGCGGCGTCATCGGGACCGTTCAGGATGCCGCGCACATCTTCCAGGGTCATATCCGTTATGGCATCCAGGAACAGCTTCTTCGCCTTGGGCGTGGCCAACTCCGCAGCGCGATTGAGCCGCAGTTCCAGATCGTCCAGCATCCCGCCCATTCCGAGACTGTTCAGGGTCTTCTGCACGTTCTTGAGGCTGCCCGGAAGAGGGATATGGATGGCCGGATCGTCGTTAAACCCCCCGACGGTCCCGAGCCGGGAGACCACGGCGACGGTACTGACGGTGAGGGCCTCCTTGAGTCCGGAACCTATCTCTCCCTCCGAGAGAGAGCTGCCTGCGTCGCTGGAGCCGAAGCTCTCCAGCAGATCCTTTCCGGTACTGAACCAGTCCGCCTGAACGCCCGCCACCGCCAGCAGTAGGCCGGCAAACACCATAACCAGATTCGAGGGGATTGCTCGCTTTTTCATCAACTTACTCCTTTGACGGGATCCCTGACCGCTGAAGTACGCCTCACTGCGTCTGCTGTTCCATCTCCTTACGCCTCTGTTCGGCGGCATCCAGCATCTGCTGTTCCACCGCCTCTGCTTTCTGCATCGGCTGTCTCTGGGTTTCCCACACATCGTCTTTCTGCTGTTGCGCCGGCAGAGCGGTCTTTTCCCCGCTATCGGAACAACCCGCCGCGCCCGTAAGCAACACTATCACGGTAATCAGACCTACACTCCGCATATTCATCATTTACCTCCCAGTAAGGATCCGAGAATACCCCGGACAATTCGTCGTCCAAGGGAACTTCCGACGGAACGTGCGACGCTCTTGACCATGGCCTCGGCCACGCCCTGACGCCTGGAGCTCCCGCCCCAGATGCCGCCGCCGGAGGACTTCTTCGCCGCCTTTTCCTGTTCCGCCCTGGCCCGCTCGGCGGCCTCCACCCTGGCCTCCTCCTCCGTACGTCTCTTCAGCAGCTCGAAGGCCGACTCCCGGTCCACCGCCTCGTCATACCGACCCTTCAGGGGCGACCGTCCGAACACCTCGCTGCGCTCCTCCGGGGTCAGGGGGCCGATGCGGGACTCGGGGGGACGAATCAACACCCGCTCCACCGGGGTGGGACTCCCCTTGAGATCCAGCACCGAAACCAGGGCCTCGCCGGTGCCGAGTTCGGTGATAACCGTTTCCGTATCCAGGGCAGGGTTCCGGCGAAAGGTCTCGGCAACGGTCTTCACCGCCTTGTGATCCTTCGGCGTAAAGGCGCGCAAGGCGTGCTGAATCTTCAACCCGAGCTGGCCGAGGATATCGCCGGGGATGTCCAGGGGACTCTGACTGATAAAGAAGACCCCCACCCCCTTGGAACGAATCAGCCGCACCACCTGCTCTATCTTGTCCAGCAACGCCCGGGGGGCTCGATCGAACAACAGGTGCGCTTCGTCGAAGAAGATCACCAGCTTGGGTTTCTCCGGGTCACCCACTTCCGGAAGCTGTTCGAACAGCTCCGCCAGCAGCCACAGCAGGAAGGTGGCGTACAACCGCGGCGAACGGTTGATCAGCCGGGTCACATCCAGAACACTGATCACCCCGCGTCCGGAAAAATCGGTAATCATAAGATCGTCCAGCCGCACCGCCGGCTCACCGAAAAAGTGCTCCGCGCCCTGCTCCTCCAGCACCAGGAAGCGACGCTGGATAGCCCCGATACTGGCCTTGGTGATATTGCCGTATTCGGACGAGAGTTCCCTGGCGTTCTCCCCCATCCAGGTGAGCAGACTGCGCAGATCCTTCAGATCCAGCAGCAGCAGGCCGTTGTCGTCGGCGATACTGAAGGCGCTGTAGAGGATTCCGGTCTGGGTGTCGTTTAACTCCAGCAGATTGGAGAGCAGCAACGGTCCCATGTCGGAGATGGTGGTGCGTATGGGATGGCCCGCCGCGGCGAACAGGTCCCAGAACAGGGTCGGATTCGGCTGCGGGGCGAAATCCTCCAGGCCGATGGTCTGCAGCCGCGCGCGGATCTTGTCGTTTTCGTTCCCGGCCTGGGCCAGACCGGACAGATCCCCTTTTACGTCCGCCAGAAACACCGGCACACCGATACGGGAGAACCCCTCCGCCAGTACCTGCAGAGAGACCGTCTTGCCGGTACCGGTAGCTCCGGCGATCATGCCGTGACGATTGGCGGTGCGCGCGGGAAGCGTCACCCGGGTCTGGCCGTTACCGCCAATCAGAATATCGATACTCATGCCGGTTTCGCCTCGATGTTGTAAAGGGTCTGGGTCGGGAAGGCGAATTCCAGCCCGTTTTCATTGAACCGGGTCAGGATCGCCATGTTGATCTCGGTCTGGGTGTCGAGGATATCGGCATCCTTGCGAATGTAGTAGATGAACAGGATATTGAGGGCGAAATCACCGAAACCGTTGAAACCGGTCAGGATCTTCTCCTCGATGTGCGGATTGCTTTCACCGATCTGTTTCAATAGATCCATCGCCTTCTGCATCCCTTCCGGTGTCGTATCGTAGGTCAAACCCAGGTTCAACACGACCTTGCGCGAGGGTTCGCGGGAGATGTTTTCCACCGGGGCATCGGCAAACTTCGCATTGGGAATGGAGACGGCGCGCCCGTCCAGGGTGCGCAGACGGGTGCTGCGTATGCCGATCTCCTCCACCGTACCGTCATAGCCCGCCACCACGATACGATCGCCCATGCGGAACGGCTGATCGGTGAAGATGGTGAACCCGCCGAAGATGTTGGAAACCGTGTCCTTAGCGGCCATGGCCAGGGCCAAACCACCGATACCGAGGCCGGCAAGCAGGGCGGCCACATCGTATCCCGCATTGTTGAGTCCGATGATGATGGCCATCGCCCAGATCACCGTTTTTATCCCCTTGCGAAGGATCGGCATCAACTGGTCGTCCAGATCGTTCTCGGTCCTGGCTACCCAGGGCTGCAGGTACTCCACATAGATCGCGTCGAACAGACGGCTGAGCATCCAGCCCACCAGCATGGCGAAGATGATCTGATAGGCGTTGCCGATGGCCGCATCCAGCCCTTCGGGCAGGGCCAACAGGTGCAGGCCGAACCAGATACCGGTAACGATAATGAGAAATACCACCGGCTCCTCCACCATATCCACCAGGATATCGTCGATCTTGGTTTTGCTGCGTTTGGTAAAGACGCGCACCACCTTGGAGAAGATCCAGTAGACCACCTTGCCCAAAAGTACCGCCAGCAGGATGATGACCAGCGAGGTCAGCCAGGTCTCGAGGGTATTACCGTAGTAGCTTTGCTGCAGGAGTTCAGCCATGGTGTCTCCTTATTCCGTTCTTTTAATCAGAGGTTTCTTAGGTATTCAGGATGGAGATCATTATGCACCGGATGGCTGGAAATTTGGACTCGCCTGCGGCCCGCAGGCCCGGTTTTGATAGGACCGAAGATAAAACGGCGACCCCGCGCAGGGGGATTTTCCCGGTTGCGCAGGGTCACCGCCTGATCTGACCTTATTCCACCTTGATGGAGTGTCGTTTTGATCCCGCTACCTTGGGGACGGTCAGCTCCAGCACCCCGTCCTGAAAAGATGCCTTGGCCTTGGCGGCATCCACATCCCCCGGCAGGGTGACGGTGCGGGCAAAGGATCCGCGAACAATCTCCTGCCGGAAGTAATCCCCTTCCTCCTTCTTTTCTTCGCGTTTGGTTTCTCCCTTAATGGTGACGGTATTGTCCGTAACCGAGACATCCAGGTCCTCCTTATTGAGCCCCGGTATCTCCGCGTGAATCACAACCTCCTTCTCCCGGTTGATTATGTCGACCCGCGGTATTTCGCTCTGAAACGGCGCCATCAGATCGCTCCAGGAGGGCCGGTTCCAGCGCAGCGGCCCCCAGTTAGGGTGCATAACCCGATCAAAGAAACGGTCCATCTCTTCCCAAGGGCTTAACGCCTTGGATTCCTTGGCCGCTTCAACCGCTTTACCCTTTTTCCTGCTCTTCGGCTTTTCCGCCATGATACGTACCTCCTTATTTTTGCCTGCAAGAGTTGCGTCAAAACTATGTTTCCGGTCGTCCCCTTTCCCCCAGGGTTTCCTCATTCAGGGTAGTACCCGGTACCGCATCGGACAAGTTGACGGACACAGGAACCCGCGGATTCCCACCGCCTGGCGCATTACCCGGGGCACTTCGCAATACGCTTTTCGCCGCTGTAACCCCCTTCGCCAGGGATTCAAAGCTGCAACAGATCCATCCGCATACCCAGTTCGGCCCGGGTGACCTTCGCCCCGGTCTCCTGCCGCAGCCTTTGCGCCAGGATCTCCTGGGCCTCCGCCTCTCCGTGTACCAGTACCACGGGCGGCGTATTACGGATATCCCGATACCAGCTGAACAGTCCCTGCTGGTCAGCATGGGCGGAGAGACCGCCCACCGTATGCACCTGACCCGCCACACGTATGGTCTCACCCCACAGCCGAATACGGGTCGCCCCTTCCACCAGGGCCCGGCCCAGGGTTCCCTGGGCCTGGAACCCCACGATTATCAGGTGGCAGTCCGAACGCCATATGTTGTGTTTGAGATGGTGCCGTATGCGACCCCCGGTACACATCCCGCTACCGGCGATAATGATGGCGCCGCTGCGTACCCGGTTCAGCCGCATGGACTGGTTCGGGGTGCGGCTGAAGTGCAGGTTCGGCAACAGCGCCTGTTTTTTATTCTTATTAAAAAGGTGTAACGCGTCGCGGTCGTAAAGGTTGCTGTGCCTGCCGTAGACCTCCGTCGCCTCGATCGCCATGGGGCTGTCCAGAAAGATCTGCCAGCGCCCCAGGTTCCACTGCTCATAGTGTTTGGCGAACAGATAGATGAGCTCCTGGCTGCGGCCGACGGCAAAGGCCGGAATGAGGATATTGCCCCGCCCCTGCTGGGCCGCCTCCATCACATCGTGCATCTCCTTCCAGGTCTCCTCCCAGGAGCGGTGCAGACGATCGCCGTAGGTGCTCTCCAGCAGCACCAGGTCAGCCTCCCGGATCACCGCGGGATCCCGCAGAATCGGGGCCCCCTGGTGCCCCAGATCACCGCTGAATACCAGCTTGCGTGTTTCCGAGCCCTCGCTGAGCCATAACTCCACAATGGAGGATCCCAGGATGTGGCCGGCATCCCGCATCCGCAAACGGATACCGGGGAGTATCGTCCGCTCGGTCTCGTAGTCCAGCACCTTGAATCGGCGCATGGCGTTTTGGGCGTCCCTGACGCTATACAGCGGCTCCACCCGCGACAGCCCCTTGCGCAACCTTTTGCGGTTTGACCACTCTGCATCCTTCTCGTTAAGAAACGCGGAATCCCTGAGCATGATGCGGCAGAGATCGCGGCAGGCCCGCTGAGTATAAATCGGTCCGCGGAAACCGGATTTGACCAGCAACGGGAGACGACCGCTGTGGTCGATGTGGGCATGACTCAGGACCACGGCGTCGATTCTTCCGGGATCGAAGGGAAACGGCTGCCGGTTTCTCGCCTCTTCCTGGGGGTTTCCCTGAATCAGTCCACAGTCCAACAGTACCTGTCGCCCGGCGGCCCGAATCAGGTAACAGGACCCGGTCACCTCTCCCGCGGCGCCGTAAAATGTGATGTCCATAGCCCTTTCCCGCGTCTTTGATGCTCTTTTAGTTCCAGTATAGACCGGTGGAAAGACCTGCCCCCGATAGGCAACTTTCCCTCGAATGCCCCGCCGGAAACCCTCTCCCACTCCCTTTTCCGGGGGAAAGACACCCCCGGGAATGGAGAAGATTTAATTAAATGATTTCAAAAGTCTGCCGAAACAGTTAACTGGACACCACAATGCTGCGCCGTTTCGAAATACAATTAGCTTCAAGCGCCCCGGAATAGAGATAAACTGACCCAATAGGCCGCCGACAGTATGGACATCGCCGTATACAGAGAGGCTCTGATCAGGGCATACCTGAAGAGAGACATCGAGTCTCTCATTCATCTGATCAGAGATATGATGAAGGCGCCCTGGTTCCCGGTCCTGCTGCGGGAATACGTCAAACAGAAAAAGATATCCACCCGGGCCCTGAAGATCGGCGAGGTGGCCAAGGTACTGTTGCAGGAAGCGGAGGAACAGATCGAAGAGAGCGGCCGGCTCGGTTCTGACGGAACCTATTTCGATACCGCGAAGAACCTGAAAGACCGGTTCGGCGCCGTGGTATCGGAGATCTACCTCGACACCAAGATGCCGAGCGAGTTTCTCTCCAAGATCCGACTCAGCAGCCGACAGGACGAGTTCAACCGCCTATCCGAGAGCCTGGTGGAACTGCATAAGAACGAGATGATCAGGATCGGTGGCGGGCGCAAGGCCATCGTCACTATCCTCCAGCAGTACAGCAATTTTCCGGTCAAACACGCCAATACCCTGATGAAGCTGTTGGAAAAGCTGCACTCCAGGGTAAAAACCAACTATAGATACCTCCCGATCAAACCTTACTTCATGCCGTTTATCCAGATGGAAGACAGCCATGAAGACAGGAAAAATGCGGATACCACCCCTTCTGCGCAGGACAATTTCGGCACTTTACTGAGAGATTACGTCAACGGTGGTGAAGAACCCTCTCTTCTGGAGCAGCTCAACCTCTGGATCGCATTGAAACACCTGCTGCAACAGATCAAAAAGCATTCGGCACTGCATGACGACGAATTCCGAACCTATCAGCGGATAGTCGCCCGCATCTGGGGTTATCGTGCTCCGTCACCCCTCGAGGAGCGGTATCACAGACTGCTGGAAGACCTCCTGAGCGAGGTCAACACCGATCTTGAAGCGATACGCCGCTGTCTTGCCCTGACCTTTGTGGAGGAATATCAGTCGGCGGAAGAGCAGATGAAGGTGCGTCACCGCACCATCGAAAGCGAACTTGCGTACACCAAGGCCTATCTGGCCCAGACCGCGCAAAGCACCGTATCCGCCACGGAGAAGGAAAATGAAAATCTGTTGATCGCCCAGGAAAAACTGATGGGCCTGGAAGGTATATTCCGCGTCTCCCCGGCCATGGAGCAATCGGCCGATAGCAAACCCTACCTTGAGCTGGAGCGCGCCGCCCTGGGCATTTCCACCGCGGTCAGCCCCGAACAGTTGACGGCCTGGATAAGGATCTACTCGATCCTCTTTACCAACGCAGAATTCCTGGAATACACGGATAAGAAACTGGATTTCTCCACCATGCGGCGCCTGATATCCAACCTCAGCACCTATCACCTGATCCTGAACGTAGCCGAGCTGAAAAGCGTTGTGGAACGGGGCCTGAGTCAGTCCGCGGATGAGCGATTTATTCAGTTCAGGCGTTTCCACGAGGCCCTGAAACTGCGATTGCATAACCTCATGGGAAGAACCAAAGAGACCAAGACGCTGCAGGAAATGATTGAAGACCTGGAGTTCATTAATAACGAATCAGTGCAGTTTGTCATTGCAGACACCTTTAAGGGCTTCCAAACCATTGCTGACGCCTTCAAAGCCACCGCCAATGATTTCTTTGTAAAGGATCGTGAAAAACTGATGAAGGAGTCGCGGGATCTCTATAACCAGATCTGCGATCAGTGCATGAAGAACTTCATGCAAATCGGGAAAAAACCGATAGTCAGGAAAGCAAAAGCGGAATCCCGGAAAGAATCCAAAGATTCCGTTGATAAAAAGTCCTGGCTTACACGCCTGGCTTCAGACTGATGTCATCGCCAGTTGCTACACTGTAGTTAGGGAGCCTCTGACTAAACCCTTACAAACCTGGATGTTGCCTTTACTTGCAGACCGGACTTCGACCGGGCTATGGTGATACGGGTACCGGCGCCAGTCTCCCCGGGGCGGAACGAATAGACCTGATGAAACGGACACAGTCAGAGATGTACGCACCCGACCCTACGCAGGCAGCGGATCTCCCAGGGAATAGCCTTACAACGATTCAATGATTGAACAGAGCCAGACTTCGGAACCGAAACACCTTTACCTGCTTCTGATCAGCGTTCACGGGCTGATCAGGGGACACAATCTGGAACTGGGGCGGGATGCCGATACCGGTGGGCAGACAAAATACGTAGTGGAACTCGCCAATGCCCTGGGCAAACGACCGGAAGTCGACAGGGTCGATCTGCTGACACGCCAGGTTGTGGATGATCAGGTCAGCGACGAATACGCGCGGAAATTCGAGCCCCTTTCACCCAAGGTACAGATCGTACGCATCGAGGCCGGTCCTCCGGAATACCTGCGTAAAGAGGAGCTCTGGGATCACCTGGATCTGTTTTCAGACAACGCCCTCAACTACCTTCGAGACCTGGGAAGAACCCCAGATATTATTCATGGCCATTACGCAGATGCCGGACAGGTCGGTCTGCGACTGGCTCATCAGCTCGGCGTACCTCTGGTGTTTACCGGCCATTCTCTCGGCCGCGTAAAACGCATGCGGTTGCTGGCCTCCGGTTTCAAACGCGAAGCGATCGAAGCCCGCTATCATATCGGCCGGCGCATCGATGCCGAAGAGGAAACCCTGGGTGCCGCACAACTGGTTATCACCAGTACCCACCAGGAGATAGAAGAGCAGTACGGCCTTTATGACCGGTATCAACCGGAACAGATGCGGGTTGTCCCACCCGGTACCGACCTCAACCGTTTTCAGCCTCCTGACGGCAAGGAATATCAAAGCCCGATCGCCGGGGATCTCGCCCGCTTTCTCCGCGACCCGGCAAAGCCCATGATCCTTGCACTCTCCCGGCCTGATGCACGCAAAAACATAGCAACCCTTATCGAAGCCTACGGTGAATCCGCGGAACTGCAGGATCTTGCCAATCTCGTTATCGTCGCCGGCAACCGGGACGATATCAAGGAGATGGATGAGGGCGCCCAGGACGTGCTTACGGATATACTCCTGCTCATCGATCGCTACAACCTTTACGGAAAGGTCGCCTACCCGAAACATCATCAGCCTGATGACGTCCCCCTGTTCTACCGTTTGGCGGCAACTTCCCGAGGGGTTTTTATCAACCCCGCCCTTACCGAACCCTTCGGACTTACACTCATCGAGGCTGCCGCCAGCGGTCTTCCGGTAGTCGCAACCGAGGATGGCGGTCCCCAAGACATCATCAGCTTCTGCCGTAACGGTGAGCTGATCAATCCGCTGGACAAGGAGGCCATTTCCGCCGCCCTGATTTCCGTACTCTCCGACAAGGTCACCTGGCATAACCTGGCCCGTAACGGACTGCAGGGGGTACAGGAGCACTACTCCTGGGATGCCCATACCGATGCCTACCTGAAGGCGATCCGCCCGTTACTCGAGGAAAGGGAAATGCCGCTGCGTGCACCGAAAAGCCGGCGCCCCATGCTCTATCACGAGCGGGCGGTGTTTACCGATCTCGATCAATCCCTGCTCGGGGACCCGGATGCCCTCAAGGCGTTCTGCGATTTCATCCGCCGAAACCGCAAATGCGCCACCTTCGGCATCGCCACCGGGCGTCGTCTCGACTCGGCCCTGCGGATAATGAAAGCCAACGGTATCCCCATGCCGGATGTGCTGATCACCAGTGTCGGCACGGAGATCCACTACGCCCCACAGCTCACGGTGGACCGGGCCTGGTTCCTGCATATCGATCATCTCTGGTTACCGCGCACGATACACCGCATTCTGGCTGATCTGCCGGGACTGGAACTGCAGCCTAAGATCAGTCAGAGCCGGTTCAAGATAAGCTACTACATAGATCCTGAAATCTCGCCAAGCCTGGAGGAGATCAACCGTCTGTTCCACCAGTCGGACCAGAGCGTAAACGCCTTTCTTTCATTCGGACAATACCTGGATATCGTACCGATTCGGGCTTCCAAAGGCCTGGCCCTTCGCTACGTCGCTGACCAGTGGGATATTCCACTGGAACAGATCCTGGTGGCGGGCGGTTCCGGAACCGACGAAGACATGCTCCGAGGTAATACGCTCGGAGTGGTGGTGGCCAACCGCCACGAGGAAGAGCTCTCCCACCTGCCGAACCTGGATCGCATCTATTTCTCCAGGAGCAGCCACGCCCGCGGAATCCTGGAAGCGATCGACCATTACGATTTTTATGGCGAATGCCGCGTTCCTGAAAATGATTCAACACCTGCTGCTTTGCACCGACCTTGACCGGACTCTGCTCCCCAACGGCGTCCAACCGGAAACGCCTGCGGCCAGGCGGCGCTTTGCCGTACTCGCCGCCCGCAGGGAAGTCACCCTGGCCTATGTGACCGGCCGCCATCGGGAACTGGTGGAAGAGGCGATCAAGACCTATGCCCTGCCCCGACCCGACTATGTGATCGGCGATGTGGGAACGACGATTTACCAGCTCAGTTCCGGCACCTGGCATCCCTGGCAGGAGTGGGAAGAGGAGATCGCCGCCGACTGGTCGGGAAGAAGCGCCGACAACCTGCAACACCTGTTTGACGACCTATCTCCCCTGCAGCTCCAGGAGGCCTCCAAACAGAACCGGTTCAAACTCAGTTATTACGTCCCCTTACGCAGCGACAAGGAATCACTGCTCCGGGAAATGGAGCGTCGCCTTGACAATGAATCCATCCGCGCCTGCCTGATCTGGAGCGTGGATGAAGCGGCGAATGTCGGCCTGCTGGACGTGCTGCCGGCAAGCGCAACAAAACTCCATGCCGTGGAGTTTCTGATGCGAAGCAAGGGATTCAGCCTGGAGCAGACCCTGTTCGCCGGTGACAGCGGAAACGATCTGCCGGTACTGACCAGCCCACTGCCCTCCGTACTCGTGGCCAATGCCGCGCAGGAGGTACGGGATGAGGCCCTCCGGCTGGCAACCGAAAAGGGCACCCTGGACGCCCTCTACCTGGCCCGTGGCGACTTTCACGCCATGAACGGTAACTACAGCGCGGGCATCCTCGAGGGATTGTCCCACTATCACCCTGAGACAGGAGGCTGGTGGCAATGAACCCCGACGGTATACAACCGGTTATCTTCGGCGAAGTACTCTATGACCATTTTCCCGACGGCAGCGTGGTACTCGGCGGCGCTCCTTTCAATGTCGCCTGGCACCTACAGGCCTTCGGCATGGCCCCGCGTTTTATCTCTCGCGTGGGCGATGATCCCCTGGGCCATCGGATCCTGGACACCCTCTCCTCATGGGGCATGGACGGCTCAGGGGTACAACTGGACTCCAGCCACCCTACCGGGACGGTGGAGGTAACCTTCGAGCAATCGGAGCCGCGCTTTGAAATCGTCCCTGATCAGGCCTACGATTTCATCGACGCTGCAGCCCTTCCGGATGCCGCCGCACCTCCCCTCCTCTATCACGGCAGTCTGGCCCTCCGAAACCCGGTATCCAGGGACGCCCTGGTGCGACTGGTGGCCGACAGCGACGTTCCGATATTCATGGATGTCAACCTGCGCCCCCCCTGGTGGCAAGCGTCGCTGGTACGCGACCTGCTGCGAAGCGCACGCTGGGCAAAACTTAACGCTTCGGAACTGCGTGAACTGGCATCCGACGGCATCGATCCGCGAACCCGGGCACGGAGCCTGCAACGGGAGATGGGGCTGGAACTGCTGATAGTCACACTGGGTGAAAAAGGCGCCATGGCCCTTGGCCCGAAAGGTACCGTAAGCGAGGTTGCACCAAATAGTCGTGACAAACTGGTAGACTCTGTAGGTGCGGGAGATGCATTTTCAGCTGTGGTCATCTACGGCTTGCTGAAAAAATGGTCACTGGAAGATATCCTGAATCGGGCGCAGAGGTTTGCCAGCGCCGTCGTCGGTATCCGCGGCGCTACGCCCGAACATCGAGATTTTTACGCGCCCTTTATCAGCGACTGGAGTTGATCTTTGAATAACACCTACGCACCTGGTCTTCTGGAAGCCCTGCAGAGCTATCTGCCGGATCATCACAGCGATGCCCATCGTGTGTTCCACCACTTTCAGTCCATGGATCGGCAGTTCCTGTTACGCAGTGACCTGATCGACGGCCTGGAACAGCTCTGCAATGAGGAAGGCGGTGCCTGTCTGCGTGACACTCCCCTGGCCGACATATTCCGCCTGGCTCAGGAAGCCGCCCTGGACGCCAGTTGTATCTACCTGGCATTGCGGCGGCGTATCGGCCGTTGGTTTTATATCCGCATCCATCCGGAAACAAGCAAGGCGGAAGAGGTCCCGGTCAGCGCGTTTCTGCGTTTCAAGGAATCTCTGGTAAATGGTGCTGCGGACAACGGTGACTGGCAACTTGAGATCGATCTGCAGCCGTTTTCCAGGGAGTTCCTGAAGCCCCAGGAGGCCCGTTCTATCGGTCGCGGTGTGGAATTCCTCAACCGGCGTCTTTCCAGCCGCCTTTTCGAGGAACAGGGCAAGGGCGATGAACGTCTCCTGGGATTCCTCAGGGTACATTGTTGCCGCGGGCAACAGTTGATGCTCAATGACCGGATAAAGACCGTGGGTGGCCTGCGCCGTGCCCTGCGCGGCGCCGATGAGTTGCTGTCGCTACAGGCATGGGATAGCCCTTGGGAGGAGCTCGCACACCAGTTGAGGATACTCGGTTTCGAGCCGGGCTGGGGTAACTGCGTTTCCCGCATCCGCGAGACCATGCAACTGCTGCTGGATATCCTTGAGGCGCCGTCACCGGACAACCTTGAGAGCTTTCTCGGCCGCATTCCCATGATCTTCACCATAGCGATCATCACGCCGCACGGCTGGTTCGGACAGTCCAAGGTACTGGGCCGACCGGACACCGGTGGGCAGGTCGTGTATATCCTGGATCAGGCACGCGCCCTGGAACAGGAGATGAAAAGACGCCTCGAGGAACAGGGACTGAATATCCAGCCCCGGATCCTGGTGGTTACCCGCCTTATCCCGGAAGCCGACGACACCAGTTGCGATCAACGCCTGGAACCGATTGCCGGTACCGACAATGCTCGCATACTGCGGGTCCCGTTCCGCAACTCCAACGGGGAAGTGGTGCCGCAGTGGATATCCCGATTTGAGATCTGGCCCTATCTGGAGCGCTTCACGGTGGACGCCGAGCGGGAACTGCTGGCCGAACTTGACGGTCGGCCGGACCTGGTCATCGGCAACTATTCCGACGGCAACCTGGTGGCGTCTCTGATCGCGCACCGCCTGGGGGTCACCCAATGCAACATTGCTCACGCCCTGGAAAAGACCAAATACCTCTATTCCGACCTTTACTGGAAAGACAACGAGGAACATTACCATTTTTCCTGCCAGTTCACCGCCGACCTCATCGCCATGAACATGGCGGACTTTATAATCGCCAGTACTTACCAGGAGATCGCCGGCAACCAGCACAGCATCGGTCAATACGAGAGCCATCAGTCGTTCACCATGCCGGGTCTGTATCGCGTGGTCCATGGTATCGATGTCTATGACCCCAAGTTCAACATCGTGTCGCCCGGCGCCGATCCCAGAATCTATTTTCCCGCCAACGATAAAGAACAGCGACTGGACCACCTGCTACCGGAGCTGGAGCAACTGGTTTACGGCGATAACAGCGACGGTATGAGTCGCGGAGTGCTGGAGGACCGGGAGAAGCCGCTGATCTTCACCATGGCACGCATGGATCGCATCAAGAATATCGTCGGCCTGGTGGAGTGGTACGGACGTAATGAAGCCCTGCGACAGGAAGGGAATCTGCTGGTGGCTTCCGGATACATCGATCCGGAAAAATCCGATGACACCGAGGAGCGGGAACAGATAGAACAGTTTCACAAGTTGATGGACCAGTACCAGCTCGATTCCCAGGTACGCTGGGTGGAGGGTCAGGTGGATCGGGAACGCAACGGAGAACTCTATCGCTTCGTCGCCGACCACCGCGGGGTATTCGTTCAACCCGCCCTGTTCGAGGCCTTCGGTCTCACCATAATCGAGGCCATGAGTTCGGGACTACCTACCTTCGCTACCTGCTTCGGTGGACCGCTGGAAATCATCGAACACGGGATCTCCGGTTTCCATATCGATCCCAACCACGGTGACCAATCAGCCGAACTGATTGCCGAATTTCTCGCCACCTGCCGCGAAAAACCGGAACAGTGGGATCTTATCTCCGACGGCGCTCTGGCCCGGGTGGCCGCCCGCTATACCTGGGAACGTTATGCCGAGCAGCTGATGACCCTATCGCGGGTGTACGGTTTCTGGCGTTATGTTTCGGACCTGGAGAGACGGGAAACCCAACGCTACCTGGAAATGCTCTATGCACTGCAGTTCAGGCCTCTGGCGGCCGCCATATCCGAGGAATAGAAGACAGCACGACTCCGGATTTAAAACACGTCATTCCATACAGGCGCAAAACCACACTATCAACAGAAGAACCGTTGATTTTCTTGCGACCTCTGTGACCTTTGCGGCCTCTGCGTTGAAAAGAACGTCGGCTATGCCACGTACTTCTGGAACCACTCCCTGGAAGCCTCTTCGCTGGAGAGCAGACGCCCCTCCTTTACCTCCAGCCGGTGACGGTAGTCTTCTATATGGCAAATCTGGTTGACCACATTGGCCGAGTAGGCAATCGTGGCGTCGTAGAAACGCACTCCCATGCAGAAATGGTATTGCTCTTCATCCCTGCACCAGACCACGATTCCCTCCCCCTCGAACGGATCACCCGAGACCGGGATAAGGAGATGTATCTGTGTTCCAGGTTCCAGGGCCGTTTCCGAGCAGAAGCTTAGGCCCCCGGTGCAGATATTGTTCAGGATCTTCCGTGTGCCAGGTTCATCCTCACTAAAACTGTACTCCACGGGCATCCTGGTATGGTAGCGAATATAGTTGCGCATACGACTCTACCCTTTTTGATCTGACGTTTTAGTGCCCCTGTTCAACATCCGTTTAGGCCGCCAGCAGGGCCCGGTCTGAGCAGGGAACGGCGTAAAGCACTACTCCGCGGATTTCCTCGCCGCGGTTTCCCCAGCTCTGAAGGAATCTCCGATTTGGCCTGTATCCGAGGTTCCTCCCTTTATAATAGGGAATTAGTGGTGTTATTCAACAATAATCACAGGAATTACATTCTTATTCCACCCTTTTTCCGATCCCTTTCCGGCCGGCCGCCTGCCCCGCCGTAGAGCAGCCCCGCCCTTACCAGGAATTTTTCCACCTCTACCGCAACAAATACCAGGGATGCCAAACCGAAACAGACCAGGAGCTCGATCAGTGAAAGGGGTTGGGTCTTGAAAATGACGTTCAGGAACGGCAGGTAGATCACTGCCAGCTGCAGCGCTACCGTCAACAGCACCGCCCCAAGCAGCGGCGGATTGGACAGGATTCCGACCTGAAAAAGCGATGCCCGCTCAGAACGGATCGCGAGGACCTGAAAGAGCTGCGACAGGGTCAGCACGGTAAAGACCACGGTCTGCCAGTTGCCGCTGCCTGTATGATAGGCCCACGCCTGACCGAGGATGGAGAGACCGCCGATCAACAGCCCCACCCAGACCATGTGCTGCCACATACCCTGGGCAAAGATGTTCTCATCCGGAGGACGCGGAGGACGCCGCATAATACCCCGTTCATCCGGTTCTGCGGTCAAGGCCAGCCCCGGCAGACCGTCGGTCACCAGGTTGATCCAAAGAATATGGATCGGTAGGAGCGGTATCGGCAGACCCAGAAACGGGGCCAGGAAAAGGGTCCATATCTCCCCGGCATTACTGGTCATGGTGTACTTCACGAATTTACGGATATTGTCGAATATTCGCCGTCCTTCGCGAACCGCTTTGACAATGGTTGCAAAGTTGTCGTCCAGCAGCACCATGTCCGCCGCCTCCCGCGCCACCGCCGTGCCCTTCCGTCCCATGGCCACGCCGATTCCCGCCCGCTTGAGCGCAGGTGCGTCATTTATCCCGTCGCCGGTCATGGCCACGAATTCACCACGGGACTGCAACGCCTTTACGATGCGGATCTTCTGCTCCGGGTCGACCCTCGCATATACCTGAATCTCTTTCACCCGCTCGGCCAATTCTTTATCGGTGATCTCTTCCAGTTCCTTGCCGGTCATCACCCTTGCTCCATCGTCGGCAATACCCAGGCGGACAGCGATGGCTCGGGCAGTACCGGGATGGTCTCCGGTTATCATCACAGGTGTGATACCAGCGCCCCGGCACTCCGCAACAGACTGCTTCGCCTCAGGCCGGGGCGGATCGATCAATGCCGCGAGGGCAAGGAAGTTCAGCCCCTGCTCCGGTATCGCGGCGGACGGTTCCTCGGGACACCCCGCAAGCTCCTGAAAGGCCAGGGCCAATACCCGATACCCCTCCGCGGCCAGCACCTGAGCTTCACTTAATACAGCACCGCCGTCCAACGGCACCGGACCGGCGGATGTCCACCGGGTGGAACACCTCCCCACCACGACCTCGGGCGCCCCTTTGAGGTAAACTACCGCCCCGGTCCGTCCCCGGTGCATAGTGGTCATACACTTCCGTTCCGAATCAAACGGGATCTCAGCGATCCGCGGACGCGTCCGTATCAGCGTCTCCCTGGAGAACCCCATACCCTCCGCAGCGACGAAGAGCGCCACCTCGGTGGGATCGCCGACAGGAGAGGCTCCGGGTCCACTCACATTGTTGCAGAGGGCCAGCGCCTCCCCCACCCGGTTCCTTAGGGGCCCTTCACTCAACGCCATCTGCTTCATGCTCAACCTGCGGCCATCTATAACCAGCTGCTCCAGGGTCATGCGGTTTTCGGTAAGGGTCCCGGTCTTGTCGGAGCAGATATAAGTTACCGAGCCCAGGGTCTCCACCGCCGGCAGTCTCCGGACCAGCGCGTTACGATCGCTCATCATACGCGCCCCGATAGCCAGCGAAATGGATACTACCGCCGGTAATGCCTCGGGAATCGCCGCCACGGCGAGGCTCACCGCGGTCAGAAACATGAGCAGCAGAGGCTGTCCCTGCAACAGCCCCGCCACAAATATCAAGGCACAGATCGCCAGCACCACCAGCCCGAGCTGGCGGCCAAACCGAGCCAGTCGCTTCTGCAACGGCGTCTTGACGCTTTTCTCGGTCTGCAGCAACCGGGCGATACGGCCGATTTCGCTCGCCATCCCTGTGGCGACCACGACACCGCGACCACGGCCGCGGGTCACTTGGGTCCCCCGCCACGCCATATTGCTGCGGTCACCCAGTGGCAGTTGACTGTCAGACAGGGTTTCCACCTTTTTATCTACCGCCTGAGACTCGCCGGTAAGGACCGCCTCATCCATCTGCAGGTCTGTGCCCTCCAGCAACCTCAGATCGGCGGCAAGCAAGTCCCCCGCTTCCAGTTGCAACAGATCTCCGGCAACCAGTTCCGTGGCCGGAATAGTGGTTACCGTCCCATCCCTGATCACCCGGGCAGCAGGCGCACCCAACCGGCGCAGTGCCGCCATGGCCCGTTCCGCGCGAAACTCCTGTACCGCCCCCATTACGGCATTCAGGAACACAATCACCAGAATGGCCATGGCATCCAGGGGCTCGCCCACAATACCGGAGACAACGGCCGCCGCCAGCAGCACGAGAATCATAAAATCGGAGAACTGCTGGAGCAGAATGAAGACCACGCTACGACCTCCACTCTCCTCGATTTCGTTTGCTCCCTGCGCAAGCAGACGTCGCTCTGCCTCCGCGGTATCCAGCCCGCGACCACTGTGTGTTTCCAGACAGTCAATCAGCTCCTGCTCAGAAAGGGCGTGCCAGAGCCTTTCATCCCTTTCCGAGGACACCTTGTGCTCGTCACTGAGTTGATGTCGAGCGATACCGCTCATAACCTGATCATCCCTTGTTAATCACTTCCTTATTTTAGGCTGTTCCCCATACCGCGGGCGCGGGTCCAGAAAGCGGCATTTCACACACTTTTAGGTGTTTTGACGCACATTTTCGTTTGTTCGAACTTCTATCAGCCTATTTTCTAAGGACTTTTTCTTTGGTCCGCTTGTTGCTTACTTCCGTTAGGGTTGGCTATCCGCACATTACCCCAAAAAAATACAAAACCAAGCAGCAATAACAACTAAACGGGACACAAAGATGAAAAAGACCGGGAGCAGTAGAATCCACGGCCGCGCCGCCGTTGCACTTCTTTCAACAGTCACCGCGGCAGCGACCACCGCCGCCGAAACAGATACCATCAGCGTAACCGCTTCCCGTATCGAACGCTCCACCAAGGAAGTTGCGGAATCGATTACGGTGATCGATGAGCAACGGATTGAAGACGCCAAGATGATGAACGTCAAGGACGCCATCCAGGGGACACCGGGTGTGCTGATCGACTCTAAGAACGGCGGCTACGACGTGCGCTTGATCATTCGCGGTGCGGGCCAGAAAGCCAACTACGGAGTACGGGAGATCATGGTCCTGCGTGACGGCGTTCCCATGACCGATCCGGACAGCTTCTCCCGCTTTGACTTCATCGATACCCAGGATATCGAACGCATCGAGATCACCAAGGGCCCCGGTTCCCTTTACGGCAGCGGTTCCGCCGGCGGTACGGTTCAGATCATCTCCAAATCGGTGTTCGATGCCAACAGCAACCGCATCAAGGCCGGCATCGGGGAACAGGGGGCCGGAATGCTGCACGCCCGCGTCGGGGGTTATATCAATGACAGCAACGCCCTATCCATTACCGCATCGCACCGGGAGCTGGATAACGCCTGGCGCGACTGGAACAAATTCGATACCCAACAGATCAGCCTCAAGCACGGCCTGATGCTGGGTGACAGCGGCACCCTGGAGACGGAACTGAGTTACTCCCAGGCCGACATGCAACTCCCCGGCTCCATGACCGCCGCGGAGTATGAAGAGTTCGAGGACTCGGGAGAACAGCACAACACCAGCAGCCCCTGGCAACACAGCGGACGTTACTCCACCATCTGGTTCTTCAACTCGCGCCTGGAACAGGAGTACGGCAATCTCACCTTCAAGCCGCGTATCTATTTCAACCGCTGGAGCCACTACCACCCGGTCACCGGCGCGATCAACGACAACCCCGGCACCAACGTCTTCGGCACCGATCTGGAGTTCGTCTACGACCATCAGCTGTGGGGGGAAAGCACTCTGGTGGCGGGTGTTACCGCACGCAGAGATCAAACGGATGATTCCAAGAAGTACGCCTACAGGGATTATCGGGTCAATATTTTTAGCGGCCGCATCTCCACCACCCTGTCCGATGAGAAGGGCGTCCTGTTAGCCGAGGAGGAAGCCACCAATACCCTGTACGGAGTATTCATGCAGGAGACCCTGCGGCCCAGCGACCGTTGGACCATAGACGTCGGTTTCCGTTACGACCGGATGAATTTTGATATCGACGGAATCGAATACGGCGAATACAGCTGGGGGGCCGGTAACTATGTCATGTACGGAGCACCGGTGATAGCCAATACCGATGCCACATTCAAGATGTTCTCACCCAAGCTGGGTGTGACCTACGCCTTGACCGATAAATTCAATGTCTACGCCAGTATCGCCCAGTCCGGCCAGGTACCCTCGGAGGGCGAGATCCAGAACAACCCCGACCTGAGCAACGCCACCGCGCGCAATATAGAGGTGGGACTCAAGGGACGGGCGGACAACTGGTCGCTGGATCTGGCCGCCTACCGCACGACGGTTGAAGACGACATCATCCAGGTCTACACCGGCTTCCTAAGTGATTTCGAGAACGCCGGCAAGACCCTCAAGAAAGGCTTGGAGTTGAGTGGAAAGGTTCGGGTCGGTGACCACCTCTGGCTGGGTGCGAACTATGCCTACAGCGACTACACCTTTGTCGACTTCGTGGAATCGGCAGCTAACGATTACTCGGGCAACCATCTTCCCTATGTCCCGCGTCACCAATACAGCTTGAGCCTTGACTATGAACACCCTTCCGGCTTCATAGCCCGCATCCAGGCAGACACCTGGGGTAAATACTGGATGGATAACGCAAATACTGAAAAGTACGGCGGTTATGAGTTCCTGACCAACCTCATGCTGGGCTATGAACAGGGTAAACACACCCTGGCATTGAACGTGGACAACCTGTTCGACGAGCATTACGCGGCGGAGGCCAAGAAGAGTTCCAGCGGCACCGTCAGTTATTCCGCCGGATCACCCCGCGCCGCCATGCTCAGTTATCGCTATCAATTCTGAGGCCGACGCCATGAAAAACCGATACCTTATCTGGGCTCTATCTTCAGGGCTTCTATGCCTGTGCTCCGTGGCCTGGTGCAGTGATGATACGACGCAGGGCAAGGAAGCCGGGAGGCGACCGCAGAGTCAACCCGGTGCCCAGCAGCATCGGCATCGGAGCGGCCCCGGGCACTATATGTTGATGGCCGGTGAAGGTGCGGTCGCCGAAATCTGGAAACCTGACCTGAGCCGGTTGCCGCTGGAGATCAAACACGGCGGCATCACCATTCCCTCCACCGGCATGGACAACTACCATGCATTGGTGGTGGAAAAAGACTGGGGGACGTCGAAGGAGTTTCTGATCCGCTACGAATATCTGCGCGGAAGACCGAGCTCCGTCTCCCCGAGCAAACTGGCGAACGCCCAAAAGGCCCCGCTGGAGATCGTTCCCGATCCCATTCCCAGGGAACACTACCGCTATATCAGCGGTTACGACTGGAACTTTCTGGTGCGCTTCAACGGCGAACCCCTTGCCGAACTGCCGGTGCTTCTGGAAACCGAATTCGGCAGTCGCCTTGAAGGACAGACTGACAACCAAGGCCGGGTCTCTTTCCGAATACCGGATGACTTCCCAGAAGTACAACCCGGTCGCAATAACAACCGCCCGGGGGAGATGTGGCTGACCGCCAGGTACCTCAGGGAAGGTGAGATGAGCTACAAGACCAGACTCAGCGCCTCCTATCACGTCAACCCGTCCCACTGGCAGTCTACCGGCCTGGCGGCCGCCGTTCTCTCAATCGGGTTATTGGCGGGCGGCCTTCTCGGCCGCGTTCATGATGCATCCAAGGGGGAAGACTCATGAGTAGGTTCAATCTGTCGGTCCTGCGTAAACTGGTACAGCTCGCCTCTTTCCTGTTTCTGGTATACGGCGCCTCCATAGTCGGCTATTACACGGCGGACAAATTGAGCGTGGCCTTCCCGGCCCTCACCTGCGCCTATAATTTTGAATCCGCCGATTACTGTACCCTGATCCCGTTTCAACATCAGATGGCCCATCGCCTGGGCCCCGTTATCGCCGACGGCGGCAATCTGCTGGCCGGCCTGATGCCGACCCTGATCACCCTCGGCCTCTTTCTGCTCTTCTTCATCGTGTTGAACAAAGCCTTCTGTGGCTGGATCTGCCCCCTGGGAACCTTCCAGGAATGGATTCATATGATCGGCACCAAACTCGGTCTGCGACAACGGGAAGGCGCCTCCTCGGATCTGGTGCGGCGGATGCGACCGGTAAAGTGGGTCATCCTGATACTGTTGGTATTCACCTTTCCCCTTCTCACCGGGCTGGGCTATTTCGGTCACGATATGGTGGACCCCTTCTGTAAAATCTGCCCGTCCCGGCTTATGAGTACCCTTGTTACCGGCGATACCGCTCAGTTTAATGTTGACCCTGCAACCCCCGTTACCCTGGTGTTGTCCATTATCGCCGATTTTCTGTTCGGCCTGATGATTGCGCTGGCACTGACCACGCGCCTGCCTTTCTGTCGCATCTGTCCCATGTTGGCACTGCATGCGGTGTTCCGTAAGATCGGCCTGCTGCGCCTGGTGAAAAACAGCACCGAACGCTGCGAAAAATGCGGCCTTTGCGCCAAGGCCTGCCCTATGGATATCGAAGAGATACATACCGAGATGGGGAAACGGAATGTCACCTTCGAGGACTGCACCCTGTGCGGACGCTGCGTCGAATTCTGCCCGGAGAAGGATGTACTGCAACTCAAGTATGTGACCTTTCCGGTATTTTCCGCCGATCCCCAATACTTTAAACGCCGCAAACAGGCGCAGAAGGCATGGGAAGGACGAAAGGACAAGGCGTGACCGAGGCGGCAACACTCACCTTCGCAGCGGCGCTGTTTCTGGGACTGGGTTTCGGGGCAGGCCCCTGCAATATCGCCTGCCTGCCCTACCTGGGCCCGGTGTTTCTCAGCGCTGACGCCGGTATCCGCAACTCCTGGCGGATCATACTCCCGTTCTCTCTCGGTCGCATAAGCGGCTATACCCTACTGGGGCTGCTGGCGGGGATGATAGGATCCGGTATCGAGGTCGGTCTGGGATCGGAAGGCACCCGTTTTGTCCAGGGCGGCGCCGTTCTGCTGCTGGCCTTCGCCCTGCTCATGCGCAGAAACAGGGGCGGCAACTGCCGACCCCATCAGCACTCCGGCCTGCCTGTTGAGTTTTCCGCCGCACCCGATTCCTCCCGAAGCCGCGGCGGCTCCCTCCCCACCGGCTTGTTCCTGGTCGGTGCGGGTATGGCCCTCAACCCCTGTCTGCCTCTGAGTACCATCATCCTGGCGGCAGCGACAACCGGCAGCGGCCTTAACGGCGCCTTACTCGGTCTGGCTTTCGGGCTGGGTGCGGCGGCCCTTCCCGGGCTGCTGTTCGGGATCGGCATGGCACACCTGAGCAAAGAGATACGATATCACCTTACCCATTGGCTTCCGCGCCTTGAGCAGGGTAGCATTGCGCTCCTGATCTTTTTAGGCATAGGAACCGTTACCGGCTGGATTTCCCTATGAGTATTGAATCATTCTTTATCAAAGGCGGCGCAGTGGTCTGGGTCCTTGCGGGCTACTCAATCATCGCACTGGCAATCGTACTGGAACGTTACGTTCATCTGCTACGCATGGGCCGCCCCCGGGCCGATCTCGCGGTGCGAATACAACAGGCCCTACATGGAGATCTGGACGTTGAATCCTTCAAGGACGATAAAGGACCCGAGGCCGCCGTGGTCGCCGGCATGCTCGATTCTCTGAAAAGCGGCGCGGAGAAACCTACCCAGGCAGGTATGCGTGTTCGCTCCGAAGAGCTAAAGCGCATGGAGGCCGGCCTCCCGACACTTGGTATTCTGGGTAACACCGCACCACTCCTCGGCCTGCTCGGCACCATCATCGGTATGATCAAGGCGTTTATGGTCATCGAACAGGCGGGAGGTAAAGTGGACGCCGCCGCCCTGGCGGGAGGTATCTGGGAGGCCATGATCACCACCGGCGTGGGTCTTACCGTCGCCATTCCGATACTGATCCTGCTGCATTTCCTGGAGCGCGCTGTGGAACGACGGTTACACACCATGGACCGCTGCATTTCCCTGGTAAGCGAGCACACCTCCCGTAGCAGCAGGAACGGCAAAAACAGCTCCGAAGACCACCCCTCCGTGCACCACTGGGAGGATTTGACGGATGCCGTATGACCGCCGGAGGCAAAGGCGTTCCAGCGTAGGCCTTAACCTCACGCCGTTGATCGATATTGTATTTCTGCTGTTGGTGTTTTTCCTCCTTACCGCCCACTTCGTCAAGGAAAAAAGGCTGGATATCGAACTGCCTAAAGCGCAGAGCGGCGACCAGGTGGAAGAAGAAAAAGTGGTTGAGGTGGAAATCAATCAGGAAGGGACCATACTGGTCAACAACAGACCCACCCCTGACGAATCGTTGGTTGAGACCCTCAAGGGCGCCCTGCACGCCCCGGTGGAAAAGCGCGTCAGGTTGAGGGCGGACGCCTCCACCCCGCTTAATCGCGTAGTAAAAGTTATGGATGCGTCCCGCATCGCCGGCGCCGAGTCCCTGGATATTCTCACGGAGAGCGAGTGAAGAAGCTTGATATTCAACTGCGCTCCATCGTTATCGTCTTCTCCGTGCTTCTTCACGGTGCACTGCTTTGGCTGCTCGCCGAACGCACCCTCGGAATAGGAAGCCCGGAAGAAAGAAAGACCAACACCACCCGGGTCAGCCTCAGTTTCCAGCGGGCGGCACCCCCGCGACCGAAACCCATTGAGAAACCCAAGCCCAAACCCAAGCCGAAACCGGTACCTACGCCTAAACCCAAACCAAGACCCAAGCCCGAGCCGGAACCCAAACCGGAACCGGAACCAGAGGTCATCGAACCGGTGGAAGAACCGGGAGAGGCGCTAATGAATGCTGACGCCGAAAAGATGCGTCAAAGCTATCTCTCACTGGTCATGCAACGGGTGGAAAAAAACAAGCACTATCCCCGCCTCGCCCGGCGCCGCGGCATAGAAGGGACGGTAAAGATCAGCTTTGTGGTGGACGCCGGCGGGAATATTCATTCCCTGTCCATAACCGGCGGACAGAAACTGCTGCGCGAGGCGGCCGCCAAAGCGGTTGAAAAATCCGCGCCACTCCCGACGCCGCCTGATTCCCACTTCCCGGTCAGCTTCAATATGCTGTTTGAGTTGGATTGACCCCATTCCGGTTCAGCGGCTGTTTTTGCGCCGGCGACCATGAAGCCCGGGCATTTATATAAGGTCAGGATTTAATTGCGGCGATCTTTTGCTTCAACCCCTCGCAAACAACCTTATGATCGGCGGTATGCTTATAGGGAGAATCCACTATTGAGTCCAGCGCGCGTTGCAGGACCTCGGGTTCAAACTCCATTCCCAACTCCGATTCCACGCAAATTAACGCGGCCTTATAAAAATCATCTTCCCTAAGCTCCCGCATCCACTCCCCGGATTTTCTGATCAGTCGTCTCGAATCCGCCAATCTTCCCTGCCTGTACCTGAGCAGGCCCTTGGTAAATATGCTGGGGGCGGATACTTCTTTTAATATTTTTATCATACCGGCACTTAGTCGAGCACTTCGCCGGCTATTCAAGTCTGACTGTAATGGCACTGAACACGAGACACCAGACCTTCCGCATTTATCTCGAACACCTCCGCCGCCAACATATCGTTGACGCTTTGGTAATGTAAGACGACGCTTGCCACACCAGGGAAAACGCTGAGCAACTCGAAATGAAGATCCGGATATGCAGCCAGCCCCCTGGAAAGATACTCTCTTAGTTTATCCTTTCCCTGCAGCTTCCCTGTTTTATTTTCCGTAAGCTTTGCGAGAAATACGCTGTAATATTCAACGTCATTAGCGTAATGCGATATTATGCGATCCAGGTCATGATCATTCCAGGATGCGATCCAATCCTCTGCAAACGCCTGCGCCTGATCTTCTGTAATCATTACTGCTCCATATACTTAGTCACAGACTGAATCTGATTCGCCGAACTTTTTCCGTCAGACAGCTATGCCCACTCTTCCGTTGTTCCAATACGCGCCCTGATCACGCGCCCGAACGAAGAAACGGTTTCCTGCTGAAAGGAATTCGGCGGGCCGTCGAAACTCGATATATGCGAAAGCAGTTCATAAGCGGATTTAGCCTGCTCTTCCGTGAACGCCTCTATACTCGGCTCGAGCAGTTTGGACATATTCCTGACTACCCCCATATCATCTTTAAGCAAAAACACCGACGAGTTAATCAACCCCGCGGCCTTTTCCTCGTTCAGATGAAACACCTCCTGGAATTTACTCTTAAGTTCCTGTTTCTGCTCCGAGCTCATATCACCCTCGCTCTTGGTAAGGGCGACCATAAGAAGCGCGGTTATCTCCATCGGACTTCTTATCGAGTAGACGGGATTGGCATGATATTTCTTCGCCCAATCGCGCCGCCTTTTCCATGCAAACGGATTCAGCCATCCGATATCTATACCGTTCTCGGACAGCCTGTTTACCAGGATCAGTATGATTACTATTGTCCCCAGGGCTCCCAGAATTATATGCATCTACATACCCCTCTTTTTCTTCAGCATTCCCAAACGCCTTTAATCGTGCCCGCCATTTACAGAAAATGAATATACCGGACCGGACTCCAGGACTATGCCTTTTTAACGAACTCCGATTTTAGCTTCATGGCACCGATACCATCGATTCTGCAATCAATATTGTGATCACCTTCTACCAGCCGGATATTTTTCACCTTGGTTCCAACCTTCACCACCTGTGAAGACCCCTTTACCTTCAGATCCTTTATGACGGTTATCGTATCTCCATCTTCCAACTTGTTCCCATTGGCATCTATTACCGATATCGCATCCTCTCCCGAAGACGCTTCGGATGCGGACCACTCATATCCACATTCGGGACAGACCAGCATATTGCCGTCTTCGTAGGTATAGCTTGAATTGCATTTCGGACAATTAGGTAATTCACTCATCAGTTTATCTCAATCTATCAACTCATTAATCTTCAAATATTGTTTTGCGCTACTATCTAAGTTATTTTTGGGCCGAATATTCTCCTCTATCACTCGTTAGAGGTAGTGACGCAGTCCGGCTACTGGTAGTTCCTGGGCAGTTTGCTCAGGTGTTGAGACATTTCCTTATCCGTCTTGATCAGATGATCCACAATCCACTCTCTTACCAGCGCCAGAAGATCCTGCTTCAGGTCCGCTTTACCGCTTTTTAGCTCTTCATTTACTTCTCCCAGACGCTGGATGATCTTCTGATGCTTCTGCTTATGCTCATAGTAGCCCGCATAGCCCGATTTAAGCTGTATCTTCTCCTCTCGTTCAAAGTGGAACTGGGTGTATTCAAATAGCTGGTCGAAATAGAAGGGTAATTGATCAAGCAACCCTTTGTCCGATAGTACCAGTTCTATGGAATTGAACAGACAAAGCAAATACCTATGATCTTGATCTATGAGATCGTTTCCAACGCTCATTTCATTGCGCCAGAGAATAGGCATATTTTTCTCCTCTTCCTGATTTCTCGGGAACGATCACTCTAAGTCAGAAGCCGACATTGCAGGCCCTGATAACACCTGGCCACTTAAGAAACAGAAAAGAAGCAGAACGAAATAAGATTCCGCCCTTCTGTCTTCATTAAACGCTTGGTTGTGATCTCTAATCTTAGCAGGCTTACGGGCCTTACTCGGCTGGAACTCCCCGGTACTGCATAGCCGCCGCTTGTTTGATGTTATTTTGTCCTCGGAACTGATCAACCCATGAACGACATAGCAGCATTTGTCTGACACCTAAAATAATTCCGCACCTAATCCAAATAGGAATTTATATATATTATCTCCGTAAATACAATTAGTTAAAGCACTTTTCTAGAAGCAGAAGTTAGTTCTCCGAAGGTCCCACCGGCAACAATTTCTGGATTTATTCTAAAATTTAATAGTAATCTACCAAATAAGTCGGAAATAACATCGACCAGAATAACGAGGAGATATTTTATGCGCCCGGCACGCAAACAGCTTGAATCCTCTCACCCGCCGTTTGTCGGAGAGGATAACTGTAACCTGTGCGGATACCCCTGTCCGTTGCCGCATGCGGGTTATGCGAAATATGCCGCGGAGTTATTGTTTCATTCATCCAGATACCGGTGGGTTGCGGAACGTTTTCTACGTCACCTCTCAGGCGAATATGGCTTTTCGCTTGCAGGTTACCGGCCGACCCGGCTTTCCGATAAACAGCGTGTAGAAATGAGCCGATTGCTCGCCGAGGCGCCAGACCGGGAATCAGCGCTGGGTATTATGAATATTGTTTCGCAGGCAAGAAGTTAGAAGATGAAGATTTGCAGTCTTGCTCGGTAGAAAATCCGCGTCAGTAGATTTACTCTTCACCCATCCCTTTTTATCCGGTATACGACCCCGGCAGATCATGCGCACATACTCCGTGTTCCTCTTCGTCAGCGTACTCACCCTTGTGCTGGGGCTGGCCAATCTCTATGTCTATAGACGCTTTTTTCGTCAGCTCGCCCCACGCTTTCACAGGCCCGGAGCATTGCTCATGCTGGTCATCATGGCGGGCGAAGTGCTGTTTGCCGTGGATCGTGTTTTCGGTCTGATTCCGGAATCGATCGTCCTCTATCTCACGCTCAGTGCCTTTATCGGCTCCACTTTCATGTTGTTTGTTATTGCCGCGATATATGACCTTATCGTGTCGGTTTCACGGCAAGTTCCTTTCGATCAGGAACGGCGACGGGTAATAAAGGTGATATTCGACAGCGCCGTCCTGATCGCAGCCGTGTCCTATCTCTGGCGCGGCCTGCACGAAGGCACCCGGTTTCCCGAAGTGAATGACGTCGTTGTTCGTATCCGGGACTTTCCATTCAGTGGATTTACCATTGTACATCTAACGGATATCCATGTCGGGCGTACCATTAAGCGCGATTTTATGGAGAAAATCGTTGCCCGGACAAACGCCATGAATCCCGATATGGTGGTCATAACCGGCGATCTCTTCGATCTCTCCCCCGAGAAAATCATCGACGATCTGTTGCCTCTGAAAACACTGCAGGCCCCGACCTATTTCGTCACCGGGAATCATGAGTATTACCATGGTGTCGAACCGATTCTCCAGGCCGTGGCTTCCCTTGGGATCCGTCCTTTGGACAACAGGGCCGTTCGTTTCGGAAACGATTCCGATTATTTTAATCTGGTGGGACTTAGCGATCTCACCGGAGAACGCTTCGGGACACGGCCGCCTGATGTCGAGGCCGCCTATCGGGTGGTGGATCAGTCAAAACCGGTCATCGTTCTCTCCCATCAGCCCAGATCCATTTCGCTGTTGGAGGAGAGGAGATGTGATCTGATGCTGAGCGGTCATACTCATGGCGGACAGATATTCCCGTTTGGATTCCTGGTCATGCTTGCCCAGCCGTATCTGACCGGTCTGCATGAATTCTCACCTGGAAAACAGATATTCGTAAGCCGTGGAGTAGGCTATTGGGGGCCACCGCTACGCGTACTCGCGCCCAGTGAAATAAGCAGGATCGTGATTACATCCGCCTGAGGGAAAAACCCGCTACGGATCGCTCAGGAGACTAAGGTAAGCATTACCGGAACCTCTTCTGCTTCTGCTTCTTCCTCTTCTTCCGTCCGTTGGGTGGGCAAGTCTGCCTGACTCATCACCCGTTCGATGCAGCGAATCAATGCGTTTGGATCCCTTTCCTTCCGGTGACAGGCATCCACACCGAGCTGGGTAAGAAACTCGTCATCCGCGGTGTTTGAAGGTGGATCCAGCAGGATAACCGGCAGATCCTCCCCGTGGATCTGACGCAGTTCACGCACAACTTCAGCCATGCGCGGACCATTCAGGCACCAGCTTACCAAAGCGAGGTCGAATTGATTTCTTTTGGCACCGGCGATAAAAGTGGAGATAAAGGAGTAGTAACGGCAGGTGTGGCCCTGCTCGGTGAGAACCTTGATTTCCCGGCGCATGGAAATTCCGCTGGGTATCAGGATAGCTATGTTCACGTCCCGTCCTCCACAACAAACAACCACCTTACGCCCGGATCGGCTGGCGGCCTGTATAACTAAAGGATGACAAAACACTGTCCGTTTCGCAGTGAAACGGTTGGCAAAATGCCACGGTGGAACGCGGGATTACATCACATAACCGTCAGTAATTCCAGGGTTATTTCCCGATTATCTCCTCCAGGATACCCATGGCACTCCCTACGTACCCGGGGCAGTGGGTCTGAAACAGATTCTGCTCGCGTGCCCGCGCATATCCGCTTGGCTGGCTTATGTCGCAACCGAGAAGTTCTCTGCAGATCGTGGAGCCGCACTCCCTCTCAAATCGCTGCAGGAACTCCCTGATCGCCCGATAAGTCTCTTCTTTTGCCTCCCTGTCCGCGGACGATAGGCTTCCCCGATTCAGCCCGATAACCATGACGGCACCGGTCACGGCACCGCAGGTCCCTCCCTGCCGGGCCAGGCCGCCTCCGAAACCGGTGGCTATCTTGAGCGCCAGTTCCGTGTCCAATCCATACTCGATGCCATAGGTGGAGAGCACCGCCTGGGAGCAGGAAAGACCGTCACAAAATTTATTCACGGCATCGTCTTGCTTTGACATTAGTTAGCCCTCGTATGGCTCACACGGATATTACAATCCTCAAGAGACGCAACCAAGACCGTATTCGATTGCTCTTAAATTATCCGAATACGGTGCCCCTTTTCGACCGCACTCCTATAATTAATCATAGGCTGCTTAGCACTGTACTACAGCCCGGCGGGAACAGGGAAAGATTCAGCCCCTCACCACATCGGTCGGAGGTGATATTTGAAACCATATCCCGCCGCACTACTGGTTAGCGATGGGGTTCCATAGCCGTTCCAGGCGCGCCTTGTATATGGATGACACCGAGCGTGTTCTCATGACTGATTAGTGCTATGGTTTACCGGTGTAACGAGCTGTCGCCAGAGGTGCTCTCATTGACTACAACCCTGCGTACCGGGTTCGGTATTTCCGCAATTCTGCTGTTATTCCTGGCCCCTTCCCTGAGCGCCGCCCCGTTGGATGCCGAGACCCTGTTTAACCGAAAGGTTGATGCGCTCTATCAGGTACGAGTCATCAACAAGTCTACCGGTGAGAAATCAAGCATTGGTTCCGGCTTTGTTGTCGGACGGAACAATCTGGTAGCCAGCAACTTCCATGTGGTAAGCAGCTTCATACTCAAGCCAGACACCTACACCCTGGAGTATCTCTCCAGCTCGGGAGAGCGCGGAGCGTTAACCGTAATGGATGTGGACGTTCCACACGATCTGGCGATCCTGCAGGCAGATCGAGAGTTGGGACGACCCTTGAAAACAGGACCGGTGCCGGAAAAAGGCGCGCGCCTTTATGCCATGGGCAATCCCCACGACCTGGGTATGTCGCTGACCGACGGCACCAACAACGGCGTGTTGCCGCAGAGTAACGATGGCCGTATCCACTTTTCCGGGAGCCTTAATCCCGGCATGAGCGGCGGTCCCACCATGGATGGCGCGGGACTCGTGATCGGAATCAATGTGGCCACCGCCGGCAATAACATAAGCTTCATTATTCCTGCACACTATCTGGATCAAATGCTCCATGACATCAAAAAGCGTGGTTTCCGACCGGTCGACGATCTGCACCTTCATATCAGCCGACAGATCCGGGAAAACCAGAAAGCCTATCTCAGGCATCTGATCGACGGGGACTGGCCGCAGACTAATATCGGCGGATTCCAGGTACCGGGCGCGATCTCCCAGACTGTTCGCTGCTGGGATGCCAGCAAGCCCCCCAAGCAGAATGAACTCTTTTCCCGTCTGTTCACTCATTGCAGAAATCAGAACGAGATCTTCCTCTATGACCGCCTGGAGGTCGGGAAAATCAACTATGAGTACATCTGGCTGGAGAGTGAAAAACTGAAGCCCACGACTTTCTATAACCTCTATCAGCAACAGTTCGTCAGCCGTTACTCAAGCCCGGGAAACAAACAGGACCTGACCAATTTTCAGTGCGAAACACGGTTCGTCCAGATCGGAGCAAATCAGTGGAAGGTCAATCTCTGCCGCCGGGACTATCTGCGTTACCCCGAACTGAGCGACCTAGTACTGACATCAGCCATGACCGGGGAACCTGACCGGGGGATGATATTTAATATGTATCTGACCGGAACCGATTACGACAGCGCACTAGAACTGATAAAACGCTTCCTGGAGTCGTTCGAATGGCGACATTGATCCTCGAGATTCAGCACCGGCTTCTGCATCAATACGTAAAGGTGGAACGTTTCCCCTTTACCATCGGTCGCGCCTTGGATAACGATCTTATTCTTTCGGATCCCACCATCTCCCCTTACCATCTGCGCATCGATCGCAATCCGGATGGAACTCTGATAGTGCAGAATCTTTCCGAGGAGAACGGTTCCCGTCTTAATGGGGAAAAGATGGGATTGGAGGCGACGGATGTAACGATTCCCGCTCGGCTGCAGATGGGCCGGGTACGTGCCGGGCTGTTACCGTCCGATCATGCCGTGGAGGAGACCCGTATACTTGGATGCCGAAGCGGGCAGTTCTGTTTCTTCCATAGCAGGTTTTGGGCGGTGCTGATGCCGCTGATCGCCATCGGTTTCCTGCTGCTGGAAAAACTGCTCAACACCTTTACCACAGAAACGATGGACTGGTACGCCGAAGATACCCTGGAAGCGCTGCTGGTTCTGCTGATCATGTCAGGCATTATATCGGCCCTGAACCGACTCGCGATTCACCGCTGGGAACTTGCCAGCACCTGGACCCTTTCCTGTCTGATCTTTCTGTCGCTCCTACTGCTGTCTCCGCTGGCGGAGATACTAAATTACCTGTTCAGCGATCCCACACCGCAACTGCTGCTGGATCTCGCCTGGATACTGCTATTGATACCCCTATTGCTCTATGTCTATTTTCAGAAAGCCAATCACGCTCCACGCCGCCAAGCCTGGGCGATGACTTTGATCCTATGTGTTATCCCCATCGTTCTGGAGCTTAAAGACCTCACCACGGAGACGTTGCTGGGACCGGACTTTTCCGCTCAACCGAGGTTCAGCAATGAGCTCAGTCATCTCAACTGGCACGTTGATCCGGTTATTTCCATTGAGGAATTTATGCGCCAGGCGGAAACATTCGAGGCCGGACCAACTGTCCCCTAGTTGTGGGCTTTCAGTTATTTCCTGCCCCGGTCCCCGGTCAGGGGCACGAAGGCGACCGCCAGCACGTCTCGGGTATTGATTTCACCGTCCTTCTCTTTCTCCACCAGTTTCAGATCCTGGTGATAAAAAGGAGGACCTACGGGGATCACCAGCCTACCCCCCGGCTTGAGCTGATCAACCAGCGGCTGCGGGATACCCGGCGCCGCCGCGGTTACGATAATGCCGTCATAGGGCGCGTGTTCCGGCCAGCCGTAGTAGCCGTCCCCCACCCTGCACACCACGTTGTTACAGCCCTGTTTGCGTAATATCTTCTCCGCCCGCTCCAGGAGTACTTCGATTATCTCCATGGAGTAGACCCGCCGCACCAATCGGGAAAGAATGGCAGCCTGATACCCGGAACCGGTGCCCACCTCCAGGATGATATGATCCGGTTGCGGCTCCAGGAGATCCGTCATCAGCGCGACAATATAGGGTTGGGATATGGTCTGCCCGTGGCCGATCGGAAGGGGGCCGTTTGCATAAGCGGATTCACTCATTTCGGGCAACACGAATGCGTGCCTCGGGACTTCGCGCATCACCTCCATAACGCGTTTATCGAGTGTATTCCTACCGATGAAGCCGCGGGTATATTCAACCTCCATCTCAATATCCCGCATCATCTGCTTCTGATCCGTCATCTCCCCTCCCGGAATAAATCGGCACTACCGATCCCAAACCGGCCCCTATTTCTAAGGATAGCAGCCGCTCCGTGCGTGGTCCCGAAAACCGGATGCGGCATATTGCAGAATCCATGGTGTATATATCTGCCTCTCCTGCCACGCCCTTCAGGGCGAAAAGAACCTAACTATATGTTTTTTGGTAAAAAAACAGCTTCGTCCTGTCTCAGTCACAATTTCCAAAAAAAACCTGCACTCTCGCAAACTCTGTTTATACTCAGAGTACAAGGACACCTGGAATCGAACCCCACGAACCCGGGATCTGGTACAGGGGATGTAGCGGAATTCTGTTCTGGCATGCAATCATGAGGTATGCAGATGGTTACCGAAATCTACCCGATTGTGAGCAACTGGTATCAGCAGCAGGACAAAGGACAACGCTTTCTGGTTGTGGCCTTTGACGAGGACACCGGCCTGATAGAGGTTCAATACTTCGACGGCAGTATCGAGGAATTCGACCTGGATCTCTGGTACGAGATGGAGCTGGAATCCATCGCCGAACCGGAAAACTGGGCCGGCGCCGTGGATGTGGGCGATATAGACGATCTCAGCACCTCGGTCACTGACACCGACTCGGACGACTGGAATTCGCCACTGGAGGATTTTCGTGGTACCGAAATGATGCGTGCCGGTCAAACGGGGGATGCCGTGGAAGATGAATGGGGCGACGGTGATATTCTGGAACCTCTGGGAGACGATCTCTACTGAGGTATCCGGTATTGCGGCCACACCGGCCACCCCCGTTACGACCCCTGCGCGAAGGCGGGTCCATGTCCTTCTGTTGGTCTTGAAAGCCGCTCCAGCAGGCATTTCCCATCCCCTTTGCTCAGCGGGAACGACGGTACATCCCGGCGTCCCGGGAATGGATGAATTTCCTATAAATAACCAGGTTATGGCACGGATGTTTCTCTTTTCTGGCGGTATCTTTTAGAATTCAGGCTTATTTAACCCAGACATACCCCCGGCGCAGGGATTAAGCGGCAGGGGACAGCAGGCAGCTAACACGGGGAAATTCCTGCAGTGATCGAAGTTATTGATTTTGGGTCAATTATTATTGACGGTACACGCTACGTCTCCGACCTTATCATTTATCCCAACGGACAGATCAAAGAGAACTGGTGGCGCCGGAGCGGGCACACCCTCTCCCTTGAGGACATCTCCGATCTCATTGACGCAAATCCGGCGGCGATTGTTGCCGGTACCGGTATTTATGGCAGAATGCAGCCCGAAACCGGGCTGGAACCGTATCTCCGGGAACGGGGTATCGATTTTTATCCGCAACCAAACCTGAAGGCACAGGACATTTTCAACCGACTATCGACCGAGCAACCAACCGGCGCTTGTTTCCATCTTACTTGCTGAGAAGTTGTATTCGGGGCATACATCCAAGTAGACATCAACACTATTTAAGGTCAAAGACATGACAATGACATCCAAGAAACGTGTCCACTATTTTGGGAAGACCAAGTCCGAAGGCACCAAGGACATGAAGGATCTCCTCGGCGGTAAAGGGGCCAACCTGGCCGAGATGACTTCCATCGGACTACCGGTACCCCCGGGATTCACCATCACCACCGAGACCTGTGCTGAATACTACAATGTCGGCGGCAAGCTCCCCGACGGACTGCTTGCAGAAATCAACAAGAACATGGAGATGGTCGAGGGAGAGACCGGCAAGAAGTTCGGTTCCGAGGATAACCCACTGCTGGTATCCGTACGCAGCGGCGCGGCGGTCAGCATGCCCGGCATGATGGATACGGTTCTGAACCTCGGCCTCACCGACAAGGCGGTTGAGGGTCTGGCCAACACCTCAGACAACCGCCGTTTCGCCCTCGATGCCTACCGGCGCCTGATCAACATGTTCGGCGACGTGGTGATGGAGGTGCCCCACCACGATTTCGAAAACGAGTTTGACCGTATAAAAGAGAAATACGGCGTCGCCGAGGATACCGATCTGAACGAGGATGGACTGGCGGAACTGATCACCGCCTACAAAGCGGTATACAAGAAACACACCGGCGCGGACTTCCCACAGGACCCGTACCTGCAGCTGGAAAAAGCGGTGGAAGCGGTATTCAAAAGCTGGAATATTCCGCGCGCCATACGTTATCGCGAAATCAACGAAATTACCGGTCTGCTCGGCACGGCGGTCAATGTCCAGACCATGGTGTTCGGCAACATGGGCGAGGACTCCGGTACCGGTGTCGCATTCACCCGGGATCCCTCCGGCGGAGAGAACGAGTTCTACGGTGAATTCCTGATCAACGCCCAGGGCGAGGATGTTGTCGCCGGCATTCGCACCCCTCAGAACGTGGCCGAAATGGTCAAGTGGAGACCGGACATCTACGAGCAGTTGCTGGAAGTCAAGAGCACCCTTGAGGACCACTACAGGGAGATGCAGGATATCGAGTACACCATCGAAAAGGGCAAGCTCTACCTGCTGCAGACCCGCACCGGCAAACGTACCGGCCGTGCCGCGGTAAAGATAGCCGTCGACATGGTGGTGGAAGGCCGCATCACCCAGAAAGAGGCGCTGCTGCGGGTCCCCGCCAACGATCTCAACCAACTGCTTCTGCCCACCTTCGACGCAAGCGCCGAACGCGACGTTCTGACCGTCGGTCTTCCCGCATCTCCGGGAGCCGCCTTCGGAAAGATCGCCTTTACCGCTGATGAGGCGGTGGATCGCACCCATGAGGGTGAAACCATTATCCTGGTACGCAAAGACACCAGCCCGGAAGACGTCAGCGGTATGCATGCCGCGGCCGGTATCCTCACCTCTACCGGCGGCATGACCAGTCACGCCGCCGTCGTTGCCCGCGGCTGGGGTAAATGCTGTATCGCGGGTGCCGGCGAGGTAGCGATCGATGAAACAAATCGCACCATTTCCATCAACGGCCGGACATTCGGTGACCAGGACATTATCAGTATCGACGGCTCATCCGGCGAGGTAATGGCCGGCGAAGTACCCACCAAGGAACCGGAGCTCTCCGAAGAGTTCAAATCCCTGATGGAATGGGCGGACTCCAACCGGGTATTAAAGGTCTGGACCAACGCCGACACGCCGCAGGATGCGGCCCGCGCGCGTTCCTGGGGCGCTCAGGGTATCGGGCTCTGTCGCACTGAGCACATGTTCTTCGAGGGTGAGCGTATCACCGATATGCGTGAGATGATCCTGGCTGAGACCGAGGAAGATCGACAGAATGCGCTGCAAAAGCTGCTGCCCCATCAGCGCGAAGACTTCGTCGGCCTGTTTACCGCCATGCAGGGTCTTCCGGTCACCGTACGACTGCTTGACCCCCCGCTGCATGAGTTCCTGCCCCATGAGGAACAATTGCAGCAGGAACTGGCGGATCGTCTGGGCGTGCCGCTGGCCAAGATCAAGTTGCGGGTCACCCAGCTGCATGAGACCAATCCGATGCTCGGCCACCGTGGCTGCCGTCTTTCCATCACCTATCCGGAAATTCTCAACATGCAGGTGACGGCCATAACCGAGGCGGCCATCGAATGCAAAAAATCCGGGGTGGATGCGCGACCCGAGATCATGGTACCTCTGATCGGTACCTATAAAGAGCTCTCGCTACTGCGCAAGAACATAGAAGCCGCTATCAAGGCCACGCGGGAAAAGCTGGGCTATACCGATGAACTGACGATTCCTATCGGCACCATGATCGAGATCCCCCGCGCCGCACTTACGGCGAACGAGGTGGCGCAGTGGGCGGACTTCTTCAGTTTCGGAACCAATGACCTGACCCAGATGACTTTTGGATACAGCCGAGACGACATCAATGCCTTCCTGCCGAACTACATTCGTCAGGAAATCCTGGAGCGAGACCCCTTTCAATCTCTCGACACCGGTGGTGTCGGCCAGTTGGTTGAAATGGCGGTAGCCAAGGGGCGGGGTGAGAAAAAAGGAATGAAGATGGGAATCTGCGGCGAACACGGCGGTGATCCGCTTTCCATCCGATTCTGCCACGTAATGGAGTTGGACTATGTCTCCTGCTCTCCGTTCCGGGTACCGGTAGCCCGGCTGGCGGCGGCGCAGGCCGCGGTAATGGATGATATACAGTAACCATGTCATCTGCCGATGAAGACAATACCTTCTACCTGCTGTCCGACGGAACCGGCGAAACGGCCGAAGTCATTGTCAATGCCGCCATCGCACAGTTCCGCAAAGACAATGTAAACGTAGAACGGATGGGCCACATACTGGCAGGAAGTCAGGTCAGTGGAATACTGGATCATGCCGAGAAAAAGCACGCCATGGTCTTTTATACCTTCGTCGATCGCGAACTGGCCAACTTTACCGAGGAGGAGTGCAATAAACGAGGGATAGATTGTCTGGATCTCATGAGCCCTATTCTGCGAAAACTGACCAATTTCTTCGGTCACTCGCCGGAGGGCACCCCCGGGATCCTGCACGGGATCGGGGAAGAGTATTTTCGGCGCATGGAAGCGATGGAGTTCGCCCTGAAAAACGACGACGGCCGTTCTCTCGAGCATCTATCGGAGGCGGACATCATCCTGGTAGGCGTCTCCCGCACCAGCAAGACACCCCTTTCCATCTATTTGTCCGTTCGCGGCTATAAAGTGGTGAATATCCCCCTGGTAAGAGGCATCTCCCTGCCCCGCGCTCTGGCGGAGGCCGATCCGAAAAAAGTTGCTGCGTTGTTTCTGGATGTCGCTCAGCTGGTGGAACGCAGGGAGGTCCGGGTGGAAACACTGGGTGTGGCACCGACCACCGATTACATCGATTACGAAATCGTGAAGAAAGAACTCCGCTGGGCACGATCCCTGTGCCGCGATCACGGTTGGGCGGTGGTACACGTCACCGGCAAATCCGTCGAAGAGACGGCACACGAAGTGCTGGTGAAACTTGGTAAGAAATGAAAGCACCGGCGCTGAGCGCACAAAGGTAATTGGATATCAGTGAGACCGGGGCTGCTCCACCCACGGTTTAAGCTCCACCGACGCCATGGACAAATCTACAAATAAAACCGATTGGACCACCCGCGACCGGGAGATCGTCTGGCACCCCTACAGCGCCATCGGCGCCGATCTTCCCATATACCCCGTGGTGGCGGCTGACGGCGTACGGCTGCATCTCGCCGACGGGCGGGAACTGATCGACGGCATGTCCTCCTGGTGGTGTGCCATACACGGCTACAATCATCCGGAGATGAACCGCGCCCTGGCGCAGCAGCTGGAATCCATGGCCCATGTAATGTTCGGCGGCCTGACCCACCGTCCCGCCGTGGAGTTGGCGGAGTGGCTGGTGGAACTGACTCCGGAACCGCTACAGACCGTATTCTTTTCGGATTCCGGTTCGGTGGCGGTGGAAGTAGCCATGAAGATGGCCATCCAATACTGGAACGCCAAGGGGCAACCGTCGAAGCAGCGCTTTCTCACGGTCCGGTCCGGCTATCACGGCGATACCTTCGGCGCCATGTCCGTGTGCGATCCGGTTACCGGCATGCACGGACTCTTCAGGGAGGTCCTGGCCAGACAGTTTTTTGTGGAGGCCCCCACGCCCCGTTTCGGTGAACCCTGCCGGGAGGATCACCTGCAGCCCCTGGTAAACCTGCTCCAGGAAAACGGGGATAGCATTGCGGCGGTGATCATGGAGCCCATCGTTCAGGGAGCCGGCGGTATGCGCTTCTATTCCGCCGACTATCTGCGTCGTGTGCGGCAACTCTGCGAGGAGCACAACGTGCTGTTGGTCCTGGACGAGATTGCCACCGGTTTTGGCCGCACCGGTCGGCTGTTCGCCTGCGAACACGCCGGAATCGCACCCGATATCCTGTGCCTCGGCAAGGCCTTGACCGGGGGTTACCTGACCCTTGCCGCCACCCTGACCACCTGGGATGTCAGCGACACCATCAGTCATGGGGAACCGGGCCTGTTCATGCATGGTCCCACCTTCATGGCCAACCCCCTCGCCTGCACCGCCGCCCTCACCAGCCTGCGGTTGCTGCTGGAATCCCCCTGGGAGGACCGCATAGCAGCCATAGAGAGCGGGCTGCGCGAGGGTCTGGAAGCGTGCCTCGATTACCCACAGGTGGCGGATGTACGGGTACTGGGGGCCATCGGCGTGGTGGAGATGAAAGAACCCGTGGATATGCGAACCATCCAACCCCGGTTTGTGGATCTGGGTGTTTGGGTGCGACCCTTCGGCAAACTGATCTACCTCATGCCCCCCTACATCATCGAAGGGCCCGATCTGGAGCGACTTACCACCGCCGTGAGAGCCGTCGTCGCCGAGATCTGACACCTGTAAACTGTCCACTGAAAACTGATAACTGATAACTGATAACCGATAACCGATAACCGTTAACTCAAAATGTCCGCACCCAGAGAGATCACCACCCCCCACCCCAGCATACCCCTGACCATCCCCGAGGGCATGGCACCGGTGGAGTTCTTCAACAGCCCGGCCAATCTGAAGAACCTGGCGGAGGAGAACGGCCTGTTCCGCACCCCGGAAGACCTGCTGATGTACCGCAAACTTATCGGGCACAGCACCGAGTTCGACACCTCGGTGATCCTGGACACCTCCCGTCGCATCCTCGATCCCCTCGGCCGGCCGGTGCGCCGTGACCAGGTAGCGCGACAGCAGAAAAAGGTCTGGAACCGCATGACCCAGATCCTCTGCGAATATATGCTGGAGAAATACCCCGACCCGGGGGAGCATCTGGTGCTCTGCGGCGAAGCCAGTCTCGACTCTACCTGGCCCCTGAACAAACCCGGTGTACCCAGTATTCGCATGATCCATAACCATTTCATGGTCTTCCCCATGGGAGATCTGATGCGGGCGCCGGAGACCGACCCACATAATCCCAATCTCACCGACAGCGGGCACCACAGCCTGTTCCTGCGGCACCTCAGTGATATCTACCACGAGTTCCTGGAGGTGCTTGACCTGCAGATCCTCACCCCCATTTCCAGCGAAGACTCCAGCCTGAAGCTGACCGGATATCCGCAGGGCCTGCCCAGCTGGGAGTTGCGGGGAGGAATCGGCAAGCTCAAGGACCGCTATTTCTGGTACGAGTACGAACAGATCCTGCTCGGTTTTCTGGACTTCTATCGCACCTTCTTCTCCCTGGTGGCCACCGGCGATGCCAAGGTTCCGGCCGGTGCCTATTTCCCCCATCAGGTAAACGATGTGCTTCTCGCCAGCAACCAGTTCCAGCGGGTCGCCCGCGACCTGCGGGAACGGGTGATCCAGGATCCGTTGTTCGCCAACGAGATTCGCTGGCGCCCGGCCTACAAACAGCTGCTGTATCGCGACGATCAGGGACGCCTGATCGTCACCATCTCCCAGAACTCCGTCGGTAACGCCATCACCGAACTGCTCGGTATCGTGGTCAAACGGAAAGAGGACGAGGCGGCCTACGCCGCTATCGAACAACCGCTGGTGGAACGTCTGCTGGAGGCACGTCAACGGCTGGTGGATGCCAACCTCGGGGAACCGCTGTCCGCCCGCTGCTGGCCCGCCGGCGAATTTACTCCCTGCCGCTGACCGGATCCCTACGCGTTACCCCGTCAGACTCCCCTGAAAGCAGGAGCGGCCCTGTGCGCCGCCACGGAATACAAGGCTGACCGACAACCTCTCGTCCAGAAGTAACCGAGAAGAGACACCGCACCTCTTGAATTTGCCATAACCGGACCTATTCTCAGGAACAACTCATTGTGACAACAGCCTGAGACTACGAAGGAGACACGAAAATGGTTACCCGATTCAGTGACCCTTTTGAGGCCCTGTTGAATATTCAGCGGGCGTTGGATCAATCCCAGTACAGCGACTGGTTCGGCCTTTCCACCACCAGCCGCGGAGCCTTTCCCCCGGTCAATGTCTTCCAGCAGAACGATGACCTGGTGGTGATCGCCGAGATGCCCGGAGTAAAGAAAGAGGACATCGAGATCAGCATCAAACGGGATCAGCTCCGAATCGCCGGTAAGAGAGAGATCAAATACGGCGACAAGATCAGCACCCATCGGCAGGAACGCCGGGGCGGCAGGTTCGACCGGACATTTACCCTGCCCCTGGAGATCGAAGCGGAGCAGGTAAAGGCCGAATACCAGGACGGACTGCTGGCCCTGCATCTGCCGCGGGCGGAAAAGGACCGGCCGAAACGGGTTGAAATCGCGTAAGCGGCAACCGGGGTTATTGCCGTCAGCAGACAGCATATTCGGAGGAATAATGACATGACCGAATCAACGATTCTGGACAAGGTTGAGAAAAAGGAACTGGAAAGCAAACAGGAGAAGACAGTCCCCGGGAAGCACTACGTTCCCTATACCGATATCTTCGAGACGGACGATTCACTGATGGTGGTGATGGAGATCCCCGGGGTGGAACGCAAGGATGTGGATATCAATGTTGAGAAAAACGTATTAACGGTTGAGGGTCTTATCAACTTTTCGAAATACGACGACCTGAAACCCGTCTACACGGAGTACAACGTCGGGCATTTCAGCCGCAGCTTTTCGCTCTCCAACGAGATCGATCAGGGCGCCATCAGCGCCCGGGTGGAAGACGGCGTACTTACCCTGACCCTGCCGAAGGCCAAGGAAGCGGCGATGCGGCGCATCGAGGTCCGGTAATCTCCACTCTCACACCCCCTCTCCGGAGAGGTAGGGTGGGGGGACTACCCCACCCTACCCACAACCGACAACTGATAACTGATAACTGACAACTGATAACTGATAACTGACAACCCTTTACCCACAACCAAACCCTCACCCGGTCGCCCCTGACTATACTTCTTAGAAACCACTAAGGAAAAGGCGGCCGCGAGTGGACGACATTTTCCTCTCATTACTGATCCTGTTGGTGGTCATCTGGACAGGCGCCCTCCTGTTGCGCCCCCTTGGGCTTCCCACCATCATGGGGGAACTGGTCGGAGGGGTGATCGTAGGGCCGGCGGTGCTGGGCTGGGTGAAACCCAATGAGATCATCGAAATCCTGGCCCAGATGGGGATTTTCTTCCTCATGCTTCATGCCGGGGTGGAAACCAACCCAAAGGATTTCTTTGCCGCCCTGAGAAGATCCTGGGGCGTGGCGATTGTCGGTGCAATCGTCCCTTTCCTGGTGGCCCTGGCGGTGGCGCTGGCTTTCGACCTCCCCGCCGTCGCGGCTCTCTTCGTCGGTCTTACCATGACCGCCACCGCGGTGGTCATCACCATCAAGGCCCTTCAGGATCTGGGCCTGTGCAATACTCGCTTTGCCCGGGTAATCATCGCCGCCTGCGTTATTGATGATGTCCTGACCATGGTGATGTTCAGTTTTATTTTGGGTCTCATCAATGGCGAAAATATAGGAATTCTGGACGTGGCCTGGGACATCGTTAAGGTCATTCTCTACTTTGGTTCCGCCGTCATCATCGGCTATTTCGTCTACCCCCACCTCAAGCATCCGTTTCGTCACCCCGCTGGCAAAGGTTTCACCTTCGTTCTGGTGCTGGGTCTGCTGGCAGGGCTCGTTGCCGACTGGATCGGGCTGCATCTGATCGTCGGCGCCTATCTGGCCGGACTCTTTTTCGAGATAGAGGTAGCCGATGCCAATCTGATCCGGGTAGTACAGGACCGTTTGTACGCGATCTCCTACTCATTTCTGGGCCCGATCTTTTTTATATCCCTCGGATTCCACATCACCTTCGATGTGCTCTCCGGCAGCGGTGCTCTTTTTATAATCCTGCTCACCACCCTGCTTATCGTGGCCCAGGTGGCCAGTGCCGGCGGCATGGCGCTTCGGCTCAGGCTCCCCTGGGTGGAGGCGTTTACGGTCGGTGTCGGCATGTGCGGACGCGCGGAAATGGCCTTTATCCTGGCGGCACTGGGCCTGAGTATGGGCGCCATCGACAGCCAGGTCTTCTCCGTCCTGATCTTCACCGCCTTCCTGTTGAACCTGTTCACACCCGCCGCCCTCAAGGGGTGTTCACTGCTCCTGGAAAAGTATCCGGCCGGGACGGTATCCAACGATATCTGCGACCGATACCGGCGCCGGACTGGAAGCAAAGACCCGAACAAAGGCTAATCCCCTTTCCCGTCCGTGTAGCCCCCCACGCCGATTTTCCGCTCCGGCACCCGCCACGGTAACAAACTCCTCCAGCGAATTTCTTTCGTCTACACTTGCTAGAACCTATCTCAAAATACGGCGCGCCTTCCAGAGGCGCATTTCAGCCGACAACGAGGTTCGCGGGGTATTTTGAGATAGGTTCTGATTTTCCAGTGGATTACGGGGGTTCCTACACCCCTTTTTCCATGCTGGAACCTCCCCCGGATTCGCTTTGGACCGAACACGGGGCCGATCATAAGGGAGCTCGGTTTGACGGGGTATCACAGGAGGCGTGATGAATAACAGGATTTTGGCTATGGTACTGGCCGGTGGCGTCGGGGAAAGGCTTCAACCCCTGACCTGCGACCGCGTCAAGCCGGCGGTTCCCTTCGGGGGCGGCTATCGTCTCATTGATTTCACCCTGAGCAACTGCCTCAACTCCCAGATACGCCATATCTGCGTCCTGACCCAGTACAAATCCCTCTCTCTGGAACGGCACATCCGCTACGGCTGGTCGTTTCTGCCCCATACCATGGGGGAATTCATCCAAGTACTGCCACCCCAGCAACGGATTAACTCCATGTGGTATCAGGGGACCGCCGATGCGGTATATCAAAACCTCTATTCCATCAAGCAGGCCAATCCCGACTACGTGCTGATTCTGGCGGGTGACCACGTCTACAAGATGAACTATCTCCTTATGATCCGGGCACACATGAAACATAAGGCTGCGGTTACGGTCGGCGCCATTGAAGTACCCCTGGAACGGGCATCCTCATTCGGGGTCATGGAGGTTGATGCCGATGGATGGATCCGCGGTTTCGACGAGAAACCGAAAAAACCGAAAACCATCCCAGGAAAACCCGGCAAAGCACTGGTTTCCATGGGTATCTATGTATTCAGCGCCTGGTTGCTGAAACGGGTCCTTACAGAGGACGCCAAAGATAAAAACAGTAACCATGATTTTGGAAAAGATATTCTCCCAAAACTTGTTCAGCATGTTCCTATATATGCCTTCCCCTTCGTGGATGAAAACCGGAAGGAGGAACTCTACTGGCGTGACGTCGGAACCCTGGATGCCTACTGGGAGGCCAATATGGATCTGGTTGCGGTGGATCCGGTCTTCAACCTCTACGACGAACAGTGGCCGATCAACACTTATCATGTTCCGGCACCGCCGGCCAAGTTCGTCTTTGCCGACCTGGAGAGCGAAACCGGTGGAGGCCGGGCGGGATTTGGTATGGACTCCCTGGTCAGCCCCGGCTGCATCCTGGCCGGAGGACAGGTAATCCGCTCGGTACTCGCACCCCGGGTCCGGGTAAACGAAAACGCCAGGGTAGAGAAATCCATCCTCCATGAAGGTGTGATTGTGGGAGCCGGCTGCCGACTCTATAAGACCATTGTTGACAAGGGGGTGACGATACCGGAGGGCATGGAGATCGGATTCGATCACCAGAAAGATAGAAAACAATTCACTGTCAGCGACGGAGGGGTCGTGGTCATCCGCCGTAAGCAGAAAGTGGAAATCGGGGAATTAAGTCTTGGCAGAACCGGCAGCTTGTAGAAAAATAGCAATTGTAGGATTCCGAATATATCAAATACGATTATGACTATGCATATAATCAAACAATTGCGCCTCCCGGTATTTCTGCTTCTGCCGTTATTGCTTTCCGCTTGTATCGAATTCGAAGAGCAGATTCTTACCTATACCATCGTCGAAGACGAGCTCGTTATATTTCAGGAATATAGAGGACTGTTCGCGGAAGAGCTGGAACAGACCAAGGAAAATAAGGGAAAGAAAAAGGTCGAGCCGACCGATGACGAGAAGCAGGAAATCGATTCCGTGGTGAACGGTGAACGAACCTTCTTTTTCGATAATTGGATCGTGGAATACAACCGGGCCGAGCTGCTCAAGGATTTGGCAGTATTCGAGAACCCGGAAAAGGAACTGTCCGAAGAACAGAAGCAGTACCAGCGGATCTGGCTGCCTCTGACCAAGCTGCTGTTAGCCAACGTCAAGGTTACTAACGGCGACTTCTATTACGACGAGCAGCGGCGTTTGAGCGGCTACCAGATCGTACGGGTAAAAAACGTACAACAGCTCGTGGACCAGGCCAACCGTTCCATTTCCCAGGCAATACTTGCCGAACAGGAGCCGGATCCGAAGGAAGATAATCCGGAGCGTGAATTGGTTCCGATTAGAAAGGCTCTGGCGAAATCCGGCCACAAATGGATTGAGCTGGATGGAAATCGTATCACCGTAACTTTCCCGGTGACACAGAAACAGTATCTGGAGTCTCGCAGTGATGCCGAAGCCTTTGGCGGCGAGGGACCCGCAATGGTGAATATCTCGTACAAAGACAACCTCATGAAGATAGTCATCGGCGACAGCAACAGCAAATTGATCACCCTTTCCAAGCGAGTATTTGGCCCCTACACTACAAACGCCGTTAACTACATTGCATCGAAGTATGCCATCAAGGAACATCTTGATATCCCCGGGATAAAGCAGTCGGCGTTTGAATAAGTCATCGGGTATTGGAATCTAGAAGCAGGAGGTTGGGAGCTGCAGAACATCTTCCAGATGCCGACCTGCCGACGTTGAACCAGCCGACAATGTTAGTGGTCTAACATCGAGGCGACCGATCGCTATTTCCCGCGGTTCGGTTGTAGCCCCTACCTTTGGCAGGGGCTACACTACCGGTATTATGCATTTCACCAGCTTTTCATCTTATGTGGTCTCTATGTCGCAACAGTATGGCTTTGCCCCCCGCTCGCCTCTGATCCTGAGGTTCTTCACTCTGGCGCTGCTGCTCCTGCTGCCTCCCTCCCCGGCTCTTCCGGCGAACACCTCGCAGCCGCAGGCGGTTGTTTCTCCGGCAAACCTGCCGGAACTGAACATGGAACAGATCTCGGCGCGGATTTCCAGCCTGGAAGCGATCTCCGAACCGGATCAGGAGACCAAAACCACCCTTGAGGCCTACCGTAACACCCTGAGCCTGTTAAAAACGGCGGAGGAAGACCAAGCGGCTGCTGACCGCTATAAAAAGATTGTTGACAACGCAAAGGAGCTATTGGGATCGCTGGAAACTCAACTGAAACAGGCTCGGAACGCAGCGCGACAACCATCTAAACCTAACCGCACTCTTTTACCTGAGCAGCTTAAGCAACAGCTGGACAAGGCGCTGGCGGAGCAGGAGCTTATCGAAGGCCGCCTGGTGGAACTGGAGTCAGAGGCGCGCAAGGAACGGTTGCGTCCCGACCAGACACGTTCCGAGCTGTCCCAGGCGAAGCTGGAACTGGAGGGGGTTGAAACCCGGTTACGTTCGGCGGAAACGGCCGAATCCACATCAACTGAAACCCAGCGTATGACGCTTCTCGCTTCAAGGGTGTCGCTGAGCAACAGGATAAAACGGCTGGAGATGGAACGTCTGAGCTATACCCCCAGGCAGTCCCTGTTGAATAAACAGATCGAACTGGCACAGGCGCAACTGACGGGGTCTTCATCGGTAGTTCAACAACTGCAGGAACGACTCAACGAATTGTATGCGGAGCAGGCAAAACTTGTCCGGGCGGAAACAGCCAGGGCCACACAGGAAATCCTCGACAAGTACCCGGTTTTAACCCAGGAAGTTGAAGACAACGCGGCGTTAAGCGCCAGACTCAGCGCCCTGGCCACGGGGATCAAACAGGTTGCCCTGGACAAGGAACGGATACTCGCAGAACGCAAGCAGATAGGAAAAATGCGTACCCGGGGTCAGCAGCAGGTCGAGGTGGTCGGCATGGATGAATACCTGGGTGAACTGCTGGTCACCCACAGCAGACGACTCCCGGACAGTAAAAAATTAAGCCGCAAAATAAACGAATACAGGCAGAAGATATCAAAAAGCCGTGTCGAGGCGTTCCGTTGGGAGGATGAACGTCAGCAATTATCCGGTGAAGAGGGCATACGTGCACGTATTGACCAATCACTGCCCGCGGATTTACCGGCAGAAGAGAGGCTTGCAACCGAAGCGGCGTTGCGCGAGCTGTTGCGTGACCGCATAGATCTGTTGGAGAGATTGTCCGCGGAGCAGAGCCGTTATGAGAAAGAACTCGGTGATCTGACCCTGGAGCAGCAGCAGTTAAGTAACGAGGTCGCTCAATACCGTGATTTCCTGAACAGAAATCTGATCTGGATTCCTAGTGCCGCCCCCTTGCGGATGGCGGACCTGAAAAATCTGGGCCCTGCCCTCGGTTGGCTGTTCAGCGGCAAAAACTGGCTGGCAGCACTGAAACAACTGGCGCTGGGCATTTGGAACAACCCATTGAAAAGCGCTCTACTGTTGATCCTGACCGGTGCTCTTCTCGTCTCCCGCTCCCGCATGCGCGACCGCCTTGAGAGCATGATCGGAAAAGTGGGCAAGGTACCTCAGGACCGCTTTGTGTTCTCTCTGCAAGCCCTTTTCATAACCCTTTCTCTGGCCCTGCCGCCGGTTCTTCTGTTCGCAGGATGCGGTTGGCTGCTCACCCAGGGTGACACCCCGCAGTTCGCGAGGATTCTTGGAAGAAGCGCCCTGGATGTCTCCTTACTCTTTTTTGTTCTGCGCTTCTCCCGTTTTCTGCTTGCTCCAAACGGACTGGCGCGCAAACACCTGCGTTGGGATCCGCTGGCGGTGGATGTGTTTTACCGCAACCTCCGTCGTCTGACTCCCCTGCTGATACCCATAGCATTTGTGGTCGGTATCACGGAATGGAATCTGGACGAAAACTATCGGGATTCCCTGGGCCGGGTAGGCAATCTCCTGATGGTGTTCTTATTACTGATCATGCTCCATCGCAGTTTCAATCCACGTAACGGAGCACTCAGCCGAACCAGCCACCGCATAATGCAGGGGTGGCGGCTGGGAGCATTCTGGTACCCTCTGGCCCTGGCGTTGCCTATCGTGTTGTTGATGTTCATCGTCAACGGCTACTACTACAGTGCCGTCCGCCTGGAGCGCCTGATTTTCCACTCTTTTTGCATCGGCATCGTGATCCTGCTTCTGCACGGCTTCGCACGGCGCTGGCTGCTCATCTCTCAGCGACGGCTTGCCCTGCAGCGGGCACTTGCCAAACGCCAGGCGGCTCAGGAGGCGAAGGCTGCCAAAGAGGCCGCCGAGGCGGCGGGCGAAGGATTACCGGGTGCGGAGGAAATGGAGGCCATAAATCTGGCCACGCTTAATGAGCAGGCGCGACGTCTGCTGCGGTTGACCGGCGTGGTGGTATTCCTTATCGCACTGTTTTTCCTCTGGTCCGAAATGACCCCCGCCCTTGGCTGGATAGATGAGATTGTCCTCTGGCAGCATATCTCGGGTGGCACTGAAAACCCGCAGGTGCTCCCTATTTCTCTTTGGGATCTGGCGTTGAGCATGCTGGTGATCATGTTGATGCTCGTAGCTGGACGAAACCTTCCGGGCCTTCTGGAAATAGCCCTGCTCCAACCCATGGAGCTGCAACCCGGGAATCGCTATGCCATCACCAAGTTCAGTGAATATCTCATTTACGGCGGCGGCGCGCTGCTCGCGCTCAACTCACTGGGTGTCGGCTGGAACGACATCCAGTGGTTGGTGGCGGCCATGGGCGTCGGTCTGGGCTTCGGTCTGAAAGAGATCTTCGCCAACTTTTTTTCCGGCCTGATTATCCTGATAGAAAGGCCCATCCGCATCGGCGATACCGTCACCATGGGGGATCTCAGCGGCACCGTCACCCGCATGCGCATTCGCGCCACAACCATCACCGACTGGGATAACAAAGAACAGGTCATTCCCAATCAAAAATTCATTACCGATCCGTTTATCAACTGGACCCTGTCGGACACCATCACCCGAGTTGTGATCCCCGTCGGTGTCGCCTACGGGACCGATACGGAAAAAGCGCTCAGGGTCATTACCGAGGTCGTGGAATCCCATGAGGAAGTATTAAAGGAACCCCGACCGACCATCTTTTTCCTGGAATTCGGTGAAAGCTCTTTGAACTTCGAGATCCGGGTATTCGTCCGGGAACGCCTCCGTCGCCTGCCCCTGATCCACGATCTACATATGATGCTGGACAAGGCCCTGCGGGATGCCGGTATCGAGATTCCTTTTCCACAAAGAGACCTTCATTTCCGAAGTGCAGACCCCAATATATTCCCTGGAACCAAGGATTCCCCTGAGCCGGCGTAAAACCCGCCGGTTTAAGCGGTTTCATAAACAGCGTTCAACATACTAAGATGTTAGAAGAGCTGCTCAAATTGTTGCAATCCGGACAGGACAGCGCCGCACTGCGCTTCGGTATCGGCAACACCTATCTGAAGCGGAAAGACGCCTATAATGCCATGCAACACCTGAAAAAAGCGATCGAATTGGATCCGTCTTTTTCCGCGGCCTGGAAGCTGTATGCAAAGGCCCTGCAGGAAAACGGTCAAACAGATTCGGCGGTGGAGACCTTTCGCAAGGGCATCGAGGTTGCTGCCGGGAAGGGAGATATACAGGCCGCAAAGGAAATGGAAGTATTCCTCAAACGCCTGCTGAAGGAGTAATAATCCAAGCCCTCAAATATAGAGGAGAAAACACATGGATATCGTCGAATACGCCCTCAAAATGGAAAAGGAAGGAGAAGCCCATTACCGAACACTCTCAGAGCAGGCTGACAACATGGGCATGAAGCAGATCTTCGATATGCTGGCGAAGGCGGAAGCGGAACACTATCAGACATTCCTTAAACTCAAGGAGAACCAACCTGTCCCATCCAGGGATGACGCCATCCTTTCGCGTGTAAAGAATATTTTCGAGCAGATTCACGATACCGAAGACTGGCAGAACATTTCCGGAGACCAGGCCGACGCCTATAGACAGGCCCGCGACGTTGAAAAAAAGAGCGAAGAGTTCTATCTGGAGAAGGCGGAAGAGTTATCCGATCCGGTGCATAAGGAGCTATGCCGTGCCATCGCCGAAGAGGAGCGAAAACACTATCTCGTTTTGGATAACATACTGCAGCTTATTTCCCATCCGGACGAATGGATAGAAAATGCCGAATGGCGGCACCTGGACGACTTTTAGAACCGGTCATTTCAAGCGCAGCGAGAAATCCTGCGCCTCACAGTTCATCAATGGCCGGTGAAAAAAAGACATCTCCCTTCGGCCGGGAAAAAACCTTATTTATATTTCCACCTAAGTCCTCCACATTTGGTAACTCCGCCGATACATCTTGAATTCCAGACCTTCAACCACATTATTCAGGAATAAGCATCTATCGAAGGTTTCTAAAAACCAGAACAGATACACCAGGAGGTTTCTTATGGAGGAGAAGAAGCTTTTTACCGGATTCAGGATCAAGGATTTCAGCCTGAAGAACCGTATCGGTCTGGCGCCGATGACGCGCATGTCGTCGCCTGGCGGAAGTATTCCGCGTCAGGACGTGCTTGATTTTCTGGTACGGCGGGCACGCAATGGGTCGGCGATCGTTTTTACGGAAGCCATCGTCACCGACTACGAAAGCGCCCAAGGTTATCCCCGGCAAAGCCGGCTACTGACCCAGCCACAAATCGAAACCTGGAAACCGATTGTCCGTGAAATCCAAAACGAAGGTGCCCTGGCCATTATGCAGATGTTCCACTGTGGTCGTATGTCCTGGCCCGAGGTCAATCCCGCACAACGCGTCATTGCTCCCAGCGCTATCGCTCCCGTACAGGACAACCCCCTGACCGGATCACCCTACCCTGTTCCGGAAGCCATGAGTCTGTTTGATATCGAGCATGTCATCACCGGTTTCGTGGAAACTGCAAAAGGGGCGGTAGAAGCCGGTTTCGACGGTATCGAAATCCATGGGGCGCACGGCTATCTGATTAGCCAGTTTCTCTCCGCCTATTCCAATCAACGCGACGACGACTATGGCGGCAGTGTGGAAAACCGCTGCCGTTTTGCCCTGGAGGTGATCCGTGCGGTAAGTGATGTGATTCCGGATGACCGCCTGCTTACCTTCAGGATTTCAAACTGGGGCATAGCGGATATGGAAGTATCGCTTTTCGGATCGAAAGAAGAGTATCAGGAAGTCATCCGCCATATTTCAGCTGAACGACTGGACGCCATCTCGGTCTCTACCTATGAGTATAATCAGAAGGCCTTCGGCACCGACCGGAATATGGCGCAACTCACGCGCGAAGTGACGGATCTGCCGTTGATGATCTGCGGCGGAATTCACGACCGCGCCAGCGCCGAGGAAGCGCTCAACGACGCGGATATCGTTCTTGTTGCAAAATCATTACTTCTTAATCCGAACTGGGTGGAAGAGGTGGAGGCGGATAAGCCGTTGCCGCGACACAAGTCGGAGGAAGCGAATATCGCCTACTCGGATAACCCTCTTCCCTGACCGAAATATGCGACTCCGTAGTTGTTCGAACCGTATGACTCAGGTCCAGGTATTACTGGTATCTGAGCCGATATCCGAGAGATAATTGACAAAAGCCTTTATCTGGCAAATCCTTTTACGAGCGACGCCGCAAATACGAACGGCATTACGATATTAAAGCCCCGGGACACTCATGGATACATTTATATTGGCCGCCGCTCACGGAATATCTCCCGATGACCTGCTGGGCAGTTGTCTGCGCAATCTCGGCTCCGTGCCCAGCGAAGCCAACCTCGGTTTCCTGTATGCGACCGATACCGTGGCGGACAACGTTCCCGATTTTCTGCTCCGCTTAAAAGCGCTGCTCCCCCAGGTATCCTGGACCGGGGGTGTCGGTATGGGGATCTGCACCACCGCCCGGGAATTCTACGACGAACCGGCTTTGGTTCTTATGATTGGCACGTTTCCCCGAGACGGTTTTCGAATCATTTCATCTCTCAACAGTGATCTATCGCCCGCCTCGCAATTACAGAACTGGTGCAACAGCCAACAGTCCTCATTCGCACTGCTGCATGCGGATCCTGCCAACCCCTCGATCCCGGAAGCTCTGGCACAGGTAATGAGCGGCAGTTACGCCTGTTTCCTCAATGGAGGACTCACATCATCACGAGGTAATAACTATCAGATTGCCGATGAAATCGGATCCGGAAATCTTTCGGGTGTCATTTTTAACGAGAAGGTCACCGTCTTTACGGATCACACCCAGGGGTGTTCTCCCATCGGCCCGACGCACGATATCACCGAATTTCAGGGCAACATTGCGGTCCGCCTGGATGGTCGGCCGGCACTGGAGGTATTGAAGGAGGATATCGGAGAGGTGCTGTCCCGCAATCTGGCGCAAAGCATCGACTATATCTTCAGCGCGCTCCCTATCAAGGGATCAGATACCGGCGATTACCTGGTGCGCAACCTGATGGGGATCGATGAGATCAACGGACTGGTAGCGATCGGTGACCATCTGGAGGGTCAGGACCGTCTGATGTTCTGCCGCCGCGATGGAAACAGCGCCAGAGAGGATATGGTACGCATGTTAACTCGTTTGAAAACCCGTACCGGTGGCAAACAGATCCGCGGCGGAATATACATTTCATGCCTTGGACGCGGTCGTTACCAGTTCGGAGACGACTCGGAGGAGTTGAAGCTCATTCAGGAGGAACTCGGAGATTTCCCGTTGGTCGGTTTTTTTGCCAATGGAGAAATCTACAATGGACGGTTGTACGGCTATACCGGAGTTTTAACCCTGTTTCTCTGACATCCGGCTAATCTTACTCCTCTTCCGCCACGGGAAGCCGGATCACGAAGGTTGCTCCCGACCCGTTTTCCTGTTCCAGGTCCAGACTTCCACCGTGCTTGTCCACGATCACGGAATGGGCAATGGACAATCCCTGCCCGGTGCCCTTACCCACTTCCTTGGTGGTAAAAAACGGATCGAAGATCCTGTTCTTCAGCGATTCCGGAACACCCGGCCCGGTGTCGCTGATCCGTATCTCCACAAAATCACCGTCCTGACGGGTGATAATGCGAATAACACCCTCTGCACCGGTCTCTGCTCCGCCGATACCGGCGATAGCGTGGGCCGCATTTATAATGAGATTGAGGAATACCTGGCTAAGTTTGCTCCGTATTCCAGGGATCATCGGAAGATCGGGGTCCAGTTCCGTCTCCATCTTCGCTACGTACTTCCATTCATTGCGCGATACGGTGAGTGTATTGTTTATCAAGCCGTTTATATCCAGCGGTTCCTTATCCTCACCGCCCGGATGGGAGAATTCCTTCATGGCACTGACGATAATGGAAATCTTCTGCAGCCCCTCCAGCGCCTGCTCCAACGCCTTTGGTGTTTCATCGGCGATATATTCCACATCGGCCTGTTTTTTCGCGGCATCCACCGCCGCAATCAACTCCTCGGATACGCTTCCCTGTCGCACTGCCTCCAACAGTTGGTCATAGGTATCGATCACCGTTTCCAGATCGTCGAAGGCCTCCTTGAGAAAATGGGTATTATCCGCGACATATTGAGTTGGGGTATTTATCTCGTGGGCGATGCCGGCCGCAAGCTGACCTATGGATTCCATTTTCTGCAGATGTCTGAGCTGTATCTCTTGCGCCTTCTTGTCCGCGATGTCTCGCGCGAACGCAACTACCAACGGCTGTCCGTCATCCATGGCCACGTATTGCAGGAATATGTCGACCGGTATCATGCTCCCATCTTTATGTTTCTGCTCGGTCTCAAATCGTACGGAAATTTCATTACCGTCACACATCGGAGCAATCAGCTTCCGGAAACGCTCCTCCGTGAATTCCGGCGTTAAATCCAGAGGCGTCATTTCCAGAAGCTCTTCCTTCCCGTATCCCACCTGGTTGACGGCGCCCTGGTTCACATACCAGAACTTAAGTGTCTCCGGATTAAACATAAAGATACAGACAAGCGCCTGATCCAGCGCACTTTTGATTGTCTGCAAGGAACCGGTCGAATCGTCAGTCATCAAGTTATACTCCCTGGATAGCAGAGGCGTTTGCGTTAAACCCCGTATTCCTCTTTATAGTAGCGGCGCGCCCGGATTATCCTTTAGGAACTAGAGGAATATTCCATCCCCCTTGCTCCAGCCCGAAACCGTGCATGGCTGAAGCCTCGCACACGGTTGTGCGGGATACAGACAATCCCCCGGATTACGAGGGTTGAAGGCCGCCGGAGATAGAGGTAGCGTGTGCTCAGTAAGAATCCAGGGAGATCGCAGTGACGCAAGACGCCCATAGCCTGCGGCCGGAGGAGCACTTCGTTCGGGAAGAGCCCTATTATGAGCCGGTAGCGGACGAAATCCATATCTACCAGGCTGCCTATAACAATCATCTGCCGGTGCTTCTGAAAGGACCCACCGGATGCGGTAAGACCCGCTTCATGGAGTACATGGCGTGGCGTCTGCAACGACCGCTGATCACCGTTTCCTGCCACGACGATCTCACCACTTCCGACCTGGTTGGACGTTTTCTCGTGAAAGGGGGTGAAACCGTCTGGGTGGACGGTCCTCTGACCCGTGCGGTACGAGCCGGGGGAATATGTTACCTGGACGAGGTGGTGGAGGCCCGCAAGGACACCACGGTGGTGATCCACCCCCTGGCTGACGACCGGCGGGTGCTCCCGATAGAAAAACTGGGTGAACTGCTGGAAGCGCCGCCGGAGTTCTCCTTGACCATCTCTTACAACCCCGGCTACCAGAGCGTGCTTAAAGACCTCAAGCAATCCACGCGCCAACGCTTCGTGGCCCTGGAATTTGACTACCCGGAACCGCAACTGGAACAGCGAATTATAGAGAAGGAATCCGGAGTGGATAGTGATACCGCGCGGCTACTGGTGAAGTTCGCCCATATGACCCGCAACCTGAAGGGCCAGGGACTGGATGAAGGGGCGTCGACCCGGCTCCTGGTACATACGGCAAAACTCATCGTGGGCGGCGTGGATCCGGTGGCCGCCTGCCGCGCCGCCATCTCCCAGTCCCTGACCGATGATGCCGATATGCTGGTGGCGGTGAATGAACTCTCGTCCAGTCTGTTCTGAATTACCTAGGTTCGCCTTCGATCGAACTTATGATCCCGGCGCAGGCCGACACCCAGGGAGAAACTACCACCGGATTCCGAATTTTCGCTTCGCTCCGTCCGAAATTACGAATAAGAATAGCGCCGACGGACGATCTCCTTTCTATCGGAGAGGGTTGGATGAGCGCCCCTGCCCCTACCTTTTCACCGCAGAGGACGCCGAGATACACGGAGGATTGTATGTCCATAAGGGTGGCATCTCTGCGTCCCTCTGCGCCCTCTGTGGTGATGTTAGTCGTTCCGCCGAACACAACCTACCCTAAGAAGCCGCGCTCCTTCCCGAATAAAAAAGGAGACAAACTCCAGAAATGACGACCCCCAAACCCAGATCCGTTTCTGAAATCACTGTACTCCTCGACCAGTGGCTTGAGGTGGAGTACTCCTTCGTCCGCACCGAGGAGGCGGCCCGGTCCCTGGCCGCCCTTCCCCCCCAGGAACAGGCATTCGTACTCACCTGGGTACAGCGCGTCGCCTGTACCAATATCGGTCTGGGTCACCGCTTCGCCAGGCAGGCCCATGAGGCGACGCAACGAATGAGTCCCGACATGATCGAAGGGTGGTGTCTCCACGCCATGGACTGCTACGACCGCTTCGGTCTGGCCAGGGCGATTGCGGTCATCAGCGATCTGGAAGGATTTCTGGAACTGGGTCATCGGCGGGCGTCGGCGGCACTCTATGACGAAGCATTGCCGGTGCTGCTTCCTTTTCTGCAGGGACTTTCCGGGCGTCGTCTGAAGATCGAGCAGGATCGTCATCCCTGGACGGATGGGGAGACGGTCTACCTGCCGGAGATGGTGGCACGGTTTGACCAGCAACAAAGCAATTTCCAGTTGCTTAAATCCATGGCCGCATTCCTCTGGGCACAGACCCGTTTCGGTACGCTGAGCATCAATCTTGCTGAGCTATTTGCCGGTTATCCGGATCCGCAGCGGGCGCAGGCTCTGTTCCACGCATTGGAGACCATCCGGCTGGAGGCCTGTATCGAACGGGAGCTTCCGGGTCTCTATCGCGCCATGGGGGCGCTTCGTTCCAGACTGGACCAGGAGACCGTGAGACCTGCTAACTGGCAACCCGCCATAGAGGCGCTCTCCCGCCCCGGGAGCAATGTTCAGCAGACCCTGAAATGGCTGCGGATCCACTACGGGGATCCCCTGCCCGCCCCGGTCTGCTATCAGGGCAGACTGGATCCGGCAGCCGCATGGGAGGCCCGGGAACAACGGCTGTTACGGGAAAAGGCCCGCTTCCGTGATGCCCTGCGTCTGATCGCCGCAGAGCTGGGTGAAGAAAAACCGCGATTGGAACCGGAACAGCTTCGGTTCCGGATGCGCTACCCGCGGGACGAATCGCTGCCGGAAGGGTGCCGTCCGGAACTGGCCCTGGCGGAAAAACCCCTGTTTATTCCGGAACGGGTACGGGAACTGTTGACCTCCATCATCCAGGATCTCGGCGAGGTGCCGGAAGAGTATCTGCTGCCCGCCGGCCCGGGAGAATACGATCCCGCACTGCTCGCGGACAAGACCGCCGATCCGGACGAGGTGTGGTCCGGCACCTATCATGAGGAAGGCGCCTTCTTCTATAACGAGTGGGACAGCGGTCGTCAGTCCCATCGCAAGAACTGGTGTGTTCTGCGGGAACATGATATCAAACCGGCGGATAGCGGCTTTTACCGACAGACGCTGAAGAAATACGGCGGGTTCGTCCACTCCCTGCGCCGCACATTTGAAATCCTGCGGGGGGAAGACCGGTTGCTGCGGCGGCAGAGGTTTGGAGAGGATGTGGACCTGGATGCCCTGATAGAGGCTCTGGCCGACGTGAAGTCGGGTCGCGAAATGACCGACCGCCTGTTTACCCATATGCACAAGGAAGAACGTAATATCGCCGTGATATTCATGGTGGATATGTCCGGCTCCACCCGTGGCTGGATCAACGACGCCGAACGGGAATCCCTGATTCTTCTGTCCGAGGCGCTGGAACTGTTGGGAGATCGCTACGCCATCTACGGCTTTTCCGGTTGGAGCCGCAAGCGTTGTGAGGTATTCCGCGTCAAATCCTTCGATGACCCTCTGGATGACACGGTGAAGGGACGTATCTGCGGAATCGAGGCCAAAGACTATACCCGTATGGGTGCACCCATTCGTCACTTCACCCGAAAGCTGAAGGAGGTGGAGGCGCGCACCAAGCTATTGATCACTCTCTCGGACGGAAAACCGGACGACTACGATCTGGAATACCGCGGTGAATACGGTATCGAGGACACCCGCCAGGCCCTGTTCGAAGCACGCCGCGACGGGATTCATCCGTTCTGCATCACCATCGACAAGGAAGGACAGGGGTATCTGCCCCACATGTACGGTGCCGCCAACTATACGGTTATCGAGGAGGTCTGGAAATTGCCCCTGAAGGTATCGGATATCTACCGGCGTATAACCACCTGAATCGTTCGCCGGCAGCGTGGACGTCTAGCCCTCGCCTCCACACTCTGTCGCTCCCTCGCCCTTACGGCTGACGCTGAGATAGCCCCGTTCGATGGCGGTCTCCAAAGCCTGAGCACCAGTGACCAGTTCCTCGTATATCAGACGCATCTCTTTCAGACGCTCTATGTGGTCTAAGGACGGGACACCGTTTTCCGCTGCATCGGCGGCGATGAAAAGCTGCTGCAGATAGTTGGCACGGGCATGAGCCACCATTTTCATAACCGGCTTCAGATCTCCCAGCGTGAGTTCCGGAATAGCCGGATCGATGGTCTCCCGATTAAGGTGTCGAATACAGTTGGATATCTCCAACAGAAGGCGGTTGTGGTGGGTGGTATCGGTTGTCATTTATCCCTCCCTGCAGTTCAGGATCACTCTTGACGGAGCATCTCTGTTAGCGGCAGTTGTTATGGATGCTGAAGGATAGGGACGATGATACCGTCGGTATCACGAAAGCGGGGAATTGTGAGACATCACCTGTCTTTTGCTTGACCGTAGCTCCTGCTCTCGAAGGGGATCTCCGCCACACCTCGCCGGCGATTGATATCGAGCGCCACCACAAAGAAATAGTTACAGAGCAGATTGCAGAATCTATATAGGATTACCGGCACCTCTACCCCCTCCTGCTCCGCCCGCAAAAGCAGACGGATCGAACGCTTTGCAGCGGAACGTGCCAGATGCAGTTGCGGTACCGGCGCCGCTCCCCGCGGCAGCACCGTGCTATTGATGTGCGCCGTGGCGCGGCCACGGTAGTGGTTATAACGTTCCTGCAGCCATTGCAGATCCGACTCCCCTATTGCGAGCCGGCCCCGCACGGAACCGTTCAGGTGATAAGCCATCGGCTGCAGCGTGTGCAGATCCCCCGCCACATCATCGAATCCCTCGCTCAACCCCTCCAGGACGGCGCCGATGAGGCTGCACAGCTCGTCGGTGGCGATCTCGTAATCACACAGGGAGGAACGCTCGTAGATGTAGGGGTAACACAACTCATCGAGACTGCTGCTGCGCTTATCGGTCATAGCATCTCCTCAGCGAGGTAGAACAATGGGAGGGCTGCGCTCCAGATCCACTTCCACCGGCACTTCAAACGCGGCGGAGAGCAACGGTACGGTAAGCACCTCTCGCGGCGATCCCAGGGCGATCACCTCACCTCCCTGCAGTAAACAGATGCGGTCGCAGTAACGGGCGGCGAGACTCAGATCGTGGATGGCCAGAATTACGCCGTTACCGGCCCGGGCGTAGTTTTTCAGAATATTCATCACCGCAAGCTGATAGTGGAGATCAAGGCTGGCGATGGGCTCATCCGCCAGCAGCACCCGGGGCCGGCCCGCCAACACCCTGGCCAACCAGACCCGCGCCCGTTCACCCCCCGACAGTTCATCCACACGCCGCTGGGCCAGGGAGCCGACCTCCGCCAGCGCCATGGCCTCGGCTACGATCCCCGGGTCCTCATCCCCCCAGGGCATTCTCCCCAGGGCCACCACCTCCTGTACCGGCAGTGACCAGGCACTCACCACCGCCTGGGGTTGCAGTCCGATCCGGCGTGCCCGCCCTTCTGGCGTCAGGGTATGGGCCCCCTGCCCTTCGATCCAAAATTCCCCCGAGTAGCTTTCGGTGCCGCCCAGTGCATTCAGCAGCGTCGACTTGCCGGCACCGTTGGGTCCGATCAACCCCAGGAGTTCACCGTTCTCCAGGCTCAGGTCGATCCCCCGGACCCGGTGATTCACTGCAAGGGAACGGACCTGGATCAGAGCCATCGAGCGCGCTCCTTCCATACCAGCCAGATGAACAGGGGCGCCCCCAGCAACGAGGTCAGCACCCCCAGTTTCAGCTCCCGCCCCGGGGGCAGCAGACGAACCACGATATCCGCGACACATACCAACAGGGCGCCGCCAAGGGCGGACGGCAGCAGCAGCCGGTCCGGACGATGAGCCACCAGGGGCCGTATCAGGTGCGGCACCAGGAGCCCCACAAACCCGATATTCCCGGCCACGGAGACCGCCGATCCCACCAGCAGCGCCACCCCCAGAACCGTCAGCCGGCCTCCCCCGGCCACCGCAAGCCCCATGCTCTCCGCCACCCGTTCCCCCAGGCTGAGTCCCGCCAGCAGCCGCCGCTGGCGCCATATGAGGAAACCGCCCGCCAACAGGGGCGGAAAAACCACGGCAAGACCGTCCAGACCGCGATTAGAGACCGATCCCAGCAACCAGAACACCAGTTCCTGCATGGCGTAAGGATTGGGCGCAAAATTGAGCACCACCGCCAAGGCGGCACCGGTAATGGCAGAGACCGCCAATCCCGCCAGGATCACCAGGGACGGACGCCCGGACCCCGCCAGCCCCAGCATCAGCATCAGAGTCACCATCGCTCCCAGCAGACCCGCCGCCGCCGTGGCCAGCGCCCCCAGGGCGGAGAACCAGCCGAAATAAAAGACGGTGGCGGCCCCCAAGGCCGCCCCCTGGCTCGCCCCCACCAGACTCGGGTCTGCCAAAGGGTTGCGCAACAGACCCTGCAGAGCAGCCCCGCTGAGGCCCAGACCGGCACCCACCACCACTGCCAGCAGGGTTCGCGGCAGCCGGATCTCACCGATAATCACGGCGCCCTGGGTGGCGGCGCCCTGCAGCCACTCCCACAGCCCGGCCAATACCGGCGTGGTCGCTGAACCGACGCTCAGCGACAACCAGATGGTGCCGAACAGCAGCAGGGTCAGTGTGGGGAGTAGCGGTCGCGCCATTGTTGCAGTTGTTCAATCAGTTTCCAGGTCCAGGGGCCGGGACATTGCCAGCTCCAGTGATCGGTATAGAGCCAGCGCTCCTCAGGGAGCGCCCTGCGCAAGGCGGGATGCTCGGCAAACAGATTGGCCAGCGCCTGTGCCTCCGGCACCGCCCACAGGATGGCGTCGGGCGGTTCCTGAACGATCCGTTCAAGATCGAGCCGCAGGTACCCCTCCCCCTGCAGGTAATTTTGCCAGCCCGCCTGCTGTAAAACCCCGTCCTCGAGGGTGTTACGCCCGGTGCCGATACCGTTGGCGCCCAGCAGCAAAATGCGTGGCCGTGCCCCGGCCGCCGCGGGCGCCGGTGGTAACGGTTCCCCCTGATCGGGCAGGCCCAGTAGTGACAGAAACCGCTGTTGGTAGTCGCGGACCTGAGACAAACTCTGAGGTAACGGCAGCACTTCCACCCGGACCCCCAACTCCTGCAGGCGTCGGCGCAGTGTCAGGGCATTGTACTCCCCGGTCAGCACCAGCCGCGGTTGCAGCACCAGAATCCGCTCCAGCGTACCGTCGTGGCTGGGCCAGCGCCGGATCCCATCCGTGGCCTCATAGCGACTTGCCAGGGGGGAGAGCGCCAGCACCTGCTCCTGCCGCGCATAGCGCGTCAGCATCCGATCGGTGCAGAGATCCAGCGATACTACACCGGTGACGGATTCAGAAACTCCAGCTGAAGGAAACCATGCCAGTGCGACCGCGAGTACCGTAACTGAAAACTTCCTCATAGTCCTTATCCGCCAGATTGTCGATACGACCGGAGAACGTCAGACCCCGAATGATCTCGTAACTGATCCCCATATTGAACAGCCAATAGTCATCCAGGGTAACATCCTGGGCAGTGGCGAAGTTCTGATCCCGCCGATCCCCGCGATACAGGGCCTCAGCCCAAAGCCGTCCGTCGAGGAAACGGTATCCGGCCAGCAGGCTGCCTGACCACTCGGGGACACGCATGCGCTCCTCGGTGCGGCCGTTGCGGGTCTCCGACGCATCCAGCCAGGTCACTGAGCCGCTCAGATCCAGATTATCCCAATCGGCATGCAGCGATAACTCGACCCCGCGACTGTCCGCCTCATCCACATTCTCCAGCATCCCGAAGAGGGGTGGAACCGCATTGGGCACCCAACGGATGAGATTATCGGTGTGATTGTCGAACAGGGTCAGCTGCGCACCCCACCCGCTGACCGCGTATTCAATACCCAGCTCCGCGCTTTCGGTCTCTTCCGGATCCAGATCGGGATTGCCGCCCAGCGTGGAGTAGAGGTCCAGCAGGCTGGGGGCCTTGAAGCCGGTGCCCCAGGCTCCCCGCAACCGCCAGTGTTCGGCGAATCGCAGGTTGGCGGTGACACGATAGGTGTCCTGGCGTCCGAACGCCTCATGGTCGTCCACCCGACCGCCCACAGTGAGATCCAGCGGACCGAAGGTGGCGAGCCACTGGCCATACCAGCCCTTTACCGTCACTTCGCCATTGAAATAGGAATCTCCGTACAGGGCCGAGCGATACTCGGTGCTGAGCCTCTCGTCGATGCGCTCGGCGCCGAACTGCAGGACGTGATTGCCGGTGATCCGAAAACTGCCCTGATACTCCACCGATCTACGGTCGGTATCGGCCTCGTAGTCCGACTGCCCCACAAACGGTGCATTGGCCAGGTCGTTGGCATAAGTACGGTAATCATTCTCTACCCGAGAGATCTGCAACTGGTTGTGCCAGCGATCATCCAACAGCGGCAGCGCCAGCACCCAGGTGGCGGACCGCAGATCGGTCCACTGACGGTTGTAGGGGTTGTCGGTTGCGCGACCGGTGGTGTAGCTGTCGTCGTCGAACTCATAACGGGAGTCGCCGCGATTGAGGGCGATCCAGGTCTGAAACGCCTCATGGTCATAACCGAATTTGGCGCTGACCGATCTTGCCGTGGATCCGTCCGCCTCCAACGGATTGCCCGCGTTCTTTTCCTTCCCTGCCGAGACACCTTCGGTATCCGCATATTCCGCGGTCACGGCATAGTGCAGACCCCGGCCGGCACCCTGAAGTTGCAGCGAACCGGTACGGGTTTCGTGAGAGCCGTAGCCGCCCTGCAACCGGCCCTGAAAGCCCTCTTCCCCTTTACGGGTGGTGATGCTGATCACCCCCGCTGCGGCGTCGCTGCCGTAGAGGGTGCTCTGGGGCCCTAGCAGAATCTCGATCTTTTCCAGACCCGCCAGTCCCAGGTTGGCAAAGTCAAACTCCCCGCTGTCGGCGCGCGCGACCCGCACCCCGTCCATCAGAACCAGCACATGATTGGCCTCGCTGCCGCGCACCCTGATCTGGACCTGACTGCCGCGCGGACCGTAGCTGGAAAGGTTCAACGAAGGAACCTCGCGTAATGCATCGGACAGGTAGACAAACCCCCGCTCCATGAGTTCGTCGGGGTAGAGCACCACCACCGAAGAACCCACCTGTTCCAGGGGTTGTTCGATACGGGACGCCACCACCACGATTTCCGACCCCTGGGCCGGTTCCTGGGCCGAGACCAACAAGGAATGACCGCCGAGAATCGGCAGCATTAGATATAGTTTTTGTTTTAGTTTCACGCGCTCTCTCTTCGACGCCCACCCGCGTCACGCTGGAAGAAAAAAGCAGGGATTGCGGAAGAGAGAAAGGAAGGCCGAATCAAGACCATCCAAACAACGAGATCCGGTGATACTCACCGGCGACGCCCTCCGCGACACCTACGAATGATCGCCAAAGGCCGGTCTCCGGACTCACAAGGGGGATGATTCCCGCGTTTCAGCGCCTTCCCATGCATACGCACAGTGGCTTTGTGCTGATCGCTTACCTTGCCTACCGTTGCGGGGGCAGTGCCGGCTTTGCCTGTTACGGCGCACCGGCTTCCCGTTTCACCCACACACTGCGTGGGTACCTGAAGCTGGCGAGACTCTACAGGCTCCCACCCCCGCGGTCAAGGATGGTTCCCGCCCCCCTATCCATTTAAAGATTCCCCGCTTACCTGCCGCTATCCGAGGTAATGGGAGTGGATGTAAAAGCCATCCACGGCAAGAACCGCAAATCCCCTTAAAACAATAAGTTATATAGTCAAGGAGTAGAGTTTGGCCCGTTCTTCGAACCCCGCATCGAATGCCGATACCCATGTTACGCCCCTGGGCAGGGCGCTGGTGGCGGACGATGAACCCGCGAACCGATCGAACCTGAGATCGCTGCTTTCCGAAGTGGGATACCAGGTGATCGAAGCAGAGAACGGACACCGGGCGGTTGAACTCTTTTCCACTGAGCAGCCGGATATCGTATTCATGGATACGCGGATGCCGGAGATGGACGGTTACGACGCCGTGCAACGTATCCGGGAACTCACCCTTAACCGGTTTGTACCCGTTATCTTTCTAACCTCCCTGACAGAAGAGAGTGATCTCATTAAATGCCTGGAGGTGGGTGGTGACGACGTTATGGTCAAACCCTACAGCCACGGCCTTCTTATCTCCAAGATTCGCGCCATGAAGCGGATCAGCGAACTGCACCAGCAGGTGGCTTCACTGTACAACCGCATGCATCAGGATGAGTTGGTGGCGGAGAAGGTGTTCAAGGGAGCCGTGGTGGCCGGTAACGTGGCCCTGGATATGATGGACACCCTGTTGCGGCCCGCGGAGCTGTTCAGCGGCGACGTCCTGCTCACGGCCTACTCTCCCTCCCGCGACCTGAATATCCTGCTGGGTGATTTCACCGGCCACGGGCTGGCGGCCGCCCTCGGTGCCATGCCCACCTCCGAGGTGTTCCGGGCGATGACCCATAAGGGATTCGGTCCCCCGCAAATACTCTCGGGTATCAATCAGAAGCTGATGTCCCTCATGCCCACCGGGATGTTTTTCGCGGCTCAGTTCGTTTCCATCAGCAACAACCTGAACCATGTCACCGTCTGCAACTGCGGTATGCCGGATATCCTGTTTCTTAAACAAAGCGGCGTTATTAAACACCACAGCACCTCCCGCGGTCTGCCTCTCGGTATCACCGGGGACATCAAGTTTCAGGAAATTCTGGAGCACGTAAAAATAGACCCCCATGATCGGATCATGCTGGTGAGCGACGGTATAACCGAGGCGGTCAATCGCAGTGACGAACGTTACGGCCAGACCCGTTTCGAACGGGCCCTGGTAATGCATGCAGCGGAGGAGTCGGCGTTGTCCAGCGTATCACGGGATCTCAAGGAGTTCTGCAAAGACGCCCGGCAGGCGGACGATATCAGTCTGGTGGAGATACCCTGCGTCCCGGAACTGTTTCCGGATTTCCGTGAAGAGATATTCCTGGAGGAATCGGGCAGCGAAAAGGGTTTTAGGATTCCCACCAGCGACATCCTGGAATTCACCCTGACACTGCGCGGCGGTCGGCTGCGGGACTCCGACCCGGTACCCCTTATCATCAACCATATTCAGGAACTGGAGGGGATCAACGGCCATCGTCGCCTGCTTTTCACCATCCTTACGGAACTCTACGTCAACGCACTGGATCACGGTGTCCTGCAGCTGGACTCCTCTCTCAAGTCTTCTCCCGACGGTTTCTCTCATTACTTCGCGGAACGGGAACGACGTTTGCTGGATCTCGAAAGCGGCTATATTCAGATCCTGATACAAACCCGTCCAAGGAGTAACGGGGGCGAAGTACTCATTCAACTGGAGGATAGCGGCAACGGCTTCGACTATACGGGATACCAGGCGGAGGACCCCTCCAAACCCATCCCTTCCGGGCGCGGAATCCGGCTGCTATCGGAACTCTGCGACTCACTGACCTATCACTCGCCAGGGAACCGTGTGGAAGCGGTCTACTCCTGGGTTAACGAATCCTAGAGTCTGTTCCCACTGGAATGCAACGACGGACGCATTACAATAAGGCATCATGAAGATACTGTTGGTAGATGACACACCCGCCGAACTGAAGATCATCTCTACCTATCTGAAGAAGATGGGGCATGAGCTGGTGAGCTGTACCAACGGCCAGGAGGCGGTGGACTGTTACCAGAACAATTCGGTGGACCTGGTGCTGCTGGATATCGTCATGCCCCTAATGGACGGGTACGAGGCGGCCCGCCGTATCCGGGGACTCAAGGATGGATGGGTCCCGATTATTTTCCTCAGCGGCCGTGACAGTCCGCAGGATATCGCCACCGGGATCGAGGCCGGCGGCGACGATTATCTGGTCAAACCCATCAATGAGGTCATCCTGGCGGCGAAGATGGGGGCCATGGAACGCATCGCCGCCATGCGCGAACGGCTGATAGAGGTCTCGAGCGAACTGGAAGAGGCCAACGCCGAACTTCAGAAACTGGCCGATGTGGACGGTCTCACCGGCATCGCCAACCGCAGAAGTCTGGACAGTTATCTCGAACATGAAACCGCCCGCTGTATCCGGGAAAATCAACCCATATCGCTGATCATGATCGACCTCGACCACTTCAAGGCCTACAACGACTATTACGGTCATCTGGCCGGGGACAACTGCCTGAAAAGAATCGCCGACATTCTGAAGACCAAAGTCAGGCGCCCGAGCGACATCGCCGGCCGCTACGGTGGAGAAGAGTTCTGCATCATCCTTCCCAACACCGACGCCGAGGGCACAAAACACGTGGCGGAGTACCTCCGCCTGACCGTGGAGGAACTGCAGATCCCCCATGCGGGCAACGACGAGAAGGGGGTCGTCACCCTCAGCCTGGGCGTGGTCACCCACTACCCGGACCCCTCCTTCGCCATCAGCACTCTGCTGAACGACGCCGACAAGGCCCTGTATCATGCCAAACGCTGCGGCAGAAACCGCGTGGAGATCTTCGACTGAGGCGCGGATTTTTCCCTCTTCCGGCTGCAATCGTTCCCGTTTTGTTCTATAGTAGGGAAAATAGAACCGAAAGAGAACAGGAAGACCGCCATGACACCGACTCTCACCCGTCGCCAGCAGGAGATATACGACTATCTCAAGGACCATCTGGATGAGTTCGAACATCCCCCCACCCTGGACGAACTCTGCTACGAACTCGGTTTGAGCTCCAAGGGGTCGCTGCACAAACAGATACATGCCCTGATTGAGGCGGGCCTGGTGGAACCCATGAACAACCAGCGCCGGGGGATTCGTCTGACCCAGGCGGCCGTCATGGATGAGAACGAACTGCCCATGTTGGGCTACATCGCCGCCGGTTCTCCCATCGAGGCCATAGAGCAGCAGGAGTACCTCCAGGTTCCCGACGCCCTGCGCACCGGTAAACCCTGTTACGTTCTGCAGGTGCGGGGCGACTCCATGATCGAGGAAGGCATACTGGACGGGGACTATATCGTGGTGGAACAGCGCAGCCGGGCCCGCAACGGTGAGATCGTCGTGGCCCTGGTGGAGGGATCCGAGGCAACCCTGAAACGGATCGAACAGCGCCCGGGCAAGGTTATCCTCCATCCCGCCAACAGCAGCATGAAACCCATGCGCTACCACCCCGACCAGGTGCAGATCCAGGGGATCCTTGTAGGTCAGATGAGAAGTTATCACTGAGCGGCAATAGCATCTCTCTCTCCGGCCCTCTCCTCCGTCCCCTCGCTTCAGCGACAGCGTATCCCCGCCTTCCCTGCCCGTCGGATATAGCCTCCACTCGTTATTAAGAAATTCCTGATGGAACGATCAGTGGCTTCCTACAATATACGGCTGTTCTGATAAACTCTGTACTTTATGAGGAAGTAATAATAATTGACGGGATGTTTTTTCTTATGGCCTGTTCTCACCTAACCTTTAATGAGAATTATTACCCACGCGGCATAACAAAATATTTGTGCCGGCGGTATAACACATTATTTGTGCCATCCACATAATCAACTGTTATGGCTTGAAAAAACGGGAGGAAACATCCATGCGTTTGTGGAGTACGCGGATTATTTCAACGACATTTCCAGCGCCTATTTTGTAAAAAACCAAATGGCTACCTACCGGAAAAACTCGATAGTCCGAACGAATTTGGTCACAGGCTTTGCCAAGTTCTGTGTTCTCAGCCAAGCGATGGAACACTTGGTCAATTTCTGTCAGGTAGCTATTACGCTGTTCACGGTTCCACGTCTGCTCGGTGTATTTGGCAATCCCTTTCAAATCCGCCCGAGCAGCGGCTTTTATCCTGAAACGAGGCATTAATGGGTTTCGCTATCCAGCTCTTCGATCAGGCCGCTAAGCGAGTATTCAACAAACTCGCTTGCTTCACCTTCTTCAAGCAGCTTTCGAAGCGTGGAAAGCTTGGTTTCTTCCTCTTCCAGCAAACGGAGCCCCGCCCGAACAACTTCACTAGTCGAGGCATAACGGCCATTTTCAAGTTGTTCGGTAATAAAGGAATCGAAGTGCTCGCCAAGGGTAATACTGGTGTTTTTGCTCATGGGGAAAGATCTCAAAAAGTACCAATAATTGGTATTGTAGTCAGCCATAACAAGGTGGTCAAGGCGTTCGCTTCGCTCACTCGGACGCCTGGTACTGCGCGGCCTTTTGCGCATCGCTTCGCCATTTTTGCGCAAACGCCGCTCCGTACCAGCCGCCGCTTACCACAGCGTTGGGCCTATATATAAATGGAGGAAGATATGAGAATGGTTTATGTAGTTGCTTTATGCGCGATTGTTGCCGGGTGTGCGACATCAAGAGACACCTTCCTTCCAGACGGAGGAAAGGGGTATAGCATTAACTGCTCAGGAGCTGCGCTAAATTGGGGAATGTGTTACGAAAAAGCAGGAGATATTTGTGGTGCGAAAGGCTATGTCGTAATCGCCGGTGGTTCTGATCAAGGCGTTGTTGTAGCCGGCACTCAATACGGGCTATACGGCGGCTCTGTTATGAATCGCAGTATGCTGATCAAATGCAAGGAATAGTTTGGCTTTGTAGGCCCAACAATGCGCTCGTGTGGGACGCTGCGCCGCGTTGCGGCTTGCGCCCCACAGCTTAGCCGTTAGGCATTAAAAGGAAATCATATGGGCACTATTTTGGGGAACATTCTGGCAGCCATATTCATTGTAATAGCCGCGTTGGCAGGGTTTATTTCACTTGAAGTATCACTAATAACATTCTTAGCTATTTCATATGGCCTTTGGCTAATAATTGCTGTCGGGAATTATCTGACATCTCCCTCTGAAAGTGTAGAGTTCTGCTCCTTTTTGAGCCCCGATGAACTCGAAACCTATAAAAGATTCCACTTGTATTTTTGGTTTCCCGATGCCGCAGAGGCTCTGTCATGTATGCTTAATGATTTTCGTTTAGCTGGTATTGTTTGGGCTGGATTGGCGATCTGGAATGAATACTATATTTTGGGAGGGCTTTGCATAGCTTATTTCTTCGTTATCGGCGCTATTGTAACAAAGCTAAGCCCTATTCTTTACGTAGGCAGGTCTGCACAATCTGGCAATCAATTTGCTGCCTCGCAGTTATCGTTAATGCAGGCAATACAAATTAAACGCGAATCATATAATTCTGAAGAAAATGCCTAACAAGGGGGTCTAGTGGACGTCAAAAAGCTACGCTCGTTCCTCGCTTCTCTTTTTGCCGCCCCTAACCCCAGCCGTTAGGCAATCGGTATGCGAAGAACTGGTGTCTTAGGAAACTATCTTTGGGTCGAAGATGATGATCTTTCTCTGGAGGATGTATTGAAGGAGATAACAAGTATCATTGCCAATACTTATGCGGTAAATACATCATTTGACTCCGGAGTACTTGGCAGTAAAAAGTTTAAGCTCGATGAAAAAGATATTGAAAATGGATGGAAGTCTATTAACAACCGAGCTGTCTCACCAAGAATTACAGAAAGAAACATAAGTACGTTTCTCTATACGGACGGTTACGATGAATGGTACTTCTTCAACGAAGTACCCGAATACTTCGACGCAATAGCCTTCTGCAACTACTATGGGTTATCTGTTGGTCAAGCGGATCAATTAAACTTTGAGGGTGCATGTGACATGGTTGCTGCACTCGAAAATTATGCTCCTATTGCTGTTGCTGGCTGGAACAATGAGTTTTCATATTACCTGACCCGGAAATTGAAGAATGCCTAACAAATTGCTCCATTTGACGTTTTGGTCTACGCTCCGTTTTGGGGTGGCTGCGCCACTTTACCCCAAAACTCCACTTCAACCAAAACGCGAATGAGCAAGGCGTTAGCACAATATAAAGGACCGAATATGGATATCATCTGTGGGTTAAATCACTCCCAAATCGGATTAATTCTGGATATTGTAGGTTTTGTCATAATTTTTATTTTTGGGGGCTTTCAATTTGGAGTAAGCCAATATGTGGGAGACGAACATAAAGGCTATGTTCTTCCGCTTAGATTTGTTGGTTCTATATTTGTCATAGTTGGCTTTGTTCTGCAAATAATTGGTGCCAGTAATGGTTAGTGTGCCTGTGCTAACAATTCGGTCAAGTTTGCTCCGGGCCTACGGCCCTGCGCGGGACCGCGGCTTCGCCTCGGCCCCTTACCGTAAACGTTAATTCAATAATGAGGAACATGGGAAAATTTAGGGCGTGGATTAACCGAGATGATGGAAATCTATATCAAATCGGTAATCAGAAGCTTAATGCATTTGAAATAGTCGGATATTTTCTAGTAATTGGCGCCCTTGTTACTGGTGTTCTTAATAGTCAATTAGGCTTCACATATTCTTGGGCAGGATGGGTAGTATTGGCGATTGGTCTTGGCATTGCTTTTTATGGGTCTTTTCGAAAACAGCGCGATATAGACAATGACACATAACAAGGCGATTCCACGCGGACGACAAAAAGCATCGCTCGTTCCTCGCCATGCCTTTTACCTCCGGTGAATTGCGGCGTTGGATGCTCTTATGACATATAGAAGACTCTTAAAATATGGCGTTTTTATACTGTTTGTCATTGGGGTGGGATTTGCGGCCGTACCTTTTATTAAAAGCATGAATCCAACTATAAAGGCTGTTGGTTTGCCTCCCAAAGAGGTGGATGTTTCACATCTTAGTCCGGGTACATATATGATGGTGGAGTTAATGAACAAACCGGTTGTTATATATCGGACAAGTGAGAAATCAATTAAAGAGTTGGAAGAAATAAACGAGAAGGTGTGGGGTCCAGCAATTACAAGTAAAAATGCATCTGAATATTATGTTTATATAGCAGTTAGTACATATCTTGGGTGTAAAGTTACGGATACAAAAGAAGTAAAATATGTCAATAATTTCCCACCTGGATGGTTTGATCCATGCCATATGGGGGTATGGGATTATGCAGGAAGAACGTACAAACATATATATCTACCTGATGATAGGAGGCTTCCAAATCTTAGGCCGGTAAAATTCACCAAAGCAGAAGATGAGGTGCTGTTACTACAGCGGAACTAGCATTTAACAAGCGCCTCCAAAGGAATCGCTCACTGCGTTCGCATTCCTTTGAGGTCGGGCGTTAGGCGCAAATAGTTTTTCTTACTTGGGGGCTTAAATGAACAAACTAAAAATAGTTTCGGTTGCGCTTTTCGCATCGCTTGCATTAAATTCACTCCTTCTAATCAAGGCGTATAGTTTTGAAATAAACAAGCTTCTTTCTAGTTGGTATGAAACAGATCTTATTTATAAAGAAAGCTGTCCTGATACTGTAGAAATAAATAGAATTTGTAGTGTTAAAGTACTGGAAAAGCGTAGCGATTTTGCGATGGTAAGAGTGCACTATCACTATAAAAAAGGTGAAGAGGCTACAAACAAGGTTGTTGTAAAGGCAAACAAGGGGTCACACGACAATATAATAGGAACAAGAGGTGGGTTCGACCTGGTAGAGGGAGATAATACAATAGATATCCCGTTTGGGATGTATAAAGGGGGAGCCTACACTGGTGAAGAACCATACATGTCGAAGTTTATTATGGTCAAGGCTCAAGGTATTACTGAAGATGGAAAGAGATATACATCTCCCCCCATATTTGAAATTTATGCGAATTATGAGCATCCTTGGTATACAGTTGGTGAAAACACTTCTTGGCAGTAAGCAGCGCCTAACACGGCGCCACAGCCGACGTCGGCTCTGTCGCGCCTCCTCGGCTGAGCTTGGTCGTTGGTCGTAATTAAATGATCCCTAATTCATGTATTGAAATAAAAACAACAAAATTTCCTATCTTCGATGGAGAGAAGGAAGAAATTGTTAATGACGGGATGTAGGGTAAAGCATTGTGCCTTTACCTGAAGGAAAAACTTCCTCAAATGCGGGTTCGGAACGCAATTTTCGCTAATATTTGGAGTAGTTGTGTTCTGACCGCGATATTCCGGCAAAGCCAGATTATCAGGCAATAGCATGAAGAATACTTCTGAACACTATGACAAAATCGGAGACGGCTACTCTTCCCAACGCCGTCCAGATCAGCGGATATTTCACTTCATCCGAGAGGCATTGGGAGATACCCGATCCATCCTCAATGTCGGCGCAGGAACCGGTTCCTATGAGCCAACCGATGTACCGACCGTCGCCGTTGAACCGTCTTTTCAGATGATCCGGCAACGTGCGAACAGATCGAATGTGATTCAGGGACGCGCTGAATCTCTGCCCTTCAAAGACGCCTCCTTCGATGCGACGCTTGCCGTCCTCACTATTCATCATTGGTCCGACATCAGACAGGGCCTTGATGAGTGTGCTCGAAGTTCAAGACGAAGAATCGTAATCCTCACCTGGGATCCCGCCTCCCCCGGATTTTGGCTCACTCAGGACTACTTTCCAGAGCTGTTGGAATTCGATCGACGCATCTTTCCCACCATGGAAGAGCTTCGCGAGCATCTCGGCAAAATAGCCGTCACTAACGTACCGATACCCGCCGATTGCATTGACGGCTTTCTTGGGGCGTATTGGCGTCGGCCGGATGCCTACTTTAATGATAGGATTCGCTCAGGCATGTCCACGTTCTCCCGGTTATCCTCGGTTACCGATAGGCTGGAACAACTGCAGGACGACCTGATGTCCGGGGCCTGGCATCGCACCCATGGCAAGCTGCTTTCCAGAGGAGAGCTGGATATCGGATACAGGCTGGTAACGGCAGCAGTACATTAGGACCGGCATCCGAAATAATATCGAAAATTGAACAAATGACTAGAAAGAGAACCCTGATGTCCTGGAGCAGCGGCAAGGACAGTGCATGGGCACTTCACAAATTACAGCAAAACCCTGAAATAGAGGTCGTCGGCCTGTTCTGTACAGTCAATTCCCAATTCGATCGGGTAGCCATGCATGGCGTCAGGGTCGAACTGTTGCTGCAGCAGGCGGAGAGTATCGGCCTCCCCATGGAATTGATCGAACTCCCCTACCCCTGCAGCAATGAAGCATACGAAAACATAATGGGCGAATTCGTGGAAAAAGCGAAAAACAGAGATATCGACTATTTCGCCTTCGGTGATCTGTTCCTCGATGACATTCGCAACTATCGTGTGGAAAAACTCAAGGACAGCGGCATCGAACCGATATTTCCGCTCTGGGGCCTGCCTACGGATACCCTTTCCAGAGAAATGATACATTACGGTTTGCGGACGCTGATAACATGCATAGATCCCAAGCAAACGCCACGACACTGTATCGGCCGGGAGTACAATGAACAGTTCCTGGATTCCCTGCCGAAATCTGTGGATCCCTGCGGGGAAAACGGAGAGTTTCACAGCTTTGTTTACGACGGCCCGATGTTTACATCCCCGATACAGGTATCGATCGGAGAAACGGTAGACCGGGACAATTTCGTATTTGCGGATGTATTACCGGCGAAGTCCGGACCTGAGCATAATGTTTCCTGAGGAAACGGGGTCGGAACACGGTTTTCGCTATTCTTAGCAGTAATAGTAATCTGACCCCGATATTGAAAAACAAAAATACAGGAGCCCCCATGTCTACCTCTTTCCCCCTCAAACTCGCTTTCCTCTTACTGTTTATTTCATTTGTGTCTGTCGGCTGTTCCGGTGACCCTGATGCCGAGGTGCAATCGGCGTTGCATCGCGCCGTGGATATCTACTTCGGCGAATCCGACGAATCGGATATCCAGCCGGCCCTTGAGCGTTTACGCCAGGCCGTGGCCGATGGGGGCAATCCTGACGCGACCTACGAAGGAGCATCGCCGCTATATCTGGCGATCTGGGAGAACGATATGGAGCTCGCGACCCTTCTCATCGATCACGGCGCCGATGTGAGCGCCCGTGATCTGGACCAGGACGGAGAACCTGATTATCCGCCGCTTCTTATCGCCATTGTCGATAGCGAAGAGATCAACCCGGATATGATCGCCCTGTTGATTAAAGCTGGTTCGGAGGTAAACAGTAACGGCGATTTTCAACCACCCCTGGCCGCCGCCGTGGAGGCCGGTTCCATGAGTACGGTCAAGACATTGCTGCAGGCGGGCGCTGACCCTGACGGGCTCGAGGACTGGGACACACCACTGGAACAGGCGGCAGAGGATGGAAATATTGAGATGTTCGACCTGCTGCGGGCCTCCGGCGCCAAGCCCCGGAATACCGGGTATTTGCTGTCCTACGCCGCCGGCTCATCCAATCCCGAAATGCTCCAGCGCGTCCTGCCTTTGCACTCCGGATCGAATGAGGATCTACGACTGTTTGAGATGGCGCTGATCGGTCTTCTGGACGATAGGGACGACGAGGTTCGGCGCTCAGGCGCGAAGAGCGTCATGGAGCAGCTGCGTGCGGCCGGCTTTGAACCCAAGCCCGAGGAGTTTAACTATGCCATGCCCGTGGCGGCGGAGTCGTTGGACATCCAGGCGTTGGAGACGATGTTTTTATACGGTGCCTCGGCGAGTACGGCTGATGAATCGGGGAAAACCTGTCTGATGCAGGCCATTGATGCGGCGGGCCTGGGCAAGATAGTGGAACTGGAAACACCCCCGGAGAGCCTGTTTGAACTCCAGGATACCCAGGTCGCTGATGTTGTACGTTTGCTGCTGAATCATGGTGCCGACGTCAATGCGCAGGATAAACGCGGCCGTACCGCGCTGATGCGTGCTACGACTACTTTTAACGTCTCCTCCGTCCGGCTGTTGCTGGAACAGGGCGCGGACCGGAACCTGGTGGACGAAAAAGGGCAAACCGCATTGGATCTGATGCTATCCAGCAAACTTCTGCAGGAGAATAAAGACGATACCGCCGGCCGTATGATGCAGGCTCTGGTTGGATTCACTCCCGAATTTCGGCGTCTGGCCAAAACACGTGCGGAACAGATCCGCATAGCGCTCGAATAAGACCAGGGGACATGCCGGGAGCGGCATACCCGGTCCAAACCGGCACCGGCTTTCACTGTATTCAGATGGCGGAAGGCACCAAGCTCATACTGTTACCAGGCATGGATGGGACCGGCTATCTGTTTGCGCCGCTTCTGTCTTATCTGAGCGCCCTGGAATACGAGGTAATCCCGCTGCCGTGCGAGGGCGGGCAGGACGCGGATTCTCTTGCTGAATATGTTTCGGACCGATTACCGGACCGTAGTTATGTACTGCTTGCGGAATCCTTCTCAGGACCCTTGGCTGCGAATATCCTGCACAGTGGCGATCCCAACCTGCGGGGAATCATTTTCGTGGCATCGTTTCTTTCCCGTCCGGGCGTGGTGCTGCCGGAGCTCTTCTCCCACCTTCCCATTAAGCTGCTTGCCGGACTCCCCCTTTCCTCCTACGCCATCAGGGCCTTTCTCCTGGGATGGGGGGCCGGTCCTGAACTGATCGCGCTGTTCAGGAAGGCCCTCGATTCAGTTCCAGGCCGGGTTCTGAAGGATCGCCTGAAACAGATATCCGGTCTTAGATATGACGGCCCTGTTTCAGACCGGCCTACGGTATATATCCGCCCGGGACGGGATCATCTGGTGGAGGATAAAACTTCTGAGTTCAAACGAGCCTTTCCCAGTACCAGGATTATTGATGTGGCCGGTCCCCATTTCATCCTTCAGGCCTGTCCGAACGAGTGCGCCGTCCATATAGTACGGGAGATGAGTAATCTGGTTTGATCAGTTTTGCGGGAACTTCAACTGTGCCGGATTCTCCCCCGCCCCGGCAGCCGTAAACAAAAACCCCGCCTTGATGGGCGGGGTTTGTGAGTTGAAACACCTTCTCGGTTTTCTATCCGGCCCGTTTCCATTTTCTGGCAAAACCGATGGCCGCCAGGCCCAATCCCAGGAGCGCCAGGGTCCCGGGCTCAGGTATCCGCTGGGTACTCAGGCCTATATCGTAGCCACGCCACAGGCCGCGGGCGTAATCCACCACGAAGATATGATCATTGGCGTAGGATAGACTGAAATAGGAATCAAAACTGGTACCGGCACCGGCGAGGGTGGTCTGGTCCAGCAGGTTGCCGGCATAATCCCAGGCCGACAGGGTCTGATTGTAGTACGTAAACAGGTAATCCTCCGCGACCGCAATACCCCGGTCGTAGGGATAGCTACCGCTGAACCCGTTGAGGGTGAAGGTATAATCAAAAGCGCCGGTGGCATCCCAAACGGTAACGTTCCCGCTCTTCATCGCCACATATTGGCCGTCTTCATTCATGACCACCGAGGACTGATTGTCCAGGGATCCCCCGGTGAGGGTCAGATAGTCGGAGAATACGCCGGGTGCCGTCTGTTGGTAGATTGTGGCGTTGGCATATCTCCGCGCAAAAACGTTGCCGCTTCCGTCGGTGAAGATCGATCTAAAATCGAGACCGGGGGCATAGGTGCCGACAACGTTACCGGCTGCGTCGTACCGGGCCAGACGCGTTCCACTGGAACCTCCCCCGGTAGTACTCCAGTAGTTCCCACCATCGTAGGCGATGGTCATGCTCGTCTGGACAAGGGAACCGGCCTCCTGGAATGTGATATCCGCAGAGTAACCGGGATTGTCGAATACCGGGCCGGCAACGGCGCCGGTAGCCACGAACGCTGAAACCAGCACGACGCCTGACAGGACTTTTTTATACTGCATTTCAACTACTCCAAATTTCAGTTGAAAATAGAAAGTGTGATGCACATCACAAAAGCAAGTCCTGTGCCATAGCTGTCTATTGCATATTATTTTCTTATTTATCAGTTAGTTAATAAACGTTGTTCAACGTCAATCAGAGGGGGTGTAAAATTTACTGACAGCCGGTATCCCGTGTTCTGACAGTAATGTCATGAAGTTAGAAGTTAGAAAGTGGGAACCAGCCGAGTAGATCGTCTACCCTTTGGTCTGTGGTTTACGCGGACGGCAGGTAGCGCCATATACGGCCATGATGGATTTCAGCTCTCTGATCACCGTCTGTAACTCCTCCCCGTCCAGTTCAGCCGCTTCCGGCGGCCGCTGACCGCGCTCCAGCTGAAGCACATCGTCCCTTACCGCCTGACAGCCCTTGGCGCAAATGGCGTCGATACAGTCCTGAATCCGCTTGCTATACATATTTGCCATGGTATCAATCGGATACGGTTGATCGCTGCAACATGTTCAACATTGCGGCGGCCTTATCAAAGGTCTCCTGGTATTCCGACTCCATCTCCGAATCGGCAACGATACCGCCGCCGGCGGAGAAGTACAGGGTGTCGTTGCGGTGCACCAGGGTACGGATCGCTATATTGGTATCCATGGCGCCGTCGAATCCCAGATACCCGATGGCGCCGCAATAGACGCCGCGGCGACTCGGCTCCAGCTCTTCAATGATCTCCATGGCACGCAGTTTCGGGGTGCCTGTTATGGAGCCTCCCGGGAAACAGCCCCGCAGCAACGAGACCGCATCCTTGCCCTCCGCCAGCCTGCCGGTAACCGTGCTGACCAGATGGTGCACCGTAGCGAAGCTCTCCACCTCGAACAGTCGCGGCACCTCGATACTGCCGGTTTCGCAGCTCTTTCCCAGGTCGTTGCGAAGCAGGTCGACGATCATCAGGTTCTCCGCCCGGTCCTTGGCGCTCAGTTTCAGCTCTTCCAGCAACCGCCGATCCTCGTCCTTCCCCTTTCCCCGGGGCCGGGTCCCTTTGATCGGTCTGGTCTCTACCACCTGCCCTTTCACCCGCAAAAATCGCTCGGGAGAGCAGCTCAGAACCTCCCCTTCGGCGAGGCGGAGAAAGGCACCGTAGGGAACGGGATTTTCGCTGCGGAGGGTCTTATATGCGGTCCAGGGATCACCGGATACAGGCGCGGAAAAACGCTGCGCAAAATTCACCTGATAACAGTCGCCGTCGTGAATATAGCCCTTAATCCGGCGAAATGCATCGCCATACTGTTCCTTGGTAAGGTTGGAAGAGACGGTTTCCCGAAGCCTGAAACATGACTGCGTCCGTGGCTCCCCGGGAGAGGAAAAGATGCTTATCAACTCAGACCACCGGCTATGGGTGGCCGGATCCCTGCCCTGCCCCACCAACCAGCTCTGTTGCTCCTGGTGATCGACTACTAATGCCCAGTCGTAGATGCCGACAGCCATATCGGGCATTCCCACATCATCAGCCGTAATTACCGGCAGGCGCTCCAATCGCCAGGCCAGATCATAACCGAAGTAACCGAGAGCGCCGCCGGTAAAGGGTAGTTTCGGATCCGGGTCGGTTGGCGGACCCAGGGCGTCACGTACCAAGCAGAAGGGATCTTCCGAAGACTCTCTGGAAATCTCTCTAGTAGTGATAAGGGTGGATGCACCCCGGGCAACCAGGGTGGTCATAGGTTGGGCTGCCAGGATATCAAAGCGTCCGCCGGTGGAACCCGGTCGACCGCTGTCCAGAAAAACCGCCCAAGGCCTGTCAATGATCGCCTCGAACAGGCGGGTGGTGTCCCGATGATAGGGGACCGCTTGCAGTAACTGGCTCATTGCGGCGCCACTCCGTCGCTGCAGGAGTGGACTTTAAAGATTATCGTTAGTCTTCTTCCTTCGACTGATGCTGGAAACCGTCGTTCACACGTTCGCGCAATTCCTTACCCGGCTTAAAATGCGGGACATACTTTCCCGCCAGCGCCACTGATGCGCCTGTCTTGGGATTGCGACCCTGCCGTGGTGGACGATAATGGAGTGAAAAACTGCCGAAGCCGCGGATCTCAATCCGTTCCCCGGACGCCAGCGCCTGACTCATATGTTCGAGCATGCATTTAACCGCAAGCTCCACATCGCGGTAGACAAGATGACTCTGTTCCTTTGCGATGACATCAATCAATTCAGATTTTGTCATTCTTATTTTTCCCCTCAGGCAACACCCGGGACCTTTCGGCCCCGGGTTTTTTCATGATTATTACCAAAGACGAGTCCTACTCTTCGCCGTCTCCCATCTGATCCTTCAGCACATCACCAAGAGTTGCAGTGCCGGTCTGGGTTCCAGGAGCATAACTCTTGATTGCCGCTTGTTCCTCTTCCGCATCCTTCGCTTTGATGGAAAGTGAGATAGTGCGGTTCTTGCGGTCAACCCCCATGAACTTGGCCTCTACTTCACCGCCCTCTTTCAACAGGGTACGGGCATCTTCCACCCGATCACGGGAAAGCTCGGAGGCACGCAGATAACCCTCGACACCCTCCGCCAGGGTAACCACCGCGCCTTTGGCATCCACCTCTTTCACGGTACCCGTTACGATGCTGCCCTTGGAATGGGTGCCCACGTAGCTGGAGAAGGGGTCTTTGTCGAGATGCTTGACCCCGAGAGAAATACGCTCCCTCTCCGGATCAACAGACAACACTACAGTTTCCAGATCCTGTCCCTTCTTGAAGTTGCGGACAGCCTCTTCCCCGGACTCCTCCCAGGAGATGTCGGAAAGATGAACCAGACCGTCGATCCCGCCGTCCAGACCGATAAAAATACCGAAATCGGTAATCGACTTGATCTTGCCGGTAACGTGATCACCCTTCTTGTGGGTGGTGGCGAACTCCTCCCAGGGGTTCGCCTGGCACTGTTTCATACCCAGTGAGATCCGGCGACGCTCTTCGTCGATATCCAGAACCACCACTTCCACCTCGTCACCCAGCTGCACCAGCTTGGAGGGGTGGATGTTCTTGTTGGTCCAATCCATCTCGGAGACGTGGACCAGGCCTTCGACCCCTTCCTCGATCTCCACGAAACAGCCGTAATCAGCGAGGTTGGTGATCTTGCCGAAGAGGCGGGTATTTTCCGGATAACGGCGCGCCAGGTTGACCCAGGGATCGTCACCCATCTGCTTCAGGCCCAGGGAGACCCGCTGCTTGTCACGATCGAACTTGAGTACCTTAACGGTTACCTCGTCACCGATTTCCACCACCTCGGAGGGATGTTTGACGCGCTTCCAGGCCATGTCGGTGATGTGCAACAGACCGTCGATACCGCCGAGATCCACAAAAGCACCGTAATCGGTGAGGTTCTTGACGATACCCTTGACCTCCATGCCTTCTTCCAGACTCTCGAGCAGTTCGTCACGCTCGGCGCTGTATTCGCTCTCAACCACGGCGCGGCGGGAAACCACCACGTTGTTGCGGCGGCGATCCAGCTTGATCACCTTGAATTCAAGGTCCTTGCCCTCAAGGTAGGAGGTGTCCCGCACCGGACGTACGTCGACCAGCGATCCCGGCAGGAAGGCACGGATCTCACCCAATTCCACGGTGAATCCACCCTTAACCTTGCCGTTGATGCGACCAACGACCATCTCTTCCGCCTCGAAAGCCTTTTCCAGGAACTGCCAAGCCTGATTGCGCTTGGCCTTGTCCCGCGAGAGGCGGGTGGCTCCGAAACCGTCTTCCACGGTATCCAGGGCCACTTCCACCTGGTCACCGACGGCCACCTCGAGTTCGCCGTCGTTGTTCAGAAACTGGGCTTTGGGGATAACGCCTTCGGATTTCAGTCCGGCGTTTACGATTACCGCGTCATCGGTTATTTCCAGCACGGTGCCGATCACGATGGCGCCGGGTTTTAGTTGAGTGTTCGCTACACTCTGTTCAAAAAGTTCTGCAAAGCTTTCGGTCATGAGTTAACTATTCCTGATGCTGCCGCATCTGTCGTCCGGCCCGCTCCGCAGGCAGACGGTTGTGGTTAAACGAAAAGGCTCACCGGTTCCTACCCGCGGCGAGCCCACCTAATTTTCGAGGTCCGGAAAGGTGCTGCGCACCTTCTCCATCACCCGCTCAAACACCTCATCGATGGTAAGTGTCGTCGACTCCACTTCCAGCGCTGCGGCCGGCGCTATCAGCGGTGCCACACTGCGGTTCCGATCCCGGTCATCCCGTTCGCGGATCTCCGCAAGGAGGTGCGCTAAATTAACATCTAATCCTTTTTCTTTCAACTGGTTATAGCGTCGTCGAGCCCGTTCTTCAGCGCTGGCGGTAAGAAATATCTTCACCTGCGCCCGGGGAAAGACCACGCTGCCCATATCCCGCCCGTCCGCCACCAATCCCGGTGCCCTGGCGTAGGCCCTTTGCCAGGCCAACAGGGCCTCGCGCACCTCGGGCAGGGCCGCCACCTTCGAGGCGGCGTTGCCCGCCCCTTCGGTACGGATAGCCATACTGACATCCTCACCCCTCAGATAGACGCGGCCATCCCTGAATTCCGCTTGCATGGAACGCGCAAGATCCGCCAGTTTACCCGCCTGATCAAGGGATATACCCGCACGTTCGGCCGCTAAACCCACAAGTCGATAGAGGGCGCCGCTGTCGAGACAATGCCACCCCAGACGCTTCGCCACTCTCTCAGCGATGGTCCCCTTTCCCGACCCGCTGGGGCCGTCGATGGTGATTATCCGCTCCACGGTCACTCCCCTGATCCGGCCATGATGGAAAGCCCCGCTTCCGTGGCCAGTTCCACAAAACCCGGGAATGAGGTGTTTACGTTGGTGCAATCGTTAATCCGGACCTCGCCGCCGGCACGCAATGCGGCAATTGCGAATGCCATGGCAATCCGATGATCACCGTGGCTTTCCACAGTTCCGCCGTTAAACCCGCCCCCCCGGATCACAATCCCATCCGGCCGTGGTTCCACTTCCATCCCGAGAGCGGCCATGCCCTCCGCCATAACCTGGATGCGATCACTCTCTTTTACCCGCAGCTCTTCGGCGCCGGTCAATACCGTTTCGCCGTCAGCACAGGCGGCGGCAATGAACAGGACGGGAAATTCATCGATGGCGAGAGGCACCAGCTCTTCCGGGATACGGATACCCTGCAGCGCGCTTGAGCGCACACGGAGATCCGCCACCGGCTCCCCCCCAACCTCGCGTCCGTTGAGGATTTCAATATCCGCTCCCATCAGGCGCAGGATGGAGATCACACCATCCCGAGTCGGATTGATCCCTACATGGCGTAATGTCAGATCCGAACCCTCGGCGATGGCGGCGCCCACCAGGAAGAATGCGGCGGAGGAGATATCCGCCGGCACATCAAGATCGCAGGCGGCCAGTTTCCCGCCGCCCTCCACACAGATCCGGTTACCCCGCCGTTCCACCGGATACCCGAACCCCTGCAACATGCGCTCGGTGTGGTCACGGGTAGGCGCCGGCTCGGTCACACAGGTCTGACCCGCGGCATAAAGACCGGCCAGGAGCAGCGACGACTTTACCTGCGCGCTGGCCATGGGCATTTGATAATCAATGCCTGCCAATGCCGTACCGCCGGCAATCCGCAGCGGCGCCGTTCCCTCCTCAGTGGCGGCAATCCTGGCACCCATCAATGCGAGTGGCTCCGTAACACGGCGCATGGGTCGCCCGGAGAGAGAGCGGTCACCCACCAGGGTGGTATCAAACGCCTGTCCCGCCAATAGACCGGAAAGCAGCCGCATGGAGGTGCCGGAATTCCCCAGATCCAGGGGAGCATTCGGCTGTCTCAGGCCATGCATACCCACGCCTTCGATCACCACGTTACCGGCATCCGGTCCGATAATGTTTACCCCCATGCAGCGAAAGGCATTGAGGGTGGCAAGGCTGTCCTCCCCCTCAAGGAATCCGCTTATCCGGGTCGTTCCCTCCGCCAGGGAGCCGAGCATGACAGAACGATGAGAGATGGATTTATCCCCCGGGACACGGAGGATACCGGAGAGTTTTCCACCGGATCGAACACGAAATACCAGATTGTCTGTTGAATTCAAATCGTGCTCCGGCAAAATCAGGTGTTCATCACCCCTGGAAAAGGGCCAAAGCTTAAAGCCTAAATCACAACTTGTAAACCTAAAGATCTGGAAAAACAGACAGTTATGCCGTCATACACGAACCGCTCCGGTGTACTAAAATAACCTCAATCCGGCTGCGGAATCATCTGCTATGCCATTGCGAATTATCTTTGAACTCGCGAACCTTAATTGCGATCCTACTTTCCGCAAACAGAGGATCAACACCCTAAACCACTGGCCTGTTATCACCCTGACGGCCATCCGAAAAAGGCTAGCACTTGGAACTACACGGAGAACTTTTTTCCGGGACCGCCTTATGGCTCCTTAATATCCTTTATGCCGGGACCCTGATCGCCGCCCTGTGGATGGCGCCCTGGCGCCGGCTGATTGATAAAGAGCAGCTGCATGTGTTCCTTGGCTCCTGCGTGGTACTAATCATCCTGTGGCATATCCGCGGCTCCGCCCTCGACCAACTGTCGTTCCATTTCCTGGGCGTAACCACCTTTACCCTCATGTTCGGCTGGTCCCTCGGAATCATAGGTACCTCTCTGGCCCTCATCGGAGTGACCCTGAACGGTAATATCGGATGGGAGGTCTTCGCCGCCAACGAGCTGGTAGTGGGGATAATCCCGGTAACCCTGACCCAGGTCTCCGTGGTCCTGGTCCGCGCCTATCTCCCCAAGAATTTTTTCATTTACGTCCTCGGCAACGGTTTCATCGCCTCCGGCTTGGCCGCCACGGTTGCCGGCTATTTTGCTGCTTGGATGCTGATCAGCGGAGGAGCCGTGGAATACAACACCCTGGCAGACACCATTCTCCCCTTTTTCCCGCTGATCTTTTTTCCTGAAGCCTTTATCAACGGTTGGGCCACGACCATTCTGGTCTGCTATCGGCCGCAGTGGATACCCTCGTTCAGCGATGAGCTGTATATTCAGGGGAAATAATTAGAAGTTGGAGGGAAAACGGCGGGCATAGCCCGCCCTACTGGAAACTGTTAACTGTTTTCAGATACCCCATCGATGTAGCGATCACGCGCCGCCTTGGCCCGTTCGAAGATCTCCAACAGATGATCGCCGTCGCCCCGGCGAATAGTCTCCGCCAGTTCCGCCATTTCGGCACTGTAACGTTCCATCATCCGCGACAACTCTTCCCGGTTGGCGATACAGATATCCCGCCACATCACCGGATTGGAGGAGGCGATGCGGGTAAAATCCCTGAATCCGCCGGCGGCATAGCGGAATATTTCGTCGTTCTCCTTCATACGGGCCAGCGAATCCACGAGACTGAACGCCAGCATATGGGGCAGATGGGAGGTGGCGGCCAGAACCTCGTCATGATGTTTCACGGACATGCGCGTTACTTCCGCCCCGCAGGCACGCCACATGGCCTCGGCCCTATCCACGGCAGCTGACGAGGTCCCCTCCAACGGGGTGAGAATGACCCGACGGTTGCGGTAGAGATCGGCCGTAGACGCCTCTACACCGCTGTCTTCGGTACCCGCAATGGGATGTCCCGGCACGAAATTGGGCAACACCTCACCGAGGGCCGCTTCACAATCGCTTACCACACTGCCCTTGGCGCTGCCTCCATCGGTTATGACCGCATCCTCGGCGATATTGCCTCGCAGGGCCGCAAAGGTGTTCTGCATAGCCCCCAGGGGAACGGCGAGAAAGATCATATCCGCACCCTTTACCGCTTCAGCGATATCGTGGCTGTAGCGATCGATCACCCCCAGCTCCACCGCCTTTTCCAGGTTGGGTCCGCCCCTTCCGCACCCGACAACCTCACCGACCTCGCCGGCGTCACGCAGGGCGCGCGCCAGGGATCCCCCGATAAGGCCGACACCGATCACAGCCAGGCGTTTGATCATCATCTCTGCAGTACCCGCCCCAATGTCTTCAACAGTCGTTGGTTCTCCTCCGGCAGACCGATGGAGATCCGAAGATGGTTCGGCAGACCGTAATTGGCTACCGGTCGGGTGATACAACCTTCGCGCAACAAGGCCTGATCGACCTCCGCTCCCGGCCTTCCCAGATCAACGGCAACAAAATTCCCCACCGAAGGTATGAAAGACAACCCCAAAGTTTTAAATCCCGTGGTGAGCTGGTCCATTCCCTCCCGGTTTATCCGTACCACACGTTCGATGAAGGCCTGATCCTCCAGGGCCGCAACGGCAGCCGCCAACGCCATGGAGTTGACGTTAAACGGCTGACGCACCCGGTTGAGCAGATCCGCCACATCGCGATGGGAAAGCGCATACCCCACCCGCAGCGCGGCCAGGCCGTAGGCCTTGGAAAAGGTGCGGGTAACGATCAGATTCGGAAAATCCCTGAGCCATGCGGAAGCATCAGGGTAGTCCGGTTCGTTTACATACTCCACATAGGCCTCATCCACCACAACCATCACGTTTCCCGGCAGCGATTCTATAAACGCGCGGAGTTCCCCTGCGCGCAACCAGGTGCCGGTGGGATTGTTGGGATTCGCGATCCAGACCACCCGTGTCCGGTCGCTGACGAGCGCGCCCATGGCGCCAAGATCATGCCCATGGTCCCTGGCGGGCGCCGCCTTCAACGTGGCGCCGACCGCCTGGCTACTGATGGGATAAACGGCAAAGGCGTGCTGGGAGAAAAGTGACTCCCGACCCGGCTCCAGAAAGACACGGGCAATCATATCCAGTACGTCATTGGAACCGTTGCCGAGGGTGATACAGGCGGCATCGACTCCATGCTTCTCCGCCAGGGCGGCGCGCAGAGCGAATCCCCCGCCATCGGGATAACGCGCCACCTCATCCAGCTCGCCCCGGACAGCCGCTTTCGCCATTTCACTGCATCCTAAAGGATTTTCGTTGGATGCCAGCTTGACGGAACCGGTGATACCCAACTCCCGCTCCAGTTCGGAAATGGGTTTTCCCGGCACATACGGATTAAGCCCGGGGATGCCTTGGGCGGTAACACTTAGAAACTGGTTGGTTAATTGCGTCATTGGTTAATAATTTGCCACAGAGACACAGAGCACACGGAGTATTCGTAAGTTACCTTATCAGAATACCGCGTATAGACGACTGACCATCGAATGCTACTTTTCCCACAAAGCCACCAATCGATAGCCGTTTGTCCCTCCATGAACTCTGTGCCTCTGCGGCTATTAATTTAGGGAGCCTCTTTACAACACCGCCATGGGATAAGACCCCAGAACCTTGAATAAACGCGCCTCGTCTTTCAGCTCCGCCAAAGCCTGATTCACCGCCGGATCATCCTGGTGACCTTCGATATCGATGAAGAAGACATAGTCCCACATGCCCCGCCGCGAAGGCCGGGACTCGATCCGTGTCATGCTTATGCCGTTCCGTGCCAACGGTTCCAGCAGTTTACTGAGGCTTCCGGCCACGTTGCGTGCAGAAAGCAGCAAGGTGGTTTTATCCTCGCCGCTGGCGCTGACTTTCTGTCTACCTATCACCAGAAAGCGCGTGGTGTTATCCGGCTCGTCTTCGATATTCTCCGCCAGACGGGGCAATTCATAAAGTTCCGCCGCCATTTCACCGGCAATGGCCGCTGAGTTGGGTTCGGTATGGGCAAGACGGGCCGCTTCCGCATTGCTGCCTACCGCGATCTGCTCCGCATGGTGCAGATTGCGATCCAGCCACAGGCGGCACTGCGCCAGAGATTGCTGGTGAGAAAACACCTTGCGCACCATGCCTGCATCCTGCTGCAGACTCAATAAGTGATGGTGGATACGCAGCGTCACCTCGCCACAGATCTGCAACGGAGAGTTGAGAAACATATCGAGGGTATGACTGATCACGCCTTCGGTGGAGTTTTCCACCGGCACCACACCGTAATGGCAGGCTCCCGACTCCACCTCCCGAAATACGTCGGGTATGGATTCCAGGGCCACGGTATCCACCGAGTGTCCGAATTGCTTAAGCGCTGCCGCTTGCGTGAACGTCCCTTCCGGACCTAGAAAGCCGATTTGCAGCGTCTGTTCCAGGGCCAGACAGGCGGACATGATCTCCCGAAAAAGACGGGCCATCTCTTCCCCACCCAGGGGCCCGCGGTTGCGCTTCTTGATCTCCGCCAGGACCGCCGCTTCTCTCTCCGGCCGATAGAACACCGCTTCCTCGTCGGCTGCGACCTTTATCGCAGCCACTTCCCCGGCCGCCTCTGCACGCTGACTTATAAGTTCCTGAATCTGCTGATCCAGATGATCGATCCGATCCCGTATCCCCTTCAGCTTATCGTCATCGTTCATAGGCAAATCCGCTCCTGGCGATCGTTATTCGCCCGCTTCACACCCCAGGCATCGAACTGATAATACACCGTCAATGGCAGCAATGCGCTCCAGGGTCTCCACCGGGGGCGGTTGATCCACGTCCAGCAGGGTAACCGCGATCTGGTCCCGGGACTTGTTTAGCAGATCAATGATATTGAGGTTTGCCTCAGCCAGATCGGTGGATATCTGACCGACCATATTGGGCACGTTGGAGTTGACGATGGCGATACGGTACCCGCCGTTGCGCGGCAGATTAATTTCGGGAAAGTTGACCGAATTGGTGATATTGCCGTTCTCCAGATACTCCCGCACCTGCTCCGCCACCATGATGGCGCAATTCTCCTCCGCCTCTCTGGTGGAAGCACCGAGATGCGGCAGCGTTATGCAGCGTGGGTGATCCTTCAACAGATTGCTGGGAAAATCACAGACGTAGCCGTAGAGTTGACCCTGATCAAGGGCTTGAACCGCATCCGCGTCATTTATGATGCCGTTACGGGAAAAATTCAGGATGATTGCGTTCGGCTTCATCAGTTTAATGCGCTCGGCATTGACCATGTTCCTGGTGGAATCCACCAACGGCACATGAAAGGTAACGAAATCCGCCTTGGAAAGCAGATCATCCACGCTGATTGCGCGCTGCACATCCGAGGAAAGTTTCCACGCGGCCTGCACAGTCATGGCCGGCTCATAGGCGATAACATTCATACCGAGCGAACGGGCGGCATTAGCGACCAATACGCCGATAGCGCCCAGACCGACGACGCCGAGGGTGCGGCCCGGCAACTCGAAACCGACAAAGTTCTTCTTGCCCGCCTCCACCGCCTTGGTGATTTCGGCATCATCACCCTGTAAACCACGGGCAAAACTCCAAGCCTGGCCCAGGTTGCGGCAAGCCATCAGCATTCCTGCCAGTACCAGCTCCTTGACGGCGTTTGCATTTGCTCCCGGAGCGTTGAATACCGGCACCCCCCTCTCGGTCATACGATCCACCGGGATATTATTGACCCCTGCGCCGGCACGGCCGATAGCCTTCACCGTGTCCGAGATCTCCATGTCGTGCATCTTATGGGAACGGAGCAGAATGGCGTCCGGATGGGTAATCTCCGAAGCCACCTCGTAGTCATCGCGCGGCAGACGATCCAGCCCAGCCACGGAGATGTTGTTCAGTGTCAGAATCTTATACATTCCTGATTGCCTTTTTATTTACTTTTTTGCCACAGAGGCACAGAGAACACAGAGAATACTGTTACTGATACAACGTAATCTCTATTTTCATAAACTACGTTTTCACAGAAATTACATATTGTGACCTTGTAAAAATCTCTGTGCCCTCTGTGCCTCAGTGGCTAATTCTCGTCAACCTTTGCGTTTTTCGAAATCAGCCATGAAGGAGATCAGCGCATCCACGCCCTCTTCCGGCATGGCGTTATAGATGCTGGCCCGCATACCACCCACGGAACGGTGCCCCTTCAGGGTGACCAGGCCAACCTCCTTGGCCTCCGCCAGGAAGGTGGCGTCCAACTCGGGATCCGCCAGGGTGAACGGCACATTCATCCAGGAACGGCTTTTGACCTCTACCGGATTGTTATAAAAATCGGAGGTATCGATGGCGGCATACAGCTTGCTCGCCTTCCGTTCATTGATCTCGGCGATCCCCTGCAGACCCCCTTTCCCCTTAAGCCACTGGAATACCAGACCCGCCAGGTACCAGGCGTAGGTCGGAGGCGTGTTGTACATGGAATCTGCATCCGCCATGGTGGCATAGTTAAACATGGTTGGAGTACTGGGAACCACCTCGCCCAGCAGGTCGTCACGGATGATTACCACCGTCAGACCGGCTGGACCGATGTTCTTCTGAGCACCGGCGTAGATCATTCCAAACCCGGACACATCCACCGGCCGGGAAAGTATGGTGGAGGACATATCGGCCACCAGGGGAACACCACCCGTATCCGGTACATAGGGGAATTCCACGCCCTGGATGGTCTCGTTCGGGGTGTAGTGCACATAGGCGGCGTCCGCATTTAGACCCAAACTGCGTTGATCCGGAGTTGTGGTAAAACCGGACTCCTCGGCAGAAGCCGCAACATTCACTTCGCAATAGCGCTTGGCCTCGGCGATCGCCTTTTTGGACCAGGACCCGGTGCAGACATAGTCCGCACTTTGATTGCCGCGCAACAGGTTCATCGGAATAGCCGTAAACTGGCTGGAGGCGCCGCCCTGCAGAAACAGCACCTTATAATTGTCAGGGATGACCATCAACTCCCGGAGATCGGCCTCGGCCTGCTGCGCAATACCGAGAAATTCCTTGCCGCGATGGCTCATCTCCATGACCGACATACCGCTGCCGCGATAGTCCACCATCTCTTCCTGAGCCTTTTTCAAGACCTCCTCCGGCAACACCGCAGGACCGGCGCTGAAATTGTATACCCGAGACATTACTAACTCCCCTGCAAGATTTTTTCGATTAACAATCAAATTAACGAATTTGCCACAGAGACACAGAACGCGCAGAGAATATTCCGATATCTGGAAAACTCCGTGGCCTCTGTGACTCTGTGGCAATAATTACTATCAAACGTCCGCGTCTTCCTCATCGCCGTTTTCATCCAGCGATTCAATGCGTTCGATTCCCACCAGACGTTCATCCTCGCCCACGCGGATCACTCGTACTCCCTGGGTATCACGACCCATGATCGAAACATCGGATACCCGGGTTCTCACCAGAGTACCGCTGTCGGTGATCAGCATGATCTCATCCGCCTCGTCCACCAGCACTGCCCCCACCTGATCACCGTTACGATCGGAGGTCTTGATGGCGATAACACCCATACCGCCCCGCCCTTTGACCGGGAACTGATCCAGCTCCGTTCTCTTTCCGAATCCGTTCTCGGTCACGTTAAGGACCGTTCGTCCCTCTTCGGCGATAATGAGAGATATTACTTTCTGTCCTTCACCCAGTCTTACACCACGTACGCCGCAGGCGGTCCGCCCCATGGGCCGAACCGCCGACTCGTTGAAGCGCATGGCCTTCCCGGCGGAGGTAAACAGAATCACATCCTGGCTGCCGTCCGTGATGGCGACACCGACCAGCTTGTCGTCCTCTCGCAAGTCGACCGCGATGATACCGCTGGCCCGTGGCCGCGAGAAATCTGTCAGGCTGGTCTTCTTTACCGTTCCGGAACTGGTGGCCATAAATACAAACCGGTCCGCACTGTATTCACGAACCGGCAACAGCGCGTTGATACGCTCCCCCTCCTCCAGCGGTAACAGGTTAACGATGGGCTTGCCGCGGGCGGTACGTCCCGCCTGGGGCAGTTGGTAAACCTTGAGCCAATAAACGCGGCCGCGGCTGGAAAAACAGAGCACCGTATCATGGGTGCTGGCCACAAACAGCTGATCCACAAAGTCCTCGTCCTTGGTGGCCGTAGCCGTCTTGCCCTTGCCGCCTCGACGCTGGGCCTGATAGGCATCCAGGGGTTGCGCCTTGGCATAACCGGCATGGGAAAGGGTGACCACCACATCCTCCTCCGTGATCAGGTCCTCCATGGTCAGATCAAGTTGGTCCTCAATGATCTCGGTCCGGCGTTCATCACCATACTGACCGGAGATATCAGCCAGTTCATCACGGATCACCTGCATCAACCGATCGGGACTGGACAAGATATCAAGCAATTCTTTTATTTTATCCAGTATCTCACTGTATTCATTAATTATTTTGTCCTGCTCAAGCCCGGTCAGACGGTGCAGACGCAGTTCCAGAATCGCCTGGGCCTGGGTATCGGTAAGGCGGTAACCCTGGTCGGTCAGGCCAAACCCTTGCTCCAGGTCCTGGGGCCGTGAAGCCTCCGCTCCCGCCCGCTCCAGCATCGCTTCCACGGTACCCGATTTCCAGAAGCAGGCCAGCAGTTGCTTCTTCGCCTCCGCCGGGCTGTCGGCTGCCTTGATAAGGGTGATTACTTCGTCGATATTGGCCAGCGCCACCGCCAGCCCCTCCAACACATGGGCCCGATCCCGCGCCTTGCGGAGTTCAAACAGGGTACGACGAGTAACCACTTCGCGCCGGTGACGCAGGAAGTACTCCAACATCTGCTTCAGATTCAACAGACGGGGCTGCCCGTCCACCAGGGCTACCATGTTGATACCGAAGACACTCTGTAACTGGGTGTGCTGGTAGAGGTTGTTCAACAGCACCTCCGCCACTTCACCCCGCTTTAACTCGATGACGATGCGCATTCCGTCCTTGTCCGACTCGTCACGCAGACCATCCTGGGCGATGCCCTCAATCTTCTTTTCTTTAACAAGTTCCGCGATCTTCTCCAGCAGACGCGCCTTGTTCACCTGATAAGGCAGTTCGGAGATGATTATCCGCTGCCTGTTATTGGATTCGTCGATTTCAATGTCGCTACGGGACCGGATATAGATCCGACCGCGGCCGGTCTTATAGGCCTCGAGGATTCCTCGCCTGCCGTTTATCAATGCCGCAGTGGGAAAGTCGGGCCCCGGTATGTACTGCTGCATCAGCTCATCAATGGTGAGTTCTGGATTGTCTATAAGTGCGATGCAGCCGTTGATGATCTCGGTCAGATTGTGGGGCGGGATATTGGTGGCCATGCCCACGGCGATACCGGCGGAACCGTTGACCAGAAGATTGGGGAAACGTGCCGGGAGAACCGTCGGCTCCTGCTCCGATTCATCGTAATTGGGTACGAAATCGACCGTCTCCTTGTCCAGGTCGTCCAGCATGGTGTGGGCGATCCTGGCCATGCGCACCTCGGTGTAGCGCATGGCGGCCGGAGCGTCCCCATCTACAGAGCCGAAGTTGCCCTGTCCGTCCACCAGCATGTAGCGCATGGAGAAGGGCTGCGCCATACGCACGATGGTGTCGTAGATCGCCGTATCACCATGGGGGTGATACTTACCCATGATGTCACCGACGATACGCGCAGATTTCTTATAAGGTTTGTTCCAGTCATTGTTCTGTTCATACATAGAGAACAATGCCCGGCGGTGTACCGGTTTCAGACCATCCCTGACATCCGGGAGAGCGCGCCCCACGATTACGCTCATGGCGTAATCGAGATAGGAGTGCTGCATCTCGTCTTCGAGGTTTACTGGAAGTATTTCTTTGGCGAATTCAGTCATCTAAAAGATATCTACATATTCACTGCTATTGACCGTCCCTCGGTCGCTGCCGGCCGTCCACAGGTGGTTCGATCTGAACCGGCTCAAAGGCTGTAAGACCAGCGCGTAATCATACCATATTCGAGGGTGCTGTTTAGAAAAAAAGTGGCTCAAAATGGCTTTGAGAGGCTCTGATGCGATCAAGTCTTCAAAATCTCCATCTTTCCGCCTCTGGCAAATCGACTACCTCCGATTCCTTCACGCCGCTGCCCAAGGGGCTTTCCCGGCGGACCCCTGATACCGCTTTCCGGACCCCGATGCCGCGTCACAGCCAATGATCCGCGCAAAAAAAAAGCCCCGTTGAAAAACGGGGCTTTTGCATTAAACAGCTGAAGTCGATCAGGCGGATTTTCTACTCACCTATACCGATCCCGGTATTAAAGGCCTTGAAAAACTGGGCCTGTTTGGATTTCTCGCGGAGATCGATCTGGCAGAATATGATGCCGCCGTTGTAGTTTTGTTCGTCGAAATCACTCAACCCCCCGGAATTCAGGATAGGCTTGATGCGTTTTGCCACTATCAATCCGCCCTTTCCGTCGCGCTTCAACTTTGCGCGACTGATGTCTGCAAACTCGATCGCCAGAAGCCCGGCATGGCCCTTTTTCTTAAACAGGCCTTTCTCACCCGACGGCGTCGCCAAAAGATAGATTCGATCACCCTCCCGAACCAGGCTGGTACCGGTAAGTACCAGGTAACCCAAATCGCTGGCGTCGGAGTAATCCGTCAACGTACCTACGTAACGCCATGACCCCCCATGATCCGTCGATGAAATCAGGATTACCTTGCGCTTGTGCCACTGACCGAGTCCGGACTTGGTGGGGCTGGCATCCAGGCTTATATAAAGCGTTCCGTTATGCTCCAGGATCCCGAGTTCATTATAAAACTCCATATCCTTCAGGTCCCGATGGAGGGCGTTTAGATTATGTTTCGGATTGCCCTTGTCCGTACCGAGGATTCGAACCGGCTTCGACCAGGGGCCCTGAGGGGTTCGTGCATAACGGTATTCGATCCAGCTTTCACCCCACAGCGTGGTTTCACTCTTGTATGGGGGTAGACCGAAGACATGCTGAGAGAATAGTTTCCAGCGGCGCGCCGGTCGGTCGCCACGATCGTAGACCAGAGCCGGCGTTTCATAACGCCAGACCCCGGAGATTACCTTTCTGCCCTGCTTGATAGTCCCCGCCACCGAAGGATTAATGGTGCGCACGTAGCTCCAGGTCCGGCCATGATCCATACTCCTGGCGAGATGGGTGTCAACACGTGCCGGTATCTCAACACGTGAATAGGCCATCCATCCGATACCGTCGTCACCGTATTCAACGGAAATATCGTAGATTCCGCTTTTGTGGTTCTCTCCAAGGACGTTTATTTTGCTGAACTGGGGATGAGAGGTGACAATAGCCGCATTCAGTTTAGGGGTCATTGGCTGCTGGCGTGCCGCGAAACTCTGTTTACAACCCTGGGCAACGAAGACCAGCAGGATCAATACCAGAAGATGAGAAGGCATCAGAGAACGGGTTTTCATAGTCAATCCTTTGTTATTTATTTTTTTTGGTAAGGCGATCAATACCCTACTTATTGACAGTTTTTTCCTCCATTAATTCCTTTTTCCGCGAAACAGGCCGCCCCTTCAAGCCATCATTCTCTCCATCTTCTCCCTATCCGGCGAAAGGACGACACCCTTTTCCGTAACAATGGCATCCACCAGTTCCGCCGGGGTGACATCGAATACCGGATTCCAGGCATCCACCCCGGGAGCACCCACCTGTTGTCCCCCACAGCAGAGGATCTCCGCCGGGTCGCGGGACTCGATGGGGATTTCGCTGCCTGAGGAAATCGACATATCCACCGTGGAGGTGGGTGCCGCCACCATCACCTTCACACCGTGGTATCGGGCCGCCACCGCCAGGCTGTAGGTGCCGATCTTATTGGCCACATCGCCGTTGGCGGCAATCCGGTCCGAACCGACGATCACCCAGCCGATGCCTCCCTGAGACATGCGGCTGGCGGCGGCGCCGTCGGCCAGCAGGGTGACGGGAACGGCGTCTTTCTGCAGTTCCCAGGCGGTCAGGCGTGCCCCTTGCAGCCAGGGTCGGGTCTCGTCGGCATAGACCCGGGTCAGTTTTCCCGCCGTCCAGGCGCTGCGTATCACACCGAGGGCGGTACCATAACCGCCGGTGGCCAGGGCACCGGCGTTGCAGTGGGTGATCACGCCGGTGGGAGCGGTGATCAGTTCCGCCCCCAGATCCCCCATATGGCGATTTGCGGCCGCATCCTCCTGATGTATGGCCTGCGCCTCCGCCAACAGCGCCGGTTCGGGATCCCCCTCGGCGAGTGCAGCCACGCGCCGTCGCATACGTTCCAGCGCCCAGAACAGATTCACCGCCGTGGGTCGCGAAGCCGCCAGCACCGCCAGATGCGATTCCATCTCCTGCCGCCAGGCGGAAGGGGCCGTCGCATAACTGTGACGCGCCGCCAATACCACCCCGTAGGCGGCGGTTATACCGATGGCGGGGGCACCGCGAACCACCATGTCGCGTATGGCATCGGCGGTAGCCGCGGCGGTCTGAAGTTCCAGATAGCACTCCTGCAGCGGCAAAACCCGTTGATCCAGGAGGTAGAGGCGGTCATTGCGCCATACAATGGCATGGTCGGCATCGGCCGGAATTTCCAGGGGAACGGCTTCCATCTTTTCTCTTACCGTGACAAATTTTTGCATTCTAGAACCTATCTCGGAATACTTCACGTTCGTGAGGCGTTCTGAGGC
>JBNKJV010000001.1:0-283648 GCA_050291465.1 Sedimenticolaceae bacterium | reverse complement strand
GGTATGGATGCCAAGCGTTGGCAGATCAGCGGTTCCTACACCTTCGGCAACAACGTGCTGAAGGCCATGTACGGCGAGAACGAAGTTGAGTGTTCCAGCGGTGGCGGTCTCGGCGCTTCCTGTGCCGGTACTCTGGCCGCTATCGGCGCCACCATGGTTGACGGCACCGCCATCACCAATGCTTGGGACGGCGTGGACGTGGACCAGTGGGCTGTCGGTCTGGACCACAACTTCTCCAAGCGCACCAAGGTCTACATCGTCTACACCGACGTGGAAGTTGACCAGGGTCAGACCCTCGGCGCCGGCGAAGTTGACGGCTCCTGGGACGGTTTCTCCCTGGGTATGGTGCACAACTTCTAAGCTTGCTTGGAACTTGAGAAGTACCGGAAACGGGGCCTTCGGGCCCCGTTTTCTTTCGGGCGTATATACTGAGATTTGGCAGGTATAATGTATCTGTATCGATTCTGCACCGGCCTTTTATAAGGTGGATGATGTCGGACGTCTGATCGCCGAGTGGGTCTGCAGGTGCTCTGTCCGCGGCAATAACAAGGAGTAAAGGGAATGAAGCAGGGGATAAACCGGTTGCTGGCATCTGCTCTGATCTGGGCGCTGGTATCGGCCGGCTACGTCGAGGCGGGTGTATACCGCTGGGTGGATGAAAACGGCAAGGTACACTTCAGCGACCGTCCGGGGACCGCCGAGGATACGGACGAGGTCCAGATTAAACAGAGCGGGGAAACGAATCAATCGGCGCCGAATGAAGCGGATCGGGCGGAGACGCGCCAACGGCTATTGGAGCAGTACCAGAAGGAGCGGCTGGAGAAGAAAGAGGCCGCCAAGAAGAAAAAGGCGGAGGATGAGCGACGAAAGAGGAACTGTGTTATCGCAAAGAACCGGCTTGGCACCTACGAACGCAGTGCCCTGTATGAACTGGATTCAACGGGTGAGCGCCGCTATCTCTCGGAGGCCGAATACGAGAAGGCCCTGGCCGCCGCTCGTGCGGAGGTGAAGCAGTGGTGTGATTGATGGATATCAGTTATCAGTTATCAGTGATTAGTTTGCAGGGCAGGCTGTGCCCGCCGCTTATCGCCTTAATCCCTATTTCCGCACCTTGAAGAACTCCGGCATCGCCAGTGCCGCCCGGTGAATCTCGGCGTTGTAATAGCGTGTCTCGAACGGTTTGTTTTTCGCATCCTGTTCGCGAAACGCACCGTTAAGGTCCCCCTTGCCGCCCATGGTGGCACTCCACCATCCGGTAGGATAGATCGGCTGCGGAAAGAACAGGGTGCGAATATCCCCGAAACCGGCTGTTTCCAGATTACCGTACATGCGCTCCTGGATATCCCGGTGGATCAAGGGGGATTCGCTCTGCTGTATCATCAGTCCGCCCGTCGCCAGGGCGTTGTAGCAGGCCTGGAAGAATTCCGCGGTGAACAGTACTTCCCCGGGTCCGACAGGATCGGTGGAATCTACGATGATGACATCGAGGCTGTTTGGTTCGGCATCCTTCATCCACTGAATACCGTCTATGAACAGCAGCTGTGCCCGCGAATCGTTGTTGGATTCGCAGAGGGCCGGAAAATACTGTTCGGACACCCGTGTCACCCGTTCGTCGATATCGATTTGGGTGACCCGTTCCACTTCCGGGTGTTTCAGAACCTCTCGCAGAGTACCGCAGTCGCCGCCGCCGATAATGGCTACCCGCCGCGGCGCATCGTGAGCAAACAGGATCGGATGAGCCATCATCTCGTGATAGATGAAATTTTCCAGATCGCTCAACATGGTGCAACCATCGATTACCATCAGATTCCCGTAGTGCGTGGTTTCGTAAACCTCGATCTTCTGGTACTGGGACTGCTCCTCGTGAAGCTTGCGTTTGATCTGAAGAGAGAACGCAGAGCCTCCCTCCTTGCACTGTTCGGTAAACCACTTGTCTTGTTTCAGCGTCATCTGCATCACCGAGCGGGATTATGGGGCGACCTATCCCGCGAAAGTTAAAACGGATTGGCCGAGCGGGGTACACCCGGCAAATATTAAGGAGCCTCTGATTTAGTCCATGATGGCCGAGACGCTGCCTTTGCGTCTTGAGATGCAAGGCGGCTTGCGCAGCTAATGGCCCATCCCTTAGCAAGCAAGCCAACGCCGCAGATCTGGCGCAAAGGCGCGTCCCGAAGGGTTTGCGCCAAATAGCGTACTCGCTGTGTTGTGGCGCTTGCCGTATAGCTATGGCATGCGGCCTGCGCGCCACACTTTGCGATCATCGCCATTTGAACACAAACTCGGCTCATCAGCGACTAAATCAGAGGCTCCTTGATGTCGATACCGTATCTGGTGCTTTGTGAGGAGGGGGTAATGGCGCATAATCTGCGGAATCATGAGCCTCGAAGATACACCAAACTGTGAAGAGCTTTACGCCATCCCCCGGTGGGGCGCGGGCTATTTTCACGTTAACGAATCAGGACACCTTGCTGTCCGACCGCGGATGGAGGCGGAGGTCTCCATAGACCTTCGCATCCTGGCGGACGAGCTGTTGGAATCCGGGCTCTCGCTGCCGGTGCTGGTACGCTTTAACGATATTCTGAGCGACAGGGTGGAGCGTCTGCGAGAGGCCTTTAACCGCGCCCGTCGGGAGTTGAATTACAGCGGTCGCTACAGCACCGCTTATCCGATAAAGGTGAATCAGCAACGCAGTGTGGTTGAACAGATCGTTGCCGACGGCCTGACCGGCCTGGAAGCGGGAAGCAAGCCGGAGTTGATGGTAGCCCTTACGCTGGCACCACCTGGCGGGCTGGTGATATGCAACGGTTACAAGGACCGCGAATACGTGCGTCTGGCTCTGATCGGTCGTCGTATGGGGCTGCGGATCTACCTGGTTGTGGAGAAGCTTCACGAGCTGGATTTGATCCTGGAGGAGTCGCGGCGTCTGGAGGTGGAGCCCCTGCTCGGAGTACGGGTCAGGTTGTCGGCCTCGGCTACCGGTAACTGGCAAAACAGCGGTGGAGAAAAGGCTAAGTTCGGTCTGCTGGCGCCCCAGGTCGTGCAGTTGGTTGGGCGGCTGAAGAGCGCCGGGAAATCGCACTGGCTCTCCATGTTGCATGCTCATCTGGGCTCTCAGATCCCCAATCTGAACGATATCGGCAAGGGCCTGCGTGAGCTGGTCCGCTATTTCTCCGAGCTGCACGCCCTGGGGGTCGCCATCGATACCATAGATGTCGGGGGAGGGCTCGGTGTCGATTATGAAGGGTCGGGAAGCCGGCACTTCTGTTCCATAAACTACGATCTGGATAATTATACCGGAGAGGTGGTTGCCTCCATCGATCGGATTTGTCGGGAGCAGGGATTACAGCCGCCGGATATCGTTTCCGAGTCCGGGCGCGCCATTACCGCACACCATTCGGTATTGATCACAAACCTGATAGAGCGGGAGCAAGCGCTGGGTGAAGGGGTTGTGGTTCAGCAGCAGGATAGACAGAACGAGTTACTCAGGGAGCTGACGGGATTTATTGAAGACCCCGGGAGACGTTCGCCCATCGAGACCTTTGACCAGGCACAGGATCTTTTTTTCGAGGCCCGGCAGCGATTTGAACGGGGCGAGTTCGGTCTGCGGGAGCGGGCAAGGGCGGAAGAGCTGTTCCTTGCGGTCTGCCGGGAATTGCGCCGCCGGCTCTCATGCGGTTCCCGTCGTCAACGGGAGGTGGGTGATCAGATCAATGTTCTGTTGGCGGAGAAACTGTTCCTGAATTTTTCCCTGTTTCAGTCCATGCCCGATGCCTGGGCCATCGATCAGATTTTCCCTATCGTTCCGTTACAACGGTTGCAGGAGCCGCCGGGCCGGCGTGGTGTTATTCACGATCTGACCTGTGATTCGGACGGGTGCATCGAACACTACGTGGACCGGGACGGGGTGGAGCCGAGTCTGCCGATCCATGAACGGCAACCGGGCGTGCCCTACCTTCTGGGGATATTTCTGCTTGGCGCCTACCAGGAAATCCTCGGGGATATCCACAACCTGTTCGGCGATACGGATGCGGTAAACGTAGTTCTGGACGGTGAGGGGGGATACCGGCTGCTGGAACCGGAGCGGGGCGATTCCGTGGATGAGCTGCTGAGCTATGTACACTTTGATCCGGCGGTCATGCTGGATGAACTCAGGAGCAAGCTGGATAACTCCGGTATCGAGCCGCAGGAGCGGGAGCGCTGTTTCGAGGAACTCAAGGCGGGGTTACGCGGTTATACCTACCTTGAGGATTGAACTCGATTTGGTGCCACTGCCGGATTTTTACGCCCTTTACTATATATCATGGCCACAGAGACACGGAGTACACAGAGATCAATCGCTGCCGGGCCCCTCTATATAGGCAGTGGCAACCTTACTTTTTGGCTCAAGGATATAACCATATCTCCGTGAGCTCCGTGTCTCTGTGGCCATTATATTCACTAGCTGACTACCTTCGCCCTTAATGCGCTGAGTAAAATTATCACCATGGAAAAGTCCAAGCCCTTTGTTCTGGTTGACGGTTCCTCTTATCTGTTCCGTGCCTACCATGCCCTGCCGCCCCTGACCAACTCCAAGGGAGAGCCCACCGGCGCCGTGGTTGGTGTTATCAACATGCTGCGCAAGCTTCTACAGGAGTATGCACCGGAGCACGTGGCGGTGGTGTTCGATGCGCCGGGCGGAAGTTTCCGCAACCAGCTTTATGATCAGTACAAGGCCAACCGGCCGCCCATGCCGGATGAGTTACGCTCCCAGATTCAACCGCTGCACGACATCATCCGCGCCCTGGGGCTGCCGTTACTGATGGTCGAAGGAGTGGAAGCGGACGACGTGATCGGGACCCTGGCCAAACAGGCCGCTGAGCAGGGGATGGACACCCTCATCTCCACCGGCGATAAGGATCTGGCGCAGTTGGTGAACGACCAGGTCACCCTTATTAACACCATGTCCGATACCCTCACCGATCGCGACGGGGTGGTGGAGAAGTTCGGCGTGACGCCGGAGCAGATCGTGGATTACCTGGCCCTGGTGGGGGACACCTCGGACAACATTCCCGGGGTGCCCAAGTGTGGTCCCAAGACCGCGGCAAAATGGCTGTCGGAGTATGGAGACCTGGACAACCTGATGGCCCATGCGGAGGAGATAAAAGGCAAGATCGGGGAGAACCTGCGGGCCAGTCTGGATACCCTGCCCCTGTCCCGGGAGCTCGCCACCCTCAAACTGGATGTGGCGCTGGACCTGGGCCCCGTGGATTTCTCTCCGGGGGCGCCGGACACGGACCGTCTGCGGGAACTCTACAGCTGGTTGGAATCGAAGCGGCTGCTTGAGAGTCTCGGAGAAGCCGCTTCGGCATCCGGGCCGGAGGTCCCGTCGGAGACCACCTACCATACGGTTCTGACCAAGAACGATTTCAACGCCTGGCTAAAACGGTTACAGCGGGCGGAGACCTTCGCCTTCGATACCGAGACCACCAGTCTCGATTACATGCAGGCCGAAGTGGTAGGAGTCTCTTTTTCCCTGGAGCCGGGGGAGGCCGCCTATGTGCCTTTGGCCCACAGCTATCCCGGCGCCCCGCAACAGTTGGAGCGTGAGTGGGTACTTACTCAGCTTAAGCCGTTGTTGGAAGATGAGGGGGTGCCGAAGATCGGTCAGAACCTCAAATATGACATGAATGTCCTGGTACGCCACGGTATTGAGATGCGGGGCGTGACCTTCGATACCATGCTGGAGTCCTATGTACTGGATTCCATCGCCACCCGTCACGATATGGATTCTCTGGCGGCCAACTACCTGGCACACAAGACCATTAAGTACGAGGATGTGGCGGGCAAGGGGGCCAAGCAGCTGCGTTTCGATCAGGTGCCCCTGGAACAGGCCGCACCCTACGCCGCGGAAGATGCCGATATCACCCTGCGTCTGCACCAGGTGCTATGGACGCGGCTGGAGACGGAGCCCGCCCTGGCGGGTCTGTTCCGGGAGATAGAGATGCCCCTGGTACCGGTGCTGGCGCGCATGGAGCGGACCGGGGTGCGAATCGACGGCGCCATGTTGGCGCGCCAGAGCCGGGAGCTGGCGAAGCGCATGCACGATCTGGAGCAGCAGGTCTACGAGATCGCCGGACACCCCTTCAATCTCGGTTCTCCCAAGCAGATCGGACAGGTTTTTTTTCAGGAGCTGGAGTTGCCGGTGATCTCCAAGACCCCCAAGGGTGTCCCTTCAACTGCCGAAGCGGTGCTGCAGGAACTGGCGGACCAGGGTCATCAGCTGCCGGGTCTGATTCTGGAGCACCGGGGTTTGAGCAAGCTTAAATCCACCTATACCGACAAGCTGCCGGAGATGGTGAATCCCGATTCGGGGCGGGTTCACACCTCCTATCATCAGGCGGTGGCGGCCACGGGCCGGCTTTCGTCGTCGGATCCCAATCTGCAGAACATTCCGGTGCGCACCGAAGAGGGGCGCCGTATTCGCCAGGCCTTTATCCCCGAGCAGGGGTGGCGCATGGTGGCGGCGGACTACTCACAGATCGAGCTGCGCATCATGGCCCACCTGTCGCAGGATGAGACCTTGCTCCGAGCCTTTAACGACGGGCTCGACATCCATCGCGCCACCGCCGCGGAGGTCTTTACCGGGGGTGATCTGGAGGCGGTCAGCGGCGATCAGCGCCGTTCCGCCAAGGCCATCAATTTCGGGCTCATCTACGGCATGTCCGCCTTCGGTCTGGCGCGGCAGCTCGGTATCGAGCGTGGTGAGGCCCAGACCTACGTGGATCTATATTTCGAGCGTTATCCCGGGGTGAAGGCATTCATGGACCGGATTCGCATGGAGGCCCATGACCGGGGCTACGTGGAGACCCTGTTCGGACGCCGGCTCTATCTTCCGGAGATCAATTCCCGCAACGGACAGCGCCGGGCGGCCGCCGAGCGCACCGCCATCAACGCCCCCATGCAGGGCACCGCGTCGGATATCATCAAGCGGGCCATGCTGGCCGTGGATGGCTGGATCGAGGAGGAGCGCCCCGGGGTGCGTATGATCATGCAGGTGCATGACGAGCTGGTGTTCGAGGTGAGGGAGGATCTGACGGACCAGGCGGCCGACCGGATTCGCGGCTTTATGGAGGGGGCGGCGGAACTGCGGATCCCGCTATCGGTGGATGTGGGCGTGGGGGCCAACTGGGACGAGGCCCATTAGGGCCTGTTAAAAGGCCCTGGAACACCGATCCGAGGCGGGGGAACTTCCGGCGATTTCCCGGGTCTGTTATAGCGAGCGTTCTCGGACGCTGGCCGCTTTTCCCCGAGCGGCCAAACAGACCCGGCACACTCCCTTTGCCGGGCGTTCTGATCCCGGAAGCTTTGTCTCCCCTAAGGCTCCGGGATCTTTCTTTTTGTCTTTTAATTAAAACAAATCAATCTGTTATGTGGACATTCCGTCCTGCACGGCAGTGAGCTCCAGCCACCGGTCGAGCAGGGCGTGGGCCTCGTCCACACCCTGACGGTTGAGGGAGGAGAACAGCTGCAGGGTCACTTCTTTGCCGTAAGGCGCCAGCTCTTTCCGCACCTGAAGCAGGGTTTTGCTGGCGGCACCCCGTTTCAGTTTGTCGGCCTTGGTAAGCAGGATGTGGACCGGCAGCCCGCGGTGGCTGCACCAGTCCAGCATCTGGCGGTCGAACTCCTTCAGCGGGTGACGTATATCCATCAGCAGGATCAGACCTCGCAAAGAGCGGCGCTGCTCGAGATAAGCGGCCAGTTCCGCCTGCCACTGTCGCTTTATGGATTCCGATACCTTGGCGTAACCATACCCCGGGAGGTCCACCAGGCGCCGTTTCGGATCCAGGATGAAAAAGTTGAGCAGTTGTGTGCGGCCCGGGGTTTTGCTGGTTCGCGCCAGTGCTTTCTGTTGGCAGAGGGTATTGATGGCACTGGATTTACCGGCATTGGAGCGACCCGCAAACGCCACTTCCATCCCTTCGTCCGGGGGGGACTGAGCGAGCCGGGCGGCGCTGGTGAGAAAATGGGTCCGGTGATAGTAGGGATTCATAACAGGCCCTGGGAAAAGTTTCGTCGCCGTATGGTTTGCGCAAGCCCGGACACGGGTTACAACCCCTCCGGACGGGTATTCTGTTCGATGCTCTTGGAGAGTTCGAAACCCTCGAACTCCATGCTCTCCAGGTCGGCCATGACGTAGGTTGCCGGGGCGCTGCCGACGCCGCCTACGGTGCCGGGATTGACCAGAGGCGTGGTGCCGCCTCTGATATTCGGCAGATATTCGATCTTGAGGGCGTGGCTGTGGCCGCAACAGACCAGATCCCAATCGCCGGTGGCGGCCATCGCCTTGGCGTAGTGGGGATAGTGGACCAGAAAAATCCGTTTGCCCGCCAGCTCCACCGCTGCGTCCATTCCGTGATACTGAATGACGCTGTCGGGTCTGGCCACCAGTTGCCCCAGGGTGTAGAGATCGCCGGTGTTGTTGCCGTGAATAACGTGCACCGGTAGGCCGATTTCGTTTATCTGACGCAGGGTGCTGGGCGCCACCACGTCGCCGCAGTGCAGGACGGCTTGCGCACCCCGTTCCCTGGCTTCCGCCACCGCCGCCTGCAGCAGGGGGATATGGTCGTGGCTGTCCGAAAGTATACAGATTTTCATGGCTTCAATTATGCGCGCCCGGGCGCCCTAGAAATGGGGTTTCTCAGGTGCGTCCTTGAACATCTGTATGCTCGACAGGATCTCTTCTTTGGCCTCATCCGGGCCGCCCCAGCCGTCCACCCGTACCCATTTGCCTTCATCCAGATCCTTGTAGTGCTCAAAAAAGTGCGCGATCTGTTCCAGCAGGATCTCGGGCAGGTCGCGAAAATCCCGGACGCTGCGGTAAAGCCGGGAAAGCTTGTCCACGGGCACCGCCAGTACCTTGGCGTCGTCGCCCGATTCATCGGTCATCTTCAGGACCCCCACGGGTCGGCACTGAATCACCGAACCGGAGATCAGCGGGTGACTGGTCAGCACCAGAACATCCACCGGATCCCCGTCTCTGGAGAGGGTATGAGGGACATAACCGTAATTGCAGGGATAGCGCATGGAGGTGCTCATGAAGCGGTCCACGAACATGGCCCCCGTCTCTTTATCCAGCTCGTATTTTACCGGTTCGGCGTGAGCGGGGATTTCAATGATGACGTTGATTTCGTTGGGTATGTTATCGCCGGAGCTGACTCTATCCAGATTCATGAACAAGGACCTCAATAAATAAAAGAGGCCGGCGACTGCCGGCCTCTTTTATTTTACAACGAAAGCGGCGTAAAAACCGCTCCCGGCAGGGTTACAGCAGGGGCACGATCAAGAGTGCGACGATGTTGATGATCTTGATCAGCGGGTTAACCGCGGGGCCGGCCGTATCCTTGTACGGGTCGCCCACGGTGTCGCCGGTCACCGCCGCCTTGTGGGCGTCGGAACCCTTGCCGCCGTGATTGCCGTCCTCGATGTATTTCTTGGCGTTATCCCAGGCGCCGCCGCCGGTGGTCATGGAGATGGCCACGAACAGCCCGGTGACGATGGTGCCGATGAGCAGACCGCCCAGGGCCTGGGCTCCCAGCAGCAGGCCCACCAGTAGAGGTACGGCGATGGGCAGCAGGGAGGGGATGATCATCTCCTTGATGGCCGCCTTGGTCAGCATGTCCACGGCCCGGCCGTAGTCCGGCTTCTCGCTGTGGTCCATGATGCCCGGCTTCTCCTTGAACTGGCGACGCACCTCGTTGACGATGCCGCCGGCAGCGCGGCCTACCGCTTCCATGGCCATGGCGCCGAACAGGAAGGGCACCAGGCCGCCGATGAACAGCCCGATAAGCACCATGTGGTTGGAGAGGTCGAAGGAGAGGGCGCTGCCCAGTTTCAACTCCAGGGTATGGGTGTAATCCGCAAACAGCACCAGGGCGGCGAGACCGGCGGAGCCGATGGCGTAACCCTTGGTTACCGCCTTGGTGGTGTTGCCCACGGCATCCAGCGGATCGGTAATGCCGCGGATGGTGTCGTCCAGCTCCGCCATTTCCGCAATACCGCCGGCGTTGTCGGTGATGGGGCCGTAGGCGTCCAGGGCCACGATAATGCCGGTCATGGAGAGCATGGAGGTCGCGGCGATGGCGATACCGTAGAGGCCGGCCAGCTCGTAGGCGCCCCAGATGGAGGCGCAGACCGCCAGTACCGGCGCGGCGGTGGACTTCATGGAGACCCCCAGGCCGGCGATCACGTTGGTGCCGTCACCGGTGGTGGAGGCCTCGGCGATGTGGCGGACCGGGGAGAACTCGGTGGCGGTATAGTACTCGGTGATTACCACCATGGCCGCGGTCAGCACCAGGCCGATCAGGGCCGAGCCGTAAAGGGCCATAGTGCTGTAGCCCTCGATGTCGCCCATGATCAGGGCGGTGACCGGGTAGAAAACCGCGGCGGCGATGGCGCCGGCCACGATCAGACCCCGGTAGAGGGCCTTCATGATCTTGGTATCACCCTCTTTCACCTTGACGAAGAAGGTACCGATTACCGAGGCGATGATGGAGACGCCCCCCAGGACCAGGGGGTAAAGGATCGCTTGCGCCTCGGCGCCTTTCACCAGCAGACCGCCCAACAGCATGGTGGCCACCACGGTCACGGCGTAGGTCTCGAACAGGTCGGCGGCCATGCCGGCGCAGTCACCCACGTTGTCGCCTACATTGTCGGCGATCACCGCCGGATTGCGGGGGTCATCCTCCGGGATGCCGGCTTCCACCTTGCCCACGATGTCGGCCCCCACGTCGGCACCTTTGGTGAAGATGCCGCCGCCGAGACGGGCGAAGATGGAGATCAGGGAGCCGCCGAAGGCCAGGCCGACCAGCGGGTGCAGTGTGTCTTCCACACCCATCATGACGAGCAGGGTGTAATAGCCGGCGACACCGAGCAGGCCCAGGCCCACCACCAGCAGGCCGGTGATGGCGCCGCCACGGAAGGCGATCTGCAGGGCGGCGTTCATGCCCTCATAGGCCGCCTGGGCGGTGCGCACGTTGGAGCGGACCGAGATGTTCATGCCGATATAACCGGCGGCGCCGGACATTACGGCACCGATGGCGAAGCCGATGGCGGTGGCCACGTCGAGGCCGATCAGCAGCACCACGAACAGCGCGGCACCGACTATGCCGATGGTGGTGTATTGGCGGTTCAGGTAGGCCTTGGCGCCCTCCTGGACCGCGCCTGAGATCTCCTTCATGCGGTCGCTGCCTTCCGGCTGCTGCAGGATCCACTTGCGGGAAGCGATACCGTAAACCAGCGCAGCAGCAGCGCAGACCAGGGCGAAAATCAGTCCGGGGGTCATTTGGGGGTTCTCCTCTTTATTTCTCTTAAACGATGTCTCGGAATCAATACGAAATCGTCCGGGGCCGGATTTCGGCCTGCCGTATTCTACGGGCTTTTTGCCGGTTTCCCCACCTCCCTCGCGAGATTATTTCACTCTTCCGAACGGGAGATCCGGCGCCGATGGTCCCGATTCCGAGGGGACATCGGTTTAGACCCACAGATAATAAGGAAAGGGGGCAGTTATGCCCCCTGAAATTTTTCTATACCCGGATTACTTTATTTCAAAATCATCCGGCAGTTTCCGCGGGACCAGGACATTTTTCAGGGTGACGTAACGGGGCAGGCCGTTCTCATAGGGCGGATACTCCTCTCCCTGAATCAGCGGTAACAGGTATTCCCGGCAGGCGTCTGTGATGCCGAATCCGTCTGCGGAGATGAATTCCGGAGGCATCATCTTTTCCACATTCGCCACTTCCGCCAAGGGCGCCTTCCGGATCTCCCAGGTATAGGGATCGTTTGAGGTGCGGATGATGGCGGGCATTATGGCGTTCTCCCCCGTCAGGGCCATTTCCACCGCCGCCCGTCCCACCGCGTAAGCCTGTTCCACGTCAACCCGGGAAGCGAGATGGCGGGCGGCCCGCTGCAGGTAATCCGCCACCGCCCAGTGATACTTGTAGCCCAGGGCCTCTTTGATCATGTTGGCCACCACCGGGGCCGCCCCGCCCAGTTGCGCGTGGCCAAAGGCATCCCGGGTACCCTGCTCGGCGAGAAATCTCCCGTCCGGCCATTTCGCCCCTTCGGAAACCACAATGATCACGTAACCGAAGGTCTCCACCCGTTCCTGGCACTTGGCAAGAAAGGTCTCCTGGTCGAAGTCCACCTCGGGGAAGAGGATAAGGATCGGGAGTTTGTAACTCTGGTTCGCGGCCAGGCCGCCCGCTGCGGCGATCCAGCCGGCGTGGCGCCCCATGACCTCCAGTACGAAGACCTTGGTTGAGGTCTTGGCCATGGAGCGGACGTCGAAACTCGCTTCCAGGGTGGAAACGGCGATGTACTTGGCTACCGAGCCGAATCCCGGGCAGTTATCGGTTATGGGGAGGTCGTTGTCCACTGTTTTGGGGATGTGGATCGCCTGGATGGGGTAGCCCATCTTCTCCGAGAGCTGGGAGACCTTATGGCAGGTATCCGCAGAATCGCCGCCACCGTTATAGAAGAAATAGCCGATATCGTGCGCCTTGAAGACCTCGATAAGGCGCTCGTACTCCCGCAGGTTCTCCTCCAGGCTCTTGAGCTTATAGCGGCAGGAGCCGAAGCCCCCGGAGGGTGTGTGGCGTAGGGCGGCAATGGCCTCATCGGACTCTTCGCTGGTGTCGATAAGCTCTTCGGTCAATGCCCCTATGATGCCGTTACGTCCGGCATATACGTTGCCGATCCGGTCGCCGTTTTCACGCGCTGCCTGAATGACGCCACAGGCGGAAGCGTTGATAACCGCAGTCACTCCTCCGGACTGGGCGTAGAAGGCGTTCTTTTTACTCATACATGCTCCCTGATAATGAGACTGGTTCTATACGTCACCCCGTTCCTTCGCCTCGTGGTCAGCCTGAACCTGCAGCAGGGAGACCACGCACTCCGCCAGGTTGTCGTATTCATTAATGCCGGTGCCGTACTGTTGATAAAGCCGGTAGTAAAACAAACAACGATAGCGGCTGTCGCCGGTCTTGAATACGGCAAAGTGACAATCATCCACTTCCCAGTAGAACAACGGGCACTGGGTCAATTTCCGATCCGAGGCATGGAGGCGGAGTTCGCTGTCGGCGATCTGCAGGCGAACTTCGTATCCGTACCGCTCTTTCAGCGTCGTTTCGACGATCCATTTCTCTTTGTCTGTGATATCAGCTACTTCGGTCATGACGATTGTTGTAGGTGTAGTAAAGGCACAAGAATATCCCAAAGCAGGTTCTGTTTCACGGCCGCGTTGACTTTGCGGGAATTATCGGATAACTCTATCGGCGAAAATCGTTCTACGCAGCGGATTCTGAGTACCGGTCGGGCATGTGGATTTGTGAAATAGGCCAGTAAAAACAATATGTTAATAGTCTAGGATAGCGCAGGCGTCTGTGCTGAAAACCATAATTAAAAAACCTTAACAAGAATACAGAACCAAGGAATTGCCGTGAAAATCGTTCTTCTTGGCCCCCCGGGATCCGGAAAAGCCACGCAATCGACGGAGCTGGCAAAGTGCTACAAGCTGCCGTTACTGGTGACGGGGGATCTGTTGAAGGTCGCCGGCGAAACGGGTACCCAAGCGGGCAGACAGGCCAAGGCCTACATGGATGCAGGCCAGCATGTTCCGGACGAGATTCTTTTTGAGGTGCTGCGGGATCGGCTGTCGGATGCCGATATGCGGAACGGCTTTTTGTTGGTGGGATTTCCCAAGACCACAGCCCAGGCCGATACCCTGGACATGATGCTTGATGAGCTGAGCATGCCCCTGGATCTGGTGCTGTTGCTGGAAGTTGATGACGACCTCACTATGGAGCGGCTGGAAGGGCAGCGTTTCTGTGTCTCCTGTGGACATACATACAATATATATACCGATCCATCCCGGGTTGACGGGGTTTGTGACGAGTGCGGCGGGCGGTTGCGTCACCGGAGCGAGAACAATGAAGTAACACTGGCCAATCGCTTGAAGATCTACGAGCAGCAAACCGCCTCCCTGATCCAATACTACGCACTGCACGGAAAATTGCGGCAGATCGATGGTGAAAGGGGAATTGAAGCGGTTAACAGGCTGTTGCGATCGGTGATTGAAAAACATCCACCCACGGTAATAGAAGCGGCACAGGTATCCGAGTCGCCGGTATCAGTCCAAGAGCCGAGGGAGACTGAGTCGGATTCGAAGGCGGAAAAGGCGCCGCCGGTGGCTAATAAGGAGCCGGTAGAGGAATCGCCCCCGGCCAGGAAGAAGGCGCCAGCCAGGAGGAAGGCCCCGGCCAGGAAGAAGGCGCCAGCCAGGAAGAAGGCGCCAGCCAGGAAGAAGGCCCCGGCCAGGAAGAAGGCCCCGGCCAGGAAGAAGGCCCCGGCCAGGAAGAAGGCCCCGGCCAGGAAGAAGGCCCCGGTTAAGAAAAAACGCTAACGATCCGACCCCTGGGGCCGGCTGAGCAGGGAAGAAGTGCTTTTAGTGAGGGATCTTTACTGCTGTGTGCTTTGATAGGGGAGCATAATGTTTAGAGAGAATAGAACAGGTCCAATGGGAAGGTTCATTAAGGGCTTCGTTATTGGATTCAGTCTTCTTCCCAGCATCATCGGGCTGTTGGTTATCTACCATGTCCTTATTGCCACCAAGACTTTTGATGACGGGACCGAGCTTACCAATCGAGTGGCACGGGCCACCTACTTCTGGTTCGCCATTTCCCGTCCCGAGGACGGGGTGACGCTGTACCCGTGGCTCAAATACGATCTCAAGGAGTTTCTCGAAGGGGAAAAGCCCGCGGACAATGCAGCCGAGGAGAAGTAGAGATTAAGCCTACGGGCTAGCCGTTCCCGGCCACCATCATCTTTTCTATGAGCCAGGAGCCGGTACGTACAGCACCACGGCACTCCTCGTCATTACCTACGGTGATTAATCGCTGATACATATCTTTTAGATTGCCGGCTATGGTGATCTCCTCTACCGGGAATTCTATCCGGCCGTTCTCCACCCAGAACCCGGTCGCTCCCCTGGAATAGTCACCGGTGACGATATTTACACCCTGTCCCATCATCTCCGTAACCAACAGCCCTCGTCCCATCTCTTTAATCAGACCATCCAGATCGAGATTACCGGGATCGATGGAAAGATTGCGTACTCCACCCGCATTGCCGGTGGTCTGCATGCCGAGTTTGCGCGCCGAGTAACTGCTTAATACGTAGCTCCGCAATATACCGTCATACACAATATCCTTGGGTTTTGTCGCCACCCCTTCGCTGTCGAACGGCGCGCTGGCGAGCCCGCGAAGGAGCAGTGGGTTTTCGTGGATACGCACGAATTCAGGAAAGATCTGTTTCCCCAGGTGATCGAGCAGAAAAGAGGCTTCACGATATAGGGCGCTGCCGCGTATGGCGCCCAAAAGACTGCGTAGCAGACTTACGGCGGCTTCAGCCTGAAACAGGACCGGAGTCTCCCGTGTATCGATTTTCCGGGCCCCCAGCCGCGCTACGGTACGTTCCGCGGAACGTCTTCCAACCTCTGTGGCGGCGTCCAGATCTTTAGCGGCCCGCCCCACCGTGTACCAGAAATCCCGCTGCATGCCTCCACTTTCCTGGCCGATAACGGTGCAGCTCAAGCTGTGTCGGCTGGAGGGGTAACCGCCGATGAAGCCGTGGCTGTTGCCGTAGACGTGCAGACCGGCATGGCTGTTCAGGGTGGCGCCTTCCGAGTTGACGATGCGTGGATCATATTCCAGGGCGGCTGTTTCACATGCCTTGCCTATCTTGATAGCCTCCACGACTTCGATAGGCCAGGGGTGGTAGAGGTCAAGATCAGGTATTGTGGCAGCCATCAGCTCGGCATCGGCAAGCCCGGAAAACTGATCCTCCTGTGTATAACGGGCAATGTTGCACGCGGCCTTGACCGTCTCCCTGATGGCCTCGGCGCTCAGGTCGGAGGTGCTAGCCGAGCCTTTCCGCTGTCCGAAATAGACGGTGACGCCGAGGCCGTTGTCACGGGTATGTTCAATAGTTTCCACGTCGCTTTTGCGCACGGTTACGGACAGGCCCGCATCACTGTTTATCCCCGCCTCGGCGGCACTCGCCCCCTGCCGTTTTGCCTCCGTCAGGAGATCCTCGACCTTCTGCTCCAGCTCCGCTTGGCGTTTCTTTATGTCTTCCGGTTCTTGCATGGGATGTTTCTTCTCTTTTTGTCAGCCACGGAGGCACAGAGCACACGGAGTCGATCCGAAAGCAAATGGTAGTTGAAAACACGCGGACGGTAATCGCCCCCGGTTCGTGATCAGTGCTTCATTTGGCGCGATAAAAACCAAAAGCTCCGTGCCCTCTGTGTCTCTGTGGCAATAACGCTCCTATTGGGGAACTCAAAGGAGTCAGACGTTGGTGCCGCCGACGGTGAGCTCGTCCACTTTGAGAGTCGGTTGTCCGACACCCACGGGTATACTCTGGCCCTCTTTGCCGCAGACGCCGATGCCGTCATCCAGGCGTAGATCGTTACCAACCATGCTCACCCGTGTAAGTATTTCGGGCCCGTTTCCGATCAGGGTCGCCCCCTTGACCGGGGTCGTCACTTTTCCGTTTTCGATCAGGTAGGCCTCGCTGGCGGAGAACACGAACTTGCCCGAGGTTATGTCCACCTGTCCGCCGCCGAAGTTAACCGCATACAGTCCGTTTTTCACTGAGCTGATGATCTCATCCGGTTCATGTTCCCCCGGAAGCATGAAGGTGTTGGTCATACGGGGGAGAGGTAGATGGGCATAGGATTCCCGGCGGCCGTTCCCGGTAGAGGCCATCCCCATCAGCCGTGAATTAAGACGGTCCTGCATAAAACCTTTGAGAGTGCCGTTTTCGATAAGCACGGTTTGTTGGGTAGGAGTTCCTTCGTCGTCGATGGTCAGGGAGCCGCGTCGGCCCGGGAGAGTGCCGTCGTCCACCACGGTGCAGGCCTCGGATGCTACCCTTTCACCAAGCCGGCCGGCAAAGGCGGAACTCCCCTTGCGGATGAAGTCACCCTCCAGCCCGTGACCAACCGCCTCGTGCAGCAGGACTCCGGGCCAGCCCGAGCCGAGCACCACGGTCATAGCGCCCGCCGGGGCTTCTTTGGCCTCGAGGTTGACCAGGGCCTGGCGGGTGGCCTCGCGGGCGTAATTGAGCGCCCGATCCTGATCCAGGAAAAAACCGAGGGATTGACGAGCGCCGCCGCCGGCGTAGCCTTGTTCTCGGCGGCCGTTCTGTTCGGCGATCACATGCACGCTGCAACGCACCAGGGGGCGAACGTCTCCACTGAGGGTGCCGTCGGCAGCCGCAATAAGGACGACATCGTGAGCCGCGACCAGACTGACGGTTACCTGTTTTATTCTCGGGTCCTGGGTCCGGGCCTCCGCGTCCAACCGTTGCAGCAGCTCCACCTTTTCCTGCTCCAACAGTGTTTCCAGGGGGTTGATGGGGGCGTATAGCTGTTTAACGGCGGAGGCGTTCCTGACTTTCACGCTACCTTCGATGCCGCTGTGCGAGATCGCCCTGGCGGTACGCCCGGCCTCCAGGAGGGTCGTCAGCCGGATATCGTCAGTGTAGGCAAAACCGCTTTTTTCCCCGCTGACCACCCGTACCCCGACGCCCTGCTCAATGTTGTGGGCCCCATCCTTGATAATCCCGTCCTCCAGTACCCAGGATTCCAGACGGCTGGACTGAAAATAGGCATCAGCGGCATCAACGCCCTTGCCCAATAGTTGTCCCAACAATCGGTCCAGGTCGGAATCGCCTAACTCAGCGGGTCCCAGGATGGTGTGACGGGCTATATCCAGGTGGTTCATTCGATGCTGACTGTCTTTAATTGCAGTGGATTTGTCGATGCTTGAGAGAAGGGAAAGTGCGGCGGGTATTCAACAGGTGATCCAGATCCAGTTCACTTATAATAAATCCGGTACCGCGCGGAAGGACATCCAGGATAGATCCCCAGGGGTCCACGATCATACTGTGACCGAAGGTTTCGCGGCCGCTCACGTGAAACCCGCCTTGCGCGGATGTAATCACGTAGCAGAGGTTCTCGATGGCCCGGGTGCGTACCATAGGTTCCCAATGGGCCTTGCCGGTGAATGCGGTAAAGGCCGCCGGAACGGCCAGGACCTCCATGCCCTCGTCAAGCATATTGCGGAAAAGTTCGGGGAACCGCAGGTCGTAACAGATCGCTACTCCCAGCTTGCCGAACGGGGAGTCCACCACCACCACCCGATCGCCGGGTTCTATGATCTTCGATTCCACATAGGTCTCTTCCGTTTCCGGAAGTTGCACGTCGAAGAGATGGATTTTGTCATAACGCCCGACTCGTTCACCCTTGTCATCGAAGATCAACGACGCCGACCGGACCTTTCCGCTGTCGGTTGTGGCCAAGGGAATGGTGCCGCCCACGACCCAGACGGCGTGGCGTTTGGCCAGTTGTGAGAGAAACTCCTGCAGCGGTCCTTCCCCCTCCGGTTCTTTCACCGTAAGCAGTTCCCGATCTTCTTTGCCCATAAAGGCAAAATTTTCCGGCAGCACGACTAGCCCGGCACCCGCCCGCACGGCCTCTGCCACCAGTTTCTCAACCTCCAAAAGGTTTGCGCTGATGTTGGGTCCGGAAGCCATCTGAATGGCCGCGACTTTGGGTTTGATTTGCGTCATCTCTCAGTCAGTTGTCGTGTTAAATAAGATTAATGGGGTCGGCAGAATACCATTCCAAGTAATCATTGGAAATCCACGGGTTATTACTCGGATGGTTGGAGCGATGCCGGTTACTCTGGAGCTGGTTCCCCCGGGATGGAGAAAGGATTGTTCCACGGCGTCGCCTCTTCTTCCCCGGTGTCGGGGGACGCGGATAGATCAGGCGGATTTTTCTGGAAATCAAACAGGGTGGAGAAACGGGATTCCAGTTTCTGCTGCTGCCGGGTGATTTCCGGATTCTCCCACGGGCCTTTGACCGTGTAGACAATATTGGTGACGCGATCCACGCGTTTGCCCAGGAGTTTCTGGGCGAGGTAGACGGCGGCGCCGACCGCCGGCCCGCCGGCCACCGCCCCGGCTATGGGAAGGGAGGCCGTAACATTGGGGGTGACGGAAACCAGCTGATCGAAATCCTGGTCCACCAGGCCGATTCGGCCGGCGATTTCGATATCGGCGCCGGGCCCCAGGATCCGTAGATCATTGGTATAGGCATCCCCTTCGTCGAGAGTAAAGGAGCCCTCTATACTGTCGAAGCTGAATCCCTTCTTGAACAGGTCGCTGAAATCGAGGCTAAGGCGGCGTTGCAGTGCACTGAGGTTAAGGAGGCCGAAGATCCGGCCAAGTCCGGGATCGACCTCCAGAAAGCGACCTTCTCCCAGGCTCATCTTCATCTCGCCGTTAAGATCGGTGCTGCTGAACTGTCGAGGATTGCCGCTCCAGCGGAGACTGGCTTCAACCTTGGCCGGCGCCTCTCTCAGGTTGGGCGCGTATCCGAGATGATCCAACAACTTACCCAGTGATTCCGCATCCAGGGTGAGATCCAGGGCGGTCTGGGGGGTTCCGCGATAGACGATCCATTCTCCGCGAGCCGAGAATTTCAGCCGTTCCGAAATAAGGGAGACGGTGTCCAATGAAACGCCTTCCGGAGTGCTGTGGGTAAGCAGGGTAAACTGACCGTAGTTTCTCCCATTAAGGATGATATTTTCGCTTTGCAGATCGATACCGGGCAGAGTCCTGGGGTCGGTCCAGGTGTCGTCTTCCTGCTGTGGGATCTCGGCGATCTGTTCCGGGTTGAAATCGAATTTGAGTCGATCCAGACGCAGAGTGATCGGATTGTCCTTTAACGAGACCGGTATCTGGAAGGATCCGCTTACCCGGTCACCCTCGACGCGACCCTGAATGCCCGTTTTGTCCGTGTCGAGATTAAAGGTCACATTCTTGAGATAGGTGTCTCCGTAACGGAGGTTGTCGATGCGCAGATCTTTGGTGGTGATGGTAGGCAGTACCAGTTTTGAACCGGAGGGCTGGAAATAGTTGAGCCAGGGATTAAGGTGGAGGTTCGTCAGTCGTCCTTCCACCAGCAACTGTTCCTTTTCCGGCAGTTGCGCTTTCCCGCCGCCGAACAGCAATCCGCCGCGGAGAAACTGTATCCCGTTGGGGCCCGCTACTTGCAACATCAGGGCTGCGTCCAGGATATCTCCGTAGCGGATTCCCAGACGCCGTTGGGGACGGTTGCTAAGGGTGGTGGTGACGACCAGTTTCCGTTGCTCCCGTGCTTTCTTGCCGATGGGGGCGGGCAGATCGAGACGAATCCCTTTGAGGTTGGAGGAGAGCCGGATATCCACCAGCGGCTTTTTGCCTTTTGCGAACGGCGGGATATCCAGGTCCAGCTGCCACTCGGTGGTGCCTTTTAACCCCTCCAGCCCCAGGGCGGGGAAACGTTGGGCAAACGTGCTTCCGGGGAGGGTGGTTTTCGCGGTTATGCGGGTAGTGCCCCGTTTGCCCTTGACCGGGGCCACCCCTACCGTGGTCTCGCTGCCCAGCAGTTTGCCCTGTAGGCCCTTGGAGCGGACCCCGTCCTGATCAAAGAGCAGGTTGCCGTTGATGTTGGTTATGGGCAATTGCCATTCGTCGATATGGATTGTCGCATCCTGGAGTGCGAGATTGCCGTCAAGGGAAAACCTTCCGGTACTGAGAGGGACGGCGAACTCCAGGTTCAGGCGGGCATCGCCCTCTGCTCGTACCGCCTCCGTCAACGGCGCAAATTTGTCGCGCAGCGGTGATTCGCGCAGAATCCGTAGTTCATCGTTCAGGGGTCCGGTGATACTGCCGCCGAGACGGAAAGGAGAGGCCTTATTGAGGTGCTCGATCCGGCCATGCAGGTTGTGCAGATTGCTCTCGAATATCTTGCCCGACTCAATCCAGGCGTCGAACCGGTTGTTGAGAAAGCGTATCTCCGCAGTCATCTCTTCTGAACGGGGCCAGTCCGGCCAGTAATCCAGGAGCAGGTCCTCAACCCCGAATAGCACCTCAAAGCGGCCGGTTGCGCGTTTCTCGAACGGGAAATCCCGAACCGGGCCGCGAAAGACGCAGCTGCCGTTGACCAGACGGCCGCTGACCAGGCTCCTATCCAGCCACTTCACCACCCCGTCCGGCATGATACCCACCGGCAGGTAGCGTGAGGTGGTGCTCACCATGCCGTCGCGGAAATCGGTTTGCAGGTCGAGAAGGGGGGAATCTTCGGGATTGTCGGGGAGTACCATCCGCAGGCGGGTGCGGGTCTTGACGTCGCTGTTGAAGGCCTCCAGTTCGTCCGATTCGATGACCCATCCCAGCTCCGGTTGTCGCTCCCATTTCAGCAGGCCGCTTACCCCTTGCAGCTGCAGGGTGTCACGAAACAGCCCGGGAAATTTTGCGAACACCAGCTTTCCATGCAGATCCATTGCACCCCGTTCCGGGGTCAGCCAGAAACGGGCGCCCAGATTGTTTATACCGGGAGCGCTCCGCCACGGTTGTGTCGACAGATTCTCGATCTGCCCGCGTCCCGCCCACAAAGGCCCGTCAGAGGTCTCATCGAAGCGAAACTGCAGATCGTATATGCCCGCCTGGGGACGAATATCGGTGAGGGTCTGATCAAGGCCTTCCGTAGGCAGGGGGAACATACGTATCAGGGCTATGACATCCTCGACGCGGAGAAAATCGACGCCGGTTCGCAGATGAACACGGCCCTCCTGGTCGTAGCTCGCCTCCATACCGAGGCTGGAGGCCGGCCAGCTGCGGCCGTTACGGGTTACCGCGATGTCGGCCACACCCAGACGCCAGCCGCTCTCCGTCCGCTGCCATCGGAAATATCCTCCCAGTTCACCCAGCTCCAGCCGGCGTGGCTCCTTCTCCTGAAGCGTAACTGTCCCTTCCAGATTCAGATCCCGCCAGCGTGCTTCGCCTTCGATACTGGAGAGGTATCCCTTTTCCCAATGACTCCAGATCTCCATTTCGGCGCGGCCGCTGTTGATGGCATAGCCTGCGGGTATTCGGGCCCCCAGCAGTTTTGCCAGAGGGAGATTGTTTCCACGCAGATAGAAATCGCCGCTCCAGGCGCCGGGCTCCTGCAGATCGCCCCATATATCCGCCGCCAGTTGCATCTTCGCGCCGCTGTCGTCGGGCAGGCTGAGAAGGGCGTCCAGTTGGTGCCGATCCCCGTCGTTGGTAAGGATAATGTCCACATCGACGAAACGGAGGGGCGCTGCTCCGATGGCCTGGTTTTCCCAGTAAAGCTCGCTCTTTTTCAGGGCGATCCGGTAGGGCAGGAAGAAGAGCTCGCCGCCGGCCGAGCCGCCACCGCCTTTCACACCTTCCAGGCCTGAAACCACCACGGAGCCGTCCGACCGTCGCTTGATGAGCAGGCTGGCGCCGTCAAAGGTGATTTCCCGTGGTTTGATGGACTTGGTTCTCAGGGTATCGAACAGACTGATCGCAACATGGATGGCATCGAGACGGAAGGAGGGTTGGTTGCTTTCCGGGTCCATAAGGCGCACGTCCTCCAGCACCAGCTCCGGTCCGAAACCACGCCAGCGTGCTGAAAGCCTGGATATCTCAACCGGCTGCCCCAGCATCTCGCTGGCCAGCTTCTCGGCGTCCGGCCGGTACTGGTCCACCATGGGCAGCAGCAGGCGCACCACAAGGGTTACGATGCCGCCCAATATGGTGAGCAGGATCAGCGCAAGCCACACTTTGGCGGCAAAAGATCGCAGCAGTCGGATCATTTCCTCGGCCGGTGGTTCTATAACAGGACGATATCGTAATGTTCCTGGGAATAGAGGGCTTCCGCCTGTAACCTGATGGTCTTCCCTACGAAACTCTCCAGATTGGCCAAATTGGTCGACTCTTCGTCCAGCAGGCGGTCCACCACTTCCTGGGACGCAAGAACCAGCAGGGATTCCACGTCGAACTGGCGGGATTCCCGCAGTATCTCACGAAAGATCTCGTAACAGGTGGTTTCCGCCGTTTTTATGGAACCGCGTCCGCTGCAACAGGGGCAGGGCTGGCAGAGGACATGCTCCAGGGACTCACGGGTGCGCTTGCGGGTCATTTCCACCAGTCCCAAAGCGGAAACTTCGGTGATGTGGGTGCGCGCATGATCCCTTGCCAGGCATTTCTCCAGGGCCCGGAGTACCTGGCGTTTGTGTTCCTCATCGCTCATGTCGATAAAATCGATAATGATGATGCCGCCGAGGTTGCGTAAACGCAGTTGTCGGCAGATCGCCTGTCCCGCTTCCAGGTTGGTCTTGAAGATGGTCTCTTCCAGGTTGCGGTGACCCACGAAGGCGCCGGTATTGACGTCTATGGTGGTCATCGCCTCGGTCTGGTCGATGATCAGATAACCCCCGGACTTCAACTCCACCTTGCGTTCCAGCGCCTTCTGGATCTCGCTTTCAATACCATAGAGATCGAATATCGGCCGCTCACCCGGGTAGTATTCGATTCCGGCATGGATGTCGGGTATCAGTTTGCGGGTGAAATCCACCGCCCGCAGCCAGGTCTCACGGGAATCGATACGGATCTTTTCCACCTCCGGACCCACCAGGTCACGCAGTGACCGCAGGGCCAAAGGCAGATCCTCGTGAATCAGCGCCGGAACACCGGCGGTTTCGCAGCGTTCGCGGATGGAGTGCCAGAGCCGGATGAGAAAACGCATATCGGTAATGAGAGTCTCGCGGTCCATGCCCTCGGCGGCCGTGCGGGCGATGAAGTTGCCGGTCCATTCCGATTCGCAACATTCGCTGTCTATGATTTCCCGCAGCCGCTGCCGCTCCCCTTCGTCTTCGATCTTCTGGGAGATGCCTGAAACTGCCAGGGAGGGCATGAACACCAGGTAGCGGGAGGGGATGGCGATGTTGGTAGTCAGTCTCGCGCCTTTCGAGCCTATGGGGTCTTTGGTCACCTGGACTGTGACCTCTCCCCCTTCCCGTATCAGCTCAGAGATGTTGTCCAGGCGCTCCTCACCGTTGCCGTCGACCACGATGTCGGAGGCATGCAGAAAGGCGGTACGATCCAGACCAATATCGATAAAAGCGGCCTGCATGCCCGGCAATACCCGGCAGACACTGCCCTTGTAGATATTTCCTACGATACCGCGACTGCTCTCCCGTTCAACGATCACTTCCTGAACCACGCCGTTCTCCACCAGCGCGACCCGGGTTTCCGGGGGTGTCACATTGATCAGGATCTCTTCGCTCATAAGTGTAAACAGGCCCTAACTCAAACGGGGGTTCAGAGGTTCGATGCCGACAGTCCGCAACAGTTCCGCCGTCTCGAACAGGGGTAGTCCCATGACTCCGGAAAAACTTCCTTCGAGATGGGAGATGAATATAGCGCCCAGTCCCTGGATGCCGTAGCCTCCCGCCTTGTCCGCCGGTTCGCCGCTGTTCCAGTAGGCCGCCGCTTCTGTTTCGGTCACGGTGCGGAAGGTGACCCGACTGACGCTGAGGCGGCTTTCGGTGTGTTCACCGGCCAGGGCCACGGCGGTCAACACCTTGTGGCTGCGGCCGGAGAGGCGGGCCAGCATGTTCATGGCCGCTTCCCGATCCGCCGGTTTTCCCAGGATTTCGTTTTCCACCACCACCGCCGTATCTGCCGCCAGCACCGGTAGATCCGGTAACCCATTCAAGACCGAGCGCCCGGCCTCGGCCTTTTCACGGGCCAGGCGCAGCACATATTCGGCGGGGACCTCGTCGGGCTGCGGCGTCTCGTCCACCCGGGCGGTCACCGTCTCATGAGCGACACCGATCTGGGCCAAGAGTTCTCTGCGTCTCGGCGAGCGCGAAGCAAGGTATATTTGAAGCGGCATGTTTCAGATGTTCTCATTAATAATCATTAAATTATATGCGAAATTTAGAAATATAATGAGGTGCGTCGAAAAGCAAATGAGTCGCACCTATGCGCGATGATAGGGATGGTTTTTAAAGATCGTCCACGCCCGGTAGATCTGTTCCGCCAGCACCACCCTGACTAGGGGGTGGGGAAGGGTCAGGGGTGACAGGGACCAGAGCAGGTCCGCACGCTGCCGGCAACCGTCGGCCAGACCCTCCGGGCCGCCTACCAAGAGGGCCACGTCGCGGCCGCCGCTCAGCCAATCGCTCAGTCTGTCCGCCAGCTGCTCCGTGTTCCACGCCCGTCCCTTGACCTCCAGGGCCAGCACCAGACAGTCCCGTGGCAGCGCCTGCAGCATACGCTCACCCTCGTCCCGTACCGTGCGGTCGATATCGGCCCCCTTGCCGCGATGGCCGGGGGCGATCTCCGTCAGTTTAAGTGTGCACTCCCTGGGTAAGCGTTTCGCATACTCTTCGAATCCCTCCCGGACCCAACGGGGCATGCGGTTACCGACCGAGATAAGGTGGATATTCATGCTTTGGGATTGTAGGGGAAAGGGGCATCCCCGGCTAATTGGCGGTAACCGGCGGTTTCGGCCGCTCGCCGGATCGCGCGTGACTCCAGGGCGTCGCCCTCCCGGGGAGCATAGATGCGGGATTTTCGCGGATCAGGCGGTGCCGCCGTTAATTCCTGGTGTGGTGGTCGTCCAGGCCGTTGAGACCAAGCAATACCACAAACAGCCACTTAAGGCGGTGCGGTTTGACCAGGAAAAAGCCGATAACCGGGATCCCAAGCAGTACCACATGGTAGGTAAAAGGGATCTCCAGCGGCAGAAAGGGAGAGAGGATCAGCCAGGCGATAAACCAGACGATAAAGCCGATACTTAGATAATCGATGAGTGTTTTGGGATTGTTCACAGACAGCAATCCTTTGCGGTTATTTTTGTTGGGTATTTTTTATTATTTTCGGGCCCCGTTGTAAAGTGCCGAAGTGGTTTTTAAGGGGTTAGTGACGAAAAATTCCGGTTTTCGTGCGCAACATCCCCGCACGAGGTCGGTAGCGAGGGCCGCTTATTACCGGTAGCCGGCCGGTCCCAGGGGTGACGTAACGGGCACGAAGCGCCCGTCACCCCGGCTTCAGGTGGTACCCGCGTTCTCTTCCGTGGCGGGTTGGTCGAAACTCCAGAGCCGCTCCAGCTGATAAAAATCACGCACCTTGGGCAGCATTACATGGACCACGACGCCGTTGAGATCCACCAGCGCCCATTCCCCGTCCTCCAGGCCCTCCGTGCCCAGGGGCGGCTCGCCCGCCAGCTTGGACTGAAAGGCGACGGCTTCGGCGGTGGATTTGACATGGCGGTCGGAGGTACCGCTGGCTACGATCATGATATCGGTGATACTGGTCCTGTCGCGCACGTCGAGCACGATGACATCCCGTGCCTTCATGTCGTCGAGCACCTTGAGGACCAGATCCCTCAGCTCTTCTACCTGCATAAAAAAATAACGCTAACGTTCACTTGGTAAGGAAAAACAATATTCTATCGTAAACGGCGGATGATTATCACCGTGGGAAGGCCCGGCCGTCCCCTATCCGGTTCCATAGAGCCCTTCCCGCTGAATAATCCGCAACACGCTGTCCGGGAGCAGGTAGCGCGCCGACCGGCCCTGTTGCAGCAATTCCCGGATGCGGGTGGCGGAGATCTGCAACTGGGTGACCGGTTGCAGCCAGATACCTCCCGCGGGAGAGCAGCGGAGATCTTCGAGGGAGTCGGTGATACGTTCCGGAAAGGGATCGGGGCGGTCTTCATTCGGTCGCTGCATCACAACCACATGGGCCAGCTCCAGGATCTCCTCCGGTTTGTGCCAGTGCGGGAAGTCACGAAAGGCGTCGGAACCGATAATCAGGCAGAGCGGGGTGTCGCCCAGTTCCCGGCGCAGGGAACGCAGGGTGCGGACGGTATAGGATTTGCCTTCTCGATGGAGTTCCCGCTCATCGATCCGTAACTCCGGTTGCTCCGCCACCGCCGCGCGCAGCATCTCCAGACGTTGCTCGGGCGTGGCGCAGGGGTGATCCCGGTGCGGTGGATCACGCAACGGGATGATGCGGACCTCCTGCAGATCAAGGGCCTGCTGCACCTCCAACACCGTCCGCAGGTGCCCGAAGTGAATGGGATCGAAGGTGCCGCCGAAGATGCCGATCATAAAACAGGGCCTAGGGATTGATAATCTACTTTCAATCCTAGCACCCGGTCAGGTTCTGATGTGGCCGTCGCCGAGGACGATGAACTTCACCGAGGTCAGTCCCTCCAGCCCCACCGGGCCGCGGGCGTGGAACTTGTCGGTGGAGATGCCGATCTCCGCGCCCAGGCCGTACTCGAAGCCGTCGGCGAAGCGGGTGGAGGCGTTGACCATGACCGAACTGGAGTCCACCTCCCGCAGAAAACGGCGGGCACGGGTGTAGTTTTCGGTGATGATGGCGTCCGTGTGCTGGGAGCCGTGGGTGTTGATGTGGTCGATGGCCTCATCCAGCCCTTTCACCACCTTGACGGCAAGGATGGGGGCCAGGTACTCCGTATCCCAATCCTCTTCGCCGGCTGCAAGGACGCCCTCCAGCAGACGCCGGGTGGTTTCGCAGCCGCGCAGCTCCACTCCCTTCTCCTGGTACATCCTGCCCAGCTCCGGCAGGATGCTCTCCGCGATCTCTTCGCAGACCAGCAGGGTCTCCAGGGTGTTGCAGGTGCCGTAGCGCTGGGTCTTGGCATTGAAGGAGACCTGGATCGCCTTCTCCAGGTCCGCTTGATCATCAATGTAAACGTGGCAGATGCCGTCCAGGTGTTTGATCACAGGCACCCGGGCGTCGTTACTGATGCGCTCGATCAGTCCTTTGCCGCCGCGGGGGATAATGACATCGATATATTCCGGCATGGCGATCATCCTGCCCACCACCGCCCGATCGGTGGTGGCGATCACCTGTACCGCCTGCGTGGGCAGACCCGCCTGCTTCAGGCCGCGGTGGATGCCGGCGGCCAGGGCCTGATTGGAATAAAAGGCCTCCGAGCCGCCCCGCAACACCGTGGCGTTACCCGATTTCAGGCATAGAGCGGCGGCATCCGCCGTGACGTTGGGGCGGGACTCGTAAATGATTCCAACCACACCCAGGGGCACCCGCATGCGGCCCACCTGGATACCGGTGGGTCGGTAGTTCATATCGAATATCTCGCCGATGGGATCGGGCAGGGCGGCGATCTGGCGCAGCCCCTCCATCATGGAATCGATGCGAGCGGGGGTAAGCTCCAGGCGATCCAGCAGGGCCGCATCCAGCCCCTTCGCCGCTCCCGCCTCCAGGTCCTTTCTGTTTTCCGCCATCAGGGCGTCACGATTGGCACCGATATCCTCGGCGATGGCGAGCAGGGCGTCGTTCTTCTCCCTGGTGCTGGCCGCCGCCAGGGCACGGGAGGCGCTACGGGCCTGCCGGCCGACCTCGGTCAGGTAGGCTTCGATATCAAGGGTCTGTTCAGACATGATGGTATCCAGATTGCGGTAGAACCAAGAGATTTTAACAGGTATTTGCTTTGCTTCCGCTATCTCTTTCCAGGAGTGTGGCATTTGCCCTATCAATACGCGAAATGACCGGTAGTCCGGTGCGGATAGTTTGGATATATTGATCCATTCGCCGGTTCCTTGTGTGTTTTTTTGCGGCAGGGTGATCGGGTTTATGTGGCGAGCAAGCGGGTTCTTCTTATGCAAGGCAATCGCATTCTTTTTGCGCTCATTTTCGGCCTCGTTGCGCTGTTGGTCTGGGCCGCTTTCGTGTGGGATCCGGTTGCCGAGAACGGCGCCCCCGGTTCTTCTCTGGAGAGCGCGGGTCGTCCCACCGGAGGCGATTTCACCCTGTATTCCTCCCGCGGTCCGTTTACCCTCAGTTCCCAGAGGGGCAAGGTGGTGCTGCTCTATTTCGGCTACACCATGTGTCCGGATATCTGTCCCACTTCCCTGGCGTACCTGGCTACGGCCCTGAAGCAACTGCAACCGGGGGAACTGGAACAGGTGCAGGTGGTCTTTGTCAGTGTCGATCCGGAACGGGATACCCCGGAACGCCTGGAGAGTTATAGCGGATATTTTCATAAGAACATCCTGGGTGTAACCGGTACGCCGGAAGAGGTGGCCGAGGTTGCCGGGATGTATGGCGCCGCCTATCGCAAGGTGAAGAGTGATTCCGCCGTCGGTTATATGGTCGATCACACCTCCCTTGTCTATGTGATCGATCAGGAAGGGGAGCTGGCCGATTCCATGCCGCATGGCACGGCACCGGAAATCGTTGTGGAAACGGTGCGCGGACTATTGCGGCGCCCGGAACAGTAGATGGCGAGGTGGTTTTGCGCCCTTTCAGTCAGCGTATTAAAGCACCCCGATGAATTTTCTTAGTCTAAGGAGAATATCAATGAAAAAAATACTCAGTTTTGTCGCCTTCACTTTAATGGCTGCTTTTGTCTGCTCCCCGGCCTTCGCCGAAGGCAACATTACGGTGCAAGACCCCTACGTGCGGGCCGTGCCTCCGGGGCAACCGAATAGCGCCGCCTTTATGACCATCAGCAATCAGGGCGAAACACCGGTTTCCGTGGTGGGCGCCACCAGCAGTGTCTCCAAAGTGGCCGAGCTGCACACCCACGTTATGGAAGACGGCATGATGATGATGCGCCGCATCGACAAGATCGATGTGCCGGCCCAGGGCAGCACGGAACTTAAGCCGGGCGGTCTGCATGTGATGCTGATCGATCTGACCCAGGATCTGAAGCCGGGCGACACGGTGTCCCTGACACTGGAGTTCAGCGACGGCAGCACCCAGGCTCTGGAGGCGCCGGTTCGCGAAATCATGATGCAGATGAAATCCGGCGGAATGGGGCAGGGTCACTGATTACCTGGCCCGCGGGGCCGGGGTTCTTGCGGGAGGTTTAAGCGCGAGGGCTCCGGCTCTTTATTATGGGCGCCCCGGACATTTCCGTGGCGATATCCTGAAACAGCAGCCAGGGATCCCCCTTCTCCCGTCCCTTGATGGTGCGGTCCGCACGTCCGCACAGCAGCAGCAGGCGGCGCCAGTTTCCACCGGAAAGCCGCTGCAGGGCCTTGGTCACCAGCGGTTTGCGTTTATCCCAGATCTCACGTCTCGCACCCACGGCCTGGTGCGGACTCTGTTTTTTGCTCTCCACCTGAAAGGCGAGTTCCGCCAGGGTGCGGATCTCTCTTGCCAGGGCCCAGAGAACAACCGGAGCGGGGGTGCCTTCACCCCGAAGGCCGCCGAGGATGCGCAGGGAACGGCCACGATTACCGGCCAGGGCGCTGTCCACCAGGTCGAAGACGTCGTAGCGGGCGCTGTCGGCTACCGCCTCCAGCAGCTGTTCCGTGGATACGTCGCCGGGTCCTTGCAATAGCAGCAGCTTATCTATCTCCTGCGCCGCCGCCAGCAGATTGCCTTCGATCCGCTCCGCCAGCAGGGCGGTGACGCCCGGTCCGGGGTTGAGTCCGCGCTCCCGCATGCGTCGTTCGATCCAGGATACGAGCTGGGTGCCGGTCAAGGGCCAGATCTGTATGATCGCCCCCGCTTTGTCGATGGCCTTAAGCCATTTGCTGGAGGTCTGGTTCTGTTCCAGCTTGGGCATGGTAATCAGGAGCAGGGTGTCGTCGGCCGGGCGTTCCACATATTCCACCAGCGCCTTACCGCCGGCGGTTCCCGGTTTTCCGGAGGGGATGCGCAGGTCGAGAACGCGCTGTTCGGCGAACAGGGAAAGGCTGCTCGCCTCTACCGCCAGTTCGTCCCAGTTGAAATTGCGGTCGGCATCGATGATGTCACGGCTGGTGTAGCCCTGCTTCCGGGCCGCTTCCCGGACCGCATCGGCCGCTTCCCCGGTCTGCAGGGGCTCGTCCCCGGCTACCAGATAGATCGGAACGAGACCTTTGCTCAGGTGTTGTTTCAGGTCGGGGAGGCGAATCCGCACGGTTTGTATTGAGGGAGGATTACTTCAGGTGCGCCTGCAGGCGGCGTACCAGGCGGGAGGCCAGATCCTGGCGCATCTCTTTTATCGAGATCTCTTCCTCCCGTCGCTTACCCAGGACCTCGTCTTCCTGGTTGAGGTAACTGCGCGTTATACCGATGCGCTGTTCCGGTACCAATACGTTGCCGGAGGCGTCCAGCATATCGAAAGCCACTTCGTCGTGGAGTTCATATTCAGCCACTTTGCCGGTTTCGCCGATCACGGAGAGGACGCGCTTGTTGAAGTCGCGGTCTCTGATACGCAGCAGCGTGGCGGCCTGCTTCCGATCCGTGGAGATCTCTACGTTATTGCTCCGCAGGATCTTGGCCAGGTCCATGCGAAACCGGTCGAATTCGGCAATGCCCTGGATATAAACCGGGCTGATGGCGGCGGGCAGTTCGCTGTCGCCGCGCAGGTGCCAGCCGCATCCCTGGATCAGGGCCAGGACCAGCAGCACTGGAAGCAGACGGATTCGGCGAAAGGATTGTGGCATGGCGTTCTCCGGTTAATTCGCGACGATGTTGACCAGTTTGTTAGGCACGACGATGATCTTACGGATAGTTTTGCCCTCGGTAAACTTCCGTACATTATGGTCTTCCAGGGCCATCTTTTCGATACTCTCTTTATCGGCATCGGCCGGTATCTGAAGCTGGGCACGCACCTTGCCGTTCACCTGGGCCACATACTGGATGGTGTCCTGCACCAACGCGGTCTCGTCCGGTCGGGGCCAGTCGCTGTGGAGGATATCGTCGCCGTAGCCCAGTTCCCGCCACAGAAAGTGGCTGATGTGGGGTGCGATGGGGGCGAGCAGCCGCAGGGTGATGCCCAGCCCCTCATGCAGCAGGGCCCGCTCTTCAACGGCGTCACCCAGTTTGTAGAGTGCGTTCACGATCTTCATGCAGGCCGAGACCACGGTGTTGAATTGCTGGCGCTCATAATCGAAGACCGCCTGCTTCAGGGTCTCGTGGATCTCCCGGCGGGCCTCTTTTTGTCCGTCGTTCAGGCCGGAGAGATCTCCTGCCGCCAGGTCCCGGCCCTTTTCAGCCGCCAGCACCCAGAGGCGCTTGAGGAAGCGATGGGCCCCTTCCACCCCTTCGTCGGACCACTCCAGGGACTGGTCGGGCGGGGCGGTGAACATGGTGTAGAGGCGTACGGTGTCGGCGCCGAAACGGTCCACCATGGCCTGGGGGTCGACGCCGTTGTTTTTGGACTTGGACATCTTTTCGATGCCGCCCACCTCCACCGGTTTTCCGTCTTCCGGGAGTCTGGCGCTGATTACGCGGCCCTTCTCATCCCGCTCCACCTCCACCTCGGCGGGGTTGAACCAGTGCCGTTTGCCACCGGTCTCTTCGCGGAAATAGGTGTCGGCCACCACCATGCCCTGGGTCAGCAGCCGGGTAAAAGGCTCGTCGGAGTTTATCAGGCCCGCGTCCCGCATCAGCTTGTGATAGAAGCGGGCGTAGAGCAGGTGCAGGATGGCGTGTTCGATACCGCCGATGTAGTGATCCACCGGCAGCCAGTAATCGGCCCGCCGGTCCAGCATGGCATCACCGTTGTCCGGGCAGGCGTAACGGGCGTAATACCAGGAGGATTCCATGAAGGTGTCGAAGGTGTCGGTTTCCCGTTCCGCCTCACCACCGCACTCGGGGCAGGTGGTCTTGTACCACTCCGGCATCTTCTTGATGGGGGAGCCGCCGGTGGCGTCGAAGGCCACATCTTCCGGTAGCACCACCGGCAGGTCCTGCTTCGGGACCGGTACGGTGCCGCAGCTGGGACAGTGGACCATGGGGATGGGCGCGCCCCAGTAGCGCTGGCGGGAGACCCCCCAGTCGCGCAGGCGGTACTGTACCTGTTTCTCCCCCAGTTCCATGGTATTCAGGTCGGCGGCGATGGCGTCCACCGCCTCGGTATAACCGAGGCCGTCGTACTTACCGGAGTTGACGCAGATCCCCCGCTCTTTATCCGCATACCACTCCTGCCAGGCATCGGTGGAGAAGGTCTCGCCCTCCACGCCGATCACCTGGTGGATGGCCAGGCCGTAACTCTTGGCGAAGTGGAAGTCCCGTTCGTCGTGGGCCGGCACCGCCATCACCGCTCCCTCGCCGTAGCCGGAGAGCACATAGTTGCCCACCCAGACCGGGACCGGTTTCCGGGTCAGGGGGTGGGTGACGGAGATACCGGTGGGCATCCCCTTCTTCTCCATGGTGGCGAGGTCCGCCTCGGCCACGCTGCCCTGTTGGCACTCCTCGATAAAGGCGGCCAGTTCCGTGTTCTCTTTGGCGGCGTACTGGGCAAGAGGATGATCTGCTGAAACCGCACAGAAGGTGACTCCCATGATGGTGTCCACCCGGGTGGTGTAAACCCAGAGCTGCTCCTGTTTGCCGTCCAGTTCATAGGGAAAGGCGAAGCGTACACCGTAGCTCTTGCCGATCCAGTTGCGCTGCATGGTGCGCACCTTTTCCGGCCAGCCCTCCATCTTGTCCAGCTCGTCCAGCAGTTCTTCGGCGTAGTCGGTGATCTTGATGAACCACTGGGGGATCTCGCGTCGCTCCACCAGGGCGCCGGAGCGCCAGCCGCGGCCGTCGATCACCTGCTCGTTGGCCAGTACCGTCTGGTCCACCGGGTCCCAGTTGACCACGGCGTTCTTTTTGTAGACCAGCCCTTTGCGGTAGAGCTCGGTAAACAGCCACTGCTCCCACTTGTAGTAGTCGGGCCGGCAGGTGGCCAGCTCCCGGTGCCAGTCGTAACCGAATCCGAGCTGCCTAAGCTGGCCTTTCATGTAATCGATATTGGAATAGGTCCAGCGGGCCGGGGGCATGTTGTTCTTGATGGCCGCCCCCTCGGCGGGTAGACCGAAGGCGTCCCAGCCCATGGGCTGCAGGACATTTTTGCCCAGCATGCGCTGATAGCGAGCGATGACGTCGCCGATGGTGTAGTTGCGCACATGCCCCATGTGCAGCTTGCCGCTGGGGTAGGGGAACATGGAGAGGCAGTAGAACTTCTCCTTGCCCGGGTCCTCGCTGACTTGGAAGCTGCCGTTCTCTTCCCAGAAACCCTGGGCATCGGCCTCGATTTCCGCCGGTTTGTAACTTTCTTGCATGGTATGGATGTGTATCTGAACGTGTGAATAATAAAACCCGCTAAGGATACCGTAGCTTGCCCGGATATTGCACCAGCCGATCAACGCCTTTTACCTGGGGAACCTCTGATCAAGTCCATGATGGCCGAGACGCTATCTTTTAGAAAATAATCCTTAAATAGGATGATTTTAGATTGCCATCCTGTCGGCATGGTGCAAACTATATAAGTAGTCTCAATCACTGGCGAGGAACAGAAGTATGGCCCCGGATAATAAACAAGACCCACTGGACCGCATGGCGGCCGCCTATGAACGCATGCTTGAGCGGGTGGATGATGTGCTGGAAAAGGCCGAAGAGAGCGCTCTGCCGACCTTGAGGAAGGCCCTGGATCAGGCGCGGGAGAAGGCGGTTGAACTGGGAGAGTTGACCCGCGAGGAGGCGGAGAAAATCGCTTCTTATGTGGAGCGTGACATGAAAGATGCCGCCGAATTCCTGGCGGAGAACACGGACGGCTTCAAGGAGTGGTTGCGTTTCGATATCCAGTTGATCGAAAAACGACTGCTGGAGATGTTTGCCGGCGTGGCGGACAGGACGCGGGTGGAGCTGGCTCGGCTGGCGGAGAACGCCTGGCAGGCCTCCCATTACAAGACCGGCGAGATCACCGGTCCGGGTACCCTGGTCTGTACCGAGTGCGGCAAGGCGCTGCATTTCCACAAGGCGGGGCATATCCCGCCCTGCCCCAAGTGCCATGGGACCACGTATAAGCGGCACTGGGGGTGACGGTTGGTCCGCAAATGAAAGTAAGTTTTGTTGTTTCTCGCTGTTGATTCGATCCGGCTGATCTACCGCCTTTGGCGCTAAGAACTGTCCGGTTGCCAAAATAGCGTTCGCGTTTATTTGCGCTTATTCGCGGACAACAATCCAAAATAAAACCTTGAAACTCATCGGCATCGATACAGGCGGCACCTTCACCGATTTCGTGCTGTTCGACGGAGAACGCCTGCGAATCCACAAGATGCTTTCCACGCCCCATGCGCCCGAGGAGGCGATTCTCCAGGGGATATCCGATCTGGGACTCGAACCGCAGGGGCTGAGCGTGGTACACGGTTCCACCGTGGCCACCAACGCCGTGCTGGAAGGCAAGGGGGTGCGTACCGTTTATATCGGCAACAAGGGCCTCGGGGATCTGCTTACTATCGGCCGGCAGGCGCGGCGGGAGCTTTACAATCTGCAACCGGAACCGGTAATTCCGCCGGTGCCTGAGGAACTCTGTCTGGAGGTGGACTGCCGATCGGGGGCCGAAGGGGAACTCCTTGTGCCTTTGACCCGGAACGAGCTGCAGCGGATCAGGCGGGAGTTGCAACGGCTTGCTCCGGATGCGGTGGCGGTAAATCTGCTTTTTTCCTACCTGGACGGTAGCATGGAACAGGCCATTGCCAGGATAGTTCCCGAGGGTGTTTTCGTCTCTCTCTCCTCCCGGGTGCTGCCGGAGATCCGGGAATACGAACGGGGAATGGCCACCTGGCTCAACGCCTGGATAGGACCGAAGGTGGCGGGTTATCTGCTGCGTCTGGTCAGAGGTCTTCCGGGGGCGCGGGTGGCGGTTCTACTGAGTTCGGGAGATACCGTTGCCGCGGATCAGGCGGCGGACCAGGCGGTCCGTATGCTGCTGTCGGGGCCGGCGGGCGGTCTGATGGGGGCCCGGTATGTGGCCGGTGCGGCGGGGCGGCAACGGCTGCTCACTTTCGATATGGGCGGCACCTCCACCGACGTGGCCCTTATGGACGGGGAGCCGGGGCTGACCGGTGAGGGACGGATCGGCCCCTGGCCGGTGGCTGTGCCCATGGTGGACATGCACACCATCGGAGCCGGCGGCGGCTCCATAGCGCGGATCGACGCCGGCGGTATGCTCCAGGTCGGACCGGAATCCGCCGGTGCGGCGCCGGGGCCGGCCTGCTACGGGGCGGGTGGTCAACAGCCGACGGTCACCGATGCCAATCTGTTGTTGGGCCGGCTGTTGCCGGGGGCTTTTCTCGGCGGACGCATGCAGCTCGATCCGGAAGCCGCGCGGAGCGCCATGAAGCCGCTGGCGGATATCATGGGATGCTCGCCGGAGGAGGCGGCCCATGGTGTAGTGCAGGTGGCCAACGAGCATATGGCCCGTGCCCTGCGGGTTATCTCCCTGCAGCGTGGCATAGATCCCCGGGACTTTACCCTGGTCTCCTTCGGCGGTGCGGGGGGGCTGCACGTCTGCGCCCTGGCTGAGGCGTTGGAGTTACAGCGGGCCCTGGTTCCGGTGCACGCGGGGGTGCTGTCGGCCCTGGGAATGCTTGCCACACGGCCGGGGCGACGGCTCTCGCGTACCCGCCTGGGTCTGTTGCGGAAACTGGGAGACCGGGAGCTGGAGGAAGATCTCGCCTCTCTGGCTGCTGAAGGATGGTCGGCCCTGGCGGCGGAAGGGGTGCCGGATAAGGAGATCGAGGTGGAGTACTCGCTCGATCTTCGTTACCAGGGACAGTCCTATACCCTCAACATTCCCTGGGGCGGTGTGGCGGGGTCCATAACGGCTTTTGAACAGGCCCATGAAAAACGCTACGGACACCGGATGGGGGTTGCGGTGGAGCTGGTGAATCTGCGTGCCGCCCTGCGTGGAAGGGCGGCGGACTTCGATCTGGCTCCGGTGAGTGGTTCGGAAACGCCGGTCCCGACCGGTTGGGTGCGGGCCTACGGTATACCGGAGGCGGTGCCGGTGTTCGATCGGGATCAGCTCGCCGACGGCGCATCCGCCGAGGGTCCGGCATTGATCACGGAAGCCGTGGCTACCACCTGGATCGCTCCCGGCTGGCGCTGGCGGGTGGACGGGGTCGGCAATCTATTGCTGGAGCGGCGGATTGAACAACCGTGAGACACGGGTCGTACTATCGTTCCCGGATGCTCTCCTGCTTATAACGCAACAAGGGTGAAAGAAAAAACTCGATAACTCTTCGCTTGCCCGTTTTCACTTCCACCGTCACGCTCATTCCCGGCGTCAGATGAACTTGGCGTTTGTCGATCTGCATTATGGATTTGGCCAGGCTGACCTGGGCCTTGAATACCAATCCCTTGGCTTCATCCATCATTGCGTCGTTGGAGATGTTGGTCAGCCTTCCATCGATAGTGCCGTACTTGGTGAAGGGAAAGGCGTCTATTTTGACTTCAGCCTCCTGCCCCTCTTCCACGAAGCCGATGTCCTTGTTTTCCAGTAGTGCCTCCACCTCCAGCATCTCTTCATCCGGAACAATGAGCATCAACTCCTGAGCGGGGGTCACCACGCCGCCGATGGTATATATCTGCAGTTGCTGTACCACGCCGTCCACCGGTGCGCGGAGGATCTGTGATCGGGCTCTGACCTCCGCTTTGATGATCTCCTGTCGGACGGCATCCAGCTTATGGGTTGCGTCGGTCAAGTTTTCGGTGGTTTGTTTGTGAAACTGGCTTTTGTAGTGCTCGATCCTGGCTGTCAGTTCCGCTGCGGCTTCCTCAAGTTCCTTTCGCTGGCTGATGGCGGTCTTCAGGTCATGCTCGGCGCTGATCCGCTCCTGTTCCACCTCCAGCGCTTTATGCCTCGCGACGGCGTGGGTCTTGAGCAGGGTCTGCATGTCGTCGGCGCGCCCCGAAATCAGCGGCAGGGTCGCCTCCAGTTTTTCGATTTGGCGTTCCAGCGTTGCGGCCTGGGCCTGGAGTTTCTCCCGTTCGCTTTCCAGGGTCCTGAGTCCCTCTTCATATTCCCGCCACTGAGCCTGCAGAAGCTGGTTTTGCAGCCGGTGTAGTTCCCCGGCTGTTCGGGGTGTGCCGCCCGGATCATTTTGCGCCTGCTGGCGCTCATTGAGCGCCTGAAGACGCATGATCTGTTGTTGCAGCTCGTCGGCCTCTCTTTGCAGTCGCTGCAGATCAGCGACGCTGATGGTGGGGTCCAGCTCCACCAGGATTTCGCCCCGGGAGACGTGTTGCCCCTCTTTCACATGAAGGCTGCGGATAACGCCGGTCTCCAGCGGCTGAATCAGTTTGCTGTGGCCGCTGGGTATGATCCTGCCCTGGGCCACCGCCACGATGTCGACTTTGCCGAAGATGGCCCAGACCACCGCCAACAGGAAGAACAGCAGGATGGTCCAGAGGATGACTCTTCCGATAGGGGAAGGGGGGGTGTCGCGCACTTCCAGGGCGGCGGGGAGGAAGGCCTGTTCCTGGCTGCGTCGATAGACCAGTGTTTGCGATTCGTTCAACCGGCGCCCTCCATTTGACTGTCGCCGTTCTGGAAGGCGTGGAGACGGGCGTAGAGACCACCATGGTCGATCAGCTGCGCATGGCTCCCTTCCTCCATAATGCGGCCTTGTTCGAGGACGATAATACGGTCGCTATGCCGCACCGCGCTTAAACGATGGGCAATAATAAAGACGGTGCGATCCGCCGCGATGGCCCGCATGTTGTCCTGGATGACGCGTTCCGATTCATAGTCCAGCGCGCTGGTGGCTTCGTCGAAGATAAGGATGCGCGGATTGGTGATCAGTGCCCGGGCGATGGCGATGCGTTGGCGCTGGCCGCCCGAGAGGGTCCCTCCCTGTTCTCCCACCAGAGTGTCATAGCCTTCGGGCAGTTCCAGTATGAAGTCGTGGGCGCCGGCAAGTTTGGCGGCATCGACGATCGGCGTCATCTCCAGCGCCGGATCGGCCAGGGCGATGTTCTCACGTACGCTGCGGTTGAACAGGGTGTTCTCCTGCAGCACCACGCCCACCTGACGTCTGAGCCAGGCCGGTTCCACCAGTGCCAGATCCACCCCGTCGATAAGAACGCGGCCCGATTCCGGAATATAGAGCCGCTGGATCAACTTGGCGAGGGTGCTCTTGCCGGAGCCGGAGTGGCCGACGATACCGATCACCTCGCCGCTGCGCACCTGCAGGTTGATGTCATCCAGTACCCTGGGGCGGTCAGGGGTGTAGCGGAAGCCGACATGCTCGAAGCGGACCTCGCCCTCCAGTGCCGGCAGGGTGGCGCGACCCGGATTGTATCCCGGTTCCGGGGGGGTATTGAGGATGTCGCCCAGGCGCTGCACCGATATGCCGGCCTGCTGGAAATCCTGCCACAGCTGCACCAGGCGGAGGATCGGGCCGCTGACCCGGCCGGCCAGCATATTGAAGGCGATCAGCTGACCGACGCTGAGTTGGTTTTTCATGACCAGGGTGGCGCCGATCCAGAGGATCAGCACGGTGGTGATCTTGTTGATCAGTCCGGCGCTCCGGCTGGCGATGTTGCCCAGGTTGGTGGTACGGAAACAGGCGGTGACGTATGCCGCCAGCTGTTCTTCCCAGCGTTGGCGCATCTGCGGCTCCACCGCCATGGCCTTGAGGGTCTCGATGCCGGTGACCGACTCCACCAGGAAGGCCTGGTTCTCGGCGCCGCGGGCGAACTTCTCGTCGAGCCGCTTGCGCAGCACCGGGGTGATGAAAACGGAGAGCAGGACATAGAAGGGGATGGCGCCGAGAACGACCAGGGTGAGCATCGGACTGTAGATGTACATCACCACGAAGAAGACCACGGTGAAAAACAGGTCGATGACCACCGTAAGGCCGGAACCGGTGATGAAGTTGCGAATGGTCTCCAGCTCGCGCACCCTTGCCACCGAGTCGCCCACCCGACGCGCCTTGAAGTAAGCCAGGGGCAGCCTGAGCAGGTGATCGAAGAGCTTGGCTCCCAGGGTGACGTCGATACGGTTGGTGGTGTGGGAGAAGAGGTAGGTGCGAAGACCGCTCAACACCACTTCGAAGACGGAGACCGCCAGCAGGCCGATGGCCAGCACGTCAAGGGTGGTGAGGCCGCGGTGAACCAACACCTTGTCGATCACTACCTGGAAGAAAAGCGGTGTGATCAGGGCGAAGAGCTGGATGAAGAAGGAGGCGGCCAGCACTTCGGTGAAAAGACGGCGATATTTGACGATGGCCGGAATGAACCAGCTGAAATCGAATTTGCCGCTGCCGCCGAGCAGGCCGCTGCGGCGAGTCATCAGAATCAGTTCGCCGCTCCAGCTCTGCTCGAACAGGTCCCGTGGCAGAGTCATGGGGTGTTTCTCCAGGGGATCCTGGATCAGCACCTTCTCCTCATCAAGCCGGGCGAGAATAAAAAAGTGGCCGTCCCGATGGCGGGCGATGGCCGGTAACGGCGTTTTAGGCAGACGTGTCCAGTCGCTCTCGATGGTCTTGGCCTTGAGCCCCAGAGATTTTGCCGCGAGGACGATATCCTGCGCGCTAAAGGGTTCCGACGTACCGCGCTGGTGGCGAATATGCTCCGGGTCCGCAGGAAGGCCGAGGAATCTTGCCAGGAGCGCCAGGCAGGCGGAACCCGTATCGATGGATCCATCCGATTCTATGCTGTGAGGCATATCGATTCCTTACGCGGTCCTTAAGCCGGAGCGGCCCCGGGCCGCCCCGGCTCCGACGGTTATTGCCAGCTCGCGGCGATCAGTCCGCTGATGCTGTTCTGGTCCTCTTGTGAAAGACCGAAGGTGGCATCGCCCATGGCCGGCGGTGAGAAGGCTGACATCGCCTGCACCAGGGACTCCACCTGGGTGTCCAACAGCGTCAATCCCTCTTTGGTGGTGATGGCTTCAATATGACTGCCCGGATCGCTGTACCAGTCGGCGACGGTCAGTTTGTCGTTGCTGCCGATGATGCTGAGCTCCAGAGCATCGCCTACCCGGGCGAGCCAGAGCTGCTCGGGGGTGATCTCCTCGCCCAGCATGATGAAGTCCTCACCGGCGTTGTCCGCTATCACATCCCGGCCGTCACCACGGCCAAACTCATAGCTGTCGTTGCCGGCGCCACCCTCCAGTCGGTCGTTGCCGGCGCCGCCGCGCAGGTTATCGTTGCCGTCACCGCCGATCAGCAGGTTATCAGCGGCATCGCCCCACAACAGATCATCGTGGGCGGAGCCGATGACGCCTTCGACATTCTGGTAGTGGTCACCCTGCTCCGGTGTATCGGGGTAGCTGAGATAGCCGCGGCCGTTGACGTCGCTCTGCTCGGTCAAACGTGGATCCGCCTGCAGGGGGTCGGTGTAGAAGAAACTCGAGTCCAGGGCGTTGCCGTCCGCCAGGCTTTCGCTGGTGACGCTCAGCTCCTCGTCCCCCTGATGATCGAAGTAGGTCAGCTCGAAACGGTAGAAGCCGGTTTCGAAATCGGCGCTGACCTCCTTGCCGCTCTTCTTGGTGAACGTGGTGCCGCCGATCTTCAATTCGAAGCCGTCGTCCGAGGTTACGGTGAAGTCGTGCCGGCCTTTCTCGAGATAGATATAGCCGGAGAGCTTTACCGCCAGGTTGTCGAAGGGCCCCACCCGCTGCTCCTCGGCCAGGGAAGCGCCGTCAGATCTCAGGAAGGAACCCAGGGTGTCCTTTTCCTCGGGACCGTAGTCGAGCCCGGTGCTGGTGAAGCTCGCGTATGCATCCGTATTTGCAATGACATCGACCGCCGTCGCCAGGTTGCCGATCGAGCCGCGCATTGCCGGCAACTGTTCAGGGATCAGTGCCAGGATCTCCTCCGCCTTGGCCTGTGCCTCTTCTCCGAACAGGGGCGACAGCCAGCTGTTGATGGCGTTGATCAGCCCCGTCCTGTTACCCTGAATAATGAACGCGGCAATCTTTTCACCCTGCTCCTCCTGGCTCGGCACCTGATCGGCGATGCGTTCGATGAGCTCGCCACGGTCGGGCACACCCGGCACCACCTGATCCCAGAAAGCCTCCATCTCCGCTTCCGCGGGCAGCGGTTCGAGGTTAACGAAATCGATCGCCTCGAGCAGGGCCGTGCGCTCTTCGCCCAGTAGTATTTCCCTCGATCCGTCGAATACGTTCTGGAGCAGTTGGACGGCCGCCTCCCGCTGTCCCGCGGCGATGGCCGTGGTGAAGGGCAGCTTCAGGTTTTCCGCCCAGGGTACCGTGTCGGCGATGTCCTGAATGAGTTCGTCGGGGTCGGGCAGGGCCTCCAGTATCTGTTTTATCAATGCGTCACGTTCCGCACCGGTTCCTTCACCGAGGGTCCGTTCATGAATCTCACCACTCAGCCCGCGATCGATCTCCAGAGAGGCGCCGTTGTCGAGGTAGACACGCACGCCGGCGGCGGCATCGGCATAAGAGACCTTGTCCATGCCGTCACCGCCGTCGAACTGATCGGCGCCGGCGCCGCCATTCATCAGGTCGTCGCCGTCGCCGCCGTTGATCAGATCGTCGCCGCTGCCGCCGAACAGCTGGTCGTCGCCGCTGCCCCCATTGATCAGGTCGTCACCGTCCTCACCTCGCAGGGTGTCGTCACCGCTGTTGCCGTTGAGTATGTCGTCGCCGCTGCCGGCCGCAATGGTGTCGTTGCCGGCGCCGCCGGTGATCCAGTCGTGATCCGATGTGCCGGTCAACTGGTCATCGCCGTCGCTACCGCCAATCCATTGATTGATGCCCGCGGCGTCGACCTGGCCGTTGGTAAAGTCGAAACGTTCGATATAAGGGGCAGAGATTCCCCATTCCCGTAAGCGCAGGACATCCGCGGCAGTATTGTTTTCGGGGCTATCGTCGTCTGCAGTGTCATCCTGAGGTGGGGTCGAACTCCAAAGGGCCGGAGTCGGTCCTCTCCTGTTGTCGGTTGTTGAACCCTGATCTGCGCCTTGATCGGTACTTCCGCTCTCCTCCGATGAGTCCGCGATCATATCGTCCTGCAGCCGCAGCAACAGATCGTCGCCTTCCCAGGCGATGTTGACATCGCCGACATCGATGTCGCCACCGAAGTTGACCGCATCGAAAAGCCCGGCGGTATCCAGCACCTGGGTTTTGAATTGGTGCACATACTGCTCCAGATCCTCGGAACCTATGTGGCTCTTGCTCTTTTTCAGTTCGCGCTGCATCTGATCGAGTGCCTTGCCCACGCGTTCGGCCGTGATACCGCCCACCGCTGTCGCAATCGGACGCAACCTGCCGATCATGGCGAGAAGCGCGTCGACGCGGGCCTCGGGCTGTCCGATATCCACGATTACCTGGGATACGAGAGGCAAATCAATGGATGTGTCGGCTATCCCCTGTTCGGGCAATAGCGCATCGATATCCTCCAGCAGGGTCACGAGCCGGGCATCTTCCGGGGCTGTTACATGTTCATCAATCAGGGCGTCCTGACCATCGCCAAGGGCAAAGCAGTAGATATCGCTACCCCCGCCGCCGTCCATCAGATCATTGCCTCGGTCGCCCCACAGCAGATCGCTGCCCGCGTCTCCGGTCAGGGAGTCATCGCCGAGACCGCCGGTAAGGGTGTCGTCACCTTCGCCTCCCGTAAGCTGATCGTCGCCCGAACCTCCGTCCAGGGTGTCATCGCCTGCCACGCCGTAAAGCGCATCGTCGTCGTTGCCGCCGATCAATACGTCGTCGCCCGAGCCGCCGTAGACAATATCTTCGCCGTCACCGGAGACGACTACATGGCCGCTGCCCTCGGAACCGATGCCGAGGAGTGTAGGAAGGAAATCCCAGATCGTATTGCTTGTGCCGTCACCTTCCGAGAACGCCGAGGTGTCCCTCAGGTCAATGGTATCGTCACCGGCCAGGCTGTTGATCAGCACGTCACCTTCAATGTCGGCGAGGCCGAAGTTGTCGTTCTCCGCCGTTCCGTTGATGAATTGATCGATCTCGGCGATGGAGATCCGGCTGCCGTCGGGAAACTCAAAACGTTCGATCCGGCCCTCTTCGGTGAACCAGTCGGTCGCGGTAATTGTTTCCACAGTGTCGTCGGAGGCACCGCCCACATGTATCAACAGGTCGTCACCACTGCGCCCATAGGTCAGATCTTCGACAGATATATCCGGGCCGAAGCTCAGCATGTCACCGATGTCGGTCGGGTCTGTGTCTTCCGAGGCGCTGTCAGCACCATGGTCGGCAATCAGCGTATCGCCGTGTCCCCGCTGAAACACATATTGATCGTCGCCGAGCCCGCCTTCGAGGTAATCGCTGCCGGTGCCGCCGCTGAGGATATCGCCGCCCTCTCCACCATAGAGCGCGTCGTCGCCGTCACCGCCTTCGAGCCAATCGGAGGCCTTGCCCCCGTGCAGCTCGTCATTGCCGGCTCCGCCGAACAGCGCATTGCCGTCAGTGTCGCCCGCATAAAGGGTGTCATCCCCCTCGCCGCCGTAGATCCAGTCGGCGTTGGCGCCGCCGTATACGGTGTCGTTGCCGTCTCCGGCGAAGATGTCGTTACCCAGATCACCGGAGTAGATTATGTCGTCCTCATCACTGCCCAGAATTACCGCGCTGACCGGTATCTCGTCGCCATAGCTGTCACTGAAGCTGCCGTCTTCGTTTTGAACGGCAACGACGTAACCGTCTCGCACCAGCTCACCATTTTGAATCGCCGCGCCGTCGAGGGTTTCATTGGGTGTCGTAAGGACCAGTGTGCCGTCACTTTCGATCTGGGCGACGATCTTTTCCACCTCGCCGTCCGCCAGGCGTTTGTTGCCCGTGGCCAGTCCTTTTGCCAGATCGATGACATAGGAGAGTCCGTTGCTCATACCCAGCAGAGGGGCAATGTTGTACCAACGGCTGATGCCGCCGGAACCCAATAGCGCCAGCTTGGTATCGCCGAGCCAGAGCACATTCCCCTCCAGGCGCAGTTCCTTCAGCTCCTCGGGCAGCATTTCGCCGTCGCGCTGAATCAACAAGTTCCCTTCCTGGTGCAGTTCGGCTATGAGATGACGGACAGTCTCACGCAGATCGATCAAGCCGCTGCCGGCGACAATGGTCTTGGATTCGACATCCACTATGTCGCCGAGGACGTATCCTTCCATATCGTTTGCCAGCCCTATCAGGCGTGATCTGTTGCCGTAGTTCAGTCCGCTCATGGCTGCGACGGCGCCGGCGGAGTCGAGCAGGTAGCTCCATCCGCCGTAGAAATCCGAACGGTGGCGCCGATTGAGGTTGAGTTCCGCGGCGCGGGCCAGGGTCGCGAGCCAGCCGGCCGCAAAGATGCTGTCCGGTTGCAGCGCCATTAGGGAATTGATCAAATCCCTGCTTTCAAGATAGGCGGCATAGTCCGATGCGATTTTAAGATTGCCCGATAGAACCTGCAGCGGATCCTCGATGGGGCGGCCGTTTTCTTCAAGCAAGGACGGCAAGGAGTTATAGAGCGCCCTCTTGAAATAAATATTACCGCCCGCGATTTCCAAGCGGCCGAGCATATCGATCACACCGCGTTCAACCACATCGCTAAAGTCCGAGCGATCCCTATACCAGTAGCCGAGGCCGCCGGCATTTTCGAAATAGGTTCCTTTCTCGAAGTATCCGGGACCGTGCAGGTTGCGGCTCTCTTTCCACAGGAACAGGCCGGAGAAATCTTTCCCATCCAGGATATCGCCGCCGACGATATCGACCACATAATTCATGGCATCGCCCGCCGCATTGGCGAGGGCCTTAACGCCCTCGATGCTGCCGTCACGCTTTTTCCAGACGTAACCGATCTCAAACTCCCCGGTATCCGGATTGAAAATGAGTTGTGCCGACGCCTTATCCGGTCGCGCGGAATTGATCAGGTCGCCGATGGTCCCGCCCAGGAAGTTGCCCACGAACGAGGCGAGAGCAGCCACCGCCCATCCCACCGGTCCCGCAATAGACCCGATCGCGAACAGCGTCGCCGCACCGGCAACGGCACCGCCGATTTGTGCGCCTATCGCTTCTTCCTCACTGTCGTAGCCGGCCAATGCCTCATAGGCGAGCTTCGAGCCGATGAAACTCCCAACCGCGTTGCCTATCAGATCAATGTTGATCCCGCTGAAAATGCTGTCGGGGTTGCCCAGCACACCCGAAGTTGCGCCCTCAGTCAGTTCGTTGATGCCGATGGTTATGATGTTGCGGCTGATTTGGCCGAGCATGGCATTGGTTATGGTTGATGCGAGTTCGCCGCCCAACCCTTCCGCATCTATGGCGCGCATTAATTCGGCGGTTAACAGGGAGCTGACGACGCCTCCAGCCGCATCGCGCACGTTAGCGCCAAGCTCATTAGAGAAATCATTAAATACGTCAAGGACATCATCAGAAAGATCTCCTCGATTCTGCGCCAGGCCGACGCCGATAGCCTGGAAAAGATTCTGACCTATCGTCTCCAGCAGGGGCGATAGCGTCAGCTGCTTGAACAGGTTGTCGCCCGACACGATGCTGCCGATGGAAGAGCCGAGGGCGCTGCCGATCGCGCCGATAGAGACAGGTTTTCCGAACAAACTGTCTTCGTTGCGCGTCACGTCGACGCTGTAGTTGTCGGGTTTATCAGCCGGTATTGTCTTGATGACCGATAAGTCCCCGTAATTTCTTAGTTCTTTTGTTGAGACCAAAATCCAGTTGTTGTTATTTCTTTGTTCCGTCTTGCGAACCTCGGAACCGTTTCCTATATGATTCAGCGGATCAATTCGAATCCGCAGCAGTGCGTTGTCTACTGCGTTCCTGTCGGAAATGTTCGGATAGAAATATTGAAATTCTTTGACGCCGTCCGGACCGGTCTGCCGATAGTAGATCTTCAGGCCCGGCTCATCGCCCGTTATAAGCTCTTGCTTGATCTCTTTGATCTCGGTCTTGATTTCCGGAGGAACCTCGGTATCCGGCGAACCGAAGTATTGTTGTATTGCCGCAGAGTAGATAGCTCCGGCAACCGCAGGGCCATACTTTTCGGCGCACTCTAGATAGCCGGCCAGACCCTCGAGTCCGTAAACTTCAACTGAGCCGTCTCTGGCAATGAGGAAATGGTATTCTGTTGTGTCTTCAAGGGTGTCTGGCGGAATGATAGACACGGCACTGCCATCGAATGTTTGTGGCGGATACTGAATTTGATCACCGAACATCCAATCATTGGCAAAGCCATGATTTATGAGAAGCTGGCTGATTAAATTGGTATTTTCGGCATCACCATTTTTTTGGATATATAAAACGGCGTCATAGTAGTTGTCACCGGTTAGATAGATATCCCTTGCCTGTTCCAGCAGGGTTAATTTATCGTATATTTCGGAAGGTATGGGTTCGGTGCCATAATAGTTGTTGAGCGTAACTATCTGATTTTGCATCCAATCCCGCAAAATATTATCGTGATTGCTGTTGGGGTTGTCCGCGCAATAAGTCAAAACGCTAAGAAACCGCTCTTCTATTGCTTTCGCGGTTAAGGCCGGATCTTCATACATGTACCTATAGCCAAGCTCCGGATAGAGTATTCCGCTGCCTGAGAACATCCGATAGCCTAGCTCTAACTCGTGGGAGGGCCAATAACTGACTGTTGAAATACCTTCAAAGTCCTTGAATACAACCAATGTCGCGTCGTTTGAATAGGATGCGGTAAAGAGGCCCGATTTCATGCCTGTCATGGCTGAATGAGTAACCGAAGTAATCCAGCCGGGATAGAGCTCATCCGATAGTCCATCCGTTAACGCCTTTTGCGAGGGCGCATTCTCTATGCTTAAAGTACGCATGCCTAGCAGGCACGACCGAGCCAGTACGGGGAGGGCTGTATTCCATAGGGTGTCTAGTGATGGCAATCCGTCCTTCAAGGGGATTGTCACTGAACATGATGTTGCTACTCCGACATTGCCCGTGGTGTCCGCCGGGAGAGGATTTCGCCCGGTCTTCTCAAAAAGCCTGTTAACCCAGGGAGTAAAGTTGAAGTTGGCCTCAACATCCATACTAAGTTCTATATACAGGCCGTAATCTTCTAAAGTTCCAAACTCGGCAGAAACACGAACTTTACCGTCAAACAGCTCGTTTTCGGTTTTGGTTATGAATCTTTGGCAAAGGTCTATAATCTCTACTACCAGCTTGGGGAGGTCGGCAGAAACTTTTACTGAAAACGATTTTTTTCCGGATTCCTGGTCTGTGCCCCCGCCTATTTTGGTGTAGATACTGTGCCAAGTAACTTTTCCCGCTAGAAATAAACGCCAATCCTGCGGCGCGAAGGCGGGGGAAGGGAGTTTCTCTATCCTGCTGTCGATATTTATCGGATTTGCTCTGACGTCATATATCGCGGTGCCATTCTTGTAATGAGTTGAGCTTCCCATTGTTATACTCCTTATAACTATTCATTTCCTTCGGGCAGAGGACGGTGAAACAGATTCACGGGGTTCTAGTACGCTTTTCGCAACCGCATAGGTGGTCAGATATCGCCAATCTCACGAGTGCTTTTGATCCCGGTCATCGGGTCCGTTGTGTGGAACTTAAAACGTCGGTCTTTGAAGACCGTGGTGATCAAATCAGCAAGTACCTTTTCCGTAAGTTTGTTTTCGGACGTACCGCTGGGCGCTATAAGATCTACCAGCCAGAGTTGGGCATCTGAGGTCTCTGGATCTATGGTTGCGGGGGCGTCACTCTTCGTGACGTTTGCCGAAAAGAGTTTTTGTTGTTCGCCGGCGCACCAGGCTTCCGGCTTCAGTCGATTGACGCCCGACAGCAGGCGCTGTTCATCCTCCTCATTAAGGAAGGCCCAAAGGGCCAGCGCGATGGGGCGTCCTTGTTCGTAATAGATCTTGTACTGGCCCAGCAGCAGCGGCGGCATCAGCAGCCATTCGAGATCGCCCATGCTGAAATGCCGGTGTGCCGGAGACTGGCTGAGCAACCAGACCATTTCCCCCAGGCGTGATGCGAAGGTGGGAGGGATGACGGGTCTTTCTTCGGATTGATTCGGATCGGTTTCCCGACTCTGTCCGGTTGCCGCGGCCGGTGCTGATTCCTGGGTCGGGTCGAACGTCTTTTGTTGTTTTGCTTTCATACCAGACACTCCCTCGACTGATAGTGAAACTGTTTTCCGTCGGCCTGGACGGTAAGCAACCGATATCTCCGGTCTCGGCGGAAATCTGTTATGCAGCGTTTACATCATTCTGGATTTCACGACGAAGAGAAACGCACAACGGTCCAATCCAAAATACAACATCCACGTCATGCACTTCGTCGAACTGTGCGCTCCACAATTCGGCAATAAACGAAACTCCATGCGCCGGTTTCGCGTCGTCATGCCGGAGCGGCACTTTTACAGGATGGGAACTTTATTCCTTTCTATGGATTGAAACTTAGATTCAAATCACAGGTTGTTCATAAAGCGCAATGGGGGCAAACACGGGCAGGTGCGAAATATCCGAGCCGGCGATACCGAGGGGCGGCAATCGCAGGGGATTATTTTACTGATATAAAAGAAAAAACCCGCCAGGCGGGTTTTTTCGGACAGCGTCGTGAGCGCCGGGCGTTATTTGATTTTCGCCTCTTTGTACATCACGTGCTTGCGGGCCTTGGGATCGAATTTTTTGATCTCCATCTTGCCCGGCATGTTCCGCTTGTTCTTGGTGGTCGTGTAAAAGTGGCCGGTTCCGGCGCTGGACACGAGCTTGATTTTATCACGCATGAGACTGTTCCTCCTCAGACCTTCTCGCCACGGGCGCGCAGGTCGGCAAGCACCGCGTCGATGCCTTTCTTATCGATAATACGCATGCCGTTGGAAGAGACCCGCAGGCGCACCCAGCGTTTCTCACCCTCTACCCAGAACCGCTTGTAGTGCAGATTCGGCAGAAAACGGCGTTTGGTCTTGTTATGGGCGTGGGAAACGTTGTTGCCCGTAATGGGTCGCTTGCCCGTAACCTGACACACTTTCGACATGGTTAAATCCTCAAACTTTTGCTGTCGCTACTCCCCGTGGGGAGCGAAAGAGGCGGATTTATAGCAGAAAGGGGGGGTGGATACAAGTTTTCTCCCGGTGGGGGCCCGTAAATCCGGCGCTATTTCGCTCAGATCCACCCCATTTCCGCCAGGGAACGCATTTCTCCGTCCCCGATCACTATATGATCAAGTACGCGCACATCCACCAGTTGCAGCGCCTCCCGGATCTGCCGGGTTATCCTCCGGTCGGCATCACTCGGCTCGGCCACGCCGGAGGGGTGGTTGTGGGCCAGGATAAGGGCGGCGGCGTTGTGCGCGAGGGCGCGCCTGATGACTTCGCGGGGATGGACGGTGGCGCCGTCGATAGTACCCCGGAACAGCTCTTCGTATTCGATCACCCGGTGGCGGCTGTCCAGAAAAAGGCAGGCGAAGACCTCGTAGGGATAACCGCGCAACCGGCTTCGGAGATAGTCGCGGGTGGCGTCGGGGCTGGTCAGGACATCCTCTCGTTGCAGGGATTCCTGCAGGTGGCGGCGCCCCATCTCCAGTACCGCCTGGAGTTGCACGTACTTGGCCGGGCCGAGGCCTGGACTGGAACAGAAACGGTGTCGGTCGGCCGCAAGCAGAGCCCGCAGGGAGCCGTATTCGACCAGGAGTTCGCGCGCCAGGTCAACGGCGCTTTTTCCGGCAACACCGGTACGCAGGAATATGGCGAGTAACTCCGCGTCAGAGAGCGCGAAACATCCCCGCTGCAGCAGCTTTTCCCGCGGCCGTTCATCCACCGGCCAATCCCTGATAGCCATAATCACCTCCATGTGATGTTGTAAGGGACGGGAAAAGCATACTGTGGCCGCCGGTGGATGGCTAGCCGTGGTTTCTCCATTCAGTTACCCTTGGCATGGAAATGTTGCCACAGAGCTCACAGAGAAAAACCCGGATTTCCTTCAATGTCCTATGTTTCGGTTTTACGGCCCGGCGAGTGTGCCGTCTCTGGGGCCTATAGCGGATTGAATGCTCTCTGTCCTCCGTGCCTCCGTGGCTAATGAACTCTGATAGAACCATGACGAAACTGAACGGGAAACGGATACTGCTGGGTGTGACCGGCGGAATAGCCGCCTATAAAACGGCGGAGCTGGTGCGTCTGCTGCGCGGCGCCGGAGCGGAGGTGCAGGTGGTGATGACCCCCGCCGCAACCCACTTTATTACTCCCCTGACCCTGCAGGCTCTTTCCGGCCGTCCGGTTCGGCTCGAGCTTTTCGATCCCGACCATGAGGCGGCTATGGACCATATCGAACTTGCCCGCTGGGCGGATCGGGTGGTGGTGGCGCCGGCTACCGCTGATTTTATCGCCCGGTTGACGGCGGGAATGGCCGATGACCTGTTGACCACTCTCTGTCTGGCCAGCGATGCGCCTATGGCCGTGGTTCCGGCCATGAATAGTCGGATGTGGCTCAACGCCGCCACCCGCGAGAACGTCCAGCGGCTGGAGCAGCGCGCCGTATCGATCTGGGGCCCGGCGACCGGGGAACAGGCGTGCGGAGAGACGGGTCCGGGCCGGATGCTGGAGCCGGAGGAGCTGCTGCAGCGGATCGAGGGCTGGTTTTCCGTCGCCCCCCTGCAAGGGGTGCGCGTTCTGTTGACCGCGGGACCCACCCGGGAGCCGATCGATCCGGTACGGTTCGTGGGGAACCGCAGTTCCGGAAAGATGGGTTACGCCCTTGCCCGGGCCTTTGTCAACTCCGGCGCCGAGGTTTCCCTGGTCAGTGGACCGGTGACCCTGGAGGCTCCCCGTGGAACGGAGCGCGTGGAGGTGGAGACGGCGCTGGAGATGGAGCAGGCGGTAATGTCCAGGATCGACGGTTGCGACATTTTCGTAGCCTGTGCCGCGGTGGCGGACTATCGGCCGGTGGAAGCGGCTGAGCAGAAGATCAAGAAGCATGAAGCGGAGTTAGGGATAACGCTGGTCCGTAATCCGGATATCCTGGCACAGGTGGCGGCGCTGTCCGGAGCGCCTTTTACCGTGGGATTTGCGGCGGAAACAAACCGGCCGGCGGAGCAGGGTGAGGAGAAACTGAAATCCAAGGGCGTGGATATTATCGCCGCTAACCTGGTGGGGGGAGAGCAGGGCGGCTTTGAATGCGATGAGAATGCATTATCGGTAATCTGGGCGACGGGGCGGCAGGATCTGCCGATGGCGAGAAAAGAGCGGTTAGCAGAGGCTTTGGTATCTATAATTGCAGAAAAATTTCATGAAAAAAATCGAACTAAAAATACTTGATCACCGGCTTGGGGAGCAGTTTCCTTTACCACAGTATGCAACCGAGGGTTCCGCGGGTATGGACTTGCGGGCGCTCCTGGACGAACCCCTGGAGCTCGCCCCCGGAGAGACCCATCTTATACCCACCGGAATGGCCATACATATCGAGGATTCCCATATGGCGGCAATGATTCTGCCCCGTTCCGGTCTCGGGCATAAGCACGGCATCGTGCTGGGGAATCTTGTTGGATTGATTGATTCCGACTATCAGGGGCAACTCTTCGTGTCCTGCTGGAACCGTGGCGGTACCCCGTTCCGTATCGAGGTGGGCGAGCGGATCGCGCAACTGGTGGTGGTCCCCGTAGTCCATGCGCAGTTCGAAATAGTGGAGGAATTTGCAGCCAGCGATCGCGGAGAAGGTGGGTTTGGCCATTCCGGTCGCCACTGATCTGGGTTACTGTTAGATAACGTTAAGCCTGGGTGTAAAGGTTGTTGACCCGGCAGGCCGGGGACATCTGAGGAGGCGAGATGAAGGTGAAAGGAGTACAGATACAGGGGGCGGCTCGCGCGGCCGCGAAAACCAAGGGCAGCAGCTTCAACGCCTTGGTGGTCAATACTCTGGTCATAATCATAGCGATTATCGCCGTATGCGGAACCGCTCTGGTTTACCTTCAGGAGGCCAGCCAGAAGGGGGCGTTGCGGGAACAGGCGGCAACCGGCGCGGAAGGGGTGGCCAGCCAGCTGTCGCAGCAGATGTTGCTTTACCGTGCCCTGCTTCTTGATCTGGCCGCTGATCCGGCGCTGCCCGGGCTGTTTTTACAGCAGGACGGGGCTGCGTTGGCTGCTATGGAGCAGCGGCTAAAACAGCGGATTCCAAACGCCCTGCGGATTCATCTGCTGCCTGCCGAATGGGATCGCCTGGAAGAGGAGCCTGAGCGGCAGCTGAGTTTTGCGGCCCTCGCAATGCAGCGTACTGTGGAGCGTAGCGGTAAAGTGACACCTGCCGAGGTTCATCAGTCCAATACCCCGCAGCAGCATATCGCCATAGCCGCACCGGTACTGGGTGGAGAGCCCCGGTCGGTGGTCGGTGTGGTACATCTTGCTCTTCCTATGGATCTGTTGGCGGCGGGGATAAAGGCCGGTGGCGGCATGACCGGGGCTATTGAACTCCGGCAATCGGCGGACAACAAATCATTCCGGCTGGTTTCCACCAGGCCGGGGATAACCGTCAGTGACGGCGGGGCGCAAGGGTTTCCCGTGTCCGCATCCATCTGGCGCGTGGCCTATCAGCCGGGGGAGTCCGTGGCCGGGAAGCGCAATATCTTTATCGATCTGGGGATTACATCGGTCGGATTGCTGCTTATTGCGATATTCGTGCATCTCGCCATGGGACGTCTCAAGAAGGGGCTGGCGCAGGATCAGGCTGTGATTCTGGGGCTGGTGGAGAGCCTGGTGCGTGGCCGCCCGGTGCATACGGTGAGGGCGAAAATCGGGGAACTCCAGGGGACGCTGGACCGGCTCGTGGAGATGGCGCAGGAGGCCAAGCCGGTAGTGCAGAGACAGGCCGAACCGGCAAAGGGTCGATCCGCCGCAGCCGCTGCAAAATCCGCCAAAAAGCCCCCCCAGGCCGCACCGGCGGGGGTGAGGCTGCCGGGTGTCATATTCAGGGCCTACGATATACGTGGTGTGGTGGCCCGTGACCTTACGCCCCAGGTGGTCTATCAGCTGGGGCGCGCCATCGGTAGCGAGGCTTACGCCCAGGGTCAGCAGACGGTGATAATCGCCCGCGACGGCCGCTTGTCAAGCAGCGATCTGGCGGTGGAACTGTGCCGGGGGCTTATGGCGAGCGGGCGGGACGTTCTGGACATCGGCATCGTGCCTACTCCGGTTCTCTATTTCGCTACCCATTTCCTTGGAAGTAACAGCGGTGTGATGATTACCGGCAGTCACAATCCGCCGGAGTACAACGGACTGAAAATCGTTATCGGTGGCGAGACCCTGTCGGGCGATACCATCCAGAAGCTGCGGCTGCGGCTGGAGAGAGGTGAATTGCTGGAGGGTGAGGGGTCCCGTCAGGAACAGGACCTGGTCCCCGACTATATCAGCCGGATCATGGAAGATGTCCAGTTGGCGCGACCGATCAAGGTGGTACTGGACTGCGGCAACGGCGCCGCGGGAACGGTCGCTCCGGCGTTGTTCAAGGCCCTGGGATGTGAGGTGGTGGAACTGTTTTGCGAGGTCAACGGTAATTTCCCCAATCACCATCCGGATCCGGGGCAGCCGCAAAACCTGCAGGCGCTTATCGCTGAGGTGGACAGGCAGCAGGCGGATATCGGTATTGCCTTTGACGGGGACGGGGACAGACTCGGCGTGGTGGACTCGAACGGTAAGATCATTTGGCCGGATCGGCTGATGATGTTGTTTGCGCGGGATGTGCTGTCGCGGCAGCCGGGCACCGACGTTATTTTTGACGTCAAGTCGAGCCGTCATCTGGCTGCGGATATTCTTGCCCATGGCGGTCGGCCGCTGATGTGGAAGACGGGCCACTCCCTGTTGAAGGCCAAGCTCAATGAGACCGGAGCTTTGTTGGCGGGGGAGATGAGCGGTCATTTCTTCTTCAAGGAGCGTTGGTACGGTTTTGATGATGGTCTGTATGCCTGCGCACGGCTGCTCGAGCTATTGTCGTTTGAGCCCGGCGGTTCCTCCGAGATGTTTGCCGATCTGCCGGAGAGCCTCAGCACTCCGGAACTTAATATGCCTACCGCGGAGGGTGAAAACGTCAAGCTGGTACAGCAATTGATCGCAAAGGAAGGGTTCCCCGGTGCCAAGCTGGTTACTATCGACGGCGTTCGGGCGGAGTTCGAGTACGGTTGGGGGTTGGCACGTCCGTCCAATACCACTCCGACAGTGGTGTTCCGCTTCGAGGCGGATGACGAAAACGCGTTGCGGAATATCCAGGAGCAGTTCCGGAAACAGATGCTGGAGATCAACGGAAATTTGAAGCTGCCGTTCTGAGAGACTACCCTGCCTTGATATTGCAGCCCCAGCGATTTTTACCACGGAGGACACAGAGGACACGGAGAATATACAACGGGATCGAAGTAGAACGGCACTAATGTTGCGTACAGTGCGATCTTGAGAAGTGAATTACTTCTCGATTATTTGTTAAACAGCTATTTTCAGTTACCTCTGCGCCTCCGTGGTGAATAATACGGTTTATTCAGGATAACAATTATGAGTCTCTCGCCAGAAGCGGCCCACAATGTCGCCCATGTTCTATCGGAAGCGCTGCCCTACATAAAACGGTTCCGGGGTAAGACCATCGTTATCAAATACGGTGGTAACGCCATGGTGGACGAGGATCTGAAGAGCAGCTTCGCCCGTGACATCGTCCTGATGAAACTGGTAGGTATCAATCCGGTGGTGGTACATGGCGGTGGTCCGCAAATCGGGAGTCTGCTGGAACGGCTCGGCAAAAGCAGCGAGTTCGTTCAGGGGATGCGAGTGACCGACAGCGAAACCATGGACGTGGTGGAGATGGTGCTCGGCGGCCTGGTTAACAAGGAGATCGTCAACCTTATCAACCGTCATGGTGGTGGTGCGGTGGGGCTGACGGGAAAAGACGGTGATCTGATACGTGCCCGCAAGTTGAAGCTGGTCCGCAATGCTCCGGAACTGGAGGCGTCGGAAATCGTCGATATCGGTCATGTCGGCGAGGTGGAAAGTATAGATGCCAGTGTAGTCGACATGCTGGTCAACGGCGGTTTCGTGCCGGTGATCGCGCCCATCGGTATCGGCGACGACGGCCATTCCTACAATATCAACGCCGATCTGGTGGCGGGAAAAGTGGCCGAGGTGCTGAAAGCGGAGAAGTTGATTCTTCTGACCAATACGTCCGGGTTGCTGGACAAGGACGGGAGCCTGCTTACCGGTCTGACCACCGAGCGTGTGGACGAACTGATAGCGGACGGTACCATCCACGGCGGTATGCTGCCGAAGATACGTTGCGCACTGGAGGCGGTAAACGCCGGGGTACAGACTTCGCATATCATCGACGGTAGGGTGCAGCACGCTGTTTTGCTGGAAATCTTTACCGATGAGGGTGTCGGAACCCTTATCCGTCGTCGCTGATACCGTTTCCACATGGGTGAGAAGATTTCCCGTCGGCAGCAGATTCTGGAAACCCTTGCTGCCGAACTCGAAAAAAGTCCCGGTGAGCGAATAACCACCGCATTGCTGGCGCGGGCCGCCGGCGTCTCGGAGGCTGCGCTCTATCGCCATTTTCCCAGTAAGGCGAAGATGTACGAGGCGCTGATCTCGTTTGCGGAAGAGACGGTATTCTCCCGTATCAATCAGATCCTGGAAGAGGAAAAAGACACCTATAAACGATGTTCAAGGGTGCTTTACCTGCTGTTGGGATTTGCGGATCGAAATCCCGGGATCACCCGGGTGTTGCTGGGTGATGCGTTGATAGGTGAGAGCGAGTCTCTGCGATCCCGGGTGGAAAGGTTTTTTGATCGACTGCAGACCCAGTTCCGCCAGGTCCTGCGGGAAGCGCGCATGCGCGAAGGCGATAAGGAGGTTGCGGCCGAAATCGGCGCCGATCTTCTGTTGGCTTTCATTGAAGGACGTCTGCAGCGATTCTTACGCAGCCGCTTCCGTCACTCCCCCCTCCAGGACTGGGAGGAGCAGTGGCGGATGCTGGAGCCGGCGATACTCGGGTAGTAGCGTTATTCGGCGTTGGTGTCGGCTTGGGCTTCGGTTCCGGCTTCGGTTCCGGCTTCGGTTCGGTTTCGGTTTCGGCTTCGGTTTCGGCTTCGGCTTCGGCTTCGGTTCCGGCCGTCAGTGTGCGGCGAAAATCGGCCCGGATATTCCGTACCTTGTCGCTGTGGCATAGTTCTTTGCCGAGGGGTGAGTTCTTACACTGCAGGTCCATAAACAGACGGACCCCGGTGCCTTCCTTGTCGGCAATGCGGGAGATGGTGATGCTTATGTCGTCATCCTTCAACGGCGCCTTGGTCATCAGGATGCTTTTGCCGAGCAGTTGCAGCGGCGTGGTGGCATGGGCCTTCAGATAACCTTCCGCCCGTTTCCATAAGTTGTTACATGTAGGCTCGTCCTTACATATGACAACCGTCTCCAGCAAGGTGCCTTCGCCGTCATCCCTGGCGGAATCTTCCTCCTCCCTGGGGCGCAGGTTTTTCAGGGTGCGGAATCGTTCCACGTCATACTGAAACTTTTTCCTGATCTCCTCCTGCTCCTGTTCCCGCTGCAGGATGGATGCGTAACTCTCTTTGATCTGATTCCGTTTGCCTTCGATTTCATCCAGCGTGGCTTTGGAGACCTTCTCGCCGCGCCGTTCCTGGTCGGCGGCCATCATCTGTAGATCTTCCAGGCGCGACTTGGCGTTTTGGATATTGTTGCGCAGGATCTGGATCATAACTCCGACCGCCGTCACCTTGCCGTCCCGGGCCATAAGGATGTCTTCTTCGCTGCGGAAGGTGGCGAGCAGTACCCGGTCTTCAGCCTTCTGTTTTTCAATAAGCTGCTGCTGCCGGGCGCGCATTTCTTCCAATTCCTTATCGCGGGCAAGTTCCTCAGGCGTCTTGGCTCTTTCTACGCGTTCCACCTCAATACCCCGCTTGTTGAGCTGGGAACGCGCCTGATCCACATCGGTCGGGGGGACCTTGTCGGAATAGTGTACGTTTCCGTCCGCGTCCACCCAGCGGTACATCTTGGCGGAGACGGTGGTGGTAGCCAGAGCCAGGATTACGGCAGCCAGTGCGGCGCCGAAAATGTTTCTCCACGTAAGAGATTTGGGTTGTGCAAAGGTCGTTTTCAAATGCAGAAATCCAGACTGTTTGAATAATTAGGGTTTCAGAAGTGTAGCAATAATTTAGACACCGTATTGTGAACGATATCCGCGAATACTTTGTAAAGTGGCCTCCGCATCCGGTTGTTGCGCAAGGTAATCGATCATATCCTCCAGCCGCACGATGGCCGTCACCGGAATGGAATAATCGTCTTCCACCTCCTGGATCGCGGAACGGGAACCTGTTCCCCGTTCCTGCCGGTCCAGGGCGATCACCACGCCCGCCGGCTCCGCTCCCTGGGCCCTGATGATCTCCATCGACTCCCGAATGGCGGTGCCGGCGGTGATTACATCATCTATGATCGCAATCCGCCCCTGGAGTTCATGGCCGACGATGGATCCCCCCTCGCCGTGCGCCTTGGCCTCTTTGCGATTGAAGGCGTACGGAACATCGACCCCATGTTGGTCGTAGAGAGCGGCGGCGGTAACCGCCGCCAGCGGAATGCCCTTGTAAGCCGGCCCGAACAGCAGATCAAACTGCAGTCCGGAAGCGACGATGGCCTGGGCGTAAAAGCGCCCGAGCCGCGCCAGGCCGGCGCCGGTGTTGAATAGGCCGGCATTGAAGAAGTAGGGGCTGATGCGGCCGGATTTCAGGGTGAACTCCCCAAAACGCAGTACGCCGGTATCCAGGGCGAAATCGAGAAATTCCCGTTGGTAATTTTGCATTGTTCATTCTCCAGGAAGATGGGGTCATTGTCGGCGGCAGTGATGTTGTGCGCAAGTAGGGGTGTTGCACGATGGTATACTCTCCCGTTTGTTTGCTTCGGCTGAACCCAAAGGATCCATGATTGGTGGCTTCTTCCAATTACAAAGCGAAAAGCGGCAGGGAGATTCTGCGGGCCGTCTTCAGCGGCCGCATGGTGGTGGCGGCGTTCATGGGTTTTGCCTGTGGGCTGCCGTTGTTGCTGACCGGCTCCGTACTGCAGGCCTGGATGAATGATGAAGGCGTGGATCTTACTACCATAGGTCTCTTCGCCCTGGTGGGCATACCCTATACCCTGAAGTTTCTCTGGGCGCCGCTGATGGATCGCTATACGCCGGTGCTACTGGGCCGGAGACGAGGCTGGCTGGTGCTCTCCCAACTCGCGCTGATCGGATCCCTGGCGGGGTTGGCGTACTCCCAGCCCGGGATCAATCCTTTCGGGGTCGCGTTCGCAGCGCTGCTGGTTACCTTTTTTTCCGCCAGCCAGGATATCGTCGTGGACGCCTATCGCCGGGAGGCGCTGGCCGACGAGGAGCAGGGGTTGGGGGCGTCGCTTTATGTTTATGGTTACAAGACCGGTATGCTGTTGGCTTCGGGCGGCGGCCTGATACTGGCCGACCACATCTCCTTTACCCAGGTGTACCTGGTTATGGCCGGGATTATGCTGCTGGCGGTAGTGATCACCCTGCTGGCCCCCGAGCCGCCGGTTTCCGAGGGCAGTCCCAGGACATTGCTGGAAGCGGTGGTGCATCCGTTCGTGGAATATTTCCGGCGGCAGGATGCGGTGCTGATACTCTTGTTTATACTGCTGTACAAGATCGGGGACTCCATGGCATCCCACATGACCACCCCGTTCTATCTCGGAATCGGTTTTACCAAGACCGAGATCGGTGCCGTTGTGAAACTGTTCGGTTTCTGGGCCACCGTTGCAGGCGGGTTTGCGGGGGGTGTTCTTATACTGCGGTTGGGGATCTATCGCTCGCTCTGGTCCTTCGGTATTCTCCAGGGTATCTCCACTGCGGGGTTCTCGGTATTGGCGCTGATAGGGTACAGCTTGCCGGGATTGGCGGGGGTGATCGCCTTTGAGAATTTCAGCAGCGGCTTGGGTACCGCTGCCTATATTGCTTTCATGGCCAGCCTGACCAATAAAAGGTTCACGGCTACGCAATATGCTCTGCTCACCAGTTTTATGGGCGTCCCGCGGGTTATAGCGGCCACGCCTACCGGCCTTATGGCGGAGTGGATGGGATGGGTCGGATTTTTCCTGTTCTGCGCATTGATAGCTATACCCGGATTGTTGCTGCTTTGGTGGTTGCATGGGCGAGACTCCACTCGGTACGGGGGAGCGTTGCTATAATTGCGGCCGATCGTTAAGGAAGGCCGGCGGCACCCTGATTTCCGACCGACGTTTTCTGGTTCCCGACGAATGGTAAAATGGTAAGTTGACGTTCCCTGTTAATTTAAGGGTAGAATGAAATTCCGCCCCTCCAGGCCGCGCAGGGATGAGAGTCGGCGCCCGAACGGAGAGAATAATAATCATGTTTGAGTCCCCCTCAACCGGTGATCCTCTGATCAGAATAAGAGGCCTGCGCTTTTTTCGTGGGGAACGGGCGATATTTGACGGTGTCGATATCGATATCCCGCGCGGAAAGGTCACTGCCATTATGGGGCCCAGCGGTACCGGCAAAACAACCCTGCTGAAACTGATCGGCGGCCAGCTCCGGCCGCAGGCCGGCACCATCCATGTTGACGGTCAGGACGTGCACAAGCTCAGTACCGGCGAGCTTTACAAGCTGCGCATGCGGATGGGGATGCTGTTCCAGAGCGGGGCATTGTTGACCGATATCACTGTTTTTGAAAACGTGGCCTACCCCCTACGGGAACACACCTCGCTTGCGGAATCCATGATTCGTAAACTGGTGCTGCTCAAGCTGGAGGCGGTTGGTTTGCGCGGCGCTCGTGATCTCATGCCCAGTGAGCTTTCCGGCGGTATGGCGCGGCGCGTGGCGTTGGCCCGTGCTATGGCTCTGGATCCGATGATGATCATGTATGATGAGCCTTTTACCGGTCAGGACCCCATATCCATGGGTATTCTGGTCCATCTGATCCGTGCTCTGAACGATGCCAGCCGATTGACCAGTATTATCGTCTCCCACGATGTTCAAGAGACGGCGGAAATTGCCGATCTTATCTATTTGATATCCAACGGCAAAGTAGTGGGAAGCGGGGAATCAAAGGCGATGATGGATTCGGATTCCGGGTGGGTGAAACAGTTCATGCGCGGACTGGCGGATGGGCCGGTTCCTTTTCACTATCCGGCAGACAGCCTGGTGCAGGATCTGTTCGAGAAATGAAACGGTTGAGGCATAGCGTTCCGATGGTGAGGTGTCCGTGTTAGAGCAGCTTGCCCGCTTGGGAAGGATCGGCCTTGGCGTTGTCGAGCGTCTCGGCCGGGCCCACATCCTGTTTCTCTGGATACTGAGCGGACTGTCCGCGCTGGTACGGCGACCCCGGTTGCTGCTGGTGCAGCTTTACTCGGTGGGCGTGCTCACGGTCCTTATCATCGCGGTTTCGGGTATATTTGTGGGTATGGTGCTGGGGCTTCAGGGGCACTATATCCTTTCCCAGTTCGGCGCCGAACAGACCCTGGGGGTTATGGTGGCTGCCTCTCTGGTGCGGGAACTGGGGCCGGTGGTTACGGCGCTGCTGTTTGCCGGTCGGGCAGGTTCCGCGCTGACCGCGGAGATAGGGCTCATGAAAGCGACGGAACAGCTTTCCGGGCTGGAGATGATGGCGGTGGATCCGGTCAAGCGAATCCTCACGCCGCGATTCATGGCCGGGTTTATCTCCATGCCGTTGCTGGCGGCGCTTTTCAGCGCTTTGGGGGTGTTGGGCGGATATTTCGTCGGTGTTGGATTGCTGGGAGTGGATGACGGCGCCTTCTGGTCGCAGATGCAGGCCAAGATCGACCTGGAGGATGACATATATAATGGCGTGATCAAGAGCCTGGTTTTTGGTGTTGTCTGTGCCTGGATCGCGCTGTTTCAGGGATATGATTCGATTCCGACCTCGGAAGGGGTAAGCCGGGCCACCACCAAGACCGTGGTGCACTCTTCGCTGGCGGTGTTGGGCCTCGATTTTGTATTAACGGCACTGATGTTTGGAGACTGAGCCGATGGGAAAAAGCAGAGCGGTAGAGATTCTGGTAGGCGCATTCATGGCGGCGGGACTGGTGGCGCTGTTTTTCCTTGCGATGCAGGTCAGTAATCTGAGCCTGATGTCCAACGATGATGGTTATGAGATTACCGCCCGATTTGACAATATCGGCAGTCTCAAGGTGAAGGCGCCGGTTACCATGGCCGGTGTCCGCATCGGGCGTGTGACCAAAATCACCTTTGATGAGCAAACTTACGAAGCGGTGGTCACCATGGCCATCGAACGGCAGTACAATGCTATTCCGGAGGACACTTTCGCAAAGATTTTTACTGCGGGACTGCTTGGAGAACAGTACATAGGGCTGGATCCGGGTGGAAGCGATGTATATCTGAAAGAGGGTGGTGAGATAACCCTGACCCAGTCATCCCTGGTATTAGAGGAGATCATCGGTCAGTTCCTTTTTAATCAGGCCGAAGAAGGTGGCAATGGTGAAGTTAGCCAATAATAAGCGTTATTTTTTTTGGGCGGTGCTGTTGCTATTCTGGGTACAGCCGCTGGCGGCGCAGGCCCCGTTGGAAGTGGTGAAGAACACCTCTGACCGGATGTTGGAGGAGATGCAGGGTCGCAAGAAGGAGCTGAATCAGTTTCCAGGCAGGATCTACCCGCTGGTGGAGGAAATTGTTCTGCCGCACTTCGATTTCGAGAGAATGTCGCAGCTGGTCCTCGGCAAATACTGGCGAAAGGCGAAACCTGAGGAGAGGGAGGCGTTTGTTAAAGAGTTCCGGGAACTGCTGGTACGCACCTATGCAACAGCGCTTCTGAACTATTCCGGCCAGAAAATAGAGTATCTCCCGGTCCAGCGTGCGCCGGAAGACGAACGGGTGGCGGTGGAGACCATCCTGCGTGACAACGGCGCCCCGCCTATTCCTATTGGCTACAAGCTCTATCTTCATGAAGGGGAATGGAAGGTATACGACGTTGTTATTGATAATCTGAGTCTGGTATCCACCTACCGAACCAATTATGCCTCGAAAATACGCCGCTACAGCTTGAGCGGCCTGATCAAGATGCTCGCGGAGCATAACAGCAAGGATGTCTAGCACTACGGCAAACCCGCCGGAGGAGGCCAAGGTATTGCACCTGGCTGGTGATCTCGTGATCGGGTCGGTGCCTTCACTGTGGAACCAGGCAAACACCCTCTTTTCCCGATGCCGTCACATCATCATAGATTTTGAAAAGGTCCCCCGCGTCGACAGCGCGGGATTGGCGTTGCTGCTTGAATGGGTGGAGTGGGCCAGGAACAACGATGCCAGCATCCAATTCCGCAACGTTCCGGACGCGCTGATCAGGATTGCAAAGCTCAGCAACGTCGATGACCTGCTCCCCGTAGCGGGGGACTGAGCCGCTTTTTTCTTTCCGTTACGCCCCCTTTTTCTATATCATAGGGCGCTTTCCCAACCGAGGCCCCTGGCGGCCCCGACCTGCTGGCCAATCACCAACTATATTCTCAATGGACAAGCTGATCATAAAAGGCGGTACCACGTTGCAGGGTGACGTGCGTGTCGCCGGCGCTAAAAACGCCGCATTACCAATCCTGGCGGCGACGCTACTGGCTGAGGGAAACGTTGTTATAGGGAATTTGCCCCACCTGCACGATATCACCACCACCATGGAACTGCTTGGGCGTATGGGAGTGCGGTTGATGGTGGATGAGCGAATGCGTATCGAGGTCGATACCAGCTCCATACATGATTTTTCCGCTCCCTACGAGTTGGTGAAAACCATGCGCGCTTCAATTCTGGTGCTGGGACCGCTGCTGGCCCGTTTCGGGCAGGCGGATGTTTCTCTGCCCGGCGGTTGCGCCATCGGTTCCCGGCCGGTAAACCTCCACATTGAGGGATTACGCGCCATGGGTGCAGATATTCAGGTGGAAGGGGGATATATCCGGGCCCGTGCCAACCGGCTCAGGGGGGCAAGGTTGTTGATGGAACTGGTTACCGTGACGGGTACGGAGAACCTGATGATGGCGGCCGCCCTGGCGGACGGAGAATCGGTTATTGAGAATGCGGCCCGGGAACCCGAGGTCGTGGATCTTGCCGATTTCCTCAATGCCATGGGAGCCAAGATCAGTGGGGCGGGTACGGACACCATCGTCGTTGAAGGGGTGGAGCGGCTGCACGGGACCCATTATCAGGTCCTGCCGGACCGTATCGAAACAGGGACCTTCCTGGTTGCGGCGGCAATTACCGGCGGGCACATTAAAGTCCGGGATACTCAGGCATCCCTGGTGGATTCCGTAATCGGCAAGCTGCGTGAGGCAGGCGCGGAGATCGAAACCGGTGACGATTGGATCGAAATCGATATGCAGGGAAAGCGCGCGAGCGCGGTGGATATCCATACCGCTCCCTACCCGGCGTTTCCCACTGATATGCAGGCGCAGTTCACTGCTCTCAATGCCGTGGCGGAGGGGGTGGGCATCATCACCGAAAATGTGTTCGAGAATCGCTTTATGCATGTTCAGGAGATGAAGCGGATGGGTGCCGATATACGCCTGGAAGGCAACACCGCCATCTGTCGGGGAGTGGAGCGGTTAACCGGCGCGCCGGTGATGGCGACCGATCTGCGCGCCTCCGCCAGCCTGGTGCTGGCGGGGTTGGTTGCGGAGGGGGAGACGGTGGTGGATCGTATTTACCACATCGATCGCGGCTACCAGAACATCGAGGAGAAACTGGCCGGTCTGGGCGCCCAGATTCGTCGTGTCCCGGATTGATATTCAGCCGGCCGCAGTGGCTGGTATTTTGATGTTGTCAGGTTGAAACCAGGAATTTGGCGGGCCATTTTTAGCTTACAAACATCTCTGCGTGCTTTGTGTCTCTGCGGCAGAAGCAAACAAAATGAAATTTGAAACCCCTATCACCATCGCCCTTTCCAAGGGGCGCATCTTCAAGGAGACGCTGCCGCTGTTGGCGCATGCCGGCATCGAACCGGCAGATGATCCGGAAACCAGCCGTAAACTGATCCTGGATACCAATCATGCCCAGGTGAAACTGGTCCTTATACGTGCCACCGACGTACCGACCTATGTGCAATGGGGCGCTGCCGATCTGGGAGTTGCTGGTAAAGATGTATTGCTGGAGCACGGCGGGGAAGGTCTTTATGAACCTCTGGATCTGCATATCGCGCGCTGCAGGATGATGGTGGCCGGCCGCCAGGAGGCCGGGTTGAGCGGAAGCCGTCTGCGTATCGCCACCAAATACGTAAATACCACCCGGCGCCATTTTGCCGCCAAAGGTCGGCAGGTGGAAGTTATCAAGTTGTATGGTTCCATGGAACTGGCGCCGTTGGTGGGATTGGCGGACCTGATCGTGGACCTGGTGGATACCGGCAACACCCTCAAGGCCAATGGGCTGATGCCGCTGGAACATATCGCTGACGTCAGCTCCCGTTTGGTGGTTAACAAGGCTTCCTGGAAAATGAAGCACGGCACCATTATGCAGCTGATAGAGGCGTTGCGGGGGGCGGTTAACGGTTAACAGTTGTCAGTCGTCAGTTAACAGCTGGAAATGGGGCATATTTGGGCTTCGGGGTGTTATTCTTGCTAATCACTCCATACTGAAAACTGAAGACTGATAACTGACAGCTCCAACTATGATCAAAATACGCACATTATCAACCGCAGCTCCCGACTTCGAAGAACAGCTCCAGGCCCTGCTGGCGTGGGAGTCCGTCTCCGATAACGAAGTGGCCGGGGCGGTCGATAACATCATCGCGGACGTCCGCTCCCGGGGTGATGAGGCGTTGCTGGAATATACCCGCCGCTTCGACGGATGGGATCCGGAAGGCAGCGCGGATCTGGAGATATCCCCGGACGACCTGGCGCAGGCCTGGGGCCGCCTGGCGGATTTGCAAAGAGATGCGCTGCAACATGCGGTGGAGCGTATCCGTGCCTATGCCGAACGTCAGAAGTTCGAATCCTGGAGCTACACCGAAGAGGACGGAACCCTGCTAGGTCAGCAGGTGACCCCCCTTGACCGAGTGGGGATATATGTTCCGGGAGGCAAGGCCGCATATCCTTCATCGGTATTGATGAACGCGTTGCCGGCAAAGGTCGCCGGTGTCGGTGAGTTGGTTATGGTGGTTCCCACCCCGGGAGGGGAGTTCAACGATCTGGTTCTGGCCGCCGCTCATGTGTGTGGTGTGGATCGGGTGTTCGCGCTGGGTGGTGCCCAGGCGGTGGCCGCCCTTGCTTATGGGACGAAAAGCGTGCCGGCGGTGGATAAGATTGTGGGTCCCGGCAATATTTACGTCGCCACCGCAAAACGTGCTGTTTTCGGACGGGTCGGCATCGATATGATCGCCGGACCTTCTGAGATTCTGGTGATCTGTGATGGTAATACGGATCCGGACTGGGTGGCGATGGACCTTTTCTCCCAGGCAGAGCATGACGAGGACGCCCAGTCCATCCTGGTCTGTCCGGACGAAAAATTCATCAAGCAGGTAGAAGAGAGTATCGCGCGACTGTTGCCTTCTCTGGAAAGGCGGTCTATCGCGGAGTCGTCCCTTACCAAACGCGGTGCCCTTATTCACTGCCGCGATCTGCCGGAGGCGTGCGAGGTGGCTAATCGGATCGCACCGGAGCATCTGGAACTGTCGGTGGAGAATCCCCAGGAGCTGGCCGGACAGATCCGCCATGCCGGGGCGATCTTTCTGGGTCGCCACACCTCCGAGCCTCTCGGCGATTACTGTGCCGGACCCAATCATGTGTTGCCCACATCGGGCACCGCCCGTTTCTTCTCCCCCCTGGGAGTCTATGATTTCCAGAAGCGCTCCAGTCTGATCATGGTGTCGGAAGAGGGGGCGGATCGGCTTGGCCGTACAGCTTCCACCCTGGCGCGGGAGGAGGGATTGACCGCCCACGCCCGCGCGGCTGAGTATCGTATGAAAAAATAGCCACGGAGACACAGAGACCACAGAGTGCTGTAATTTTCCAGGCGTTTGTTTTGCGGTGGTTTTCGACAGTGGGAGAAAGGAAACCCTGCAGCCCCCGTGTCTCTGTGGCAACAATAGAAATGACGTTATGAAAGAACAGGATATTCGGAATCTGATAGAGCATTGGGTGCGACCGGAGATTCGTGCGATTTCGGCCTACCATGTGCCGGATGCGTCGGGATTGGTGAAACTCGATGCCATGGAGAATCCCTATACCTGGCCCCCGGAACTGCGGGAGGAGTGGCTTGCGCTGTTGCGGACCGTGGATGTGAATCGTTATCCCGATCCTGAGGGGAGCTCCCTCGCGGAGCGGCTCAAGGGGAATATGGGCGTTCCGGCTCCCGCGGAACTGCTGTTGGGCAACGGTTCGGATGAACTGATTCAGATGCTTGCCATGACCGTATCCGGTCCTTCGCGGGTGGTATTGTCGGTGGATCCCGGTTTCGTTATGTACCGCATGATCGCGACCTTCTGTGGTATGAAATATGTCGGTGTGCCTCTTAAGACCGCTGATTTCAGTCTGGATATGCCGGCACTGCTGCAGGCGCTGGATCAGTATCAACCGGCTTTGACTTTCCTGGCCTATCCTAATAACCCCACCGGAAACCTCTTCGCGCCTGACCAGTTATCGCAGATCATCGAGGCGGCGCCGGGGATCGTGGTGATCGATGAGGCGTACGCCCCCTTTACCGACCACAGCTTTATGCATCAGGTGGGGGACTACCCAAACCTTACGGTGCTGCGCACGGTATCCAAGATGGGGCTGGCAGGATTGCGCCTAGGCTTCCTGGCGGGGCCGGAACAGTTGATCAGAGAGATAGATAAGACACGGCTGCCATATAACATCAACATCCTGACTCAGGTATCGGCGGAGTTTGCGCTGCGGCATCAGGGGGTATTCGATGACCAGACCAACGCCATTCGCACGGAACGGGAGCATCTTTTTCAGGTATTGTCCCGGATAGAGGATGTCGTCTCCTATCCCAGTGAGGCCAACTTCATTCTGTTGCGGATGCCTGAGGGGCGTGCCGGAGAGATCCATGCCGGCCTGCGGGAAAACGGGATCCTGGTGAAGCTGCTTGACGGCGCTCATGCCGCCCTGGCCGATTGTCTGCGCGTCACTGTGGGGACGTCGGAGGAAAACGACCGGTTTCTGCAGGCCCTGTCGGCTTTGCTGTAACAAAGCTGTGGAATATTAACGCAGAGGACGCAGAGGACGCAGGGGCGCGGAGGCGCAAAGAATTATTACTGCATAAGAACTTCGCTCATTCTCCCTGGGGTCGCGTCAACAAAGGGAGCGATGCTCTTTCCACGTCCTTGTAGGGCTCGTTTTTGCGGGAAAAGAACGTGGGCGCGAACATTAATACCTCTCCCCGTCTTCGATGAAGGTCCCTAAAGTTTTCCCTACTGCGGCCGAGGAAATATAGATACATTCCTGGCGCCTCCCCCGACTAAATAATGAAAAAGATACCGGCCGACCGTTTCATACAGTATTTCCTGATGTTGGTGGTTATCTGGACCCTGATAATCGGCGGTCTGTTTTTCTGGCAGGTTGATCAAAGAAAGCAGTTTACGCTGGAGTTGGCCACCAATCAGGCGCGGGCCCATTTCAATAAAGACGTGGCCTTTCGCCTCTGGGCCACGACGCGGAAGCTGATTTATGTGCCGGTATCGGAGAACAATCCGCCGGATCCCTACCTTGCCCACATCCCGGAACGGGACATCGAGACACCCTCCGGAACCCGGCTCACTCTGATGAATCCGGCCCGTATCGTCCGTCAGCTGGATGAAGAATTCGGTCATCTCTATACCGGTGCGGGCCACATTACCGGGTTTAACGTGTTGCGGCCCGGGAACGCGCCGGATGAATGGGAGGCCCGTGCTTTGGAGGCTTTTAAGGCCGGTGAGAAGGAGGTGTTTGAATTTACCACCATCGATGGGGAGCCCTATTTACGGCTGATGCAGCCGTTGCGGGTAAAAGCGGGTTGTCTTCTCTGTCACAGCCCTCAGGGGTATGAGGTGGGGGAGATCGGCGGTGGGGTCGGCGTAGCGGTCCCGATGAAGGATCTGCTGCGTCAGGAAAACAAGGCGTTCCGGAAGACTTTTATTTCCTACGGCAGTATCTGGTTGCTGGGACTCGTGGGTATAGGCATCGGATTTCGCTGGCTCTCGGCAGGGGAGAAGGTTCGGCGGCGGGCAGAGGATGATCTGCTGCTGAGTGAAGTTCGCAAGAGCGCCATTTTGGAAGCGGCGTTGGATTGCATAATCACTATGGATCATCGCGGCAGGATCGTCGATTTCAATCCGGCTGCGGAACATACCTTCGGTTTTAAGGCAGATCAGGTGATCGGCCGGGAATTGAGCAAGATGTTGATTCCCGAGCATCTACGGGTAGCTCACGATGAGGGGCTAGGAAGATATCTGGGCAGTGGTGATGCAACCATGTTAAACAACCGAGTGGAAATGATGGCGATGCGCTCGGACGGCAGTGAGTTTCCCGTGGAAATCGCCATTACCCGCATCGAGATCGAAGGACAGCCGCTGTTTACAGCCCATCTTCGCGATATAACAAGGGCCCGCAAGATGGCCGAGCGTCTTTCCTACCAGGCCAGCCATGATTCCCTTACCGGACTGCCCAACCGGCGGGAGTTTGAACGTCGTCTGGCGAGACTGCTTGAAGATGACCAGTATCGGGAAGGGGTTCATTCCCTTTTCTATATCGATCTGGATCAGTTCAAAGTCGTAAATGATACCTGCGGTCATGCGGCGGGCGATGAACTGCTGCAGCAGATCGGCGGGTTGCTGCACAGTAACATGCGTGCCGGAGATACCCTGGCTCGCCTGGGTGGTGATGAGTTCGGAGTGCTGCTGGAGTACTGCTCCCTGGAAAAGGCCGGCCAGGTAGGGCAGGAGTTGTTGGAGGCGATTCAGAAATTCCAGTTCGCCTGGAAGGACAGACGATTCACGGTCGGGGCCAGTATCGGTGTGGTGCCGATCATCGGCGGTGGACAGACTCTGGCGGAGGTTCTGAGTGCCGCCGATACGGCGTGTTACGCGGCCAAGGATCATGGACGCAACCGTCTGCATGTATTTCGATCGGATGACGTGGAGCTCGTGCGTCGCCAGGGTGAAATGCACTGGATCGGGCGTATCCACGCCGCCTTCGAAGAGCAGCGGTTTTTGCTCTATCGGCAAGCGCTGGTTTCGCTTCAGGAGGAAACGGGTCGGAACCAGGAACGCTATGAGATTCTGATTATGATGCGCGACGAAAAGGGCGATCTGCTCCCGCCGGGCACCTTCCTCCCGGCCGCCGAACACTATAATTTGATGCCCTCTATCGATCGCTGGGTGGTGCGGACATATTTTGAGTGGTTGGCATCCCATCCCGAGGAAATGGACAGGCTGGCCATGTGCTGCATTAACCTCTCCGGGCATTCGGTAACCGATGAAACATTCTGTGAGTACATCGCGGAGCAACTGGGTCGGCACGGAATACCGCCCAGAAAGATATGTTTCGAAATCACCGAAACCGCCGCGGTAGCCAATCTCAGCCGGGCGTTCCGGTTTGTTGAGATCCTGCGCCGCAAGGGGTGCCGTTTCGCGCTCGATGATTTTGGAAGCGGTATGTCCTCATTTGCCTATCTCAAGAATCTGCCGGTGGATTTTCTCAAGATCGACGGTGTTTTCGTCCGTGATATCGTTGAGGATGAAATCGATTTTGCAATGGTCCGTTCTATTAACGATATCGGTCATGTGATGGGCAAGGCCACCATCGCAGAATTTGTCGAAAACAACGCGATCCTGGAGAAACTGCGTGAGATAGGCGTGGACTATGTGCAGGGATACGGAATAGCCACCCCACAACCGCTGCAGTGGGGAGATCAGTTAACAGCGTTCAATCCCTGAGAAGGCTTTACTCCGCCGGCGGTCTTTCCGAGACCGTTACCTCCGCCTGGAAGGACTCTTCGCCGCGCCATCCCTCCACCTTGACCCGCGTACCCGGCGCCATCATGGCGATGGTATTGAGGACGTCGTGGGAGTTGGTAGGGACCTGATCGCCGATACGGGTGATGATATCCCCCGGTTTGATCCCCGCCCGGTCGGCCGGACCGTTTTCCAGTACCCCCGAGACCAGCACTCCCTCGACCTCCTTAAGGCCAAAGGAACGGGCCAGTTCCGGCGTCATGTCCTGGCCGGCTATTCCGAACCAGCCGCGCACCACTCTGCCGTTGGTGAGGATCTGGGCCATTACGTTTTCCACCACGTCAACGGGGATGGCGAAGCCGATTCCCAGAGATCCGCCGCTGTTGGAATAGATGGCGGTATTGATGCCGACCAGTTCGCCGGAGGCGTTGATCAGGGCGCCGCCGGAGTTACCGGGGTTGATGGCGGCATCCGTCTGGATGAAGTTTTCGAAGGTGTTGATTCCGAGCTGGCTGCGCCCGGTGGCACTGACGATCCCCAGGGTAACGGTCTGGCCGACGCCGAAGGGATTGCCGATGGCGAGAACCACGTCCCCAACCTGGATCTCGTCGGAGTCTCCCAGGGTGATGGCCGGCAGGTCCTTTTCATCAGTAAGCAGCAGTGCCACGTCGGAATCCGGATCGCTGCCCGCAATTTCGGCCTTAAGCGTGCGGCCGTTGGCAAGCACCACCTTGATCTCATCCGCCCCCTTTACCACGTGGTGGTTGGTGATGATGTAACCCTCCGGGCTGATCACAACTCCCGAGCCGAGGCTGGTCTGCAGGCGTTTCTGAGGGCGGAAGAAACGGTCACCGAAGAAACGTTGGAAAATGGGATCATTGAAGATCGGGCTGCGCTGAACGGTGACCTTGGTAGTGAAGATATTGACCACCGAAGGAGCGGCCGCCGCTACGGCATTGGCATAAGAGGCCGGGCCGCTTTCCGGTACATTGGAGCGGATGACGGTGGGGAGCCGACCGGTGGGGCTCTGTTCCTCGTCTGGAAGCAGCTGCAATGCGATAAAGGCGGCAATGAGTCCGGCGCCGACAGATACGGCCAGGAAGGTCAATAATCTCTGGAATTTCATGGTAAGCATACCCTAACATGTCCCATGAATCTGCAACAGATAGACGGTGGGATCATGGTTGAACTCAAGGTATTGGAAAACTACTGCGACGGGTTACTTGCGGTTTCCGAATTTGACGATCACTGCCCAAACGGTGTTCAGCTGGATGCGGAGAGCGGCTCCGTGCGACGGATCGTCTCCGCCGTGACGGCCAGCCAGGCGGTCATCGACGCCGCCGCCGGGCTGGATGCGAATCTGCTGCTGGTGCATCACGGGTTCTTCTGGAGAGGCGAACCGGAACCGCTGGTGGGGGTGAAGGGTCGCCGGGTGGGGGCCCTGTACCGTCACGGGATCAGCCTCATGGCCTACCATCTGCCTCTCGACGCCCATCCGCGGCTGGGAAATAACCGTCTGCTGGGGGAGCGGTTGGGATTGGGGGATGCCTCCCTGGTGCGGGAGCCCGACGGGCTTCTTTGGCACACCGAACTGGATACTCCGGAGACGGTGGAAACGTTGACGGAGCGTGTCCGCCGGGGGCTGGGGCGTGATCCGCTGCATCTGCCGGGTGGAGGTGATGCGATACGTCGGCTGGGTTGGTGCAGCGGAGCGGCCCAGGGACAGATTCTGCAGGCGGCGAAGTTAGGACTGGACGCCTTTATCAGCGGCGAAGTCTCGGAGCAGACCTTCCATCTTGCCAGGGAGCTGGGGATACACTATTTCGCGGCGGGGCACCATGCCACCGAACGGTTCGGCATCCAGGCGCTGGGGGAGCATTTGGCGAAGGAATTCGCTGTCGAACACCAGTTTCTCGATAGTCCTAATCCGGTCTAGGTTCACCGAGCCCCCGCCAATCTTGACCTCCAGGCTTCATTGTTGGAGAATGCGCAGTCGGTTTTGAGGCTGTATCCGCGGTTTTTCCTGCCCAAAATTTGCGGCGCACGGCCGGCGCGAACCTGAAGAATTCCAGAATTGTCCATCCTACTCGGGGAGTCATGATAAATGAGCGCAGATGGCGTGGATTTGAAGAAGCGGCGGACACTGACTGTCGCAACCAGTGTAGTCGGTGCCGTTGGTACCATCTTCGTGGTATACCCATTCCTGGCTGCCTGGAAGCCGAGTGCCAAGGCCAAGGCGGCCGGCGCGCCGGTTGAGGCCGATATCAGCAAGCTGGAGTCGGGTCAGATGATGACCGTCAAGTGGCGCGGCAAGCCGGTATGGATCATTCGTCGTACCGAGCAGAACCTGAAGGATCTGCCGACCCTGGATAGCCAGTTGCTGGATCCTGAGTCCGAGATGCCGCAGCAGCCCTCCTATTGTCAGAACAGTATCCGTTCCCTCAAGCCGGAATATATGGTGGCCATCGGTATCTGTACCCACCTGGGCTGTTCCCCCACCTACCGCCCGGACGTGGCGCCGGCGGACCTGGGGCCGGAGTGGAAAGGCGGCTTTTTCTGCCCCTGCCACGGTTCCAAATTTGACCTCGCGGGGCGTGTCTATTCCGGCGTGCCGGCGCCCAAGAACCTGGAGATACCCAAATACCGGTTCCTCTCGGATACCCGGATCCTTGTGGGCGATGACGGAGGGGCTTCCTGATGAGCGCAATGAAGAATTTTGTCGGCTGGATCGATGAGCGGTTCCCGCTGACTAAGGTGTGGAACGAGCACCTGGCGCAGTACTATGCGCCGAAGAATTTCAATTTCTGGTACTTCTTCGGTTCCCTGGCGCTGCTGGTGCTGGTGAATCAGATCCTAACCGGTGTCTGGCTGGCCATGAGCTACAAGCCGGATGCGACCCTGGCGTTCGCCTCCGTGGAGTACATCATGCGGGATGTGGAATGGGGCTGGCTGATTCGTTATCTCCACTCCACCGGCGCCTCGGCCTTTTTTATCGTGATCTATCTGCATATGTTCCGCGGCCTGATGTACGGTTCCTACCGCAAGCCCCGTGAACTGCTCTGGATCATCGGCGTGATCATCTATCTGGCAATGATGGCCACCGCCTTTTTCGGTTATCTGCTGCCGTGGGGTCAGATGTCCTTCTGGGGGGCGCAGGTGATTGTGAATCTGTTCAGTGCCGTGCCTTTTGTCGGTGAAGAACTGGGTGTCTGGATCCGCGGTGACTATGTCATCTCCGACGTCACCCTGAACCGCTTCTTCGCCCTGCATTTCCTGCTGCCGTTCCTGCTGGCGGCCCTGGTGTTTATCCATCTGGTGGCCCTTCACAAGGTGGGTTCCAACAACCCGGACGGTATTGAGATCAAAAAGAACAAGGACGAAAACGGTATCCCGAAGGACGGTATCCCGTTCCATCCTTATTACGTGGTGAAGGATATCGCCGCTGTGGCGGGTTTCCTGTTCGTCTTTGCCGCGGTGCTGTTCTATGCCCCGGAAATGGGCGGTTACTTCCTGGAACACCCCAACTTTGAGCCAGCCAATCCGTTGAAGACCCCCGCACATATCGCGCCGGTCTGGTACTTCACCCCCTTCTACGCCATCCTGCGGGCGGTTCCGTCGGTGGCGGGATCGGCCTTCCCCGGCGTGGCGGCGATGCTGATATCCATCGTGGTGTTTTTCTTTCTACCGTGGCTGGATCGAAGTCCGGTCAAGTCCATCCGCTACAAGGGGATAGGATTCAAGCTGGCGCTGGCCATATTTGTGGTGTCCTTCGTTGTATTGGGTTACCTGGGCGTTAAGTCAGCGACGCCTATACGGACGCTGACCGCGCAGCTCATGACGGTTCTCTATTTCGGCTTTTTTCTGTTTATGCCTGTTTATACCCGCAGTGAGCTGGGCTCGTCGATACTCATCCGTGTGGCGACCGTTCTGAGTTTGCTCGTGGTGGGGCGTGTTGCCTACTACTGGCTCGGCCAGGCCAGTCAGGACGTATACCCCTTTTTCGTGGCCGGTATCGCCTCCCTGGCTGTTCTGGGTTATTGGGTGTACTTCATGTTTATCCCCACGTTTATAAAAACCGATAAGACCAAGCCTGTTCCTGAGAGGGTGACCGAATGAAAAAGCTGATCATCACGTTTCTGCTGGCCATGACGCCCCTCCTGGGGTTAGCTGCTGAGGGCCCCCAATACGACGAGGCCAATATCGATCTCTCCGACCAGGCTTCCCTGCAGCGCGGTGCCAAGTACTTCATGAACTACTGCCTGAGCTGCCATTCGGCCAAGTTTCAGCGCTATAACCGCATGGCCAAGGATCTGGGACTGACCGAGAAAGAGGTGGAGCAGAATCTGATGTTCACCACCGACAAGATCGGCGAAACCATGAATATCGCCATGAATCCGGACGAAGCGGAGAAATGGTTCGGCGTTACCCCGCCCGATCTGAGCGTGCTGATCCGGGCCCGTGGCGTGGACTATATCTACACTTATCTGCGCAGTTTTTATGTGGACGAGACCCGGCCGTTCGGCGTTAACAATACCGTGCTGGTGGGTGCGTCAATGCCGCACGTGCTGTGGGAACTGCAGGGGATGCAGAAGGCTGTTTTCAAGGAAACGGAAGACGGTAAACAAGAGTTCGAGCGTTTCGAGCTGGTCACTCCCGGCACCCTGAGCCCGGAGGAGTATGATCAGGTGGCACGGGACCTGACCGCTTTCCTGAGTTATGTCGGTGAACCTGTCCAGATGGAGCGTCGGGCATTGGGTAAATGGGTGCTGCTTTTTATCGCAGTATTCTTCGTCCTGGCCTATCTGCTGAAAAAGGAGTACTGGAAGGACGTCCATTGATCGGTTATTGCCTCGATCGATAACACGGGGGTGCATGGTTGGGTTATACTGTGCGCCCCTTTTCATTTTGAGCTGGAATCATATTTAGGCACATGGCAGGATGCCCTGCGTAAGATTTTCTGACTGGAGTGGTTAAATGGCGCTTGTTGCTAACAAAAGATCGGTGATGACCCTCTATTCGGACACCCAGAGTCCGTATAGTCATCGGGTGCGTATGGTATTGGCCGAGAAGAACATAACGGTCGATATCGTAGATGTAGATCCTCTGGAGCTTACGGAGGACGTCATGGATCTGAATCCCTATGGCACTCTGCCGACACTGGTGGATCGGGGTCTGACCCTTTACGAGTCCCGTATCATCATGGAGTATCTGGACGAGCGTTTTCCGCACCCGCCGCTGCTCCCGGTTGATCCGGTCTCCAGGGCTAATTCCCGCCTGTTCATGTATCGCGTCGACCGGGATTGGTACAGTCTTATGGATACCATTCTTGCAGGCGGCAAAAGTGCAACCAAGGCACGTAAGGAATTGCGCGAAAGTCTAACGGCCACGGCGCCGGTGTTCGCGGCCAAGCCCTATTTCATGAGCGACGACCTGACGTTGGTTGATTGCAGTATCCTTCCTCTGCTCTGGCGCCTTCCGGCCCTGGGGGTGGAGTTGCCGGCGCAGGCAAAGGCCGTCAACGACTATGCCAAACGGCTTTTTGATCGGGCCTCATTCAGGGAAAGTCTGACCGAACTGGAACAGGAAATGCGTGATTAACCCCGGGTGGGTATTTTTCCTGCGCCAAGGTTGCAATGACTTCTAATCGACCCTATCTGATCCGTGCCCTGTTTGACTGGCTTGTAGATAACGGACTGACCCCGCATCTGCTGGTTGAAGTGAGCGATGAGTCCGTGGTGGTGCCGCGTCAATATGTGGAAGACGGACACATTGTGCTCAATATCAGCCCCGCCGCGGTTCGGGACCTGGACCTCGGAAACGAATGGATCACCTTCAACACCCGATTCAGCGGGACTCCTACGGATATCCTGGTACCCACGACAGCCGTGCTCGGGATCTACGCGCGGGAGAACGGCCAAGGGATGCTTTTTCCTCAGGATGAACTGCCGGATTCCATGGATGGGTCGTCCGATGATGATCCGGAATCCGCCTCTTCTCCGAACCGGCCTCATTTGAAGGTTATAAAATAGCGGAAAAAAGGGCCGCGCGGGGCGAGCTCTGTTCCCTACCCAGCTAGAACAATCCCAGACTGAACTCCTCCAACGCGGTTCCGACCAAGGTGATCCGGCCGCTGTGGCGCTCCAAACCCTGATCGCTGTAATCGAAGTGATAGGTCCTGCGCAGCCGTATTCCCTGCGTCGTCCATCTTGGAATGATACGCCGGAGCGCCACGGTCTGATCGAGAAACTGGACGCCTCTCAGACGGCAGGCCTCGGCACTGACCTTGGTCGCAATCTCTCTGGCTCTGGCGCTGTCGAGCCAGAACCAGATGATGAGGACAATGGACAGAATTAGGATAAAGGGCGCCATGAAGGGTATGCTACCCGATTCATCGCTACGGAGCTTCTTGTTCGGAGGTGGGAATGGGTGCCATCAGAATCATCCAGGACGACATCACCCGTCTGCAGGTGGATGCTATCGTAAACGCTGCCAACAGCAGCCTGCTTGGTGGAGGCGGGGTGGACGGTGCAATACACCGAGCCGCCGGGCCGGCGCTGCTGGAGGCGTGCCGACCGTTGGGCGGTTGTCCCACTGGTGAGGCGCGGATAACCCCTGGATTCCGATTGCCGGCCAAATGGGTGGTACATACGGTGGGGCCGGTGTGGCACGGCGGCCAAAGCGGAGAGCCGGAACTGCTTCGTGCCTGTTATCGTAACTCTTTCGCCTTGGCACGGAAGCAGGGTGCGGGCAGCATCGCCTTTCCCGCTATCAGCACCGGCGTCTACGGTTATCCGAAAGAAGCGGCGGCGCGGATTGCGCTGGAGGAGATGAAAAACGCGCAGGGGTTTGAGGAGATCGTCGCCTGCTGTTTTTCCTCCGAGGATGCGGAGTTGTACCGGCGTCTGTACGGAAAAGATTGATCTTTTTAACCACAGAGGTCACAGAGAGCACAGAGCGACTGCAGATATACGGTTTGTCGCCATCATCGCCATTAAGCCGAGTTAATATATTGGTCTGGCGCGGATTATTCTTTGTGACCCCCTGTGTTCTCTGTGGTAAATAATTAATTGCATCAGGACCGGGGGTCAGGATGTACGTGAGTGAACAGGGGTTCATTGATGTTGGAATGGTTAGATGATTTCCCTTTGTCGATGCTGGTCATAGCGGCGCTTCTGCTCGGGCTGGCTCCGTTCGTACCGGAGCCGCATCTGTGGGAGAAGCTCAAGATGTTGTTTGCGGGCACCCTCAGACGGCCGCTGGATATTTTCGATCTTTTTCTGCATGGGGCGCCTGTTGTTCTGCTGCTGCTGAAGCTGGTGCGTATGGGGATGGTGAATCGATAGCGTATACACGCGCTCGATGTTCCAGGAGAGGTCAAAGGCGCTTAAAGATCAGGTCCCAGACATCATGTCCCAGGCGTTGTCCCCGCCGCTCGAACTTGGTCAGGGGGCGATCACCGGGCCGACTGGAAAAACGATTGCCGCCGGCGGTATTTCTGAAGCTTTGTGAGTTATCGGTCAGGACGGCCATCATATGTTCCGCATAATTTCCCCAGTCGGTGGCGGCGTGAAATATACCTCCGGAGCGGATTACCCGGGACAGCTGGGAAACCAGAGCAGGTTGGAGTATGCGCCTTTTGTGGTGCCTCTTCTTATGCCAGGGGTCGGGGAAAAACAGAAAGACGCCGGTCAGCTCCGCATCTCCGATACCCCGGGTCAACACCTCGACCGCATCGTGACGGATAATACGGATGTTGCTCAATCCGAGTTCGTCGATCTTCAACAGTAGATGCCCGATTCCCGGGGTATGGACTTCAATGCCGAGATAGTTGTTATCGGGATGGGCGACGGCCATCTGCGCCAGAGAGTCACCGTTACCGAAGCCGATCTCGAGAAACACCGGATTGTCATTGCCGAACAGACCCGGAAGATCCAGTTTCTCTCCGGAGAACTCCACTCCCACCCGCGGCCATATGGTGTCGAAGGCACGCTTCTGGCCTGCCGTCAGACGCCCCTGACGCAGGACGTAGCTTCTAATCGGGCGGTGGTTGTCGCGGCTCGTCATGTCCGGGGCGGGCATCGTTACGGAGGTTTGTTGCCGATAATCGGAATTTAACGCAGAGTTCGCAAAGGCGCTGAGACGCAAAGGTAAAATATTCTCTGCGCCTTTGTGTCTTTGCGTGCTCCGCGTTTTTTCTCCAACTTTCCGGAAAAGCTCCGCTTAGAAGAACAGCCCTTCCAGGGGGGATGAGGCGGAGGCGAAGCGTTTTGCCGGCATGCGGCCGGCCAGAAACGCCTCACGACCGGCCTCGATGGCCTTTTTCATGGCCGAGGCCATAAGTATCGGATCTCTGGCCGCGGCGATGGCGGTATTCATCAGTACTCCGTCGCAACCCAGTTCCATAGCGACTGCGGCGTCGGAGGCGGTGCCGACCCCGGCGTCCACCAGTATCGGCACCCCGGCATTCTCAACGATGGTGAGGATATTCAGCTTGTTGCGAATACCCAGCCCGGAGCCTATAGGTGCCGCCAGCGGCATTACTGCGATGCAGCCCATCTGTTCCAGTTCGCGGGCGATAATCGGGTCATCGTTGGTGTAGACCATGATGTCAAACCCGTCAGCTATTAGCTGCTCCGCGGCCTTGATGGTCTGGATAACGTCCGGGAACAGGGTCTTGTCGTCCCCCAGAACCTCGAGCTTTACCAGATTATGTCCATCGAGCAGTTCCCGTGCCAGCTTGCAGGTGCGTACGGCGGTGGTCGCGTCGTAGCAGCCGGCGGTGTTGGGCAGGATGGTATATCTGTCCGGCGGCAGCACGTCCAGCAGATTCGGCTCATCCTTGCTCTGCCCGATATTGGTACGGCGTACAGCTACGGTGACGATCTCGGCGCCGCTGGCCTCGATGGCCAGGCGTGTCTCTTCCAAGTCTTTATATTTGCCGGTCCCCACCAGAAGACGGGAGTGATACTCTTTGCCGGCGATAGTGAAGGTGTCCTGTTTCTGATCTGACATAACGGTGATTTCTTTGTCGATTGGTTGATACGGTAAGGGTCGAAATAACGGCTTTTTGCTGCAATATGTCCCTGTGACGCCGTGCGGCGGGCCGTTCCGGCGTCGTAGCGCAGCTGCTTCGGCGTTCGGCCGGATGTTTCTCGGTACTGCGTTCATACGTCCCTGTGACGCCATCCGGCCGGCCTTCCCTGGCCGGCGTTCGGCCAGCTGCGAATGTCCACTGGACATTCGGTCTGGCCTCACCCCCCGCCGATGGCGTGGACGATCTCGACGCGGTCACCCGGCTGCAGATGGTGGACGTCGAAGGTGCTGCGCGGGACCAGCTCCTCGTTGACCTCTATGGCAAAGCGTTTATCCGCCAGATCCAGCTGCTGGACCAGAGCCGCCATATTGAGGTTGTCCGGTACCTGCTGTTCCTCGCCGTTGATAAAAATCCGCATGGAGTAATTAGATTCCTTTTTGCGCTGCTCGAGACTGTTAACAGATAATGAAAATGATTTTACACTAAACCCCTTGTCACAAGCAGCAGACATCACCCTGCAAAGGATACCGTTTTGACCACTTGGCACGAAGACCTAATATCAATTAAAAGTGCTGGCACACTGGACGGCCTGTTCCTGCAACGTGTGGAGCGTTCCCCGGATCTGGAGGCCTACCGGGCCTATGATCGCGGCACCGGCTCCTGGTCGAGTTACAGCTGGAGGGAAGTGGCGGATCAGGTCGCCAGGTGGCAGCGGGCGTTGATCGGCGAGGGACTGAAGGCCGGGGATCGGGTTGCCCTCCAGTTACGTAACTGTCCGGATTGGGTGGTATTCGATCAGGCCTGTCTCGGTCTGGGTCTCGTGGTGGTACCTCTATATACGGACGATCGTCCGGAAAACGTGGCCTATATCCTGGAGGACGCGGCGGTCAAACTACTCCTGGTGCAGGATGCCGGGCGTTGGCGGCGGTTGGCGATGGAGCTGGGGGAACAGCTGTCTTTGCAGCGGGTACTGGTGCTGGATCCCGGCAGTGAGGCTGAGGCGCTGCATGCGGCGGATAGTCGTGTCAGGGTTGTCCAGGATTGGCTGCCGGATTTTGCTGGTGAATCGCAACGGCGTACCGGCGATCCCCGTTCCCTGGCTACTATCGTTTATACTTCCGGGACTACCGGCAGGCCGAAAGGGGTGATGCTGAGTCATTACAATATCCTTTCGGTGGCGCACGCTTCCGTGGTGGTGCTCGATTGTTACCAGGAAGATGTATTTCTGTCCTTCCTGCCGCTTTCCCACACGCTGGAGAGGACATGCGGGTATTATCTTCCCGTCATGACCGGCTCTACGGTTGCGTTCGCCCGCAGCGTGGCGCAACTGGCCGAAGACCTTCAATCGATTCGGCCCACCATATTGATTGCGGTTCCGCGGGTATTTGAACGGGTCTACGGCCGAATCAGCGAGCAGATGAGGAAGAAGTCGGTTGTAGCGCGTTGGCTTTTCAACGGGGCCGTTACTGTGGGCTGGAGCCGATTCCGGTACCTGCAGGGTCGGCAGGGGTGGCGGCCGTCGTTGCTGCTTTGGCCGCTGCTGGAAAAACTGGTGGCGGGAAAAATCACTGCCCGGTTAGGTGGACGGTTGCGGATGGCGGTGAGCGGGGGGGCGCCGTTGGCGCACGATATCGCACGGGTATTTATAAGTCTCGGCGTACCTCTGCTGCAGGGTTACGGATTGACCGAGACCAGTCCGGTCATCAGCGTCAATCCCGTGGACGACAATGAACCTGCCAGCGTCGGTGTTCCCTTGCGGGGGATTGAGGTCAAGATTGGGGAAGATGACGAGCTTCTGGTAAAGAGCCCGGGGGTGATGCTGGGTTACTGGAACAATCATGCGGCCACGGCCAAGATGATCGATTCGGATGGATGGTTGCACACCGGTGATCAGGCGCGGATCGACAACAACCATATCCACATCACCGGGCGCCTGAAGGACATCCTGGTGCTCTCCAATGGGGAAAACGTTCCCCCCTCGGATATGGAGCTGGCTATCGCCCTGGATCCCCTGTTTGAACAGGTGCTCGTCATCGGTGAGGGTTGCCCTTATCTGAGCGCTCTGGTGGTGTTGAACGCGGATCTCTGGCCGGGATTTGCTCAGGACTGCGGTCTGAATCCGTTGGATCCGGATTCTCTCTCCAATTCTCGAGTCGTCTCGGAGGCGTTATCCCGCATCAAGAGCGCCGTCAAGGATTTCCCGGGATATGCGAAGATTCGCCGGGTGGCGCTGATGTTGGAACCCTGGACCGTGGAAAATGGATTGTTGACTCCCACGCTGAAGGTCAAGCGTTCGCAGATTACGGAGAAATACACCGCGGAGATCAAAGCGCTTTATGCCGAAGGGCCCGCCAAGCCCAGTAAAGGCAGTCACTGATAAAGTTGCTTGCGTCGGTACTTTTCTGCCAATAGAATCGATTTTCATCATTGATTCGGCGGGTGTAGTTCAATGGTAGAACTGGAGCTTCCCAAGCTTCAAACGTGGGTTCGATTCCCATCACCCGCTCCATATCCCTCCTGTTGTTTCTCCCTGGAGAGAGGCGTAGGAACGGCTCCTTCGCCGCGATCCGTCCCGCATTGTCCTCACCACCCCGCATAGCGCTGCTCCTGAATCAGGAATGAAAACAGACAGGACGACGGATCAAGATTTCCGGGTGGCAGCCGCTAGCAGGATATACACGGGCCCATATTAACGGCAGGCCAGACAATGCTGGGGATAAAAGGAGAGATTCGGCCGATGAGCGGCAAGGTCCTTGTCGTCGACGATGATCCGCGGATACTGGAGAGCTATCAACGCGTATTGCGTAAACGCTTTTCACTGGATACCGCAGCCAGCGGCCGGGAGGCGCTGGAGATGGTTTCCCGCTACGGACCCTATGCGGTCGTGGTGTCCGATATGCGTATGCCGGAAATGTCCGGTCTGGATCTGCTGATGCGTATCCGCGAGCAGGCCCCGGATACCGTGCGCATCATGCTTACCGGCAACGCCGATCAGCAAACCGCGGTGGACGCGGTTAATCGCGGCAATGTTTTCCGCTTTCTGCACAAGCCGTGCTCTCCCGAGGTCATGGTGGAAGCGGTGGAGCAGGCGCTGGAATACTACCGGGAGAAGCTGAAGAAAGCGGCGCTGACGCAGGATCTGGCGGAGAGGCTTTCTTACCAGTCCAAACATGACATCCTTACCGGGCTCATGAACCGCCAGGCGTTTGAGACGCATCTGGAGTCCGCCCTGGAGGTCAGCCGGGAAGAGCTTCGCGAGCATATTCTCTGCTACATCAATATCGATCACTTTCGAGTAATCAACGGCTCCTGCGGCCCCACGGCCGGTGATGAGCTGTTGCGCCAGGCCGCGCAACTGCTTTCCCGGCATTGCCGCAAAAGCGACCTTGTGGCCCGTTTGTCCGCCGATCAGTTCGGTATGCTGCTGTGGGACTGTCCGCTGGAGATGGCCCGTAAGCTGGTTACGGATGTTCTGGCCGATCTGAACCGGCACCACTTTGAATGGGACGGCCAGCCGTTTTCCCTGGGTGCATGCATCGGCGTCGTTCCTATATCTCCGCGGAGTGAGAGTGTCGCGGCGATTCTCGGTGCCGCCGAAACCGCGTGTAACGTCGCCAAGGACGAGGGCCGCAATCGCATCCATATCGCCAGCGAAAAGGATCGGGATCTCACGGATCGCCTGGATGAGATGCAGTGGGTGGCGCGTATACAGAAGGCCCTGGCGGAAGACAGTTTCCTTCTGTATTACCAGCCTATCGTGCCTTTGCGCCCGGCGGAAGAAGAGGGCGATCATTTTGAAATACTGGTGCGGATGCGGGGAGAAGAGGGTGAGGTCATTCCTCCGCGACGCTTTTTTCCCGCAGCGGAGAGCTTTCATCTCACTACCGGGATCGATCGCTGGGTCATCGGTGCCGTGATCGAGTGGTTTGAGCAGCATCAGGATGCCTTGCACAGGCTTGCGTTGTGTTCCATAAATCTTTCCGGCCATTCCCTAGGCGATCAGCAGGTTCTGGATTTTGTACTCAGCAGTTTCGCTTCATCATCGATCCCCCAGAGCAAGATCTGTTTCGAGGTTACGGAGACGGCGGCCATCGTCCGCATGAATGACGCCATACGATTCATGCGACGGTTAAGGCGGGAGGGGTTTCTTTTTTCCCTGGATGATTTCGGTAGCGGTCTCTCTTCGTTCGGATACCTGAAGAACCTGCCGGTCGATTTCCTGAAGATCGACGGTATGTTCGTGCGCAACATCGATAAAGATAAAATCAACCATGCGATTGTCAAATCCATCGCGGAGATCGGGCGGGCCATGGGAAAAAAGACGGTTGCGGAGTATGTGGAGAATCACGCCGTACTGGAGCAGCTCCGTTTGCTTGGGGTGGATTACGGGCAGGGCTACCATTTTTCCGAACCGCGCCCTATGGACGAGTTGGCGCGGGAATAGCGATCTTCAGGTATCGTCCTCATCCAGCATGATGGATCCATCCGGTCCCCAGTTGACCTCGGCGATCAGTGGGTGTTCGTCGGCGAGTTTCCTCAGAGCGGTTTCTCTTCGGTTCAGCTCTTCCTTCTGTTTCCTGATCTGGTCGGCGAGATAGCGGTTCTCTTTTGCCAGGTCGTGATACTGCAGCGCCTGTTGCACGGTGGCAATCAACTCGTAGGACTGAACCGGTTTCATGATAAAGCGATATATTTCAGCCTGGTTGATCGCGCTAACCAGGGCATCAAAATCCGTCTGCCCGCTCAAGATAAGACGAAGGGCGCTAGGATGAATCTTTTTGACTTCGATCAAAAACTCGACGCCGTCCATGCCGGGCATACGGTAGTCCGATATAAACAGGTGAAAATCAGAATCACGGGCGATCTCCAGGGCGTCGAACGGGCTGTTGCAGGTGACTATATCCAGATTTTTAGTCTTGGACAGTATGCGGCGTAGCGCATGGAGAACATTCTCCTCATCATCGACGATCATTAATCTATACACTGCTTCATCCTCATGGAATATCAAGCATATGAAAACTGCCGACCCACGAACGTCTTCTTTTTCATATGCTCTAAATTGCGTCCCTGTATCGAGTAAGTAGCGATGCCGGCCGGAGAAATCAGTCCAGGGGCACCGAGACCTGTATCGGCTCCTTTATTTTGTGGATGTGGTGATAATTGATCAGCCGTTCCACGATGGCCGGGGAGAGTTTGTGCCCGGCCGCAAAAAGCAACCGTCCCTCCGCCGTTTCCACGTTTGACACCAGTACCTGGCCCGGTCGCAATTCGTTTATACGCACGTCCATCGGCGGGGACATATTCGCTTCTTCGGCTCCGGCCGAGAAGAACCAGGCCACCGTCTGCAATATCCGTGGGTCGTAGATGCTGGTACTGTTCTGCATCTGCTCCAGGGCCTTCTCCGGAGTTACTTTGAGTTTTTCTTCCCGCTCCTTGAGGTCGTGAAGGATCCTGAGTATTCGGGACTCAATGGGGATGTCCTCTCCGGCCACCGCATCATCCGGTGTTCCGGAGCCGTCGAAGTTTTTGTTCTGGTACAGGACGATTTCGGCGACCCTTTTCAGACGCGGAATATTGGCCAGCAGCTTATGTCCGGTTTCGGGCAGGTGGGCGACAATCTGTCTTTCCGTAGGGGTTAACTCATCTCCGGCGCGTGTCTTGGCCAGTGTCTCCGGAGGCAAGGTGACGTAGGCGATGTGTGACAGCATGGTGGCCATCTCCATCTCCCAGGTATTGGCAACCCGCAATGACCGAGCCACTTCGACCGCGGTTTCCCGCAGGGCCATGGCCTGACCGGAAATAGTGGGCGCCACCATGGAGAGGATCTCCAGCAGCAGTTCGATCGATCCATTCAGGGTTCCCTCAAGAAGCTCCCGCTCGGTATGGATCAGACGGTATTGGTTCAGAGCGGCATCAAGCGTGGAAATCAGCGTTTCAAGGGGGCAGGGTTTGGTCAGAAAGCGAAAGACATTGCCCTCATTAACGGCGTCGATGGCGGTCTGCTGATCCGCGTTGCCGGTCAGCATAAGGCGGACTGAGTCCGGGGTCAGCTCGCTCACTTTTTTCAGGAACGTGACCCCATCCATCTCCGGCATCCGCATGTCGGCCACTACTACGGAGAAGGGCCCCTCTTGTTTTATGACCTCCAGGCCTTCCCGCCCGTTGCCGGCTGTTGTCAGGTCGTACTGCTTGCGAAGCTGGCGCTTGAACGCGTTGAGGATGTTGGGGTCGTCATCGACAAAGAGAATCTTATCGCTCACACCTCTTCCTCCTGTTCCGGAATGAGCTTTTTCCAGGTCTCCGGCCGGTCTTCCATGCCGATCTTTTCCAGGAATCCTTTGTCCTCGCTTTTCGCCAGGAACGGAGACATATCGCTTGCCATTTGCGATTGATTAATCAGGGAGTTGGCGACATGCACCACTACCAGTGGACAGCAGCCGTCGCAACCGGAGAGCTTGGGGGTGTGATGAAACGCAACTGCTTCCACCACCGGATAGGGCAGTGCCCAGAGGCCCAGCAGGTAGGCGCCCACCGCCCCATGGGTGGTGCCGAACACCTCCGTTTCCGCCGTGCTCAGGTCCATGCCCTGCTCCGTTACCAGGGTCTTGGCCTTAACGTACTCCTCTGACAGGTTCTGTTCGAGTATCAATACACCGATATCGTGCAGCATACCCGCCAGAAAACATTCGTCGGAAACCGATTTCTCCACACCTTCGCTCTTGGCGATGCGTTCCGACAGGTTGGCGACGGCCAGGCTGTGGGTCAAAAGGGCCTCAATGGAGAAGGTGCTGTCCTTGATCGACTTCTGCTCGAACTGAGAGAACACGCCTATGGAAAGTACCAGGGACTTGAGGGCATCCAGCCCGATCAGGGTGGCGGCTTCTCGGGTGTCGGAGACCCGGCGCCCAAGGCCGAAAAAGGCGGAATTCACCAGTTGCAGGATCTTCGCGGTCATGGCCGGATCGTTGCTTACCACCTCTCCTATCTCCCAGAGGGAGGCGTTCGGGGACCGCAGCTTGTCCACGATTTTCTTGTAGGCGTGGGGAATGCTGGGTAGACGTTGCAGGCCGGTAACCAGGGAGTGAAGTTTGCTGTTGCCCAGAAAGCCATAAAGAGCGAAGGTCCTGTCCAGGGTGTCTTTCAGGACCACGGCGTCGCAGGGTTTGGTAATGAACTGATGGGCGACGCCGGCGGAGCGGACGATCATATCCTCGTCGGAGTGACCGGACAGAATAATACGAATAATTTCCGGATGGTCCTTGGAAATCCGTTCCAGCAGTTGCGCCCCATCCATCCCGGGCATGCGCATATCGGTCACTATGGCGTCGAAGCTGTTCCGCTCGATCGCCTCCAACGCCTCCCGGCCGCTACCCAGAAATTCCATATCCCACTCATTCCTTTGTCCGTGCAGCGACCGTTTAAGTCCGCTCAGAACGCTCTCTTCATCGTCCACAAACAATATCGACTTTTTCATGCCGCTTCTGGTCCGTTAGATCCATGGCCGCTGACCAAGATTTCCCTGGATGGCCTGAGATCCGTTGTATCTCCAGGAAATCCGATAAAACGCAGATCCCTCACGATAAGTGCTCCTTTGGTTAGTGTAGATCGGGTACCACTTTGTTTCTTTAACCGGTGAGCGATCGTTGTAACCGATTTCCCTGTCCGGCGTGTGGTCTATCCCCATATATTGTTTCGACCCGAACTGAAGAAATTTTAGTATCTTACGGCGGTTTTTTTCGAATTTCCGCTTCCGACCCCGCTTTCCGAACGTGCCTGCCGCACAACCATACAGACACAAAGGGGGTTTGGGGTTGGAATCCTGGAGACGTTGAGCCATGCTTGTTCGCATACCCCGATGGACGGTAACCGCTAACAGACGAGGAGAATTAAATGGGAAAGGTCATCAAGATCTTGGGTTGGCTGCTGGGTACGGTGATACTGCTGTTGGTCGCAGCGGTGATCATTCTGCCTTTGGTGGTCGATCCCAATGATTTCAAGGACGAGATTATTGCCCAGGTACAGAAGGAGACCGGACGTACCCTGCATATTGAGGGGGATCTGAAACTCTCGGTATTTCCCTGGTTGGGGCTGGAGACCGGGGCCGTATCCCTGGGTAATGCTCCCGGCTTTGGAGAAAAACCCTTCGCCGCGGCGAAATCGGCCGCGGTGCGGGTCAAGCTGATGCCGTTGTTCAGCAAGGAAGTAGAGGTGGATACCATCGGCGTCGACGGGCTGGTGCTGAACCTGGCGAAGGCCAGGGACGGTCGGACAAATTGGGATGACCTGGTCGGTAAGGAACAACCCGCAACGGAGAAACCTGCGCAGGAGGATGCGCAGGGAGAAGGGCCGGCGAAGCTGACCATCGGCGGGATTGATATCAACGACGGCCGGGTAAGCTGGGACGATCGACAGAGCGGTCAGCACTATGAGGTGGACCGGATCAATCTGAAAAGCGGCGCCATCGTGGCCGGAAAGCCGGTGGGTCTGGAGCTGAGCATGGCGCTGGAGAGCGCGGACCCCCGGCTTAGGGCACAGCTTGATCTGCGCGGTACCGTGGAGATCGACGAGAAGGCCAATGCACTCAAGGTCAGTCCCCTGAGTATGAGTGTTGACGCGACAGGTGAGGCGCTGCCCCAGGGGGAACTGCAGCTTGAACTGCAGACGGCCGTCACTCTGACCCTCGACGGACGTTCTCTCAGGCTGGACGGTCTCCGGCTCGATTCGGGGGATCTGCATCTTTCCGGAGATCTGCAGGGCCGGAACCTGGATACCCAGCCGGCATTCAGCGGCGGTCTGAAGCTGGCCGAGTTCAACCTGCGCAGCTGGATGGCCGGCCAGGGATTGGGTGAGCCGGATACGGCCGACCCGAAAGCCCTTACCCGCGTGAGCGCGGATCTGGTGTTAAACGCCAAGGGCAATACCACCGAGGCGGAAAAACTGGCCCTGCTGCTGGACGACACCCATATCTCCGGTACCGCCAGCCTCAGGGGCGACGCCATCGGTTTTGCATTAGAGGTGGATGACCTTGATCTCGACCGTTATCTGCCGCCGGTGGTAGAGGGCGGGGCCGGATCGGGTTCCTCCGCGGATTCGGCCGCTAGCGGGGAAGAACCGCTGTTCCCCGTGGAGCTTCTGCGCAGTTTGAACCTCAACGGTGTTCTGCAAATCGGGAAGTTAAAGGTCAACGGCCTTCTGGCCGAGGGGGTCAAGGTCACCGTCAAGGCCGGCGGCGGCCGGATGCAGGTAGATCAGCAGGTAAGCAGCTTCTACCAGGGCAGTTACACCGGTCAGACCGATATCGATGTCCAGGGCAAGACCCCGCTGCTGAAGATAAAGAGTGCCCTGAACAATATTCAGGCCGGGCCACTGCTTAAAGATATGACGGGAGAGGAACGGCTTACAGGAACCGGGCGTTTCAACGCAGATTTGCAGGCCAGCGGCAACAGCACCAACGCCGTCAAACAGTCCCTTGGGGGCAACCTCAATTTCCGTTTTGAAGACGGAGCGGTGAAGGGCATCAACCTGGCGCAGACCATTCGCGAACTCAAGGCCCTAGTCGACGGGAAACGGGCGACCGAATCCGATGAACCGAAACAGACCGATTTCTCCGAGCTTTCCGGATCCGGTGTGATTACCCGCGGCGTTCTCAGCAATAGGGACCTGATGGCCAAATCCCCCTATCTGCGGGTGGACGGCAGCGGGACCGTCAACCTGGTGAACGAGGCCACCAATTACGATCTCAAGACGGTGCTGGTAAATACCTCCAAGGGTCAGGGAGGAAAGGAGCTGGCTTCCCTTGAGGGTGTCACCATCCCCGTGCATGTGTCCGGGCGCTACAGTGCGCCGAAGTACAGCATCAATTGGGGCGAGGTGCTTATGGACAGCCAGAAGGAGAGGTTTAAGGAGAAACTGCTGGAGTCGATACAGGGCAAGCCGAAAGAGGAACCTGCAACCGGCGAGGCCAAGGCGGGGGAATCCGGGGCGGCGGAGACCGAATCGCCGAAAAAAGACAGCGCTGAGGATAAACTGAAAAAGAAGCTGAAAGATAAGCTTAAACTGCCTTTCTAGGCGGTGATATGCTGTCGGAACGACAACGATTTTCCCGCCGAGTTCCGGGAAATGCCTGTGGAAAGTGGGAATTGCGTACCCTAATTGATATGGCATGGGGAGGCGAATTGGGCTAGGATTCGTCTGGTGTTTAGGTGGGGAAACTGTCGGGCTGAGCCGGGCAGCGCCTTTGTTCAAATTAGATGACAGGAGCGTGATAAAGATGATGAAAAGTACTCTGCTGAAACTGTCCGCTGTGGCCTTGAGTATCGGACTGGTTACCGGCTGCGCCACCACTGAGCAGCTGCAACAGATGCAGGCGGATATCGCCAAAGCACAGGCATCCGCCGATGCAGCCATGGATGCCGCCAATGCGGCACAGGCATCCGCCGACGAGTGCAACGAGCGTTGCGGCCGTATCGCGGAAAAGGCGATGGCGAAGTAAGCCGCCTTTTATTCATAAAAAAACCCGGGGTCGAAACGCCCCGGGTTTTTTTATGTGTGGGATTTTCGGTGTATCGGCCGATCAGGGTTCGCTGTCCGGTTGCGGCGGGGCGTGCAGTATGGGTATGGGGATCCCGGTCTCCTCCAGCGCTATGTCTTTGACCAGTGCCCAATCGATGGTTATGTCGCGTTCGCCCACGGCCTCGACGATGGCCGTCATCAGGGGGGTGAAATTGAAACCGTCAGTCTGGCGCTGTTCCAGCAGCCGGGGGTGCACCTCAATATAGAGCCGGTCACCGAGCCAGCCCACCTTGTAGGGCTGGTTGATGATGCGGAACGGGGTGCCTACGGGTATCTGGGGGAACAGCTCCGCAATATCTTCCGGGTAGAGTCGCATGCAGCCGTGACTGACCCGCATGCCGACGCCGTAGGGTTTGTTGGTTCCATGCAGCAGATACCCTGGGAGATTCAGATAGAGGGCATAGTCCCCCAGAGGATTATCGGGTCCCGGCCCCACCACGGCCGGCAGCTCCTTGCCCTCCGCCTTGGCCTCTTCGCGGATGGAATCGGGCGGGGTCCAGGTCGGGTGTTCCTTCTTGCCGGTTATTCGGCCGGTGCCGGTTGGGGTGTTCCAGCCCTCGCGACCTATCCCAAGGGGATAGGTGATGACCCGGTCTTCACCCTTGGGGAAGTAGTAAAGTCTGAGTTCCGCCAGATTGATTACCACGCCCTCGCGCGGACCCTCCGGCAGGACGAAGCTGGTCGGGACCACGATCTCGGTCCCGTCTCTCGGTAACCAGGGATCCACAGTGGGGTTGGCCGCCATCATCTCCCGGTACCCGACATCATAGATGCGGCCGATATCGGAGAAGGTGTCCTTATAGTGGGTCTCGACGGCGATGAGTTTTCCCACCACTCCCTGCCCCGGCTGCAACTGGAAGCTGAGCCCGGCGCTGGTCAGAGGAAAAAGTCCTACGAGCAGGGTAAGAAGGAAGGTTGTCGGTCTCAAAACGATTGCTTCGCCAAAATCAAAAGCCCGGTGGATATTCTGTCATATTTGAGGCCGATTTGCCGGTGCGGTTTCCCATCTCCGGGAGAAATTCAATCAAAGCCTCCTTGTTGGTCCTCTCCCTTCCAGGGGGAGATAGAGGGGGTAATTTCCCCCTACTTGTGGGGGAGGTTAGAAGGGGGTCTGTAGGTCCCGCTTTAGCGGGACGAAAATAATCGCCACAATGGGACAGGGTTGTCGTCCCGCCGCTACTGGGAGACACTCTCCAGAAAGGTGAACCGGTGAGAAGCGATCCATTTTTCAAAATGATGCTGGAGTGGTACCGGCGCCACGGGCGCAAGGATCTTCCCTGGCAGCGATCGCCCACACCCTATCGGGTGTGGGTCTCAGAGATCATGCTGCAGCAGACCCAGGTGGCCACGGTCATTCCCTACTTCGAACGTTTCCTGGAGCGTTTCCCCACCGTGCGCTCCCTGGCGGAAGCCAGCGAGGACGAGGTGCTGCATCTCTGGAGCGGACTCGGCTATTACGCCCGGGCCCGCAACCTGCACTGCGCGGCCCGCAAGGTGCGGGATGAGCATGGCGGTCGGTTCCCCACCGAGTTCGCGGCGGTTCAGGCTCTTCCCGGTATCGGCCGCTCCACCGCCGGTGCCGTCCTTTCTCTCTCCCTGGGGCAGTGTCACCCGATCCTGGACGGCAACGTAAAACGGGTGCTGGCCCGTTGTTTCGCCGTACCAGGCTGGCCCGGGCAGTCCGCCGTGCAGAAGCGGCTTTGGCAATTGGCGGAACAACACCTCCCCGCCGGGGAGTGCCGTAGGTACAATCAGTCCCTGATGGATCTGGGGGCGCTGGTCTGTACCCGGAAGGCCCCGCGCTGCCCCGCGTGCCCCCTCGGCACCCTCTGCCAGGCCCTTGCGGAAGGGGATCCTGAGGCCTTTCCCCAGCCCCGGCCCCGGCGCACCCTGCCCACCCGCCGGATCCGGCTGCTGCTAATACGCGCCCCCCGGGGTGAGATCCTGCTGCAAAAACGCTCACCTGCCGGTGTCTGGGGCGGGCTCTGGAGCCTCCCGGAGTGCCCCTCGGAGCAGCCCCCCCTGGAGTGGTGCCGGGATAAGCTGGGCGTGGGACGGGGACGGGTTGCCGCGCATCCGGTCTTTCGCCATACCCTGAGCCACTTCCATATGGAGATCGAGCCCGTTGAGATAGAGCTGGATGGGGAGCCAGGGCGGATAATGGATGGGGCTGATCAGGTCTGGTATAACCCGGATAACCCCGATCCGCGCGGGATAGCGGCGCCGGTGGCGCGGATTCTCGCCCAGGTGCGGAACAGAGAGGAGGAGAGTAACGATGAGTCGCTTAGTGCAGTGCGTAAAACTGGATAAAGAGGCGGAAGGGCTGGATCGGGTTCCCTATCCAGGAGAACTGGGGCAGCGGATCTTCGATAACGTCTCCAAAGAGGCGTGGAAGATGTGGCTGCAGCAGCAGACCATGCTCATCAACGAGTACCGCCTCAGTCCCATCGAACCCAAAGCAAGGGAGTTCCTGGAAAAAGAGATGGAACAGTTCTTCTTCGGGGGTGGAGCACACCATCCGGACAGTATTTCTCCCGAGGTTTAAGCAAATTCCCTTGACTAGGCCGGTCCGGGCCGTTTTAATACGGCTCTCTTTTTGGCCAGGTAGCTCAGTCGGTAGAGCAGGGGACTGAAAATCCCCGTGTCGGCAGTTCGATTCTGTCCCTGGCCACCATTTTCACTCGAATCGAGATCCGCGCGAAGATTGCCGCCGGGTATGACGCCCGGGGGAATCGAACTGCAGGCAGTTAGATTACTCGGCCCATCCCTGGGCCTCGCCCTTCGGGTTCGCTTCGCTCATGCAAAATCGTTCCCGACGATTTTGTCTGTCCCTGGCCACCATTTTCACTCTATTCGAATCCTGAGCCGCGGATATCCGGCCCCTCTCCGGATCCCGCCCTTCGATTTCGCTGCGCTGAGGCTAAACGGTTCCCTACTATTGTGAACATAGGGTGGTGTGGGATAGTCCCTGATAGGGCGCGCGATGGTACCATGGTCGGGATCGAATTTTCCTTCCAGGCGGAATAAATCATGGACTCATTAAAATACTCGGCTGTTGGATTCCTGTTCGCCCTTTATCTCGTGCCCTCGTTGCTATGGGCTTCTTCAGCGGTGCCTGCGGAATATCAAGCCGCGGCTGAAAAGATAGTTGATGGGTTCAATGCCCGTGATCCTGAACCATTCTCCCAGGCGGTCGACGCCGACAGGCTTCTGGATGCCGCCTTGTCCGGGTTGTTTGTGGATACGAAGCCGAAACGGGAATTTGCCGAGGGCTTCAAGCGTGGGATGAAGGCGCGGAGCCCCGCAACTCAATTGATCCAGAGGATGCCTGAGGGAGGGTACGCAAAACTCCTGCGCATCAAAATGGATGGCGATATCGGACAGGCGCTTATGCGTGTGGACTTTGGGGAATACGGCACCGGCTATTTTGATTTGTATTTATCTCCAGGTGGGAATGGTGAGATCAAGGTTGCGGACTGGTTCAGTTACGCTTCCGGTCAATTCTACTCGGAGACGATCCGTCAGATTGCGGCCTCCGTTCTGCCCACGCCCACCGTGCTTGGCAAGGTTTACGATGCTGCTTCCGATAGAAAAGAGGGCGCCGGTATATTGATGGAATTTGCCGCGATGTCCAAACGGGGAGAATATGCGCAGGCGGTACGTAAGTTCCTGGCACTGGATGAAGACCTGCGTAAATCAAGACTGCTCAATATCGTAGCATTTAAATTGGCCAATCTATCGGATGACATGGAGTTGTACGGCAAGGTGCTGGAGAACATAGATCGCCACTTCGGTACCGATGAGCGCATGTCGTTCATATTGATAGATTACTACTATCTTGAAGGTGACTACGATAAGGCCATTGAGACTACGGATCGCATGCAGGCATCCTTCGGTGTCGAAGATCCGGGTGTTATCGTCCTAAAGGCAAACGCTTTGTTGGAGAAGGGCGAGGTAGAGGAAGCGCTAGCGCAGGCAAAGCACGCTATAGAGCTTGAGCCGGAATACGAATATGCCTACCTGGTGCTTTTGGGCGCCCAAATTCGACAAAAGCAGTTTGCTCAGGCCGTCAGTACGGCCGACGTTCTGGAAAAACGTTTCTTTTATGACCTGGGTTCCCCATCCCTGTCCGAGGACGAATACTTCAGGGATTTTGCTGAGTCGGCGGAGTATCGTGAATGGAGGAGCGGGCGATAAACGGTCGGGATTGGTAGATGCCCCAGCCCTGCCCGGGCCCCGCTTTTGGTCTGCTTCGGGCATAAAAAAACCGCCTCATGAGAGGCGGCTCTTATTATTTTTATGCCTTGGTCGTGGCGGGATGTCTCCCCTCCCGCTTATCGTTTACTGCGCAACGACGTTGACCGCGGCCGGACCTTTCGGGCCGTCTTCGATGTCGAAGGTGACCTGCTGTCCTTCGGCCAGAGATTTAAAACCCTCGCCCTGAATGCTGGAGTGATGCACGAATACGTCTTTATTGCCGTCAGACGGGGTAATAAAACCGTAGCCTTTGCTGTCGTTGAACCACTTTACTGTACCTGTAGCCATGAGGTTGCCTCTACTTTTTAACAAAACATGATATTAGTGCGCAGACAGTTATGGAGAAATTACGGGTGGGCCTACTGAATACACTACGAGGATCCGCCGAAACAACTACAAGAACAAGCTGCTACGTCAGGCACCTTACACCATATATTTTGCAAAAAAAAGGGATTTCTAAGGGATTTCGAGCCATTGTTGAGGCGTCGTTAACGTTTATAGGGTGCTTTTAGTTGCTGGTTTGACCCCGCTTTTCAAAAATTCGCACCATCCGGTTCTTGAGAAAGGAACGGGGGAGAGGTTTCACTTCGTCTATATGCGAAAAATCTTATAAATTGCGGCGGTGGTTTGGCATCTCTCGGGCAACGGAGGGAGAAGGGGGTATAATCGTCCGACTTTTTACCCTTGGGAATGTTGTTTTGGAATTATCACTTGCATTGGCGTTGGCCTTTTCGGTCGGTTTCTTCAGTACCCTTCACTGCTTGGGAATGTGCGGGGGCATCATGGGAGCCCTCTCTCTCAGTCTTCCGGCAAATGTGCGCGATCGACCGGGGAACCTCGTGGCTTTCGTATTGCTCTACAACCTGGGTCGGATTCTTATATATATACTGTTGGGTGTTGTGGTCGGGTTTACCGGCCGGCTGCTGGAGTGGGGGGCGGGGGCCGAGACATGGCGCCAGGTGGCCGGCTTTCTGGCCGCGACGACCATGATAGTGATCGGTTTCTATCTCACCGGATGGTTTCCCTTGCTGCGCAATATGGACCGGCTGGGTGAATTTGTCTGGCATCGCCTGGAACCCCTCGGGCGGCGGATGCTTCCCATAAAGACCCTTCCCGGCGCACTGCTTGCCGGTCTGGTGTGGGGGTGGTTGCCCTGCGGGCTGGTGTATTACGCACTCTTTCTCGCCCTGCCCCTGAGCAATCCCTGGGCCGGAGGGGCCTTCATGTTCGTTTTTGGTCTCGGTACTCTGCCGGCGATGATGGCCACCGGGACATTTACCGGCTGGCTCACCCGTCTGGGGAGAAAGGTCCTGTTGCGGCGCATCGCGGGAATGATAATGGTTCTCATCGGCTTGCTCACGCTCCTTTTCGGGACCGAACTGTTTTTGTTATCATCGAAAAGCTAAGCCAAAAATAACGAAGGGACCTCTGATCAAGTCCATAGTCGATCGAGACGCCGTCAGGGGATTTCCAATACCCGGAAGTGAGAGGTGGTTGTATGTTATTGGGGAAAGATCCGCTCCTGATGGAGGTGGTGCAGTCGGCCAAAGTGGTCGCCGCCACCGATGTGAACACGCTTATCCACGGTGAAAGCGGCACCGGCAAGGAGTTGTTGGCACGGTTTATCCACGACAACAGCCGCCGGAACCATCGACCGTTCGTATCCGTCAACTGTGCGGCACTCCCGGAAGCGCTGGCCGAGTCGCTACTTTTCGGACATAAGAAAGGGGCGTTTACCGGCGCCGCCGAAGACCACGACGGCCATATCCGCGCCGCCGAGGGCGGGACCCTGTTTCTGGATGAGATCGCGGAGCTCCCGGCTTCGATTCAGGCCAAGCTTCTGCGCTTTCTGGAATCGGGGGAGGTCCTGCCGGTGGGGATGTCGATTCCCACCAGGGCCGATGTCCGTATCGTTGCGGCAACCCATCAGGATCTGCAGCAAAGGGCCGCCAGCGGAAGTTTCCGGGAAGACCTTTTTTATCGCCTTAACGTGGTGCCTTTGTGGATGCCCTCCCTGCGTGAACGGCAGTCGGATATTCCGCTGTTGCTGAAGTCCTTCCTCGCTGACTTCGCCGGCAGGCACGGTCTGGAAAGTCCCTCTTTCTCTCGGGCATCCGTGAGCCTGTTGAAGCAGTATCACTGGCCGGGCAACGTCCGGGAACTGCGTAACCTGTGCGAACGGCTGACCGTTCTGTTGCCCGGGCGCGAGATCACCCCGGAGAACCTTCCCAGGGAGTTTAGTGAGCAGATCCGGCAGCAGGACGTCATCCACCTGCCGGCGGAAGGGGTGGTCCTCGGCGAGATCGAAAAGAGTCTGATCCAGCAGGCGCTGGAGCGGACCCATGGAAATCGCAGCCGGGCGGCTCGCCTGCTTGGAATCAGTCGCGATACTCTGCTTTATCGCCTGAAAAAGTTCGCCCTTTCCTGAGTCCTTCGGGGTGACGGCCGGAGTGTGCGGAATGTGCACCGTGGGGACATCAGTCTGAACCGAAGAGTCTTACCCGGTTACGGCCTTCCTCTTTTGCCTGATAAAGGGCCCGGTCCGCTTCTTTAATAAGACGTTCTCCCGCCGCATCAAAGTCATCTCCATTCGTCGCCGTCAGCTGGCTGACTCCGATGGAGACGGTGACCTTGAGTTCGGTGCCGGATCTGGTGACGACAGGATTGCTGAAGATCTTTAGCCGGATGCGTTCCGCGAGGTTGATGGCCTCTTCCGCGTCGGTCTGAGGCAGCAGCAGGGTGAACTCCTCGCCTCCGAAACGGGTGGCCATGTCCGATGCCCGCAGACACTCCCGCACCCGCAGGGAGATCTCCCTGAGAACCTCATCTCCGGTGCCGTGACCGTAATTGTCGTTGACCCGCTTGAAGTGGTCGGCGTCGATGAACAGGCAGCTCAAGGGATGCCTGTAACGCCGGGCGCGAGCCACCTCTTCCTGTAACCGGCGCTCAAGATAACGGCGGTTATGAAGACCGGTGAGGGCATCGGTCAGCCCGCTGACAACCAGGTGTTCACGGTTGGCGGTGCTCTCCAGGCAGACGGCGGCGATGGAGGCCAGGTGATGCAGGAAGTCGCTGGCGTGGTGGCGGGTGAACCGCTTCAGATCATTGCTGCCCAGATTAAGACATCCCACCAGCGTGCCGCGCCGGATCAGGGGAAGGAGCGCCACGCTGCTCAGCGGTTCATTCTCGGGAAACAGCGGCCGGTGTTCGGAATGGAACGGTCCCAGCCAGGGACGGGTGAGCTTTTTTATGGTCAGAGGCAGTTCGTCGGCCCGGTCCAGAAAGCGCACCGCGGGAAACTGGTCAGGCCCCTTGCTGCTGTGCAGCAGCAGGTGACGCAGTTCATGGTCCGGGTCGATGAGCAGGAGACTGAATGCCGGGAGTCCGAAGGACTTACGCATGCCCTCCGTGAGGGAGGCCAGCAGTTCCGGGAGTGTCTCCGCACGCAGCAGGGACAACTCCCGTTCATGGAAGCGTCTTAAAACCTCCTCGTTGTAGACGGCCTCGTTACTGAGGGAGTGCAGGCGCTGGCGCAGGAGCCGGTTTTCCGAAGTGACATCTAGTTCCGGTTTGAGGGAACGGAGTCTGGCCATGGCGGAATAGTTGACAGTCCCGGTGAGCTTTAAGAACCAACTATAGGACAGAAAAGGATAAAAATCTTGGACATGGATATAATGTCCGGAGCGGCGACAGCCATTTTAGCCACTCGGAGTGAGGCAGGTTTCAAGAATGGACGGAAAAGCGGGACAGGAAAGCGGTGTTCAGATCTACCTGCGACTTTTGTCGTATGTGCGTCCCTATGCCGGGATTTTCGCCCTCAGTATAGCGGGCTACGCCGTATTCGCGATTTCCCAGCCGGCTTTTGCGAAACTGATGGAGTATTTCATCGAGGGGCTTGAGGGCGGTTCCGAAAATCTTATTTACCTGGTGCCGATAGGGGGGTTGATTATCGCCCTGTTTCGGGGACTTGGTTCCTATCTGGGAAATTACAATATCGCTAAGGTCGCGAACAACGTCGTGCATGACCTGCGTGTGGACCTGTTCAATAAACTGCTGGTGCTGCCCAACCGTTATATCGACCACCATAACTCCGGTTATCTGATATCAAAGATCACCTATAACGTGACCCTGGTTACCGGCGCGGCTACGGACGCCATCAAAGTGGTGATCCGGGAAGGTCTTACGGTCATTTTTCTGTTGCTCTATCTGTTCTGGACCAATTGGAAACTTACCCTGGTATTCCTGGCGGTGGCGCCGGTGATCGCCGCGATCATTTCCGTGGTGGGGAAACGGCTGCGCGGGTTGAGCCATAAGATTCAGGATGCCATGGGTCAGGTCACCCATGTCACTTCCGAGACCATTCACGGTTTTCAGGTGGTACGCAGTTACGGCGGGGAGGAGTACGAGAAGCGGAGATTCTTTGCCGCCAGTCTGCGTAATCTCAAGAAGGCCATGAAGATGGTAAAGGTGAGCTCCATCAATACCCCGGTACTGCAGTTTCTCGTGGTTGTGGCCATGGCGGTGGTCATGTTTCTGGTTCTTTATATGCGTGAGACCACCAGCACCGCGGCGCTGGTCTCGTATGTCGTGGCCGCCGGACTGCTGCCCAAGCCGATTCGCCAGTTAAGCGAGGTCTACGGCAATATCCAGAAGGGGATAGCCGCCTGTGAGACCATCTTCCAGCAGTTGGATGAAACCCAGGAGGAGGATCTGGGAGAGCATGAGGTCGAGCGGGTGGAAGGGCGCGTGGAATTCAGGGGTGTGGGTTTTCATTACCCCGGTTCCGGGAAAGAGGTCCTGAACGCAGTGGATCTCGCGGTGCGGCCCGGAGAGATGGTCGCCCTGGTGGGCCGTTCCGGCAGCGGCAAGACCACCATCACCAATCTGCTGCTGCGGTTCTACGACCACACCTCGGGTGAGGTCCTGATCGATGGGGTTCCCATCCGGGAGTACAGTCTGCAGAGTCTGCGGCGGCAGATCGCCCTGGTCAGCCAGAACGTGGCCCTGTTCAACGATACGGTCGCCAGCAACATCGCCTATGGCCGGGAAGACCCGGACGAAGAGGCGATTGTGAAGGCCGCCGAGGCGGCCTATGCCATGGAGTTTGTCCGGGAGCTTCCGGAGGGTCTGCAGACGTTGATCGGCGAGAACGGGGTGATGTTGTCCGGTGGTCAGCGGCAGCGACTGGCCATCGCCCGGGCCTTCATGAAGGACGCCCCGATCCTGATTCTGGACGAGGCCACATCGGCCCTGGACAACGAGTCGGAGCGGTATATTCAGGAGGCCTTGAAGGAGCTGACCCGGGGGAGGACGACCCTGGTGATCGCGCACCGCTTATCCACCGTCGAGCATGCCGACCGGATTGTGGTGATGAAAGACGGTTCTATGGTGGAGAGCGGGACCCATGAACAGCTGCTGGCGAGCGACGGCGAGTACGCCTTCCTGTATCAGAGTCAGTTCCAGGCCGTGGAGCAGTCCTCCGAAGGGGAGGCGTAGCAGCACGCTTCTACAGAAGTGCGTGGCATCGTCACGCTGCGCAGCTAGGCGACAATATCGTTCTCCAGATACTGTGACCAGTCCACCGAGCCGTCGCCGAAGACCAGGAAATGGGGGTTCAGCAGGGAATCTTTGGTGTTGTAACGCAAAGGACGCATTTCCGTATCCGTGACCCGTCCCCCCGCGGCCTCAACCACCGCCTGCGCTGCCGCCGTATCCCACTCCGACGTGGGGCCGAGCCGGGGATAGATGTCAGCGCTCCCCTCCGCCACCAGACACAGCTTCAAAGAACTCCCCATACTCACGATCTCGTGGTTACCGAGATTGGCCAGGAATTTCCGCAGGCTCTCGCCGGCGTGGGAACGGCTGCCCGCCACCTTTACCGGTTGTCCATGTTGGGGGCGGACGGAAATCTCTTCCCGTTCCTTGCCCCGGGTCTGGCGGAAGGCGCCGATACCGTCACCGCCGTAAAAGGTGACCCCGGATACGGGTACATGGACGATTCCCAGGGTCGGGCGTTGTTCCTCGATAAGCGCGATGTTCACCGTAAACTCGCCGTTGCGCTTGATGAACTCCTTGGTTCCGTCCAGGGGGTCCACAAGCCAGTAGCGCTGCCAGCCGCTCCGTTCCGCGAAGGGGATCGCGGCCGATTCCTCGGAAAGAACAGGGATTCCGGGGGTCAGCGCCTTCAGGCTCTCAACGATAATGCGGTTGGAGGCCATGTCCGCCTCGGTGAGGGGGGACTGGTCTGATTTCTCGTATACGGAAAAATCGGTATTGTAGATGGCGAGGATCGCCTCCCCGGCCTGTTCGGCAATATCGATGAGAAGCCCGATGGAAGGAATAGCGTTGGTCATGTGTGATAAAGCTCTTCAGTTGTTAAGCATAAGGTCGCGCACCATATAGAACGCGGCGATGGAACGTGCCTCGGTAAAGTCCTTGCACCCCATCAGTTCCTCCAGGGCCGAGATCTTCCATGGCACCACTTCGATAGGTTCCGGTTCATCCCCCTCGAGCCGCTTCGGATAGAGGTCGCTGGCCAGTACAATGTGGGTGGTGTGACCCAAATAGCCGGGAGCGATGGTGAATGAAGCGATCTGCTCCAGCCGGTTGGCGGCGTACCCCACCTCTTCCTGTATTTCCCGGTTGGCGGCGAGAAGGGGATCTTCCCCCTGTTCGATATGCCCCTTCGGGAACGCCAGCTCATATCGGTCCATGCCCGCGGCGTACTCCCGGATCAGGAGAACCGTCTCCGGATCCAGCAGCGGCACAGCCAGTACCGCGCCCTGCGGTGAGCCGACGATGCGCTGATAGGTGCGCTGCTGGCCGTTGGCGAATTCCAGCTCCATCTCTTCCACCCGGAAGACGCCGGTATGAATAAGCTGCCGGCGGTTGCGGACGGTGGGTTTTTTCGGCATGCGACTTCCGGGGTGGGTTGCAAACAGATCTGCATAGTGTAACCGGAATTCCCGTCGGGTTCTTTACCGGGATTATTGCCGTTAAGGCGTGGAAGGCAGCAATGATCGTAGCTCTATGCTGGAAGCTGAGTAATTAATTACCACGGAGGGCACTGAGGACACGGAGATATATATTCCGGCATGAAGTCCCCCGTGAATCCCTGTGCTCTCTGTGGCTAAGATAGCTTTCAGCCAAACGAAGCCAATAAGCCGGACTGTGTTCGTCTTCCCGCGGCTTCCCTTGTTTTGTTGTATGAGAGGCAGTACTTTGTTGCTCATGATCGAGTGGAGCCAAATCGACACCGTTTTTCTGGATATGGACGGAACCCTGCTGGATCTCCATTTCGACAACCATTTCTGGCTGGAACATGTTCCCCGCCGCTACGCGGAGGCCAGGGGGATCGCGCTGGAGCAGGCCCGGGGGGAGCTGTTGTCCCGCTACAAGGATCTGGAAGGCACCCTGGAGTGGTACTGCATCGATCACTGGAGCAGGGAGCTGGGGCTGGATATAGCCCTGCTGAAGGAGGAGGTGGATCATCTTATTGCCGTCCACCCTCATGTGGTCGATTTTCTGGACGGGATGCGAACCCGGGGTAAACGTACGGTGCTGGTGACCAATGCGCATCAGAAATCCCTGGCTCTGAAGCTGGACCGCACCCGGCTCGGCGGGCATCTGGATGGTGTGGTCTGCTCCCACGATTTCGGACTGCCCAAGGAGGATCCCCGGTTCTGGGATCGGCTGTATCAGGCGGAGCCGTTTGAAAAGACGCGGACCCTGTTTGTGGACGATAGTCCGAAGGTGCTGGCTTCGGCCCGGAGTTACGGTATCCGCTGGTTGTTGCAGGTGCTGCGACCGGACTCCAGGGAAGGTGCGCGGAAGGCTGAAGGATACGACGCAATACACGATTTTTCCGAACTGCTGCAGGGGCTGAAAAACCTGTAAGACAGGTTGTGCCCGCCGTTGACGCTCTTCCCTTACTTCTTATTCCAGTTCTTGAAACGCTTTTTGCAATATTTCAGCAGCTCGTGATAGTTGCGGAAATAGAGATCGAAATGCTTCTCCGCCGGGGTGTCATATTCACACCAGTCGTTTTCGTAGTCCCGGCAGATCTGCGGGCGTGTTTCGTAGATGGAGCAGGCGCCGTTCTCCTTCAGGTGTTCACACTTGCCCTGCAGCAGTAGGAACCAGCCGTCTTCATCCTTATAGAGTTCGACACCTGCGTGAGATATCTGCCACAGGAGGTGGTCGAAGTCGGATTTGGAGCGGGGAGTGATTCCCAATCCTTCCGTCGTGTAGGTGCAGCACTTGGATCCGATACAGCGGCTGCATTTATTTTCCAGAGGTATCGACATGGTTATGAAGTACGATGGGTAGAAACGTGGTCAAAAGATATAGGGGATAACGCCGGTAGGGGTCTAATCCGGTTTCCGGGGCTTTCGGTGCCGGTGCTTCTTGGGTTTCGAGTCGCCATCGCCCTTCCTTTTCCCGTCTTTCGGTTTTCCGTGGCCGCCTCTGCGGTCCTTTCGGCTGCCCCGCTCGGGGTGAATGCGGCTGCGCGGATCCACTTCCGCCAGCAGCTCGGTGCTTACCGGCTCCATCGGCAGACGGTGGCCGATGAACTCCTCGATATCCGGCAGGGAGAACGAGTAGGTTTCACAGGCGAAGCTGACAGCATCACCGCTGCTGCCGGCGCGCGCGGTGCGGCCGATGCGGTGAACATAATCTTCCGCGTCTTCCGGAAGATCGAAATTGAAAACATGGGATACATCCGGGATATGCAGCCCGCGGGCGGCGACATCGGTGGCGACAAGGACCGGAAGCTCGCCGGATTGAAACTCCTTCAGCAAACGCAGGCGCTTCTTCTGCGGCACATCACCTGAAAGTACCGCTGCCTTGATTCCGTTACCCTCAAGGAATCCCCAGACCAGATCGGCGCCCCGCTTGGTATTGACGAAGACGATGGTGCGCCGGGGATCCATATGGCGTAACAGGCCGATCAAAAGCGGGATCTTTTCGTCGTTGGCGGTCATATAGCAGACCTGCTTGACCTTGTCCGCCGTCACCTTGTCCGGTTCGATCCTTACCGCTTCCGGATTGTTCATGTGTTCATAAGCGAGTTCCGTAACCCGATATGAAAGAGTGGCGGAAAAAAGCAGGCCCAGACGCTTTTCCGGCGGCGGCATGCGCCGCAGCAGATAGCGGATATCCTTGATGAAGCCGAGGTCGAACATGCGGTCGGCCTCATCCAGCACCACCACCTGGACGGCTTTGAGATCGAATATGTTCTGTTTGAAATAGTCGATCAGGCGGCCGGGTGTGCCAATCAGGATATCCACGCCCTCCTGCAACTGCTTGCGCTGCTGCTCGTATCCGGTGCCGCCGAAGACCAGGCCCAGCCTGAAACCGGTATGCCTGCCGAGAAGTTCCGCGTCCTTGTGGATCTGTACCGCAAGTTCCCGGGTGGGTGCCAGCATGACGGCCCTGGGTTGTGTGGGTCTGCGCTCATCGTCGGCAGGGTGCTGCAACAGGTATTGGAATGTCGCCAGCAGAAAGGCGGCGGTCTTGCCGGTTCCCGTCTGTGCCTGACCCGCTACATCCCGTCCTGCAAGGGCTACAGGCAGGGTTTCCGCCTGAATTGGTGTGCAGGCGGAAAAGCCAGCATCTTCAATGCCTTGCTGTATTTCGGGAGTAAAGTTGAAACTATCGAAACGGGTATCTGATAGGTGTTTCTCACTCATGGCGCGCTAGGATACAGGAATTTCCGTTTCGTTGGGACTTGCAAAGCATAAAATATTCAGATCAAATAAACCCTTAAGCGTGGGGGCTGCGCGGTGTGGGAACAAACGAAGAGCCCTTTGCCTTTTTTTGGAAGCGTCGGTGCGGATCAGCACAGTTAGGCGCAATTCCCCAGACGATTTGGAGATATTAAGTGAGTGAACAAATTGTTCATGTGACGGACGACTCTTTCGACACCGAGGTACTGAAGAGCAGTGCCCCCGTATTGGTGGATTACTGGGCGGAATGGTGTGGTCCGTGCAAGATGATTGCGCCGGTTTTGGATGAGATTGCCGGTAAGTATGCAGGTCGGCTGAAGATAGCCAAGCTCAATATTGATGACAATCCGAATACGCCACCTCGCTATGGTATTCGGGGCATCCCGACGTTGATGCTGTTTAAGAATGGAGAGGTGGAAGCCACCAAGGTCGGTGCGGTTTCCGTTTCCCAGCTTACCGCGTTTATTGATAGCAATATCTGAGATTTATTTCACTAAAAACCCTGGACACACTCCGGAAGAGTAGTACAATCTAGCCTATACGCTCCTTTCGGAGTGTGATTCCATAAAGAAACAACAGCTATTCCCCTAACGGAACTTTCCTTCAACCCAGTATTTCCGGGCGCTCTCTGCGCTTTTTGTCCTTTCCTGAGTACAAGTCCATAGACCATGAATCTTACCGAACTTAAGAAAATGCCAGTCGCCGATCTGGTGGAACTCGCCAGTTCCATGAAGATCGAGGGCATGGCCCGTTCCCGCAAGCAGGACCTGATTTTCGCCATCCTCAAAGCCCACGCCAAAAAGGGTGAGGATATCTACGGTGATGGCGTACTTGAAATTCTGCAAGATGGATTCGGTTTTCTGCGCTCCGCCGATAGCTCCTACCTAGCGGGTCCCGATGATATCTATGTATCCCCCAGTCAGATACGACGCTTCAATCTGCGCACGGGCGATACCATCTCCGGGAAGATTCGGCCGCCGAAAGACAGTGAGCGTTACTTTGCTCTGCTCAAGGTCGATGAGATCAATTACGACAAGCCGGAAAACGCCAAGAACAAGATCCTGTTCGAAAACTTCACGCCGCTGTTCGCCAATGAGAAGTTCAACCTGGAGATGGGCAACGGCAGTACCGAGGACATAACCGCCCGGACTATTGAGCTCTGTGCGCCCATAGGCAAGGGCCAGCGCGGTTTGATCGTTTCCCCGCCGAAAGCGGGTAAGACCATGCTGATGCAGAACATCGCCCAGTCCATCGCCCATAATCATCCCGAGTGTTATTTGATCGTGCTGCTTATCGACGAGCGGCCGGAAGAGGTGACGGAAATGGCCCGTTCGGTGCGGGGCGAGGTGATTTCTTCCACCTTCGATGAACCGGCGGCACGCCATGTGCAGGTGGCTGAGATGGTGATCGAAAAGGCCAAGCGGCTGGTGGAACACAAGAAAGACGTGGTTATTCTGTTGGACTCCATCACTCGCCTGGCGCGTGCCTACAACACTGTGATTCCCTCTTCGGGCAAGGTGCTGACCGGCGGTGTGGATGCCAACGCCCTGCAGCGGCCCAAGCGTTTCTTCGGTGCCGCCCGTAACGTGGAGGAGGGGGGTAGCCTGACCATCATCGCCACGGCGCTGGTGGAGACCGGTTCCCGTATGGACGACGTGATTTACGAGGAGTTCAAAGGTACCGGTAACATGGAGGTCCATCTGGACCGCCGGATTGCGGAAAAACGTATCTTTCCCGCGATTAACATCAATCGTTCCGGGACCCGCCGCGAGGATCTGTTGATGAAGCCCGATGATCTGCAGAAGATGTGGATTCTGCGCAAGATCCTGCACCCGATGGATGAGCTTGCGGCCATGGAGTTTCTCCTGGACAAGCTGAAGGTGACCAAGACCAATAACGAATTCTTCGATGCCATGAAGCGTTGACGCGGGATTCTGTTGGGCATTAATGGAAAAGCCGTTCCTGGTCAGGGACGGCTTTTTTGTTTATTAGCCACGGAGCCACAGAGAACACGGAGACTATAAAAGTCGGAATACCCGAAGCGGGTATTCATGTTGTCACGATTGGCGATTCGTTGCCGAAACTCGGGGGTGTATGTGCAATTCTGTCATCTCTGTGAACTCTGTGTCTCTGTGGCAAATAATCATATCGCCGAGTTTGAAGTATCCTATTCAGTATGACCGAGCATGCCAGACCCACCCACGCCATGATCCTTGCCGCCGGCCGCGGTGAAAGGATGCGGCCGCTGACGGATCGTACCCCCAAGCCGCTGCTGCAGGTGGGGGGCAAGCCCCTGATCCTATACCATGTGGAAGCCCTTGCCCGGGCGGGCATCGTCGATCTGGTGGTGAACCACGCCCATCTTGGGGAGCAGATCGAGGCCTTTCTGGGGGATGGTGGTGATTGGGGGGTCTCCATCAGTTACTCTCCCGAGCCTCCCGGGGCGCTGGAGACCGGCGGTGGTATTTTTAACGCCTTGCCGTTGCTTGGCGATGCCCCGTTTCTGGTGGTGAATGGGGATATCTGGTGTGATTGCGATTTCTCCCGGCTTTCCTGTCCGCCGGGAAGGCTGGCCCACTTGGTGTTGGTGGAGAATCCGGAGCACAATCCCGCGGGAGATTTTCAGCTGCAGGATGGGAAGATTGTTAACGAAGGGGACAGTCGCCTTACATTCAGCGGCATAGGCCTCTACCGACGGGGGCTTTTCGCCGGATGTGAGCCCGGGGCATTCCCTCTGGCACCGTTGCTGCGGAAAGCCGCGGATGACGGGCTGGTCAGCGGCGAGTGGTATCGGGGTGATTGGAGGGATGTGGGAACGCCCGGGCGTCTCGAGGAACTTGATCAATACCTACGCAATCGGGATTAGATGCAATGGGACAGGAGATAACCGACAGCCATTTTGATCCGGCGGATTTCAAGATATTTTCCGAGCGGTTGCAGCGGGAGACCGGACTGCTATGCCGGTGGTTGCAGGAAGATGCCTTTCCGCGGGGAGGCAGCGAAGGGGGGTTCGAGCTGGAGGCATGGCTGGTGGATGATGAGGCGCGGCCGGCGCCGGTCATAGAATCCTATCTCGAGCGGCTTGAAGATCCGTTGGTGGTGCCGGAACTGGCTACCTTCAACATGGAGTTGAACGGCAACCCCAGGCGTTTGCAGGATGACGCCCTGAGTGCCTTGCGGAGTGAATTGGAGCACACCTGGGGCCGATGTAACGACGTAGCGGCCAGGGTTGGAGCCCGTTTGGCGATGATAGGTATCCTGCCCACGGCGGAGCCCGCGGACTTCACCCTTGCAAACATGTCGCCGCTGCATCGTTACCATGCCCTGAACGAACAGGTCTTCAGGATGCGGGGTGGAAAGCCGTTGCAACTGGATATCTCGGGTTACGACCGGTTGCATATGGAGCACGATGACGTGATGTTGGAGGCGGCTACCACCTCCTTTCAGATTCATCTCAAGATCGATGCCGACAAGGGCGGTCGTTTCTACAACGCCTCCAAGATCCTGTCGGCACCCATCGTGGCGGCCTGCGCCAACTCCCCTTTTCTGTTCGGATCAAACCTCTGGGATGAAACCCGAATACCCCTTTTCGAACAGTCGGTGGCCGTGGGCGAGACAGAGTTGAACAGAAGGGTTACCTTCGGCATTCGTTACATAGAGCGGTCCATAGCGGAGTATTTCCAGGCGAACCTGGATCGATACCCGGTGCTTCTGCCGAGACTGATGGATGAGCCGGAGGAGCGTCTGGCGCATTTGCGTCTGCACAACGGGACTATCTGGCGCTGGAATCGACCACTGATCGGTTTTGATGCCGACGGCCGGCCCCATCTTCGCATCGAGCACCGTGTGGTGCCCGCCGGGCCGTCGATCGTGGACAGTATTGCGAACGCCGCGTTCTACTACGGCGCGGTTACCTTTCTGGCGACCCAGGAGGTGCCGCCCGAAAGCCGTCTTCCCTTTGATGTGGCGCGGGAAAACTTTTACCAGGCCGCAAGGCTGGGGATGCGGGCGCCGGTATTCTGGTTGGACGGCAAGAGCGGCGAGGTCTCGGAACTCTGTCTGGAGCTGCTACTGCCCCAGGCGCGGGACGGCCTGCTGAATCTCGGTGTGGACCAGGAAGAGGTGGATTACTGGCTCGGGATCGTCGAAAGGCGCATCGCCTGCGGGCAGACCGGTGCGGTCTGGCAACGGCGATGGGTGGAACGTCACGGCCCTGATATGCAGGGGCTTACCCAGACCTATCTGGAACGTCAGGTATCCGGAGCGCCGGTGTGTGAATGGGGTATTAGTTAGAAGTTATAAGTTTGAAGTCGGTGGTGACGTGCTTATTCGGCTTTAGCTTCAAGCTTCAAACTACGAACTACAAACTAATAAACAATGCTACAGGAACTGAACCATATCCCTGCGGGTCTTCTGGAGCTGGATGCCTCCCGGCTTGAGGCGGTACTGGGAGGACCCACCCTGATACATCTGCCGGGCCGCCGCAATCCGGCGCTCTTCGTGTCCGTGCTGATGCACGGCAACGAGCCGGTGGGTTGGGACGCGGTGCGGGGACTGTTGCGTCGCTATCAGCCCGGCGGAGGTGAACACCCCCTGCCCAGGTCGCTGAGTGTTTTTATCGGCAATGTCAGTGCCGCGGTTCACGGCGTACGTCATCTCGTGGGGCAGCAGGATTACAATCGGGTCTGGCCGGGTTGTGAAGAGGGAGACAGTGCGGAGCATCGGATGATGCAACAGGTGGTGGACACCGTGGCCGACAGGGGTGTCTTCGCCAGCGTGGATCTTCATAACAATACCGGACTCAATCCCCATTACGCCTGTGTCAACGTCGTCGATAACCGGTTTCTTCATCTCGCTACCATGTTCGGGCGGCTGGTGGTCTACTTCATTCGGCCCTGCGGCGTGCAGTCCATGGCCATGGCGCGGCTCTGCCCTTCGGTTACCCTGGAGTGCGGTAAGGTAGGACAGGTCCATGGCGTAGAACATGCCCGGGAGTTTCTGGAGGCGGTTCTGCATCTTTCCGAGCATCCCGACCACCCGGTGGCGGAGCACGATATCGAACTGCTGCACACGGTGGCTACGGTAAAGGTCCGGGAGGGGGTGACCTTCGGGTTTGGAGATGAAGGAGCGGATATTTGTTTTTTGAAGGATCTTGATCATCTGAACTTTCGTGAACTTCCAGGCGGGACCGTCCTGGGTGCCGTGAATACGGAATCCGGGCTGGGACTGGAGATATATAACGAGCGAGGCGAGGAGGTATCCGATCAGTACTTCGTTCTGGATGAGAATGAGCTCACGCTGCTCAACCCCGTGATTCCCTCCATGTTGACCAAAGACCAGGCGGTGGTGAGGCAGGACTGCCTCTGTTATCTGATGGAAAGGTATAACGGTTAAGAGTTAACAGTAATCAGTTTTCAGTTAGCGGTATGGATGGTAATTATCCAGGCCTACGGTACACTTTACTGACAACTGATTACTGACAACTAACAACTGATTAATGTCCAAATCCCTCAAATTCCTCTGGCGCATCGCAATACTTGCGGCGATCTCCGGTGCTCTGTATCTGTTCAAGGTCTCCTGGTACGACCGTTATGTCTGGCCGGGCCCGGTGGAAAGCATGCAGCAACTGCCGCCCGAGGACAGATCGGGGTGGCCGGTGACGCCGGCACCGTGGCAGGAGGAGGTCCAGTCCGTGGAGGTGGCGACACCGGAAGGACTGCGGGTGAAGGAGGTCGTCTATCACACCAACACCATCGGCATGGATTTCGTTCGCATCGAGGCCGGATCCTACCGGCCGGTCCCGGGGTTTCGCAGTCTGCCGGACAAGTGGTCCCTGCGGCGGGCGTCCCGCTGGCGTGAAGTGGGGGAGTCCCCGCGGGTGACCCTCTCCAGATCCTATTATCTGGCCGCCTTTGAGGTGACCAACCTCCAGTACGAGCTGTTCGATCCTTCCCATAAGCAATGGCGGCCCGAGTATCAGCAGGGGAAGGGCGGGGACAACCATCCGGTGGAGCCGATCACCTGGCGGGAGGCGCAGCTCTATGCCCGCTGGCTGTCGAAAAAGGAGGGCCGGCACTACCGGCTGCCCACCGAGGCGGAGTGGGAATACGCGGCCATGGCGGGAACCAATTCCCGGCTCTACTGGGGCCAGGCGTTCTGGGATCGGAGCAAGGCCAACCTCGGCGGCCGTCACTCCAACCCGGAAAGCTATCGGGAGGACGGTTATGAGGAGACCGCCCCGGTCGGTATGTTCCCGGCCAATCCCTGGGGGCTCTACGACATGGTGGGCAACAGCTACGAATGGGTTCAGGACTGGTGGCACCCCAACTACACGGAAGATATCACCGATCCCCAGGGACCGTCGGAGGCGGAACATAGGCAGCGGGACCAGGGGGGAGATTGGTTCGAACGCCATTTTTATACCAGCAAGGATAAGGCAGGCGGACGCTTCAGGATGGGCAAGGGGGGCAGCTGGACCACCCGGCCCTATGCAACCTACACCGGAGAGGATGACGGCAACAATCCGGCCGACCTGGGGGACAGCCGGGGGTTCCGGCTGCTGGTGGAGATCCCCTAGGGCGGGCTGTGCCCGCCGTTGCTCGGGCGCGCTCTTTGGATACCCTGGAACCCGGTCTTGCGGCGGGGCTTCATCCGCTTCGAACACACGAATTTTTCGCCTATCCCTTGACTCTGGAAACTTTGCCCCTATTATTAGCACTCACTAAGGGGGAGTGCTAACAGCCGACCCCGCTTATAAGAAAATCATTGGTTTAAATTCAATTCAGGAGAACTCAGTAGATGAATATTCGTCCGCTGCACGATCGCGTTATCGTTCGTCGTATGGAAGAAGAGCGCACCAGCCCGGGCGGGATCGTGATCCCCGATTCCGCCACCGAAAAGCCGGTTCAGGGTGAGGTGCTGGCTGTCGGCAAGGGCAAGATCCTGGAGAACGGCGATGTCCGTCCCATGGACGTCAAGGTCGGTGACAAGGTCCTGTTCGGCAAGTACTCGGGCACCGAGGTGAAGGTCGCCGGTGACGAGGTACTGGTGATGCGCGAAGAGGACATCATGGGTGTGATCGAAGGCTGATTCGGCCCCACGCCACCCCAGATTCTTAATAAACAGACGAATTTTCGATATTCGAGGACTAACGCAATGACTGCGAAAGAAGTGAAATTTGGCGATTCCGCCCGTACCCGCATGATGAAGGGCGTCAACATCCTGGCCGACGCTGTAAAAGTGACCCTCGGTCCCAAAGGCCGTAACGTGGTGCTGGAGAAGTCCTTCGGCGCACCCACCGTCACCAAAGACGGCGTTTCCGTGGCCAAGGAGATTGAGCTCTCCGACAAGTTCGAGAACATGGGCGCCCAGATGGTGAAAGAGGTCGCTTCCCAGACCTCCGACATCGCCGGCGACGGTACCACCACCGCTACCGTGCTGGCTCAGGCCATGGTGCGTGAAGGCCTGAAAGCGGTTGCCGCCGGCATGAACCCCATGGACCTGAAGCGTGGCGTGGACAAGGCGGTCACTGCCGCCGTGGATGAGCTGCAGAATCTTTCCAAGCCCTGCTCCGAAGACAAGGAGATCGCTCAGGTGGGCACCATCTCCGCCAACTCCGACGACTCCATCGGTAACATCATCGCCGAGGCGATGCAGAAGGTGGGCAAGGAGGGGGTCATCACCGTGGAAGAGGGTTCCACCCTGCAGAACGAACTGGACGTGGTGGAAGGCATGCAGTTCGATCGCGGCTACCTGTCCCCTTACTTTGTAAACAATCAGCAGAACATGTCCGCCGAGCTGGAGGACCCCTACATCCTGCTGCACGACAAGAAGATCTCCAACATCCGTGATCTGCTGCCGGTGCTGGAAGGCGTGGCCAAAGCCGGCAAGCCGCTGTTGATCATCTGTGAAGATGTGGAGGGCGAGGCCCTGGCCACCCTGGTGGTGAACAACATCCGCGGCATCGTCAAGGTCTGTGCCGTCAAGGCCCCCGGTTTCGGCGACCGTCGCAAGGCCATGCTGCAGGATATCGCCATCCTCACCGGTGGCGTGGTGATCTCCGAAGAGGTGGGGCTTTCCCTGGAGAAGGCCGGCATCAACGAGCTGGGTACCGCCAAGAAGGTCCAGATCACCAAGGAAGAGACCACCATCATCGACGGCGCCGGTGCCGAGGCCGATATCAAGGCCCGCGTGGATCAGATCCGCGCCCAGATCGAAGAGACCACCTCCGACTATGATCGTGAAAAGCTGCAGGAACGCGTGGCCAAGCTGGCCGGCGGTGTAGCCGTGATCAAGGTGGGTGCCGCCACCGAGGTGGAGATGAAGGAGAAGAAGGCCCGCGTCGAAGATGCCCTGCACGCAACCCGTGCCGCGGTGGAAGAGGGTGTGGTCCCCGGCGGCGGCGTGGCCCTGATCCGTGCCCTGCAGGCGATCAAGGATGTGAAAGGCGACAACCACGACCAGGACGTGGGCATCAGCCTGGCCTGCCGCGCTATGGAAGAGCCTCTGCGCCAGATCGTGGCCAACGCCGGTGAAGAGCCGTCGGTCATCGTCAACAAGGTGGAAGAGGGCAAAGGCAACCTGGGATACAACGCCGGTAGCGGCGAATACGGCGACATGATCGCCATGGGTATCCTGGATCCCACCAAGGTGACCCGCACCGCGTTGCAGAACGCCGCCTCCGTGGCCGGCCTCATGATCACCACCGAAGCGATGGTGGCGGAGGAGCCGAAGGAGGAAGGCCCTGCCATGCCGGATATGGGCGGCATGGGTGGTATGGGCGGCATGGGTGGCATGATGTAAGCTCCCCCGGCCTCGAGCCTGAAGAAAGCCCCGCTTCGGCGGGGCTTTTTTATGAATGCGGCTGCGAGTTACACGGTGGATTCGGGTTACGGACCTCGGTTAGATGGTGTTACGTTCCGCCAGACAGGCACGGTTTCTGCCCTCACTTTTTGCCCGATACAGCGCGGCATCGGCACGGGCGAAGAGGACATCGTCGCTTTCATTCGGATCAAGCTCGGCAATACCACAGGATATTGTTACCTCTACCGATCCCTGTTCCGTTACCTGATCGCAATGAAAAATCTCTTTACGCAGCTCTTCCGCCAAGTGCAGGGCATTGGTGATATCGCAATCCGACAGCAGGGATACAAACTCCTCTCCGCCAAAACGGGCGGTGAAATCGCTTCTGCGCAGGCGACTGGTGATCTTTCGTGCCACGCACTGCAGCACCCTGTCACCAACCTGGTGACCGAAACCGTCATTTATGGATTTGAAGTGGTCGATATCCCAGATGGCCAGACACAGGGGCTTGCCGTCGCGCATGCAACGCAGGCGTTCCTGCTGTAGCCGGATCTGATAGGCGCGGCGGTTGGGGATGCCCGTCAGCAGGTCTATATTCGCGTGATGGCGCTCCTGGACAAGCTCTTTATGGATTCGTTCGATTTCCCCCTCCAACTCCGTGATACGTTGCCGCAGTTGGATTATCTCCTGTTCCTGTTCCAGGCCGCTATTAATCGGAGCGCATGCGTATAGTTTGTTCGTGTTGATAACGGTTTCCTCTAACTGTGCAACGTTTAACATGGCGGTATTAATCCAAACTGAGTTATCAAAAAACGGTTTTGCCTTATTGCTAATCCTAGGGAGTGAGTTGGGAGAAAGCGTGTGATAATTGAGGAGAAAATGTGAAGATTATTCGCCGGCGTGGAAACGGGGTTGTTTGTTATTCATACTTTTAACATGCGTTTCGGCATCACAAGCAAAATGGTCCTGGTTCTGTTGGCCACCAGTATTCTGCTGGTGGGGGCCATGGCTGCGGCTATGCGCTGGACTTTTCAGAAGGGGTTTATCGATTACCTGACCGAGGCGGAGATGGAGCGTCTGGATCAGACCGCCGAGGATCTTGCCAACGCCTATCGGCGTGAGGGCTCCTGGGAATTTATCCGTGGCAGACATCGGGTCTGGGTGGGATTTATGCCCCTTAACGAACAGGGGCGACCCATCCTGCCCACAGCTGCCCCCCAATCCCCCAATACGACGAACAGCCTCGCGGCGGTGGAGCCCGTTGCCGGTGCGGCGCCACCCGGACCCGATGACCGCTCCGGCCTGGGCACCCGGTTGCGACTGTTGGACGCCGGGAAGCGGTATGTGATCGGCCCTCCGGATATGTCCGGGAAACCGGTGCTGCGCCCCATCGAACTGGATGATGAGGTGGTCGGCTGGTTGAGTCTTACCCCTCAGCCTTTGCCTGCCACGGGTCTTGAAAGAAGTTTCCGTGATGATCAGCTCGATGCCATCTATCCTATCGCCGTCGGTGCGTTGTTGCTGGCGTTGCTGATCGGTATCCCTATCGGACGTCATTTGTTGAAACCGGTAAAGGATGTGGCTCGGGGGGCGCACCTCCTGGCCCGGGGGCGGTTTGATATCAGGCTGGAGCCCCACAGCAGGGATGAGCTGGGGCAGCTGGTCCTGGATTTCAATGCCCTGGCCGAGGCCCTGCAGCGTAATGAACTGCTGCGTCGCCAGGGTATGGCGGATCTCTCCCATGAACTGCGCACTCCCCTGGCCCTGCTGCGGGGTGAGATCGAGGCGATGCAGGATGGTATTCGTCCCTTCAATGAATCTCAGCTCGGCAAGTTGCACGGCTCCATCATGCAGCTCAATCGGCTGGTGGATGATCTTTATGATCTGGCCCTGACCGATGCCGGTGCACTGAGTTACCGCAAGGAGTCGCTGAACCTTGCCGCCATATTGCGTCTATCCGCCGACACCGCCGAGCATCGCATAAAGCGGAGCAATCTGACGCTGCATCAGGATATCCCGGAGCAGCTGACCGTTTTCGGCGACGCCAGGCGTCTGCGTCAGGTGGTGGACAATCTGTTGAAGAACAGCCGTCGTTATACCGATCCGGGGGGTGAGATTCGGCTCTCCGCGTGGCAGACAGGCGGGCAGGTGCACTTCAAGATCGAGGACAGCGCCCCGGGAGTGGACGAGGAGACCTTGTCCCATTTGTTTGATCGCTTTTATCGTGCCGAGGGTTCACGCAATCGCGGCGGCGGCGGGGCGGGTCTGGGACTTGCCATCTGTCGCAATATCGTCGAGGCTCACCAGGGGGAGATATTGGCAAAGCCTTCGCCCCTGGGCGGTTTGCAGATTATCGTCACGCTGCCGCGGCAGACATGACCTGAGATAACCATGAGTGCAAAGAAACTGGTATTGATCGTCGAGGACGAGGAGGGCCTGGCAGGGTTGCTGCGCGATTATCTCGAAGATGCGGGATACGTCACCCATATCTTCTTCGTTGGGACGGGGGTGGTGGAGTGGGTTAAAGAGCACCAGCCGGATATGATCCTGCTTGATCTGATGCTGCCGGGAAAGGATGGTATGGAGATCTGCAAGGAAGTGCGGGCCTTTTCCGATGTCCCCATCATTATGACCACCGCCAGGGTGGAGGAGATCGATCGCTTGCTGGGGCTGGAGCTGGGGGCCGACGACTATGTTTGCAAGCCTTACAGTCCGCGTGAGGTGGTGGCCCGGGTAAAGACGGTTCTGCGCCGGGTCGCCATGATCGGTGCCGGTTCATCCGTCTCCCCGTCGACCATCATGCTGGATGAAGCCGGCTTTCGGGCGGTCATCAAAGGGGAGCCGATGGAGCTGACGCCGGTGGAGTTTCGTCTGCTCAAGACCTTTATGGCGCAGCCCGGCAGGGTCTTTTCCCGCGGGCATCTGCTGGATAATCTCTACACCGATCAGCGTGTGGTCAGCGACCGTACGGTGGATACCCACGTCAAGAACCTGCGCAAGAAACTACAACAGAGATTGCCGGAGCAGGAGGTTATCCATTCCATCTACGGCGTGGGTTACAAGTTCGAACCGCCGTTTTGATAATGGAGCAGGATTCACCCTCGCCGCCGGTCATCCCGACGAAGGCCGGAATGGCCGTTGCGCGGTTTATCTGAAGGCACCGGGCGGTGGTGCCGGAGGATTGTTTCTGATCTCTTCCTCGCTGATATAGCCGTCTCCGTTTTCATCATGAAAATCGAAGCGGTTGGGAGGTCCGTCAAACTCGCCGCGTGATACCCGGCCGTCGCCGTCAAGGTCCAGGCGCTCCACAAAATGTGAACCGAAATCCCCCCGGCGCATCTGTCCGCCATTCCCGGGAGGTGTCGCCGGGCCGCCGTTAGATGGAGGCGTCATTTGGGTGCCGTCACCGCGCGGCGTCTGTCCGTTATTGCTCCGGGGGCCTTGCGGGTCCGGGCGTTGCAGGTCAAGGTTTTCTTCATCCGCCTGGGGCTGCGTAAGCAGGTGATCCACATTGTAGGGGTAGGCGTTCCGATCAATGGCTTTGTCTGCATTTGTCTGGCGTACGCCGCCGCGAACCACGCGCACATAGTTATTGACCCTTACCGCGTCGCCCTGGGGGCCGCGACCGATCATCGCGCCGCCGGTTTTCGGGTCGCTGCGTTGCGCCCCCGCGCCGTGCACATCCATGGTTTCGTTACGTATCTGTCCCATGGCGCGGCCGAATGCGATATAGACCCCGTTGCTGCCCGGGCGGGGTCCGTCCATATGTGTGGTGGAGGTCCAATAGAACGGATAGTCCTGTTCTCCTTTTTCGTTCACGATAGCCGTGGATTGGAATACCTGATCGATGGCGGCCGAGCCGGTGGTGTCCGGCGAGCGGGAGTAGTCCACGATGTATTGCAGCTCTTTGGCATTGGGTAGACGCCAGTCGTCGTGTCCCGCCAGCTTGAGATTTTCCGCGTATGCCAGGGCCTCCTTCCAGTTCATGCCGCGGCCGCTGTCCATCCTGGCCCAGGTGAGGCCGGTGGCGTGATCGGTAACTGTTCCGTCGCCGTTATCCGTAAACTGGTTTTCTCCATAGGGGCCGCCGCGCACATAGCGGACATAAAACTTCTTGAGGTCTCGATTGCTGTTGGGGTGCTTATAGCCGTATCCCTTGATACGGCCGTCGGCAAAGTTCACCCCGAACAGGGTCTCCATGCCGTTCATGGTGGTGGAGACATATCTGGTGCTCGACAGCCACTGGGCATCGATATAACGCTCTCCGGTTAGGCCGTAAAGAAATTCGAAATAATCGGTGTTGATAAAGGGAATGGCGTTGGAGGGTACGTTGTTGAGAATTCTGCGCCCCGATGATCCGGTGTAACCGCGAAAGTCGATCAGGGAGTAGAGCTCCTTGATGTTGGGTACCCGCCAGTCGTCGTAAGCGCCGAGGGTCATCCTGTCGGCTTCGCGTTGTGCCTCATCCAGACTCAGCTTCTCGGGGGAGACCGCCCTGGACCACACCAGGCCGGTATTAAGGTCGGTTATGGTGCCATCGCCGTTATCGCGGTAGCTCGGGAGATGGCTCTGATACTGAGCATCCTGTCCAAAAAAGGCGTTGCCGGGTGCGGGGCAATCGATGGCCCTGGAGTTGTCGTAGCAGCGGTTCTGTCCGGTATCGGGGATCTTAACCGTGGCTGCCGCTGTGCCCACGGAGAGGGTCAGCATAATGCTCATTAAAACTGTCTTGTCCAGATACCGCGTCGTCATTGCTATGCTCCTGATTTCAATCCATTCAATGGATGTAACCGCCGCTCCAGAGTTTATCCTGTTTCCGCCGTCTCTTACCGGTGCGTCTGTCCACCGCGTCCGTGTTAAGTGGTTTCAGTTATCTGTAATTGAAAAGATAGGGGCGGAAAGTGGAGCAACCATGGGGAAAATGTGAAAAAAATATGGGGAATCCACGCTGACTCAATGTCGGTTCAATGCGAAGAAGCGGGAATAATCACTGGTAAAAAATAGGGATAATCTGCTAAGTTAATGGCCTGACGGATGGAGCGCAGGAAACGGCTGGAAGGCTATACCATGGCGATCCGTTCTCCGCCGCAGACTTCGTATTCGGTGGTGATCGCAAAAACATGGTTTTCTCCATCCATGTGCTCTTTTATCTTCGGTGGCAGGGAAAGGAATACAACTATGTCTAACTGCGCCAACTGTAAACTGCGGTCGAAATACGACGGCAATCCAAAATCAATCGCGGGACGTATCTGGCGATGGCACATAAATTTCTGCCCGGGCTGGAAAGGATATTTCACTTCGCTTCCGGCGCAGGAGAAGGAAGAGCTGGCAGCCAGATACGATTTTGGAAAGTATCAATAGCAAAGGGTCGGAAATAACGGCTGGATAACCAAAGGTCTTCGGGGGCCGGGTGGGATGGCATCTCCGTCTTTGTTGTACGAAACCCGGGGGGTGGCGTGGGGCCGTTCAGGTTTCCAAATTGCATGCCATATATCCGGTCCTCGGTCTCCATTAATAATGCTTCATGAGGTGGTTAAATGCATACGCTTGTCAGGCTGGTCTTCTTGATTTTACTTGCTTTGCCCTTGTCGGGCTGTGATCAATGGTTAAACAGGGCGAGCGCGGAATTCGTCAAGATTGGATTGAAAGAAGTTTGTGGTGAAGAGGATAAGGAGTGTCTGGCGGCGGTCGAAGCCCAATTCGATTCCTGTCATAAGAAATATGAAAAGGAGTGGGAGGCCTATATGGAGGCCAGTACCGCAAAAGAGGATGAGTTTCTTGAGATCTATCTGAAAGGTGTTTATGCATGCATCGTTGACGAGGATGGTCAGCCCTATTTTGAGTATGATCCCGAGTAACGATAAATCAGGCAAAAGAACTGCTAAGCAAGAGCAGGGTTTCGGTTGCTTTTTAACAGGGAATTGAATGTGGGCGGAAAACGATTAAGCGGGCTTATCGGGATGATAGTCGGCGGTGCCTGGCTGGCGGTGAATTTCAAGCATTTTGAAACACAGGGCTTTGTGGCTATAGGTATGCCGCTGGTCATTCTGGTTGTTGGCGCGGTTTTCTTTTTTAAAGGTGATTGATGGAAGATATTTGCATTGCCACTTATTAATAGAAGGCGAGTGCTTTTGCTTAAAGTATTGAAATCGACGGAATGACAGAGAGACGAACAAATGGTTAGCGATATTGTTGGGCCAATAATTGTTGCATCGGGAGCAATAATCGCCGCCCTGATCAACGCCTTCCTGGGAAATGAGAGCAAGCGAAAAACATGGAAGAGCATTCCAATTAACCCCTGCTTTTTCCTTGTTCTAGCGTTAGTAGTAGCGATTGTTTATCTTGCGGTTCCATTCCAAGATTCATCAGATCTGTATCCTAGAAGTGATGGAATGATTGCTGATTTTAGTATTGGTCCGGGAGGGCCTGCCAGGAACGCGGTCGGAGAAAATTTCAGTCCCTTTTACGATAGCGAATATAATGGTGATTCAAAGTGTTGGTATAAGCTGAATTGGGATAATTTAGATGACGTTGTTGATGGCTATTTGAGGGTTTATTATCAACTGGAGCCTAGAAGGGAAGAGAATGCTGAATCGTATGTAGGATTGTTTACAGATTTTTCGTATCCTCCTGCTAAAGCATTTGATGTCTCGAAATTTACCGCGATTACGCTGAGAATTCGATCTAGTCAGCCAGTCCCAAAGGATATTAAGGTTTTTTTAACCTTGGCCTCTACTAATATACCGCCTATACCAGGTGTCTACGATTTCCCGGAGGTTAGGATACCAACTACGAGTATTTCGGGTGAGTGGCAGGATATATCTATTCCTTTGACTGCGTTTGCACCGCCCTACTTTAGTTCTCGGGGGAATGACATTAAGCTAGACCTAAAGAAAATATTTCGGTTTTCCTTGTCGATTAGATCTGGAAGAGGGTTGCCCATTCATGGGTACATAGATATTGATAATATAAAATTTGAGTGACGCTATCGACAGGAGGATTATCGAGAACAAAGACAAGGAGTGGCTATATTGAGGGTGCTAGCGTGATTTGGTTGTTGAGGGAGTTATGTGAAGGCGCTCTTTATCCGGTGATTATTTTATCGCCATTCCTGAGTGTCTATGTTGTAGCTCAGAATATCTTTCCAAATAAAGTAAGCAATATAAACCATATCGCGCCCCTGCTCTTGTGGGTGACCGTTGGCCTGCTTGCGTTTTCTGTTACTGGTAATACTTACTCGCTTTGGTTTTCCGCGCTAGGTTATTTTTCCTCCCTGCTTCTATCCTTTAGGCTGAAGGACTATTACATTTCAGGGGCAATATTTCTTATTCTATCCATTTTTATTTTATTTTTTGGTGCGGCTTGGGGGGTGGCGTTTATTATAGCTGCAGATATTTCTACCGTTACTAGAAGCTTATTATTTCTGGTGTTGGTGTCTTTGGTTTTTACCGCTCCATTGAGTTTAGTTACTTTTCTACCAACTCAGTCATATCTGTTCAGAAGAAAATGGCATAGGCCGAGAGAGCCTTTACGGGTGACTAATGACTATCAGCCAAAAGTATCGATCCATCTCCCTTGCTATTCTGAGCCACCTGGGGTCGTTTGTGCTGCGTTAGAAGCTTTAAGTAGGATGGACTATCTCAATTACGAAGTCATAGTTATAGATAACAATACAAAAGATAGCCGCCTTTGGATTCCTATAAAAGATAAATGTGCTGAGCTTGGAGACAGGTTTCGTTTTTTTCATGTGGATAGCTTGGAAGGGGCAAAAGCAGGGGCTCTTAATTTTGCTCTAAAACACACCTGCGGGGATGCGACTATTATCGGGGTAATTGATTCAGATTACATATGCGAGCCTTGTTTTTTGCGCGAACTCGTTGGATTTTTCGAGGATCCAAAAATGGGCTTCGTTCAAACACCCCACGATTATTTTGGTTGGGAAACCAATATCTTTCAACGATTTTGCTACTGGGAATATATGCCGGCGTATAGGCTGGAGATAGCGAGTTTAAACGAATGGATTGCGAGCTACATTATTGGAACAATGTGTCTTGTTAGGCGAAGCGTATTGGAGTCTGTGGATGGTTGGTCAGAATGGTGTTTAACGGAAGACTCTGAATGCGCTGTACGTTTACATGCGTCGGGGTATTCGTCAGTATATCTTATAAAAACCTATGGGCGTGGATTGATTCCCGAGAAATTTTATGAATATAGGAAGCAGAGGCTAAGGTGGACGATCGGCCCTATTCAGCAAATTAAAAGGCATTGGCGGCTGTTTCTGCCGAAATCAATATCCGCGCCATCAAAACTGAGTAATTGGCAGCGTCTCTTCGAATTGTCCCACAGTTTGCGTGAGGCGCTATCAATAATAACCATCGTGTTAATTCCAATTGGGTTGGCAATAACCTTTTCTTTGTTCTATCACAATGAACTGATCGTAATTCCAAAAATACTTTGGGTGGCTTTTGGGTTGATACTGCCTTCGCTGGTTGCAATAAGGGCATTAGCGCTCTGGATGTCAGGATGCAGGTCAATATTAGACATGGTGGGAGCGTCTATTGCATCTTTGTCACTCACTCATATTCGGCTGGTTGGTTCATGTATTGGATGCTTTAACGATAAGAACGCAAAATGGCAAAGAACAAATAAGTTTAAGATGATGCCGAATTGGATTAAGGCAATCTATTCAGTAGGAGATGAGGCTTTAATTTCGTTGGTGTTCTTTTTCCTATCATTATTGGTATATATTGGGTCATCAGTTTCACCGCCAGATATAATGTTTTTATCATCTATAGGGTTATTTGGCGGTGGGGTATCCTATTTGGCATCTCCAGTAATGGCTGTGATTGCGGAAATAGAGATTGGCAGAAATAGAGAAGCAAAAGAAGAAGCTTTTCTCTGTTCTGAATTAGGTTCGGAGGGTAACTTGGAATAGTTATTATAAGTTAATAACGATGAAATATTTATGTTAATTAATTCGGGTATTTTCACAGCGTAGGTTAATGATCAGGCTAGCAATAATATTAAAAGGTTTGTTTATAATAGCAGTCCTATTTCTTTCGGCTTGCGGCGACTCGGCAGAAAACCTGAATGGGCCTATGAGCGTAGCGCCGACGGAATCGGACGATACTGCGCCGCGAGAGGGATCCTGTGTAGGCTGGAGAAACAGCCTGGCGAAGGGTTCGCGCACCGACGACGTGGAATATTGTCTGCGCGAAAAGGCGTTGCGTGATCGCCCGGCGGCAGTGGAGGAGGCGAAGGTGTTGCTCGGTTGGAAGATCAAGGAAGAGGTCGGGTATTCGCAGCTCAAGCCGCTGTTGGCGGCGCTGACCGGGTACCCGGAGGCCGGCAGTCTTAAGGACCATCTCTCCGACCTCTCTTTACTGCCCAATCCCCCGGACAGCGAGTACAGCGCGCTTGATGAGGCCTTGACCGCCGCGGACTACCTCGGTGAGCTGGGGAATATCTACTGGTTTGACGTGGAAACCGGGATGTTTCCCAACGAACATGATTATTTGCTGGCGGCGGTGGCCGCCTTGAGCGGGCTCAAGGATGCCCGATTCAGTGAAAAGCCCCCTGCGGACTACGAGGCCGAGAACGAGCCCTATCTGTTGAGCGCAGAGTTTCAGGGCAAGAGCTACCGACAGGAGGCGAAGAACTACGGGGACTGGTACGACGTCCATGCGGTTCTTAAGCTGCTTAACCGTATCGCCGTGGATCAGAAAATACCGGAGCGTTTTGTGACATTGCCCACCGGTGATCAGACGGCCATCATCTGGGTGGTGGACAAGGAAGTGCTGGCGCAGTTGCTGAAAGAGGGATTGATCACCCTGAGTCGTGCTGAGCTGTCGATGCAGGAGGGGAAGATCTTCGAAAAAGCGGGGATAAAGAAGCTGCGATAAGGTGTCGGATCCGGGGGGGTGGGTATCTTCCGGCCGGAGACGACATTTTCGCAAATGAGGTCTATTTCCGCCCCCCTTAATGGCGTAAAATACGCGTTCATTTCCTAGTTCCCACCGGAATCCACCGTGGCTCCGTCGGGTGTCACCCCGCAGGCTTTTCATGACTACAGAATCCGTTTCCTCTTTTGCGCAGCTGGCGCTGGCGCCGCTTATTCTTCAGTCCATCGAAGATGTCGGCTACGAGGCCCCCTCTCCCATTCAGGCGGAGAGCATCCCTGTTCTACTGGACGGCCGCGATCTGCTTGGGCAGGCGCAGACAGGCACGGGTAAGACCGCCGCGTTCGCCCTGCCGCTGCTCAGCCGCCTTGACCTCTCCGTCCGTCAGCCTCAACTGCTGGTGTTGACCCCGACCCGGGAACTGGCCATCCAGGTAGCCGAGGCGATTCAGACCTACGCGCGCCATCTGCGCGGATTCCATATCCTGCCCATCTATGGCGGTCAGAGTATGAGCATCCAGCTGCGCCAGTTGCAGCGCGGGGTCCATGTGGTTGTGGGTACGCCGGGGCGGGTGATGGATCACCTGCGGCGCAACACCCTGCGGCTCGACAGTCTGAAGTCGGTGGTGCTGGATGAGGCGGACGAGATGCTGCGCATGGGTTTCATCGAGGATGTGGAGTGGATTCTGGAGCAGACGCCGCGACAGCGGCAGGTGGCCCTCTTCTCCGCCACCATGCCGCCCGCGATCGCCCGCGTGGCCAAGCGGCATCTGCGCGATCCCGTGGAGGTGAAGATCAAGACCCGAACCTCCACCGTGGAGACCATCAATCAGCGCTTCTGGCAGGTGAGCGGTCTGCATAAGCTGGATGCGCTGACCCGCATCCTGGAAGCGGAACCGTTCGAGGCGGGCATCATCTTCGTGCGTACTAAAAGCGCCACCACGGAACTGGCGGAGAAGCTGGAGGCGCGGGGCTATGCCAGCGCCGCACTGAACGGCGACATGAATCAGCAGGCACGGGAGAAGACCGTGGAGCGCTTAAAAAAGGGCGCGCTCGATCTGGTGGTGGCCACCGACGTGGCGGCACGCGGCCTGGATGTGGAACGCATCAGCCATGTGATCAACTACGACATCCCCAACGATACGGAATCCTATGTTCACCGCATCGGCCGTACGGGGCGGGCAGGACGCAAAGGCGAAGCGATCCTCTTCGTCGCGCCGCGGGAGAAGCGGATGTTGCACGCCATAGAACGGGCGACCCGACAGGTCATTACCCCTATGCAACTGCCGTCCCGCGAACAGATTACGGGCCGCCGGGTGGATCGGTTTAAAGGATTGATCAGCGAAACTCTCGAGACCCAGGATCTGGGCTTTTTCGAAGCGCTGATCGACGGCTTCCAGAGTGAGCACAATGTAGGCATGAGCGAGATCGCCGCCGCTCTCGCCTATCTGCTGCAAAGGGGGCAGCCGCTGCAGATCGAAGAGCGCGAAAGCCGCAAGCCGCGCAAGGAGCAGAGTGACGCGGCGGAACCGTCGAAGCGTCCGCCGAAGCGGGCGCGCACCCGCAAGCGGGACGAAATCCCCATGGACCCCTATCGTATTGAGGTGGGCAAGGAGCACGGTGTCGAGCCGAAGCATATCGTCGGCGCCATCGCCAACGAGGCGGGTATTGAGAGTCAATACATCGGTCACATCAAACTGTTCGACACTTACAGTACCATCGACCTGCCCGAGGGGATGCCCAAAGATATCTACAAACATCTGAAACGGGTCTGGGTCTGCGGACGGCAGTTGAATATCAGTCGCTTAGGTGAAACGGAGAAGAAGGAAAGACCGAAGAAGCCCAAGAAGAAAACTTCCGACACCCGAAAGTCGAAGAAACGAAAGGTGAATAAGAAGACGGCGGGTTAGCGCTTGCGTGTGATTTGCGAGGAAGAGTTGGTATGAATATTTGGGTAGACGCGGATGCCTGTCCTGTTCTGATCAAAGAGATTCTTTTCAGAGCGGCGGAACGTGAAAAGGTAACGACCACGTTTGTGGCCAATCAGTTTATCAAGGTGCCTCCCTCAAGATTCCTTAAAACCCTCCAGGTGAAATCGGGATTCGATGTTGCAGACAACGAGATAGTAAAGCGAATGAATCCCGGTGACCTGGTGATAACAAGCGATATTCCATTGGCGGACGAGGCGATCAGCAAGCAGGGCCGCGCCTTGAGTCCGAGGGGTGAGCTGTATACGCCGGAAAATATCAAGGCACGGCTGAATATGCGGGATTTCATGGATACCCTTCGCGGGAGCGGAATCCATACGGGCGGGCCACCGCCGTTAAGTCAAGGCGAAAGGCAGAAATTCGCGAATCATCTGGATAGATTGCTGCATTCCGCGCAATAGCCGATTCAAACGGAATTTCTCTAAAGGGTCCGGTATCGAAAAAACGGCGCGGGAATTAAAAGACCCGCGTAGGCCTCGTGCATGCTGCTCCACGGGGTCGCGGGTCCTTTGTGGAGGATGGTAACTTCCCCTCCATGGTTAAAAGTATAGACCAAAAAAACAAGGTGTGAAAAAATGGATTCCAACTATAAGAATCCATCTCAAAATGCCTCATAAATCGGCATCACGACCCTAGATAATCATGAAAGCCATTGTCTATCACGAATACGGTTCGCCCGATGTTTTACGGCTGGAAAATATCCCCATACCGATCCTGGATGACAACAAGATCCTGGTCAGGGTTCATGCGGTATCTCTGAATTCCTGGGACTGGGATACATTAACGGGGAAGCCGTATGAGTATCGGGTTTTCAGCGGTTTTTCAAAACCCAAACACGAGAAGATTCACGGTTGTGACATCGCCGGGCGCGTCGAGGTGGTCGGCAAAAATGCAAAGGGATTTCAGGTCGGAGATGAGGTGTTAGGCGATCTGTCATCCAATGGCTGGGGTGCGTTCGCCGAGTACGCCTGCGCCTATGAAAAGGAGCTTGTCCTTAAGCCTGGAAACATGACCTACGAGGAGGCTGCCTGCCTGTCCCATGGAGGCAACTTGGCGGTTCAGGGCCTTATCGATTACGGGAAGATACGGGCGGGACAGAAAGTCCTGATTAACGGCGGGGGAGGCAGTACCGGCACTTTAGCGATTCAGATAGCGAAATTGTTCGATGTGGAAATAACCGGGGTGGACCGTGCCGAGAAGCTGGATACGATGCGTGCGCTCGGGGCGGATCACGTCATTGATTACACAAAAGAGGATTTTACTGACAACGGGCGTCAATACGATCTTATTTTTGATGTAAAAACAACCCGCTCGATTTCCGACTATAAGCGCGCGTTGCGCCCGAATGGTACCTACGTGACGGTCGGCGGCAAGACTTCCCGAGTGCTTCCGGTGGTGTTGTTCGGGAGGCTGTTGAGGAACTGCAGAATGCGTATGGTGGGCTATAAGGCGAATAAGGATTCGCATTATCTCCTGGAGCTTTTTGAGGCGGGCAAAATAAGACCTGTTATAGATAAGACTTTTCCTCTTGAGAAAACTGCGGATGCCTTTCGCTATTTCGGAGAAGGGCGTTTTAAAGGGAAAGTGGTTGTATCAGTAGATTAGGAAAATAATTCCCGGTAGGTACACGGGAGACTGCTTAAGAGAATGTTAAGAATAAATTATTCAAATATAACTGGAGCGTAAACTGTTTGAGCAGGTTGTAAGTTATACGCGATTTTTGCAGAATGTATCCTTTGGTGAGTCGCATTTTGCGGGTTTGGTGGGGAGTGGTAGGAAATGAAAAAAATTATTACGTCTTATTTATTTGTTTATTTGCTTGTCGTTGCCGGAGTCGCTAATGCGGCGTTGATATCCGACACAGAATATCAGCTTACCTCAATTACCGGTTCTTACGCGTGGGGTCAGACCGACTGGAATGATGTTGCTAATTCGGGATATGTAAACAACGTTACTGATCTGGGAGTGGTTGAATCGATATTGTCAGACGGCTACACCGACTCGCCGCGAAGCAGCGGCCCGATAAATGGGATTTATAATTGGGCATCTGGTGGGTTTCACGCTTTGACTTTTGAGTTTCTGGGCGGGACTGACTTTGTTCTTGATACATTGTCCTTTATTAGTTCTCGCAGTTACTCGCAAACCACTCCCATTGCCATTGACTACCGGCTTGACGGGGGGCTTTGGCAAAATGCCGTAAGTACCACCAGTGGGGCGCTTGGTATTTCAACAGGTTTTTTTGGGAATACTTACACGCTGGATTTGGGTGGGATTAAGGCAGACGCATTTCGTTTCACCACGGATGGGGGAGGTCAGGTTTCGTTGCACGAGATTTCGCTATCCGGGTCGAATGCAGCCGCAGTTCCGGAGCCTGGTTCCGTACTGTTACTCGGACTTGGTGTCGCTGGATTAACCTTTTCTCGAAAACGGCGTAAAACCTGACGGAAGGAAAAATTCGGACGAATAAAGAGCGGGGCTGAAACCCCGCTTTTTAATTTCCCGGTTAATTCAGCCGCCCCTGTGTTCCTTCTTTTTCGCTCCACCCGAAACTGCGGAATAGCGCCAATAAATCTGATTCCAATTGGGTCTCGATCGTTATCTCTTTCCCGGTATAAGGATGCTGAAACGTGAGCCCGGTGGCAATCAGCAACAACCGATGTATCCCGAACTCCTCTCTGAACAGTTGGTTGTGTTTGCCGTCGCCGTGGGTAGTGTCCCCCACGATGGGGTGGAAGATATGTTTCATATGCTTGCGAATCTGGTGCATACGGCCGGTTCGCGGCGTTATCTCCAGCAGCGAGTAGCGGGCTGTAAGGTAGCGACCCACGGGAAAGGGCAGCTCCGCCTGCGCCAGTTTGCGGTAGCGGGTGAGCGCCTCCTGCGGTTCCTTCCACTTCTCTTCCCGTAACGGGTAATCGATGACCCCCTCCTCCTCCGTATGGCCGCGGACCACCGCCAGGTAACGTTTCTCCACCCGGCGCTCCTCAAACTCCCGGGTCAGGAGCCGGGCCGAGTCCGAATCGAGGCCGAGGATGAGTACCCCTGAAGTGGGCCGGTCGAGGCGGTGGACGGGATAGACCCACTGACCGATCTGATCCCGCAGCATCTGCAGAACAAAGCGGGTGTCTTCCGATATCCGCGTCCGGTGCACCAGCAGCCCGGGTGGTTTGTGGATGGCGATAAAATGATCGTCGCGGAAGAGGATAGGCAGTGCAGGCATTGAACGATGTGAGGCAACATGGCAACGGATTGTGCCCTATTCTACAATCAGTTCCTCCCGGGGGTTGATTTTTATAATGAGATCGGGGGCGGTAACAGGACCGCTTTATTGTTGAACGGGTTTGGCTAAAGCCGAACCATCATGCAAACGGTGTGACCAATAAAGGGCTGCGATGCAAGGTGAAGGACTCTTAGATCCCGCTGAACAGGTGGAGGAGCAGTGGCGGCAGTGGCTTGAGCATGCCGGTGCCGCAGGGGTGACCGCGGAGTTTTCCCAGGAGTTTCTGTCGGAACTGCGGCAGGTCTGGGAAGCGAGTGATTATGTGGCCCAGTGCTGTCTGCGGGACCCGGAGCTGTTGCCCGGCCTGAGCGCCGCCGGGGTGTTGGTCCGATCCTACCAACCGGGGGAGATGGAGTCGGCGTTGCGGGACAGGCTTTCGAAGATCGAGGATGAAGTAGCGCTGCACCGGGTTCTACGCCGTTTCCGTCGGGATCAGATGGTACGCATCATCTGGCGGGATATCCTGCGTCGGGCTCCGTTGCTGGAGACCCTGGAAGACCTTTCGGAACTCGCCGATATTTCCATAGACCAGGCTTCGCAGTTGCTCTACCGCTGGGGAGTGGAAAAGCACGGTGTTCCGCGTGGCGAGGGAGGCGAGCCGCAGAAGCTGGTGGTGCTCGGCATGGGTAAGCTGGGGGCCAGGGAACTCAACCTCTCTTCCGATATCGATCTGATCTTCGCCTTCCCGGAACACGGTCAGGTGGACGGGAACCGGTCTCAGACAAATGAGCAGTTTTTCATCCGGCTTTGTCAGCAACTGATCAAGGCGCTGAACAGTCAGACCGAGGATGGTTTTGTGTTTCGTGTCGATGCGCGTCTCAGGCCTTTCGGCGACTCGGGTCCGCTCGCCATGAGTTTCGATGCCATGGAAGAGTACTACCAGTCCCAGGCGCGGGAGTGGGAGCGTTACGCCATGGTTAAGGCGCGTGTGGTGTCGGGAGACAAGGAGAGAGGTGAGGGCCTGATGGCTCTGCTGCGTCCGTTCGTCTATCGCCGTTACCTCGATTTCGGTTCCATCGAATCCCTGCGGGATATGAAACGTCTGATCAGCCGCGAGCTGCAACGCAAAGGCATGGCCGATAACATCAAACTGGGTCCCGGAGGTATCCGCGAGATCGAGTTTATCGGCCAGTCTTTCCAGCTGATCCGCGGGGGGCGTGATCCGGATCTGCAGATCCGTCCCATCCTGCCGGTGCTTGATCTGCTGGTTACAAAAGAGCTCCTGCCGGAGTATTTGGTATGCGAGTTGAGAGAAGCCTACGAGTTTCTGCGGTTGGTTGAGAACCGTCTCCAGGCGTGGCAGGACCGTCAGACCCACCTGTTACCCGAGGACGGGGTGCGGCGCTGGCGTCTGGCCCGTTCCATGGGTTTCGCAGATTGGGATACCTTTTTCTCCGCCCTGGAGCAGCACCGGCGGCGGGTGCAGAGCCATTTCGATAAAGTATTTACCGCTCCGCAGACCGATGGGCAGGAGGAGGAAGATGAGCAACTGCTGCTCAGCGTCTGGCGGGGCCAGATTATGGAAGAGGGCGCGAGGGAAGTTTTGCGGGAGAGCGGATTCGATGAGCCCGATTCGGCATTGAAAATGCTGGGGGATTTCCGGGACTCCCGATCCCGTCGCAACATGGAGACCCGGGGGCAGCAGCGGATGGATCAGCTGATGCCGCTGTTGCTTAAGGCGATCGGAAACGTGAAGAGCCCCGGCATCACGCTGCAGCGGGTATTGGGGCTGCTGGAGGCGATCGCCCGCCGTACCGCCTATATCGCGCTGCTGGTGGAGAGCCCCATCGCGCTCTCGCAGCTGGTTCGTCTGAGCAGTATCAGTCCGTGGATTGCCCACAAACTCACCCAGGCCCCCCTGCTGCTGGATGAACTTCTGGATCCGCGCAGTCTCTATTCGCCCCTGCGCCGCGACGATCTGGAATTGGAACTGGATACCTTGCTGGGCGCCGTTGATCCTGATGATCTGGAGCAACAGATGGAACGTCTGCGGCAGTTTGTCCAGAGCAACATGCTGCGGGTGGCTGCCGCCGATATCACCGGGGTGATTTCACTGATGGTGGTGAGCGACTACCTGACAGAGATCGCCGAGGTGGCGACGGCGCGGGTGCTGGACATGGCTTGGAACTATCTTACCGCTCGTCATGGTCGTCCCGGCGGTATCCCTGGAGACGGCAGGGGGTTTGCCATTATCGCCTACGGCAAACTGGGCGGGATTGAACTCGGGTACGGGTCCGATCTCGATCTGGTCTTTTTGCACGGCAACGAGGATATCAACGCCATGACCGACGGCGAGAGACCGGCGGCCAACGATGTGTTTTTCGTCAGGCTGGGGCAGCGCATGATTCATATGTTTACCACCCGTACCCCCTCCGGGTTGCTCTATGAGGTGGATATGCGGCTGCGGCCGAGCGGCAACTCCGGCATGCTGGTGGCATCATTGGCCACGTTTGAACAGTATCAGCGGGAGCAGGCCTGGACCTGGGAACATCAGGCCCTGTTGCGGGCACGACCCATTGTGGGTGATCCGCTGGTGGCGCAGCGTTTTCAGACAATTCGCCGGGAGGTGTTGTCACAGGAAAGGGACCCGGAAAAGCTCCGGAGAGAAGTGCGTGAGATGCGGGAGAAGATGCGCGACTCTCTGGACCGGTCGAAAGGGGAGGAATTTGACCTGAAACAGGGCCGTGGCGGTATCGCCGATATCGAATTTATGGTTCAATATCTGGTTCTACGATGGGCTCACGGCTTCCCGGATCTGCTTGATTGGACAGACAATATCCGTCTGCTGGAGGGGTTGGCGAAGCACGAGATCCTGGACGGGGAGACGGCCCGGTTGCTGGCAGACGCCTACCGGGCATTTCGGTCGTCATACCACCGGAACGCCCTGGGAGAACTGCCCAGCGTGGTGGCCGGGGATGAGTTGACCGAAGAGCGCGCCGCGGTGCGCGGGATCTGGCAATCCCTGATGGAATAGAAGGGTCCGAGGTGAATGGACGAGAATTACAGTGCCTGATCTAAACGGTTATTAATGTTTTAGAGTGAAGTGGAAATATAGTGGCTAAATAGGGTTTCTCTGGGTCTTCGATCCTGAAACCTAGGCCCTTATCTTGAGGGGTTTTCGATGAAAACGATGGCAGACCGCGACGGGGTTATCTGGCTGGATGGTGAGATGGTGCCCTGGCGTGAAGCCAAGATCCATGTCCTTACCCACACCCTCCATTACGGGACCGGTGTGTTCGAGGGCGTGCGCGCCTATAAAACCGACAAGGGCGCGGCCATTTTTCGGCTGCAGGACCATACCGACCGGTTGTTCCGTTCCGCCCATATCCTCGGCATGGAAATGCCTTACGATGCAGACACCTTGAACGAGGCGCAGCGGGCGGTGGTGAAAGAGAACGGTCTGGATTCGGCGTATATCCGGCCCATGTGCTTCTACGGCTCGGAGGGGATGGGGCTGCGTGCCGATAATCTGCAGGTTCATGCCATGGTGGCGGCCTGGGAATGGGGGGCTTATCTGGGGGAGGAGGAGCTGGAGAAGGGGATCAGGATCAAGGTTTCCTCCTTTACCCGCCACCACGTCAATATCACCATGTGCCGCGCCAAGGCCAACGGCAACTACATGAATTCCATGATGGCGCTGAAGGAGGCTCTGGATTGTGGATATGATGAGGCGCTGCTGCTGGATGCGGAGGGCTATGTCATGGAGGGATCCGGGGAGAATATCTTCATCGTCCGGAACGGCGTCGTCTACACGCCGGATCTTACCTCTGCCCTGGACGGGATCACCCGGAACACGGTGATGGAGCTCTGTAAAGAGCTGGGTTTACAGGTGGTGGAGAAGCGTATAACCCGGGATGAGGTCTATATCGCTGACGAGGCCTTTTTCACCGGTACCGCCGCCGAGGTAACACCGATCCGTGAAGTGGACAATCGGCCCATAGGAAACAACGGGCGCGGTCCCGTCACCGAGCGGCTGCAGGAACTCTATTTTGACCAGGTTCACGGTCGCCGGGATGAATACCCCGACTGGTTGACTCTGGTGTAGATCGACTGCTGGCAAAACGTGTCAGCGCCGATTACAGGAGGAAAACATGGCTGAGGCTGCTACCCGATCGAAAGAGAGGATTATTAAGGTATCCCATGCGGAACTGCCCCTTTGCTGTCCTGACCGGCAGACCGAGTCGGCGGCACTGCATCCGCGTGTCTATCTTTCGTTGAAGACCGGAACGGCGGTCTGTCCCTATTGTGGTGCCCGTTATCAACTGGCTGACTGATAGTTACGTTTGAGCGCCGTTTCCCGAATCCTGGTGGTCGGCCCTTCGTGGGTCGGTGACATGGTTATGGCCCAGAGCCTGTTTAAGGTTCTGGTGCGGCGCAACCCGGGATGCCGCATAGACGTGCTCGCCCCGGGATGGAGCCGGCCCTTGCTGCAACGCATGCCGGAGGTGGCTGAAGCCATCGATATGCCGTTCGGGCACGGCCGGTTAGATCTGCAGGGCCGTCGGCGATTGGGTCGTTCTCTGGCGAAGCGGGAGTATGACCAGGCCATACTGCTCCCCAACTCATTCAAATCGGCCCTGGTGCCGTTTTGGGCGAAGATTCCCAGACGTACCGGGTGGGTCGGGGAGATGCGCTACGGATTGCTCAATGACATCCGGCGGCTGAACAAAGAGCGTCTGACCATGACGGTTCAGCGTTTCGTGGCGCTGGCCTACCCCGGCGATTTCGCAGGGGTGCCTGAGACGCCGATGCCGGAGCTGCAGGTGGATGCGGCGGACGCGGCCTCGGCGATGGAAGCCCTGGGGTTGCGGTGGCCTCCGCACCCGCTGCTGGCGCTCTGTCCGGGAGCCGAGTATGGACCGGCCAAGCGCTGGCCGGAAAGGTATTATGGGGAGCTGGCCGCGGAGATGAGCGACCGGGGCTGGTCGGTCTGGTTGTTCGGGTCGGAGAAGGACCGTGATGTATGCGCGGAGGTCAACCGAGCGGCCGCCGGCCGCTGTGTGGATCTCAGCGGACGCACCACCCTGGCTCAGGTTGTAGATCTGATGTCTCTGGTCGATACGGTGGTCAGTAACGATTCGGGGCTGATGCATGTGGCGGCGGCACTCAACCGACCGCTGGCGGCTATATACGGATCGTCTGATCCGGGATTTACCCCGCCGCTCAATCCGCGGAGCCGGGTTTTGCGGCTGGGATTGGAGTGCAGTCCGTGTTTTAAACGGGAATGTCCGGAGGGGCATTTGAATTGTCTTACCGGAATATCAGTGGAGCAGGTTGCCCAAACATTGAGGGAACTTGCTGAAGAAGGAGAGTGAATGGAGAAGAGCAGTAACGTCGTCTGGCAACAGCAGGCGGTGGACCGTGCGAAGCGGCAGGAGATGAACGGTCATAAGAGTTTCGTGCTTTGGTTCACCGGTCTTTCCGGTGCCGGCAAGTCAACTCTTGCCAACGCGGTGGAAGCACGGCTGCATGAAATGGGTTGTCGTTCTTTTGTCTTTGACGGGGACAATGTGCGTCATGGACTCTGTTCCGATCTCGGTTTCACCGAGGACGACCGCAAAGAGAATATCCGGCGGATCGGGGAGATGACGAAACTTTTCATGGAGGCGGGGGTTATCGCTATGACCGCCTTTATCTCGCCGTTCCGCCATGACCGGCAGCGGGTGCGCGGTCTCATGCCGGAGGGGGATTTTATCGAAGTCTACTGCCGTTGCAGTCTCCAGGTGTGCGAAGAGCGTGACGTAAAGGGGCTTTACGCTAAGGCCCGCGCCGGGCTTATACCCAACTACACCGGTATTTCGTCGCCCTATGAAGAACCGGAAAACGCCGAGATCGTGGTGGATACCGACAGGCTTTCCCTGGATGAGAGCGCGGAGCGGGTGCTCTCCTATCTCCGTGAGCGGGGGTATATCGCCAACGGGGCTGCGGCAAAGGATGCGTCCGTAAACGGCTGAGATGTTTTATAGAAGCGGCGCTGGGGCCGCGATATATTTTTGGGTCCCTTTTAACGGCCCCTAGCTCCGCTCCTGCGGACGCGAAGGAACAGGCGCCGATTTCGTTTAACAGAAAAGATTCAGAGCTTGAAGGCGCTTATTGTAAAAACTTCTTCTCTCGGGGATGTGGTCCATGCCCTGCCGGCGGTGACCGACGCGGCGGCGGCGATGCCGGGGATTCGCTTCGATTGGGTGGTGGAGGAGACGTTCGCGGAGATTCCCGGTTGGCATCCGGCGGTGGAGCGGGTGATTCCGGTGGCGTTGCGACGCTGGCGCAAGGCCTGGCGCAGGGCGTGGGGCAGCGGTGAGATCCGGGATTTTCGACGCCTGCTCCGCGGCGAGTCCTATGATCTGATCATCGACGCCCAGGGATTGCTGAAAAGCGCCCTTCTGGCCCGTGCGGCCAAGGGTCCGCGGGTGGGACTCCATCGTGACTCCGCCCGGGAGCCGCTGGCGGCCCTGGGATATAACCGAACGGTCAGGGTGCCGCGCCGGATGCATGCCATCGAGCGCATACGGATGCTGTTCGCCCGGGCCTTCGACTATCCGCTGCCGCAGGGCGAGCCGGATTACGGGCTCTCGTTCGCGCCGGAGGCGCCGGTGGGCGCGCCGCCTTATCTGCTGTTTCTGCATGGCACCACCTGGCCCACGAAGCTCTGGCCCCAGGGGTTCTGGATCGAATTGACCCGGCTCGCATCCGCCGCCGGATACCGGGTGCGTCTTCCCTGGGGAACGCCGGATGAGCGGGAATATGCGCAGGCGATCATCGCCGGCGCCGGTGCCGGCGAAATATTACCCAGGGCGGGGCTGGCGACACTGGCCGGGGAGCTGGCGGGGGCGGCCGGCGTAGTGGGAGTGGATTCCGGTCTGGCCCATCTGGCGGCGGCCCTTTCCGTTCCCGGCATCACCCTTTACGGACCGACCCGCACCGATCTGACCGGTGCCAGGGGAAAAAGGCAGGTTAATCTCGAGGTCGATTTCTCCTGTGCCCCCTGCATGCGTCGGCAATGCAGTTACACCGAAGAGAGCAGCGTCCGGCCCGCCTGTTTCGCGACTCTGCCGCCACAGCAGGTATGGGATCGGCTGCTGGACCGGATGCAGGGGTAAGGAAATGAAGCTGGCCTTCGTCGTCTCCCTCTGGTTCCCTTTCGGCGGTATGCAGCGATCCCTGCTGCGCATCGCCGAGACCTGCGTGGCCAGAGGTCATGAGGTGGATATCTATACCGGGGAGTGGCAGGGGGAGCGCCCGCCGGGGGTGGGGGTCGTGGAGCTGGATACCCGGGCAGGCACCAATCATCGCAGCAACGATCTGCTGGCGGCGCGGTTTGCCGAGGCGGTCGCCGGAAAGGGGTACCACTGCCGCGTCGGGTTCACCAAGCTTCCGGGGCTGGATGTCTATTATGCCGCGGACCCCTGCTATGCCGCGCGCGCGGCCGAGACCAAGCCGGCCATCTACCGCTGGTCCCCACGGTACCGGGCGTTTCGGCGCCAGGAGAACGAGGTTTTCCGTCGCGGGGGGGCAACCGAGGTGATGTTGATTGCACATCAGGAACGGGACAAATTCATACATTACTATGCTACCGAACCGGAGCGGTTCCACCTGTTGCCCCCCGGGATAAACCGGGAACGGTTGTTTTTGGACCGGGACCAGGAGGAAGATCGCAGAGCGTTGCGGCGGGAATTGGGTCTGAAGGAAGGCGAGCGTATGATCCTGGTGGTGGGATCGCGCTTCCGTACCAAAGGGGTGGATCGGGTTATCCAGGCGTTTGCGTCCCTGCCCGGGCGGTTGCGGGAAGCGTCACGGCTGGTGGTGGTGGGACACGGAAAGGCGGAACCGTTCCAGCGCCAGGCGCAGCGGTCGGGGGTTGGTGAACGGATCATCTTTACCGGGACCCGGGAAGACGTGCCCCGTTTCTACCATGCCGCCGACTGCCTGGTGCATGCGCCCCGCAGCGAGAACACCGGAACGGTTCTTATTGAAGCAATGATATGCGGGCTGCCGGTGCTGGTGACCGGTAACTGTGGATTCGCATTCCATGTTGCGGACGCGGAGGCCGGCATGGTCCTGGCGGAGCCTTTTGATCAGAGGCGGCTGAATCGTGCGTTAGAGGAATTTATCGATTCGAAGCATGCGGAAGCGTGGCGTGGAAACGGACCGGTCTATTGCGAGCGGACCGATCTATACAGTCTTATTGAACGAGCCGCGGATGTGATAATCGCCAGAGCGGAACGTAATCGGGAGCGGCATGCTGAACCTGCTTGAAGAATACCGCGAACTCTTTCCTGAAACCGCGCTACGGGAGCTTTGCTCTCTGCCGGGAGAGGAGTTCAAACGCATTCAGAACCGGCGGACCTTTCGTATCGAGCGTGGCGGCCGTCGCTTCTTCCTCAAGTGTCATCGGGGGGTCGGTTGGCGGGAGATATTCAAGAACCTCTTCTCGTTACGGCTGCCGGTGCTGGGAGCCGGTAACGAATGGTGGGCCATCCACCGCCTGCACGAACTGGGGGTGGAGACCATGCAGCCGGTGGCCTATGGACGGGAAGGCTGGAATCCTGCCGGTCTTCGTTCGCTGCTTATCACCGAGGCGCTTCCCGACGCCATCAGCCTGGAGCGGTATTGTGAGAACTGGCGTCATCAGCCCCCTCCGGCGGTGCAAAAACGTCTGCTGATACGGAGACTGGCAAAGATTGCCCGAACTCTGCACCAGAACGGGGTCAATCACCGGGATTTCTATATCTGTCATTTTCTCATCCGTACGCCCTGGGACGGGAGCGAAGAGGATCTGCATCTTTACGTCATCGATCTGCATCGGGTGCAATTGCGCCAGCAGACCCCCAGGCGCTGGGTGATCAAGGACCTGGGATCGCTTTGGTTTTCCGCCATGGAGTTGGGGCTTACCCGCCGCGACCTGCTGCGTTTTCTGCGTGAGTACCGGCAGCGACCGCTGCGCGAGATCATCGCAGGGGAACAGGGATTCTGGCATGACGTGCAGCGGCGGGCCGACGCCCTCTACCGCACCAGGCCGGGGGTGGGTGGTTCCGATGGATGATTACCGCAACGACCGTTGGCGGGGTCTCCTGGAACACAACGGCCTCACCGGTTTTTCCGCCCTTTGGGATCTGGAGGTGGCGTGGTTCGAGCCCCCCAATTATCGTCGGGGGGGTTGGAGCGGTGTAGGGCGGGTTGAACTGAAGACCCCGGACGGATCAACCAGAGGGGTATTCATCAAGCGTCAGGAGAACCACCTGCGGCGCGGTCTGCGGCATCCCATCGCGGGAGAACCCACCTTTGCGGCGGAGATACGGAATATCCTGGCGGTGATGCAGGCGGGTGTTCCCACCCTGGAGCCGATCTACTATGGGCAGCGCCGGGTTGACGGCCGTTGGCGGGCGGTGCTGGTGACCCTGGAACTGGAGGGTTTTCTGCCCCTGAACGATCTGATGCGGGAGTGGCAGGCCTCCGGATGGGGCGACAGCTTCGCCCGGCGCCGGCAACTGATTGCGGTTGCGGCGGATGCCGTTCGCCGCCTGCACCATTCCAGATTGGTGCATAACGCCCTCCATCCCAAACACCTGTTCGTGCGTTTCCCGGAGGCGGGGGATCCGCAGGTGCGTCTTATCGATCTGGAAAAGATGCGGCGGACCGGGTCGGTCGCACGGGCCGCGCGGCGGGACCTGGACAGCCTCAACCGGCGTACCCGGCTCTGGTCTTGGAGCGACCGTATGCGTTTTCTGCATCGCTATTTGGGAGTTGTGCGCCTGGATCGAAAGGGCAGGAGACTCTGGCGGACCCTGGCCGAAAGCAAGATCGGATTTATGAGGAAACATGGCGAAGATGGTTGAAGAGGAACTGTACCGACTGGATGACGGCCGCCGGCTGCGTTGCAGTTCCATTGTTCGCCTGCTTCCCGGAAAACGAAAGGTGTGCCGGGGGACCCTGGAGGGGGAGCCGGTTTTCATCAAGCTCTATCTCGATCCGAAGCGCGGCAGGAGGCACTGGCAGCGGGAGCTGGAGGGTCTGCGTGCCTTCCGGGAGCGGGATGTTGTTACCGCGTCCATGGTTTACGCGGGGGAAATCGAAGGTAAGGCGTGGCCGGTTATCCTGCTTGAACAGTTGCAGGATCCCATGGATCTGAAACAGGCGTGGGAGAATGCGGAGAACCCCGTCCGGGAGAGTCTGCTGGAGGATATGGTCAGATTGCTGGCCCGTCATCACGCGGCCGGAATATGTCAGACCGACTTGCATCTGAGCAATTTCGTCATCTCGCAGAACCGCATCTACAGCCTGGACGGTGCCGGGGTGAAGACAGTCGACGGGGAGCTTGGTCGGCGGGCATCTCTGGATAATCTGGCGCTTTTTCTGGCCCAGCTGCTGCCTGAGTGGGACTCCAGGGTAACCGAACTGTACGGGGTCTATTGCGACATCCGCGACTGGCAGGGGTGTTCCGATAACGGCGGGTGGAAACTGTTACGCCGGGTACGGCGGGCGCGGGAGCGGCGCTGGAAGGATTTTCGAAAGAAACTTTATCGCGAATGCACGGCATTTCGCTGTCACAAGACCCGGGATCGGTTGGAGATCGTCAGCAGGCAAGACCTCACCCCGGGACTTGAAGCCTTTCTGCGGAGTCCGGATGCCCTGATAGAAAACAAAGATATACCGCCGGTTGATGCCAGATTAAATGGCGACATAACTTCGGCATCGAGCGATTTCGAACGGGGTATTCTTCTGAAGGACGGCGTAACCTGTAAGGTGTGGGCCCTGAAGATCGGAAACGTGTCTGTGGTGGTAAAGCGTTACAACATCAAACCTTTGTGGCGAAGGATAAAATTCAGACTGCTTTTCGGCAGGGGATTGCTTTCCCCGGAAAATGCGAATCTCCCGCTTCTATTCGGGCTGATCCCCGGGCGCGCGCTGATAAGCTGGGAGAATGCCCATATGCTGCGCTTTTTCGGGGTGCAGACCCCGCGGCCGATGGCTGTTTTGCGTACCGGAAGGGATGCGATCCACTCCACCTCCTACTTTATGACCGAGGCCGTCGCCGGGATCAGGGCGACCTGGTGGTTTCTGGATGAGCGCTTTTCGGAAGCGGAAAAAACGCAGATGGCGACGAAAGTGGCCCTGCTGCTCCGGCGTCTGGCGGAACAGCGTATCTCCCATGGGGATCTGAAAGCGGCTAATATCCTGATCGTCGGCGCTACGCCGGTTCTGATCGATCTCGACGCAATGGTAAGACACAGTTCCAGGGCCATATTCCGCTATCACTGGGGTCGTGATATCCAGCGTTTTCTGGAGGCCTGGGAGCACGTGCCGGAGGTGCAACAGATGATGCGGAGGGCCCTGGTCGAGAACGGTGTAGCCCCGTACCGATCCGAGGCTGCTGCATAATCGACGCCGTTGAAAACAACCGGTCGCGCCGAGGGGCGATCACTGGCAAAATTAGCTAATTTAACCAAATCACCATATTTTCATGATTATTCTAGGTATATCGGGTGCGGTGGGCCACGACCCTTCCGCCGCGCTCTTCATTGATGGCGAGCTGGTAGCGGCGGCCGAGGAGGAGCGGTTTATCCGGGATAAGCACGCCAAGGGGCGGTTTCCCTACGAGTCCACCCGATTCTGCCTGGAGTACGCCGGTATCCGCCCGGAACAGGTGGATATCGTGGCCTTCCCCTACGCCCAAATCCCGCTCTCCAGCCCCGCCCGCTGGCACTACGCCATGCGCCACTGGTATGCTCCGGACCGGTTGCTGACGGCGATCTTCAACGGTAATCGCCGCTTTCGCCGCAACATGCGGCACCTTAAAAAACTGGTGTCCGACCTGAATATCGGCGGCGGCAACGCGTCCATCCGGCCGGTGGAGCACCACCTGGCACACGCCTCCAGCGCCTATCACCTGAGCGGTTTCCAGGAAAAGACCGCCATCCTCGGGATTGACGGGAAAGGGGAGTACGCCACCACCTTTTTCGGTTACGGGGAAAACGGCCGTATCCATAAGATAAAGGAGTTTTACGATCCGGATTCACTCGGCGGGCTTTATGGCGCCCTGACCGAGTACCTGGGATTCGAGATGCTGGACGGGGAGTTCAAGGTGATGGGGATGGCACCGTATGGGGATCCGGAACGTTTCGACCTTTCCCGGATTATCGATTACGACGAGAAGGCGTTCCGGGTCAACACTAAACTGGTGAACGTGATAGGTCTGCGGCGCTATAAAGACGGTGCCGGCAAGGGATATTACTTCAGTCCGGAGCTGGTCCGCTGGCTGGGGCCGAAACGGGAGGGGGATGAGATTGACGATCCCTACGTGGACTATGCCGCCAGTATCCAGAAGATCCTGGAGGAGGTTTCCCTCGGGCTGGTAGATCATTATCTCGGGGATATCCTCAAGGAGACCGGCAAGATCTGTTTTGCCGGCGGTGTGGCGCTCAACGTAAAACTGAACCAGCGGATTATCACCCGGCCTGACGTCAAGGAGCTATTCGTGCAACCGGCGGCGTCGGATGCGGGGACCGCCATCGGTGCCGCCTCTTACGTTTCCAATGAACAGGGGGAAACGGTCAGGCCCATGCAGCACGCCTATCTCGGACCCCGCTATACCACGGAACAGTGCATAGAGGCATGTGAGCGGCACGAAGCGCGGCCGAGGTGGGAGAAGGTTGACAATGTGCCGCAGCGGGCGGCCCTGATTATGGCGGCGGGGAATCCCCTTGCCTGGTTTCAGGGGCGTATGGAATTCGGTCCCCGGGCTCTCGGTAATCGCTCCATCCTGGGGGTGCCGAACGTTCCGGGCATCGCCGATCGTATCAATGAGCAGATCAAGTATCGGGAACGTTGGCGCCCGTTCTGCCCCAGCATGCTCGACCGGGTGGCGCCAGAGATGTTGCAGACGGATCATCCCGCGCCCTATATGACTTTCACCTTCGATGTGGCGGAGGGATGGGCGGAACGGGTACCGGAGGTGGTGCACGAAGACGGTACCGCCCGCGCCCAGGTGGTGACCCGGGAGGTCAATCCCCGCTACTACCAGTTGATAGAAGAACTGGAAAAGTTGACCGGTAACGGTGTCATACTCAATACCTCTTTGAACCGGCGCGGGGAGCCGATGGTCTGCTCGCCGACTGATGCTTTAAATATGTTTTTCGGGTCGGAGCTTCAGTATCTGATCATGGAAGACATCCTTATCCGGAAAAATGCTTGATAGAATGCGATTAACCGATCTTTTGCGTTCCAAACGGGGTTTATAGATGTTCAATAATTCGACAATACTGATCACGGGGGGTACCGGCTCCTTCGGGAAAAAATACACCCAGACCCTTCTGGAGCGTTATCAACCGAAGAAGATAATCATATATTCCCGCGATGAGTTGAAACAGTTCGAGATGCAGCAGTCCTTTAGCTCCGACTGTATGCGATATTTTATCGGGGATGTCAGGGACGGAGAGCGTCTTAATCAGGCGATGAAGGGGGTGGATTACGTGATCCACGCCGCGGCGCTGAAGCAGGTTCCGGCCGCTGAATACAATCCCATGGAGTGCATCAAGACCAATATTCATGGAGCGGAGAATGTCATCAAGGCCGCAATCAATCACGATGTGAAGAAGGTGACCGCCTTGTCAACGGATAAAGCGGCCAATCCCATCAATCTCTACGGCGCGACGAAGCTGGCTTCGGACAAGCTCTTCGTTGCGGCCAACAATATGGCGGGAGGGCATCCCACGCGGTTTTCGGTTGTGCGTTACGGAAATGTCGTGGGGTCGCGCGGATCGGTAGTGCCCTTTTTCAAGAAACTTATATCAGAGGGCTCGGATCATCTGCCTATTACCCATAAGGAAATGACCCGCTTCTGGATAACGCTGCAGCAAGGCGTTGATTTTGTTCTGAAGAATTTTGAGCGTATGCACGGGGGGGAAATTTTCGTACCGAAAATCCCTTCGGTGAAGATAGTGGATCTTGCCGCGGCATTGGCGCCGGATCTTGCGCATAAGATCATCGGGATTCGCCCGGGTGAGAAAATTCATGAAGTTATGTGTCCGGCGGATGACTCCCATCTCACCATCGAGTTTTCGGATCACTATGTGATATCGCCGAGTATTTCTTTTCATGATGAAAGCATAGATTTCAATGTTAATAAACTCGGCGAGAAAGGCCGGGCCGTGGAGCAGGGGTTTGAATACAACTCGGGCACCAATATCGAGTTTCTCTCAGTAGAAGCGCTCAGAGAGTTTGATCAATATATTGACTGTTGAGGCGGTGGATATTCCTTTACCTTTATATTTGTTACGCCATGAATGAAACCAAACCGACAGTCGGCGTTATCGATTACGGCGTCGGCAATCTTTTTTCCGTACAGAATGCGCTTAAAGGATTACAGTGCGACGTTGTGATGGCCGGGAATCCGGGCGATCTGGAAGGTGTTGAAAAGATAATCCTTCCCGGTGTCGGGGCCTTTAAGGAAGGTATGGAGAAGCTGTATTCCACCGGGTTTGCCCAATTCATACGTGCCCACGTGGAAAATGGCGGATATCTGTTGGGCATCTGTCTGGGGATGCAGTTGCTTCTCACCTACGGTGAAGAGGGTGGCCGGACGGATGGGCTGGGATTGGTGTCCGGCGGTGTCAAAAGGCTTGATGCGTCCGTTGCTGACGGATGCCGCATCCCTCACATCGGTTGGAATGAGGTTTATGGCGAAGGTTTTGACTTCATCGAGCTATTTGATGGAATTGAACAAGGCTCGTCGTTCTACTTCGTGCATAGCTACCAGGCTGTGCCGAAGGAAGAAATAGATATCGTGTATACGGATTTCTGTGGCACGGATATAGTCGCCGGTTTTCGGAAAGACAAAATCTACGGCATGCAGTTCCATCCGGAGAAAAGCCAGACCGTAGGCCTGAAGATGCTCAATAATTTTCTTGTGCTCGATGAGTAGGCGATGCTGAAGACCAGGATCATCCCCATTCTTCTTCTGAAAGGGAATTCGGTAGTGAAGACCGTGCGTTTTCAGGATGCGCGCATGGTCGGGGACGCGATCACGAACGTAAAGGTGTTTTCCAGCCGTATGGCGGATGAGATGGTGATCGTTGATATTGAGGCGACCGCAAAAGGGAGAATTAACGAATCGTTAATTAAGCGGCTGGCGAAGCAATGCGTAATGCCTCTTGCGATTGGCGGCGGAATTAATGATCTGAAAGGCGCGGATACGCTTTTTCTCTCTGGGGCGGATAAGGTCGTTGTTAATTCCGCCTTTTACAAGGATCCCGAGTTGTTGTCGACCATTGCCGGAAAATATGGATCGCAGGCCGTTGTGTTTTCTCTCGATGTCAGGCGGCAGGATGGGGAGTATGTTGCCGTCTCTCATTCCGGTACGGTTGCTCAGCCGGTCTCGGCGATTGAAGCGGCAAAGAGAGCGGTCAATTTCGGTGCCGGCGAGATCATATTGAATTCGATCGATCGTGACGGGGTCATGGAGGGATATGATCTTGATCTGGTGGAGATGCTCACAAAAGAGGTTGATGTGCCGGTAGTGGCGGCAGGTGGATGCGGCAGAAAAGAGGATTGCGTGGCGGTCGTTAAGAACGGAGCGGCCGCTGTTGCCGCGGGCAGTATTTTTTACTGGGTGGGAGAGAGCATAATTACCCTGAAAAAGCACATGCATGATGCGGGGATTGAAGTGAGAATGCTATGACGGCAATTAGATATTGCAAACGATGCCTGTTTCCCGAGACCAAGCCGGATCTCTATTTTGATGATGAAGGGGTATGCGACGCCTGCCGTTCCGCCGAGAGAAAGCACGGCTTGGAGGCGGCGGTTGATTGGGATGCTCGGGCCGCTGAGTTTCAGAAGGTGATCGCCGATGCGAAGTCACGGGCCGGCGGAGGATATGATTGTATTGTTCCGGTTAGTGGTGGAAAGGACAGCACCTGGCAAGTGTACGCGATGAAGATAATCCATGGGATGAATCCGCTTGCCGTAACTTTCGATCAATTTGATCAGACCGAGACAGGATTTCACAATCTGGAGGTCTTGCGTTCCATTGGTGTTGATCATGTTCATTTTACGCTTAACCCGAAAGTGGTTCAGCGCCTTGTGAAAAAAGGATTTGAGATCGTCGGTGACCACTATTGGGTTAATCATGTGGGGATATATACGGTTCCGTTCCACTTTGCCGTCAAGTTCAGAATCCCATTGATTGTTTTTGGGGAGAATCCGCAATTTGAGTACGGCGGTCCGGAACAGAGTCGCGATAATATGATTATGGACAGGAGATGGCGCCAGGAATTCGGTTTGATGCGCGGGTTGCGTGAAGAAGATATGGTGGATGAGGAAATCACCCTTAAAGATTTGCAGATGCTGCAGTTTCCCACGGACGAGGAGATGCATGACGCGGGTGTTCTTGGAACCTTTTACGGCTATTTTTACAAATGGGATGCCTCTGTTCATACCGAACTGGTAAGGAAGCTCGGCTGGAAGTCCCTGCCGGAAGCTCCAAAAGGTTCCTGGGTGGACTACGAAAACTGCGATATGAGGTATATCGATATCAGGGAAAGGGTCAAGTACCTGAAGTACGGATATGGCCGTGCTACGGATCAATTGAATATAGAAATAAGGAATGGTCGTCTGGAACGCGGTGAAGCGCTGGAGATTGCCAAGCGCCTGGACGGAGAAGTTGACGAGAATAATGTTGTTGCGCTTTGTGAATATCTTGGAATTGACAGGGAAGAATATGACGAAGTCATGGATAGTTTTGTGAACCAGGATTTATTCGAGAAGGACAGTAACGGCGAGTGGGTTCTTCGCTTTGAACGGGTATAAGGTGGAATGAATATGAAAACAGAGCAGGAAGAGTTCTGGAGCGGAGCCTTTGGCGACGACTATATAGGCAGAAATGAAAGCGAAGGGCTGCTGGCGGCCAATATTTCACTATTCTCGAAAATTGTGGAGAGTACCGGCCCGATCTCATCCGTCCTGGAGTTGGGATGCAATATAGGGATGAACCTGCGGGCGCTACGCCGGTTGTTGCCTGATTGTGAGTTGGCGGGTGTGGAGATAAATCAGACAGCGGCGGAGGTATTGAGAGAGTGGGGGGAGGCTCAGGTTTTCACGGATTCAATCCTGGAGGTTGAGCTGGAGCAGAAATTTGATCTCACTTTCACCAAGGGTGTGCTTATACACATCAACCCGGATTATCTGAATCAGGTTTATCGTCGCTTATACGATTATTCAAATAAATACATCTGTGTTGCCGAGTACTATAATCCCACGCCTGTTGAGCTCAGCTACCGGGGGCATTCAGGGCGTCTTTTTAAAAGGGATTTTGCGGGGGAGATGCTGGATCTCTATCAGGATCTGGTGTTGGTTGACTATGGTTTTGTTTACCATAAAGATCCGGTATTTCCACAGGATGACATAAGCTGGTTTGTATTAAAGAAATCATGATCCCTTATGGTCGTCAGAATATCACCGAAGAGGATGTACAGGCTGTAATAGAGGCGCTGACATCCGATTTTCTCACCCAGGGCCCGATGGTTCCGAGGTTTGAACGGGCGATCTGTGACTACACGGGGGCCCGCCACGCCGTCGCGGTATCCAGCGGGACCGCCGCGCTACATATTGCCTGCCTGGCGTTGGGTGTGGGCGAAGGTGACTGGTTGTGGACGTCGCCCATCACCTTTGTCGCCTCGGCCAATTGCGGAGTTTACTGCGGGGCCGGTATTGATTTTGTCGATATCGACCCTCAAACCTGGAATATAAGTATCCCACGCCTTAAGGAAAAATTGGAGCTGGCCAGAGAAAACGGGCGGCTGCCGAAGGTTCTGGTGGCGGTTCATTTGTGTGGATTGTCCTGTGATATGGAAGAAATCCATGCGCTTTCGAAAGAGTACGGTTTTCATGTTATTGAAGACGCCTGCCATGCAATCGGCGGAAAATACAAGGATGAACCCATCGGCAGCTGCCGTTTCAGCGATATCACCGTTTTCAGCTTTCATCCGGTTAAGACGATCACCACGGGTGAAGGGGGGGTTGCCGCTACAAACAATGAGGAATTGGCCAAAAAGATGGCATTGCTCCGGGAGCACGGGATAACGCGGGACACGGAATTGATGACCCATGACCCGGATGGTCCGTGGTACTACCAACAGGTAATGCTCGGGTTTAATTATCGCCTGACGGATATACAGGCAGCGTTGGGTATCAGCCAGCTTAAAAGGATAGACGAGGTTGTTTCAAAGCGGCATCGGATTGCCGATCAATATGACGAGATGCTTTCCAGGCTTTCTATACAGTTGCCGTACAGGTCTCCGGATAAATATTCAGGGATGCACCTTTATGTGATTCGTGTCGGATCGAGACCAACGGGAGGAACGCATAGGGAGATCTTCACCGCCCTTCGCGCGCAGGGTATTGGGGTGAATCTTCACTATATTCCCGTGTATGCGCAACCCTTTTACCGGCAGATGGGATTTGGTCAAGGGGGGTATCCTGAGGCGGATAAATACTACAATGAGGCGATTACGCTTCCCCTGTATCCTGATCTTTCGGCAAGCGATATCAAGAAAGTGGTTGCCGCACTTGAGGCCAGTCTTAAATGAAGATCGCCGTAATCCCAGCGCGGGGGGGTAGTAAGCGAATACCCGGAAAAAATATCAAGGTTTTTGCGGGGAAGCCGATTATCGCCTGGCCTATCGATGTGGCCGTTCGATCGGGGTTGTTTGACCGCGTTATCGTCTCAACCGACGATGCTGAGATTGCCTCCATATCCAGGGAGCACGGAGCTGAAATACCGTTTATGCGTCCGCCGGAGCTGGCGGACGAATTCACCGGAACCAATGCTGTCGTCAAGCATGCCATTGAGTGGTTTGAAGAGCGGGGGGAATCGGTATCCTTTGCCTGCTGTATCTATGCGACGGCGCCTTTTCTGCAGGTCGAGTTTCTGAGGTCCGGGCTTGAGCAACTGCTTGATCGCGGAAAATCTTTTGCGTTTTCCGTGACCTCCTACCCCTTCCCGATACAGCGGGCCGTCCGCATCAATTCCGAAGGGCTTGTCGAGGCGATCTGGCCGGAGAACATCGTGGCCCGATCGCAGGACCTGGAAGAAGCCTATCATGATGCGGGTCAGTTTTATTGGGGAAGGGCGGAAGCGTTTCTCGGCGATATCCCAATCTTCTCCCCTGAGTCGTTACCCGTATTGCTCCCACGCCATTTGGTCCAGGATATTGATACGCCGGAGGACTGGAAACGGGCGGAACTCATGTTTTCCGCGCTGATTGAGGCGGGGGAGTTAACACATTGAATGTTGTTTTCCGTGTGGATGCATCGGTGCAGATAGGCTCCGGGCATGTTATGCGTTGTATAACTCTGGCTGATAAGTTGCATATGCAGGGGGCGGATATTCATTTTATCTGTCGGGAGTTCCAGGGACATATGCTGCCAACTATCCGGGAAAGAGGGTATCGCTGCACCTTGCTTCCTTCTCCCGAGTCTCCTATAGAGCGTCAGAAGAGTGATCCGCGCCATACGGAGTGGCTGGGCGTGTCGTGGCTGGACGATGTGAACGATACCATCCGTGTTATCGAAGGGGGCACTGTCGATTGGCTGATTGTGGATCATTATGGAATCGATGATAGATGGCACGAGGCACTGCGACCGCATACCGACAGGTTGATGGTGATTGACGATCTGGCGGATAGAAATTCCGACTGTGATGTTCTGCTGGATCAGACATATGGGCGTAGCCCGGAGGAGTATTCTGATTTTATTCAACCGGGTACCGAACTTCTGCTGGGTTCGAAGTACGCTCTTTTGAGGCCGGAGTTTTTTCAGAATAGAGAGCAGGCCTTCGTCAGGCGCAAAGCGGCGGAAAAGATCGGTCGTATTCTGGTGTTTATGGGGGGTATGGATTCCAACAATATAACCGCGTTGGTTGTAAAGGCGCTGAATGAAATAGATTGGGAGGATCCGCCGGTTGTCGATGTTGTCTTAAACGGGGCCGCGCCGCACCTTGAGGAGATAAAAAAGATTTCCTCGGTATGCGAAATGACGGTCACGGTGCACTCGGATGTTAAGGATATGGCGGAGCTGATGTTGGGGGCGGATCTCGCAATCGGTGGCGGCGGGAGCGCGTCATGGGAGAGGTGTTGTCTCGGATTGCCTGCCATCACGATTGGAATGGCATCAAATCAGAGACAGGTGTTGCGCGCGCTTTCGGATATCGGGGCGTTAGTGGATGTCGGTACATTTGATTCTGTTACGCAAGCGTCCCTGTCCGAAGCTATCCTGGGTCTGGCAGGAAACAAGGAACTGATGGGAAAGGTGTCAAACACGGCATTCGGTATCTGTGACGGCCTGGGGATCGGAAGAGTGCTATTGGGAATGTTTCCGGTATATGCGCATGACGGTGGGAAGGTCACGGTCAGAGATGTCACTATTGACGATGCGCACCTGTTGTTTGAATGGCAGAATCTGCCGGAAACAAGGAGATATGCGAATAATACCGATAAGCCGGAATTTTCAGGGCATCTGAGCTGGCTTCAGGAGAAAATATCCAATCCCTCAAGTTATATATGGATGATTGAGCACGAGGGCGAGCCCTCGGGTGTTATCAGGTTGGATGGCCGGCATGGTGTCGGCGACGACGATGGCCTGCTGATATCTATCTATATAGCGCCTTCGAAATTTCGACTGGGGATCGCTTCCTGTGCTTTGCGGATTGCGCAAAGGGTTTTTTCCGGGAATTTGTTAATCGCGGAGATACTTCCGCAAAATGATGCTTCGCTTGCTTTGTTTAATAAAGCCGGATTTGTTCGCGAACAGGAAGATATTTTCGTCTGGAAATCGGATTGAATTGAAATATGGCTAAGCGCGAAATCGAAATTGCTGGAAGGAAGATAGGTGCGGGATATCCGCCCTACGTAATCGCCGAGCTTTCCGCCAACCATAACGGCAGCCTGGACAGGGCGTTGGAAACCGTCAGGGTGATGAAGTCCGCCGGGGCGGCCGCGGTGAAGATACAAACCTATACGGCTGATACCATGACCATCGATTGCAACGGTGAGGATTTCATGGTTCGCGGCGGTTTGTGGGATGGGTACAGTCTTTATGGGCTATATCAGCAGGCCCATACGCCTTATGAATGGCATAAGGATATATTCGAATTCAGTCGTAAAATCGGTATAACCTGTTTTAGCACCCCGTTCGACGAGTCGGCCGTGGATTTGTTGGAAGATCTGAACGCGCCCGCCTATAAGATAGCCTCCTTTGAGGCCGTTGATCTGCCTCTCATTGATTACGTGGCAAAAACAAAAAAGCCGATGCTGATTTCAACCGGGATGGCGAGTTATGAGGAGATAGCGGCGGCGGTGGATGCCGCCAGAGGTGGGGGCTGCGAGGATCTTATATTGCTGCACTGCGTGAGCGGATACCCGACGCCGGTTGATCAGGCGAATCTGAAGACAATACCTGATCTGGCCGCGAAATTCGGGGTTGTTTCAGGGATCTCCGATCATACCCTGGGAACCATCGTTTCGGCGGCGGGCGTGGCGTTGGGCGCCTGCGTTATAGAAAAACATGTAACCCTGAGCAGGGAAGATAAAGGCCCGGACAGCGAATTCTCACTGGAGCCCGGGGAGCTTGGTGAGCTGTGCGGCCAGGCGGAAGCCGTGTGGAAGGCGTTGGGATGCGCGGGCTATGAACGGAAGGAGGCGGAAAAGGAAAATGCGAAATTCCGGCGTTCTATTTATGTCGTGGAAGATATAAAGGCGGGGGAGAGGTTTACCGAGGATAATATAAGACGCATAAGGCCCGGCTATGGATTGCCTCCCAGGCATTTTTCCGAACTGTTGGGGCGTTCCGCGAAGGTGGATTTGCCAAGAGGCACGGCATTGAAATGGGAATACGTGGAATGAACATCCGGGATATTTGTGATCATTAGAACGTATCTCCCCTTTCGGCATCACGCAGATAAGCGAAAGATATCCTCAACGAGTCATGTTTGCTAATAAGTGTATCTACATATAACGGCACCCCATATCCTTGAAGCGTATCCTTTATGTCGATTGACGAGAATAACAATCCGCCGAGCGTACTCTTAAGTACCGCGAGTTTTTATTTTTGGCTTCCGCATTATGATCCGCTTTTGAGTCTGGATTTGATCCGCGGGCTCGGGTCTGTCGACGTGGGCGGTTTCGATATCTATGTAGATCCACGCGGCGGTCGGGTGTTGGCCGATGGGATAAAAGACGAACACCTGGAATTCCTTGGTGCCTACCCACAACATTGTCTGCATACCGATCTGTTCAGCGGGAATTGGTGTGAAACCGCAACGGACGGCGAAGTAGTATCCGCTTTGCGTGATTTGGATATTGCTCGCAAAAAACTTGGTTGTTCGGATATTGTCGTACATGGCGACTATCTATATAAGGACGCAAAGCAGCGTCTGGGTTTGCTGAGGGAGGCCTTGCCTGAGGCGCGTATTCATCTCGAGCTGATGGGGAAAGATAAGGTTTTTGCCACTCACCCGGACCATTTCAGGCAGCTTTTGACGCAGGAGCAGGGATTTTACCTGGCCCCTGATCTGGCGCATATGCAGGACTGGCGGGATGAATATGGGTTACAGGAGATCTTTGCGGATTCAATATTATCGGCATATATACAGATCGTGCATGTAAGCCATCATACGCACTGTCTGGCGAACAACTGGTACACGGCGCAAGGTCATGCGGAAAGCGCCGACGCTGTTCACAGCCTTTTGCAGTGCGACCCGGAATATTACGAGGATAATCTTCTGGCCGGACTGCTTCGGGGCAAAAAAGCGGTTCTGGAAGGAATTATTCCATTAGGGGTTGATTTGCCGGTAATATTGCGCAGGGAAAAGGCGCTGATAGGGATAAACAGATAACAGACCGAGAAATTGCCCGGCTCGACCAGTCAACCTTACGAGATTATAGAATGAGAGAAGTAGAAATAGGCGGCCTGAAAATTGGTTCCGAACATCCGGTCAGAGTGGTCGGCGAGCTGGGTATATGTCATCGCGGTGATGTGGATTTGGCCAAGAAACTGGCGACGGCGGTGGCGAAAGCCGGAGTCGATTTCATAAAGTTTGAAGTATATCAATTAGATACCGCATTGACCGAGCCTTATAGGGACGCGTCCAAAATTACTTATGGAACCGCATGTCACGGTGTTATCGAGGAAAATCTGTTTGAGGCGTTTAAGAGCGGATTTCTCTCATTCGAGGATCTGGCTGATTTAATCACCCATATTAAAAGCCTCGGCGTCCCATTTTTCGCTACGGCCTGTTCCCGCGAGGAGGTGGATTTCCTGATTGAGCAGGGCGCCTGTGCGGTAAAACTCTCTTCCGGTGAAATCGACCATATTCCGCTAATACGCTATGTAGCAAAAAGCGGATTACCGATGTTTATTGACAGCGCCACCACTTATATGTGGGAAGTGGTGCGGGCTGTAGAGGAGTATGAGTTGGAAGGCGGGCGAAATGTCGTGGTAATGCAGAACCCGGCGGGGTACCCGGCGCCTCCAGAGCTGATAGATCTGGACCGGATCAAAGTAATTCAGTCTGCGTTAGGAATTCCGGTGGGTTACACCTGCCATTCGCCCGGCCGGGCGGCAATTATGGCCGCGCTGGGCAAGGGCGCCCTCGTTATAGAGAAACCGGTCTCTCCCGATAATCAACTGCCCTATATCGAGTACGCGTTCTCCGAGAATATGGAGGATTTTTCCTCTTTTGTTAAAGAGGTGGATTTTATCAGTCGTGCCAATGGGCAGGGGCGGCGCTTGTGGGATAAGGGGGAGATGACGGAGCATCGACTTCACCGGCATGGCATCGTTGCCGCTCGAGATCTTCCTCGCGGCAGAATCATAGAAGAGTCCGATCTCCGTATCGCCAGGCCGGGATACGGACTCCGGCCGGAATTGCTCCTCGATATTTGCGGTCTCGAGCTGAATCGGGATATCAAGAGCGGCGAAGTCGTTGACTGGGGTGATTTGCGGCGCCACCGTGGGGAGGAGGGGTGAACCGTCTGGCAATAATTCCCGCGCGGGGGGGGTCCAAGCGTCTGCCTCGCAAGAATATCCTGGAGTTGAACGGCAAGCCTTTGCTGGCGTACACGGTGGAAGCCGCGTTGAACAGCGGAGTATTCGAGCGGGTTATTGTTTCCACTGAAGACGAAGAAGTCGCCCGGGTAGGTGAGGCCGCGGGTGCGGATGTTCTGAGGCGTCCATCCGAACTGGCATCCGATTCCGCCCGCGTGAGAGACGTGTGTGTTCATGTGATTGAGGAGCTTTCCAGGGAGAGGCCGGTCGATTGCTTTTGTGTCCTGACGGCGACTTCCGCGCTACGTACCGCGGAGGATATACAGCGGAGTTACGAGATATTGCAAACGGGTTTTGATTATGTCGTATCGGTGACGGAATATTTTTTCTATCCGCACGCGGCACTTATAGCAGACGAAACCGGCCGCCTCCGTTATCAATGGCCCGAGATCGCCCACGCGAAGGGCCAGGAGTTGCCGAATTTCGTGGTGGAGAACGGTGCGATCAACTGGTGTCGTACCGAGCAGTTTCTTCGGGATAGGGAATTGATGGGGAGCAATACCGGTGCTTACAGGATGCCGAAATACCGTTCCATCGATGTTGATACGCAGGAAGATTTTCAAGTGATGGATGCGATATTCAGATCCCGGAATAGTTCTTGATGTGTTTTCCGTGTGTTGTCCCTTGTTCCGGCTGCCTGCTGATGTCGAGCCGTTTTGCCGCGTAACAGTCCCTCATCACTCTTAATTATTCCCGGATTTATCGGGTCAGCCAGGTAAGACAAAAATTGAATCGGCAATCCTGTGTTCAGATTAGGATCACGCAAATACGATGAATAGTGTGTCCGATGGCGCCATAAAAGGCCGGTGGTTCTTTCTTCCGATCGAGAATAAAAGTCGGGAGTTTGAAGCTAAGGTATTTCTGGCGGGCCTGGCGGCGGCCAGGGGTTACAAGGTGCTTCTCGGGAACTATGGGACGTTCAGGAAATGGCTCAGTTGTTTGCCGCAGGGAATGCTTATGGAGAAATCCATATCAGTAAACAAGCTCAAGGCGCTTCAGCGCTACAAATATTATGGGCTGAAAACCTGTGTTATAGACGAAGAAAGTTTCGCGATATTCAAGGATCCGGAAAACTGGCTGCAGACCAGGATGAATGAGGAGACGCTTGGTCTCGTGGACTGTGTGTTCGCCTGGGGAGAACAGCAGGCGCGGATGATCAGAGACTATTATCCGGCCCATGCAAAAAAAGTTTCCGCTACCGGGACGCCGCGCGCGGACCTTTGGCGCAGGGAATTGACCAAAATGTATGCGGAATCCGTGGCGGATATTCGAGCACGCTTCGGGCGCTACATTTTGCTTCCCTCTAATTTTTCCAGCGTCATAAATGTAAAGGGCGAAAATTTTGTAATAGAACAGGCTGAAAAGTACGGGTATATCGATAGCGATGAGGACCGGCGGTACCTGGAAGACCTGATGTCTCACCAGAAGAGAAATCTGCTCAGATTTGTTTCGGTTCTGGAGCGTATACGAAACGAAGTTCCCGGCCATGCAATAATTGTCAGGCCTCATCCTACGGATGACCATGAGTTCTGGAATCAGGCGGTGAAGGACATTGCCGACGCACATGTCGTATACGAGGGTAGTCCGACCTCCTGGCTGCTTGGGGCGGATGTGATTTTTCATCATGGCTGCAGTACGGGTGTCGAGGCAAGGATTCTAGGCCGTTGCGCCGTAGCGTTTCATCCGGACTGGAGCGATACCTTCGATACGCATCCTTCTACGAGAATTGGTCCGGTGGTGAAAGACGAGGACAGTTTGATAGGGTTTATTAAGCAATCTGTTCAGGATCCGGACGGGTGCCGTCTTCATAACAGTGAGGCGGAACAATATATATGCTCCGTGGAAGGAAAATTTGCCAGCGAGAGGATTCTGGACGTCCTCGATGGTATAGAATGGGATGAAGATGTAATTGATCTTTCCTGGAAGAATTCGCGTGCCGCGCGGGTGAAGATCCACGAGGCGTGGAGAAAGATTCGCAGGAGCCTGAATATATTTAAATACGTGCGATCTGACAGGCGCGAGAGATCGCGGCAGAGAAGCCGTCAGAAATGGCCGGGTACATCCAATGAGGAAATAAGCGGTTACCTTGCGAAGCTGTCCCGTATGGTCGGTATCCTGTCATGCGTGCGCTCCCAGGAGGTTGCGCCCGACCTGTATTGCATTATGGAAAATGGATCCAACCTTTCCCCCGATTCCAACCGAGTTGAATGAGAATGAAGAAGTGGACTGAAAATATGGCCCTGGCAGCCATTAATCCGAAATACAACAAGTTTAAGAAGTTTATTAACTCCAATCCGGTTTTATTCGCCCTCTATAGAGTAATAAAGCTGGGCAAGGAGAGCGCAAAGGGTGCGAAATACTGGGGTTCGCGGGGTGAATTCGGTAAGAGGGGGATGTCGTTATACGTCGATCTTTCGCCGACGAGCATGCCGCTCATTGATGAAGTAATACGCAGAGCCGGGGAGGAGAAGCAAATCAGGATACTCGACCTGGGTTGCAATGTGGGAAGGCACCTGAACGAGTTGCACAAGAAAGGGATTGGCGACTTATATGGTGTGGATGTAAACAAGTCCTGTGAAGAGGCGATGAAGAAATATTTTCCGGAGCTGGCGGATGAGGTTGCCTGTAGCTGGCTCTCCTTTGAAGAGTATCTGCCGACTGTTCCGGACAGGCAATTTGATATCATTTATACCCACGGAATATCTATTGAGCATACATCACCGTCCTGTAATATTGAAAAACACCTATGTCGGATTACAAGCAAGTATATAGTGCTTGCAAATGTGAGTTTTAACAGGGGGAGTTACCCCAGATCCTGGTTGAAGAATATCCAGAAGTATGGGTTCTCGATTGTTAAATTATTGCAGCCGGAGAAGGAATGGTCGCCGGAATCCAGTGACAACCGCCCTCACTCATTAGTGGTATTTCAGCGTATCGGCGAGGACTGAAGCCGGTTGCTTTGCTTCTGGTGGGCGCCGGACAATCCATCCGTTCCGGTTCCCTGGTCCGACAGCCTGGCGCCGTTAACCGGTTTTCAGGCTGGAAATGTTGAGTATGTTGTTGAGATACCAGAACCTGGTGCCCTTGGAAAGGGCCGGGTTCCTTGCGGCTTCCGTCGATTCCAGTTTTGAACTCAATGCATGCGTTTCCAGGATAGAACCATGCGTACTCTCCAGGTGTTTGTCCTTTATAAATTTCCAGACGGACTTGTTTTCTATTAAAGTCGGCCTTTCCGAGTCGGCACCGGAAAGTTTGTATCGGATCTTCTTCAAAAGCTCGGAGCGGGCAAAGGAAAGATCACCTGAGGCGTAGGAGATCTCGAAGAAGCTTTTCCCGGCGAGCAGTTCAAACGCACGGAATATGTGCCACTTCGGGTAATTGACCAATTTGTCATCAATCTGCACATTGAGAAGGCGGGTAAGGATATTTGAACTTAGACCCGCCTGAAATTCGCTCATAAGGCCGGCCTGTCTATAGTTGAAGGTCTTCGAGGTCGCCCAGCAATTATTATGGATAAAGACTATCAGCTTCATCAGCTTCGACGCCCAGTGGGCTGAGGGGCTGGAAAGTGCCGTCCGGGTGTTCGGGTCGAGAAGAATCTTGTCGATGATGGAATAGCCCCGGGAGCGCAAACCCTGTGTTAACAGGGCGTCATCGGTGTCGATAAGTTCGGTCAATATGTGGTGCATCGAGCTGCTTTTTGAGGTTCCGGTAAAGCAGGGGTTAAGGAACTCCCAGTAATAGGAGTCGATGAACGGATACTTGTCGCCTATTCCCCAGACATCTTCGTAATCATCGCGGTTGATCCTGGATTTCGTATAGTCAATCGAAAAGAAATGCCGCTTTTCGTGGTTGACGTTCGGGATGAACTTTTTGCTGAAGAACGATTTGTGTTTTGGGTAGGAGGTATAATGCGCGATGCATAACGCGGTAGGATATGAGGAGCCCTGAAGCGCGTTATGGAAGCCGAATTCATAAGCGGATAGCAGTGATACGTTATCCAATATAAACATTGCGGAGCCGGATTTCAGAAGAGGCTCCATTTTATTTAAATAGTCTGTTATGTCCGTATCCGGCGTAAAAATATTGTCCGCGCTGCCGGGACCACGATACAGCATCGTCAGAGGCAGATTGAAGTGGTCTGCCATCCTTTTTGCGCCGGCGCTTTCTCCGGAGCGTATACAAGGCCTGTAATTGACCGGTTGTATGTCGATGCCGGAAGCATGGGCGGCGGCCAGCAACAAAGCCGAGTCAACGCCGGAAGACAACTCTAATTTCAAGTCCCCCTCGAGAAACCTGAAGGATTCCAATTCGTCGACAAAGGCGTCGGCGATCTCCCCGGCCAGATTTTCATGGTCATCCCTGGTGCAGAAATCCCCTATTTCAATGATCCAGGTCTGTTCGTATTCCCTATTTTCCTTGTCAAAGATTAACGCCATGCCAGGGAGCAGATAATCGGATACGGTCTTTCCGATCCCCTTGGGGATAAACAGACCCTGCTTGCTGGTGTATCGTAGAAACAGTCTTTCCTGGTCAAACCCGTCCTGTGTGGCGGTTGCTTCGTTCTGTGTTAATAGGAGGCCGTTTTCCTGGTCGGTCAGCATATAAAACTGGGGGCAGGAATAACCAAGAAACAGAGAAACGGCCTTCTCTTCCTCGATGACCAGAGCGTAGTCACCCTTGACCTGGAGAAACAACTCCCTTATCGCGTTTTTCCTCTCGGTTCCGGAACCGGATAGAATCTCCCCAAGCTTCTGTGCGAGCGGGGATTTTTCCGCCCGTATAATGCCGACAAGAATAATTCTGCAAAAAGAGTTGGTGTGTTCGACAACCTCCTCCCAATGGTCTTTTGCCAGATTAAGGGTATTGCCACTAATTTTTATGTCGGCCATGGGAGATGGTCTGGGTTCCGGGATTAAAGGGGGAGGCTATGTAAAGAGGCGATCCGTTCCCGCAACATCGCGCCATAGTCGGGTCTGGAGACCACATAACAATCCGACAGGTCCGACACCGTATCGGACGTATAGGTGAGGCTTTCCATAAATTCCGGGGAACGTCTTATCCCTTCTCCAATGGCGATAACGATTCGATCGCCGTCTCTCAGATATCCGTTGTTCAGGGCCTTGAAAAAGCCGCCGACGCCGATTGCGGCCGCGGGGCCGATACGTACCGCAACCTCATATGCCACCAGACGGGCTATGTCCGTAATCGATGATTCCGGATAGGAGGTTATTTCGCCGCCGCTGGTTTTTGCCAGCCTGGCGACAAGCGGATATAGCATGGGGTTTCCGGTGGCCAGAGTCGAGATGGTGGTTGCCGGATTGCTGACGACGGAGTAGTCGTTTTCCCAGCCGTCCTTGAAGCCGGACTGTTTGGCGGAGTTCCAGGAAATCTCCATCGGGTTGCAGCAATCCGATTGAACCATCAGAAATCGGGGGGCGGCGTCTATCAGCCCCATTTCCGTAAGATCGCTGCATCCCTTCGCTATGCCCAGAGGCCCGGTGCCGCCGCTAAGGGCCTGAATATAGACGGTAGGGAAATCATCCAGCTGGCGATACCATTCGTAGGCGATGGTCTTCTTTGCCTCTATGCGTATCGGGTCGTAGCTGTTCGGAGACAAGGGTATTTTGTACTTTTCCGCGAACGCGGCGGCCATTTTTTTGGCGGCCGAATAATCACCACGTACCCTGAACACCTTTTGCCCGAAACAACTTATTTCGGCATCGTGCAATGACGAGCTGGTCTCAGGCACGAATACGTGCAGGGAAACGCCGGCATCAGCCAGATATCTTGAAAGGGCCACGCCGATGTTTCCGGTGGTGGCAACGACGTACGAGCGGATATCCGTTTCCTTCAGAACACTGCCGATTGCCGCTCCGGCAAGATCCTTAAAGGTTCCCGTCGCGGGGTTGTTGTCATGACGATGGGCGTATACCTTGATATCCAGGCCCGTTTTCCCGGCGATTTCTTCCAGAAACGGCCAGCGCTCAACCGCGACACAACCTTCTCCGGCTGTCACCGAGTTACTGAGACTGTTCAAAGGCAGGAAATCGAAATAACGCCAGATGCCCTTTCCCGCGGGCGGCTTGCCGTCAAGGGCGGAAAGAAAATCGTCCCTTGTGGCTGTATAGCGAATATCGGCGTATATGGAACCGCACTTCGGACAGCATTGGCCGTTCTGGTACCAGTCCCTGAACCCATTCACGATACTTCCGCAGTCAAAACAGACGATCTGGTATTTCATATGTCGATCCCGGGCATCCTATCTATCCAGCGAAAGATTTAAATACTATGAACGGTTTAACGGGGGACAATCCCGGCATCCGTTAAAGAGAGATTTATGGAAGCGAGGTAGTTGTTTATGGCCGTATGGCCGAGTATCTCTTCTTGAGTCTCGTTATCAAGATAGTCCTTCCAGCGCTGGTCGAAGCGCTTATCACCTTCCTCGGGTGGTTTCATGTATTGCGGCTTCTGGGAACCGTGATGGGTGAATTTCCAGTATTCCTTCTGCTTCGGCTCATATTCATGCCCGGCCCAGATCATGATATCCCGCAAGACCTCGTCCGGTTTGAAAACCAGATCGTGATAGGTGACCAGCCTGTGATCAAGTCCATTCCCGCTCAGGAAGTCGGTGATGAGTCTGTTCTGGTGTACCCATTTCCAGGCATATACATTTGCTTCGCTACCGGTAAGAATATTCCAGGTCTTGGGCCAGCAGCGGCGGGCGATCAGTCGCCGGACCTTGTTTTTTTCCGCGCGGGTATCGTAATTCATCATCCAGCGTCGAGCCAGTGCCCGAGGGTCTCTGATAAGGTGAATGTATTTCTGTTGAACGCCCGGAAGATCAAGAAATTTTTTCGCCCAGACGGTCTTTTTTGAATTATCGATCAAGGTGTCGATTTCCGGAAATGATCTGCTCACGTTATCCATGAGAGCCGGGTGGAGATTTTCGACCGGCTGACCATAAAGGCCTTGAAAAAGCGGGCACTCTTCATCGGTTGTACAGATGTGGCAGGCTTGTTTACGCCGGGCCGATTTCGGATCAAAACGATGCAGTTCGCCCACCGATATGCATTTGCTGTGTGCCGCCAGTTGCAGTACCAAAAAATGGGATCCGGCATAATTGGTGGAGAGGACGTAGATGATTTGATTGATACTCATAACTGTCTGTTATTTATGGAGAAGATAATGCGCGGGCGGTCTCTGATAATGTATTTAACTATGGAATAATAAAAAATGGAAATTCTTGGCGGATTTGAGGATACAGGTGAAGGCGGATAAACCCGGGGGGCGGATGGACAGGCGTTCGGAAGTAAAGGGGTCAGTTCTAGAGGCGGTGAGATCCTGGCCGTTGCTGCTCGGTCTCGGGGTGCTGCGTTTGCTTGCCTTACTTCCCTATCCCGCGGTATTGGCGCTCGGGAGAGGGTTCGGATGGGTGTTGTTTCATGTAGCCGGAGGCCGGAGGCGAATCGCCGGACGGAATCTGGAACTCTGTTTTCCGGAACTTGAGGAGAGCGAGCGGCGCGGGCTGTTGCGCCGACACTTCCGGGCGCTGGGTATGGGTATGCTGGAGAGTGTCTGGTTGTGGTGGGCCGGAGAACCGCAGCTTCGGGGGTTGGCGCATATCCAGGGGCTGGAGCATCTGCAGGCGGCCCTGGCGAAGGGGCGGGGTGTAATCGCTCTGTCCGCCCATTTCACCAGTCTGGAGATGGGGGCGACAATGTTGTCGTTGTTTAATCCGACCTATTTCATGTATCGGCCCCATGACGATCCGGCCATTGACCGGTTTATCTATGAGCGGCGGATGCGATGGACGGAGAAATCGGTGCGGCGGGACAATGTGCGGGAGATGATCCGGCTCCTCAGGCAGAACAAGGTGGTCTGGTATGCGCAGGATCAGAACACCTCCCGCAAGGAGGCGGTGTTCGTGAAATTCTTCGATCAGATCGCCTCCACCAACTCCGCCACCGCCCGGCTGGCGAAGCTGACGGGGGCCGCGGTGGTTCCTTACTGTGCGGTACGTCGGGAAGACGGCGACGGCTACGATCTGATTCTGGAGCCGGCTCTGGAGGATTTTCCCTCCGGTGACATCGAGGCGGATACCCAGCGGATCAACCATATTATCGAACGCTGGGTGCGACGGTACCCGGACCAGTACCTGTGGGTCCATCGCCGTTTCCGGACCCGCCCCAGCCGGGGTGATCCGTCCCCCTATGCCTGAGCGGGGTCCGATCCGGTTCGTCCCGGAGGGGTAAGGGGGAATCGGGATTTTTCCTCCCAAATCGGCTAGCATAACGGCCCGCGCGGGATTGTCCCGCGGCCGCTACAGCATTTTTGGAGGTCGACTTGACCAGACAGGCGCCTAAACTGCAATTTTCCGAGAAGTACTCCCCGGAGCACGCCCAGGCTTATCACGCGAAGCATCGGGCAGGGCTCGCGCGCCGCATCTCAAATTGGTGGGAGCACCGCATGGCTCGCCATGCCTTGCAAATAGCGGGTAACCCGAAGTCGATCCTCGATCTGCCGTGCGGTGCCGGGCGCTTCTGGGAGATGCTGGCGGAAGATCCGGAACGGGAGCTCTACGCGGCGGACAACAGCGAGAATATGGTGGCGGTAGCGGACCAGAGTCATCCGGCTGAGATTCGCGATCGCTTTAAACTGTTTCAGACCTCCGCTTTCGATATAGACCTGCCCGACGGTGCCGTGGAAAACATCTTCTGCATGCGGCTGCTGCACCACATCGGCGAGGCGGAGGACCGCATGCGGATCTACCGGGAGTTTCATCGCGTAACCCGCGACTCGGTCTGCCTCTCACTCTGGGTGGACGGCAACTACAAGGCATGGCGCCGCATGCGGTTGGAAGCGCGGCGACCGGCCAAGGCCTACCAGAACCGCTTCGTGCTCGAGCGTGCCGTTGTGGAAAACGAGTTCCGACAGGCGGGATTCGAGATCCTGGGCCATACGGACTTTATTCCGGGTTTTGCCATGTGGCGCACCTATGTGCTGAGAAAGCGGGACTGAACCGGCGCGCCACTCTCCCATGATTACCCTTTCCCGGTCGGTTCAGGTTGTGCATGGCAGCAGGTTCCGGGTCGAACCGGCCTGGAAGGAACGGCTTGCCGCCATCGGCATAGCGGAGGACCGGGACTGGACCCGGGTGGTGGGTGACAAACGGATGTCCACCTCCCCCGCCACCAAGTGCTATCGAACCCTGCTCGGGGACGGCTCGGTGGTGTTTTTCAAGCGCTATGTCTATCCGAAGAAGTTCTGGCTGGAGTTCTGGATGCGCCCCGGCAAGTCCGCGGTGGAGACCTGGGCCTACCGGCGACTGCAGGAACTCGGGATTCCCACCCTGGATGTAGTGGCGTTCGGGGAACGGCGCATACTGGGGATGTTGATCGCGACCTTTCTGGTAACCCGTGAGGTTCCGAATGCCCCGGAGCTGCGTTCTTTCGCCACCGAGATCTGGAGCGGAATGCCGCAACAGGAGAAAAGGCGTGTCTATGAACAGATCTCACAAACACTGGTGAAGCAGTTGCGCACCGCACATGAAAACAGGTTTTTTCATCATGACCTGAAATGGCGCAACATCCTTATCCGCAAGGAAGGCGATCGTTATACCCCGGTCTGGATCGACGCCCCCCGTGCCTCCTCCATGCGGTTGCGTCGCCGGCGGGGGGTGATTGTGGATCTCTCCGGACTGGCACGCGTTGCGGTTTCGTTGCTGAGCAGGTACGACCGCATGCGCTTTATCTGCCACTACCTGGGGAACGACAGAAAACCCGGCGATGCAGCGCGTCTGTTCCGTCAGGTGGCACGCCATCTCGGGCGTCGTCCACCGCGGCCGCTACCGACGGCGGAATGAGCAAACAGAGAGCCATCCAGTGAAGCTGCTGACGGGCAAGGAGTATCGGGAACTTGTGGACAGCGCCAGAGAGCTGGAGCGGGATGCGTTCGGGGTAAAGGTGCTGCTGCGGCCGGACGGCCGGATTATCAAGCTGTTCCGGATAAAGCGGTGGTTCTCTCTGGCTATGATCTACCCCTATTCCCTTCGTTTCCGGCGCAATACGGAACGGTTGCGGCAGCGGGGTATCAGCACCGTTACGGTGGAGCAGGTGTTTTACTGCCATGCCATACGTCGCCACGGCATCATCTACCGGCTGCTGCGGGGGGATGCCCTGGCGGATCTGTTGCGGTCGCAACCCGACAGGTCCGATCTTCTGGAGAAACTGGCCGGGTATATCGCCCTGCTGCATGCCAAAGGGATCTACTTCCGTTCCCTGCATCTCGGTAATGTGCTGCTGCTGGAGAACGGCGATCTGGGGCTTATCGATGTGGCGGATATGCGCTTCTCGCGGCGGCCTCTCTCCGTGGGTGAGCGCCGACGCAATTTTCAACACCTGTTTCGGCGGCGGGAACACCTGGTTTTCTATGAGCACTTTGGACGGGAACGGTTTCTCGCCGCCTATCTGGATGCGGCGGGGTTGTCCTCCGGTGACGCGGAAAAGATCCGGGCAATTGTTTAGCCGTGAGCCCGGTATGTCTGCTCAGCTCATACTCCTTATATGTTAGGATGCGAACTTTGGATAACCGTCCGTATTGACCTATGAAAGAGCTTCCCGATTTCAGCGCCGTCAGGGTCCTCGTGGTGGGGGACGTCATGCTCGATCGTTACTGGCATGGCGGCACCAATCGCATCTCGCCGGAGGCGCCGGTGCCCGTGGTGCGGGTGGAGGACGAGGAGAGTCGCCCGGGGGGCGCCGGTAACGTAGCGCTGAACATCACCGCCCTGGGTGCCGGCGCGGTGCTTATCGGTATGACCGGCGACGACGAGATGTCGCTGGTACTGGAGAAGAGCCTGCAGGACCGGGGTGTGGATTGCCGTTTCGAGCGCATCGAAAGGTATCCCACCATTACCAAGCTACGCATCATCAGTCGTCATCAGCAACTTATCCGGCTTGATTTCGAGGACGGTTTCCCGGGATTGAACGGCTCCGACATGTTGGCGCAGTTCGGTGTCCAGCTGCCCACCTGCGATCTGGTGCTGCTCTCCGATTACGGCAAAGGGACCCTGCGTCGGGTCGAGGAACTCATCAGCCTGGCACGGAAGGCGGGCAAGGCGGTGCTGGTGGATCCGAAGGGCACGGATTTCAAGAAGTACAGCGGCGCGACCCTGATCACCCCCAATCTCACCGAGTTCGAGGCCGTGGTCGGTAGGTGTGAGAGCGACCAGGAGATCGTGGAACGGGGCCACGCCTTGATGCAGACATGTAATCTCCAGGCGCTGTTGATCACGCGCGGGGAGCAGGGTATGACCCTACTGGAACAGGGTAAGGAACCGCGCCATCTTCCCACCCATGCGCGGGAGGTGTTCGACGTAACCGGTGCCGGTGATACCGTCATCTCGGTGCTGGCGGCGGCGCTGGCGGGTGGCATGCCCCTGGAGGCGGCGACCCAGGTATCCAACGTCGCGGCCGGGATCGTGGTCGGGAAGCTGGGAACCGCCACCGCTTCCAGGGATGAAATACGTCGGGCCCTGGCGGAACAGGAGGTGATACACCGGGGCATCGTCTCCGAGGAGCAGCTCAGCTCCGCGCTGGATACCGCCCGCGCCCGGGGAGAGACGGTGGTTTTTACCAACGGTTGTTTCGATATACTGCACGCCGGTCATGTCACTTACCTGGAGCAGGCCAGTCGCCTGGGAGATAGATTGGTGGTGGCGGTCAACGTGGACGAAACGGTGCGCCGGCTGAAGGGGCCGGATCGGCCGGTCAATAGTCTGGAACGGCGTATGATGGTGCTGGCCGCCCTCGGCTGCGTGGACTGGGTCGTGCCCTTTGCGGAGGACACGCCGGAGCGGATGATCTGCAGCCTGAAGCCGGACTTTCTGGTCAAGGGCGGCGATAACGATCCCGATAAAATCCCGGGAGCCCGTTGTGTCCGGGAGGCGGGCGGAGAGGTCAAGGTGATGGAGTATGTGGAAAGCTGTTCCACCACTACCCTGATCAGCGATATCCGCGCCGGGGATTCTTCCGGCAAGGAGTAATGCGGTTTTGCGCCTACGGGCGTTAAGCGGCTTTGGTATTTACGGTATAAATCCGTCCTGTTAATGGATCTATAACTTCGGGTCAGAACAAAAACTATGAAAGTAACTATCTTCGGCTCCGGCTATGTGGGCCTGGTAACCGGCGCCTGCCTCGCAGAGGTGGGTAATGACGTGGTGTGCGTGGATATCGATCAGAACAAGATCGATATGCTGAATGACGGCAGGATCCCGATCTTCGAGCCGGGTCTGGAGCCCTTGATACGTAGTAATCATGAAGCCGGACGCCTGACCTTTACCACTGATATCGCACAGGGTGTCGCCCACGGCCTGTTTCAGTTCATTGCGGTCGGAACCCCGCCGGATGAAGACGGTTCCGCCGACCTGCAGCATGTACTTGCGGTGGCGAAGAGCATCGGTGAGCACATGGAGGGTTATAAGATCGTCACCACCAAATCCACGGTGCCGGTGGGGACCGCCGATCAGGTGCGGGCGGCGGTGCATGCCAGGCTGGAAGAGTGCGGAAAAGGCAATATCGAGTTCGATGTGGTTTCCAATCCTGAATTCCTCAAGGAGGGGGATGCCATAGATGATTTCATGAAACCGGACCGCATCGTGGTCGGTACCGATAATCCGCGCACCACGGAGCTGTTACGGGAGCTCTATTCACCCTTTAACCGCAATCATGACCGCTTCGTCGTCATGGATATACGCTCGGCGGAACTCACCAAGTATGCCGCCAATGCCATGCTGGCCACCAAAATCACTTTCATGAACGAACTGGCCAATATCGCCGAGAAGGTGGGGGCGGATATAGAACAGGTGCGTATCGGCATCGGTTCCGATCCCCGTATCGGCTATCACTTCATCTATCCCGGGATCGGTTATGGAGGCTCCTGTTTTCCGAAGGATGTAAAGGCCTTGGAACATGTGGCCCGGCGCCACGACTACCAGGCCAGGATCCTGCAGGCGGTGGACGAGGTGAACGACAACCAGAAACAGGTGCTGTTCCGGAAGCTCCGTGAGCACTATCAGGGAGAGCTGAAAGGCAGGACTTTCGCCCTGTGGGGACTGGCGTTCAAGCCCAATACCGACGATATGCGCGAGGCCCCCAGCCGGGTCCTGATGGAAGCCCTGTGGGACGTCGGCGCCGGGGTCAGGGCCTATGATCCGGAGGCCGGGGAGGAGGCGCGCCGGATCTATGGGGAGCGAGACGATCTGGTCTTATGCGGGTCCCCGGAGGAGGCGCTGCAGGGCGCGGACGCCCTGGTGATCCTGACGGAGTGGAAGATGTTCCGCAGCCCCGATTTCACCAAGATGAAGTCCCTGCTTACCGAGCCGGTTATCTTTGACGGCAGGAACATCTACGACCCGGCCTATCTGACCAACAGCGGGTTCCGTTATTACGCCATAGGGCGGGGTGAGAATCCGGCGGCGCCGAAATAATTTGGGAACTCAGAGCGCAACGCGTCAGGCCGTGGTTGATATCGCCATTTTCGGTGGTGGTATAGCAGGACTCTGGCTTCTGGCGCGATTGCGTAACGCGGGATTCTCCGCGGTGCTGCTGGAGACCGGGGCGCTGGGGGGGATACAGACCATCGCCTCCCAGGGGATCATCCACGGGGGTACGAAATACGCCCTTACCGGTAACCTCAGCGAGTCGGCAACGGCCATCGGCGATATGCCCCGCCTGTGGCGGGAGTGCCTGGCGGGAACCGGCGAACTGAACCTGGAAACGGTACGGGTGCTTTCCGATCACCAATACCTCTGGTCCACCCACAACATCATCTCCCGGATGGCCGGTTTCTTCGCCAGCAAGGCTATGCGCAGCCGCATGCAGCCGGTTGCGGACGCCGATCTGCCGTTTCCGTTCCGGGACCAGGGGTTCGAGGGCAGACTCTACCGACTGGACGAACCGGTGCTCGATACCGCCTCCCTGATTGCTGAACTGGTACGGCAACAGGGGGAGCACTGTTACCGGATCGATGGGGAGAAGGCCATCCTTGCAGTGGACGATGCCGGGACAGGCGCCGTTCTTACCCTGGACGGAGGGGTCAGGCTCCAGGCCAAACGGCTGATACTGGCCGCCGGGGCCGGGAACCAGACGTTGTTGGCCCAACTGGGCAGAGCCGGTCCTGAGATGCAGCGCCGCCCCCTGCATATGGTGATGGCCCGGGGAAGGTTGCCCCTGCTCTACGGCCACTGCCTGGGCAGCAGTACCACGCCACGTATCACGGTCACCAGTTATCCCGCCGGGGAGCAGGAGGAATCGGTCTGGTATATCGGCGGTCAACTGGCGGAGAGCGGCGTGGAGCGCAGTGAACGGGAACAGATCGCCACCGCCAAAAGCGAGTTGCGGGCGCTGCTGCCCTGGATTGATATCTCCCGGGTGGCCTGGGCCTCGATGCGGATCGACCGGGCCGAGCATAAGACCTCCGGAGGCCGGCGACCTGACAGCTTTTATGTCAGGAGCGAGCGGGGGGTGGTTACGGTCTGGCCCACCAAACTGGCCTTTGCACCCAGATTGGCACAGGAGGTGTTGTCCCGGTTCCAGGCAGAGGGGGTACTGTCCGGCGCCAGTGACACCACCCCCCTGGCGAGCCTGCAACGGCCGCCTCTGGCCCGGTTTCCCTGGGAGGAGGTGCAATGCTGGAGTTGAGACCCTTGGGCGGCACCGGCATGGCCGTCAGCCCTCTGGGACTGGGCACGGTGAAGTTCGGCCGTAATCAGCAGGTCAAATACCCTCAGGGATTCGATATCCCGGACGACCGGGTGGTGCGCGGCCTGCTGGAGTTGTCGCTGGATCTGGGAATAAATCTGATCGATACCGCCCCCGCCTACGGGACCAGTCAGGAGCGGCTGGGTAAGCTGTTGCCGGGATCACGGGAACAGTGGGTCATCGTCTCCAAGGTCGGGGAGTTTTTCGATTCCGGCGGTTCCCGTTTTGATTTCTCCTTCGAGACCACTCAACGGGTGGTGAAAGAGAGCCTGCGGACCCTGAATACCGATTATATCGACGTGGTTCTGATTCACTCGGACGGCGACGATCTGCGGATTCTGCAGCAAGAGGGGGCGGTCGATGCCCTGCGCGAGTTGAAGGAACAGGGATTGATTCGCGCTCACGGTATGTCCACCAAGACCCTTGAGGGCGGCTTGCGGACAGTGGCCGAGATGGATGTGGTGATGGTCACCTGTCATCCGAATTATCCGGACGAGTTGCCTGTGCTTGCGGCTGCGGCGGAACAAGGTAAGGGGGTTTTGATAAAAAAGGGACTGCGCAGCGGCCACGTGAGCGGGGCCGGGGATGTGGAGGAATCCCTGCGCTTCGTCTTTTCGCAGCCGGGGGTAAGCAGCATGATTGTGGGGACCATAAATCCGGAACACCTCATGTCTAATGTTAAAATGTTGGAAGCGGTTCTGCGTAAGCTGAAGCAAGGCCAAGCATAATCAACCATGATCCTGATCCCGAATCATCAGACGCTGAAACTATGAAATACGCACAACTCTTGAAAAAGACCCTGGAGGATTCCATCCGGGCCAAACAGGATTTTCTTGAACGGCAAGAGGACCTGGCGGTATTCGACGCCGCGGTATCGCACCTGGTGGAGGCTTACCGCAAGGGCGGCCGCCTCTATATCGCCGGAAATGGCGGATCGGCGGCGGACGCCCAGCATTTAGCGGCGGAGTTCGTCTGCCGTCTTGCCCGTGATCGGGGGCCGCTGCCGGCGGAGGCGTTAACGGTGGACAGCTCAGTCCTTACCGCGATCGGCAACGACTACGGGTACGATGCCATTTTTCAGCGCCAGGTAGCGGCGAAGATGTCCAAAGGCGACGTCTTTCTCGCGATCTCCACCTCCGGCAACTCCAGAAACATCATCCTCGCCCTGGAGAAGTGCCGGGAAATGGGGATCGCTTCCATCCTCTTCACCGGCGGGGATGGCGGGCAGGCGGCGCAGTTCGCGGATTATTCAGTTAAGGCGGTGGGCAGGATTGCGGGTATTATTCAGGAACAGCACATCGTATTTGCTCATGCCCTTTGCGCTGCGGTGGAGGAAGAGCTGTTCCCGGCTTAGGGCCCGTTTTCACAGCCCCGGAATTGATCAGAGGTTCTCACGTTAGCTGACGTAATAACCTGAATGCGGCGACTCTATACCATTCTTTTCTATCTGTTCCTGCCGGTGATTCTGTTGCGACTGCTCTGGCGCAGCTTGCGTGCCCCCGCATATAGGAAGCGCTGGGCGGAACGCTTCGGTATTTTCCCCTCTTTCCATATCACCGAAAGCATCTGGATCCATGCGGTGTCGGTGGGTGAGGTGCAGGCGGTGGAACCGTTAGTGCGAAGGTTGATCGCCCTTCATCCCAACATGCCCATCGTGATCACCACCACCACCCCCACCGGTTCCGAGCGGGTGGTGAAGCTTTTTGATACCGCCGTACACCATGTCTATTTTCCCTATGATCTCCCGTTTGCAATCAACGGATTCCTGAAGCGAACCTCTCCCCGGTTACTATTGATGGTGGAGACCGAGATCTGGCCGAATCTGCTAGCCATATGTGGCGGCAGGGGGATTCGAACTATTCTCGGGAATGCCCGGCTGTCCGAGAAATCGGCCAGGGGTTACGCCAAACTGGGGGCGTTTGCCCGCGAGACCATGGGGCGGATCGACCTATTGGCCGCCCAGGGCCGGGCGGATGCGGAGCGCTTTATGGACCTGGGGGTGCCAGCGGCCAGGGTAACCATTACCGGCAGCATCAAGTTTGATATCCATCTGCCGGCCAGTCTCCAGGAGCAGGCCGAGGTGCTGCGTCAGGAGTGGGGCGGGCGGCCGGTGTGGGTAGCGGCCAGTACCCACGAGGGAGAGGAGACGCAGGTGCTTGCCGCCCACCGCAAGATCCGGGAATCCCTGCCTGACACCCTGTTGGTTATCGTCCCCCGTCACCCGGAGAGGTTCGATCGTGTGGTGGAACTGTGCCGGCAGGAGGGGTTCGGAACCGTCCGGCGTTCCGATGGTGAGCGGGCCCATGCCGATACGGCGGTGTTTGTCGGTGACACCATGGGGGAACTCACCCTGTTTCTGGCAGCTGCCGATGCCGCATTTGTGGGAGGAAGCCTGATTAAGCGGGGCGGACACAACGTCATGGAGCCGGCGGCACTGGGCAAGCCTGTGGCGTTCGGGCCTCACATGTTCAATTTTGCCGCCATCAGTCAACTGCTGCTGGATCAGGAGGCGGCCTGTCGGGTGGCGGATGCCGAGGATCTGGCAGGCGTCATGGGCGCCTGGCTGATGGATGCCAGCGAACGCTCCCGTATCGGAGAAAACGGGCGCGGTGTGGTGGAACAGAACCGCGGCGCCATGGAGCGATTGCTCGCCCTCCTGGAGGAATACCTGTAACAACGGGCCCTGGATGTATCGCGGCGCATTGCGCCGCTCCTACCGGCTAGAATCGGAATACTTTCGTTGTATCGGGTTGTTCCAAAGGTGCCAATACGGTTTCGAACAGCACCTCTGTCCGCCACATCTCCTCGCTAACCCGGGTGATCAGGGTAGCTTCCATGGCCGGGGCCCGGCCGATAACCACGAACAGACGTCCGCCGATGGAGAGCCAGCGCTGCAGGTCCTCCTCTGGATAGGGCAGGGAGCCGGTAACGGCAATTACATCGAAAGGGCCGTCTTCCGCCGGATTCCCCAGGCCGTCGCCGCTTCGCACCGAGACGTTGGAAATACCCGCCCTTTCCAGGCGCTGCTGCGCCTGTGCAGCCAGCTCCGGGTGGATCTCCACACTGGTCACCCGGTTACCCAGCTGCGCCAGACAGGCGGTGAGAAAGCCGCTGCCGGTACCGATTTCGAATATGTCGTCTTCGGGATCGATCTGCAGAGACTGAAGCAGCCTTGCCTCTAGTTTGGGCGCCATCATGTACTGGCCGGCACCGATCGGGATCTCGGTATCGGCGTAGGCGAGCTGCCGATAGGCTTCCGGCACGAATTCATCGCGGCGGGAGTCGGAGAGTACCTGAAGTACCTTTTTGTCCGCTACGTCCCAAGGGCGTATCTGCTGCTCCACCATGTTGTAGCGGGCTCTGGCCAGGCTGTCTGCGATCATTTCTGCTCCCCAAATCCTGTAACGTGGTCGGTAAGCCTACGGATTTTGGCTTTTCCAGGCAAGAGGAGTGGTTGCCGGAACTTGAAAAGGGCCGGTCCATCCTTTACTTTGGATCTGTTCCGCCCGGCCCCGAAAGGGCCAGGAGCTGGGGGTGCCCCACCGGACTTTTTTCCCTTGCAACGGTCGAGGTTGGAAAAAGGGGATGCGGGCTGAGATATACCCTTTGAACCTGAACCGGGTAATTCCGGCGGAGGGAAGCTGCAACAGACCTGTCCAGACAGGTGTTTCCGCTTCCTGCCCCGTCCAGCAGCCAATGAGCTTGAGCCTGGCTATAACAGGTTCAGGGAGTACCGAGCATGAGTGCCATTCCAGAAGATTTTCTCAAAAAGACCCTTCAGCTGTCGGAGGAAGTGGTCAAGCCCTATCCCAATTCGCGCAAGATCCATGTGCAGGGTTCACGGCCTGATATCCGTGTCCCCCTGCGGGAGATCCACCAGCACGATACACCCGCCAGTTTCGGGGTGGAGGAGAATCCCCCCATCCCGGTTTACGACACCTCCGGTCCTTACACCGATCCGGAAGCGAGCATCGATCTGCTGAAAGGGATGCCCGATCTGCGCGGCGGTTGGATCGAGGAGCGGGGGGATACGGAGCAGCTGCAGGGCCCCAGTTCCGAGTACGGTCGCCAGCGGGCCGCCGATCCGGCCCTGGCCTCACTCCGGTTCGAACATATTCGGGCGCCGCGCCGGGCACGGGGCGGCTGCAACGTGACCCAGATGCATTACGCGCGTAAAGGGGTCGTGACCCCGGAGATGGAGTTTGTAGCCATACGGGAAAACTGCCGGCTGCAGGAGCTGCGGGAAGACCCCCGCTATGCCAGGCTGCTGCGTCAACACCCCGGGCAGGCTTTCGGCTCAAATATCCCGGAAGAGGTCACCCCGGAGTTCGTGCGCCGGGAAATCGCCGCCGGCCGTGCCCTCATTCCGGCCAATATCAATCACCCCGAGCTCGAGCCGATGATTATCGGGCGTAATTTCCGGGTGAAGATCAACACCAACATCGGCAATTCCGTCGTTACATCCTCCATCGCCGAGGAGGTGGAGAAGCTGGTCTGGTCCTGTCGCTGGGGCGGCGATACCCTGATGGACCTCTCCACCGGTAAAAACATCCATGAGACCCGGGAGTGGATCCTGCGCAACTCTCCGGTACCCATTGGTACCGTTCCTATCTACCAGGCGCTGGAGAAGGTGGATGGCAAGGCGGAAGAGCTCAGCTGGGAGATCATGCGGGACACCCTCATCGAGCAGGCCGAACAGGGCGTGGATTACTTTACCATCCATGCGGGCTTGCTGCTGCGCCACGTACCCCTCACCGCCGACCGGGTGACCGGCATCGTCTCCCGTGGAGGCTCCATCCTGGCCAAATGGTGCCTGGCTCATCATCAGGAGAATTTTCTCTATACCCATTTCGAAGAGATCTGCGAAATCATGAAGGCCTATGATGTGGCCTTCTCCCTCGGCGACGGCCTGCGCCCCGGTTCCCTGGCAGACGCCAACGACGCCGCCCAGTTCGGCGAGCTAGAGACCCTGGGAGAGCTGACCCGGATAGCCTGGGAACACGATATCCAGACCATGATCGAAGGGCCGGGTCATGTACCCATGCAGATGATCAAAGAGAACATGACCAAGGAACTGCAGGACTGTCATGAGGCCCCGTTTTATACCCTCGGTCCCCTGGTTACCGATATTTCGCCCGGCTATGACCACTTCAGTTCCGGCATAGGTGCCGCCCAGATCGGCTGGTACGGTACCGCCATGCTCTGCTACGTCACCCCCAAGGAGCATCTGGGGCTGCCCAATAAACACGATGTGCGCGAAGGTATCATCGCCTACCGTATCGCCGCCCACGCCTCTGACCTGGCGAAGGGGTTCCCCGGTGCCCAGCTGCAGGACAACGCCATGTCCAAGGCCCGGTTCGAGTTCCGTTGGGAGGATCAGTTCAACCTGGGCCTCGATCCCGAGCGGGCGCGGGAGTTTCACGACCAGACCATGCCTCAGGATTCGGCCAAGGTGGCCCATTTCTGTTCCATGTGCGGTCCCCATTTCTGTTCCATGCGTATCACCCAGGACGTCAGGGAGTATGCCCGCACCAAGGGGATTGGAGACGCACAGCAGGCGTTGCAGGAGGGGATGGCGGACAAGGCCAGGGAGTTTACCGAGGCCGGGGCGGAACTCTACCGTAAGGCGTGAGCATGGGGTCTCTGCGTGGATGTGTTCCGCATCTTCAGGAATAAGATTCTTGCGCTGGGTGGTTGATGCCGGCTGTGAGGGAAAACCGGGATAATGTCGACTCAGCCCCGCAACTGGCCGACTGCCCCGGCACCTATGTCCTGGTGCTTGAGGTGCGGGAACCGGCCCGCATCCGGGCCGGACGCCTGGGGGAGTTGGAGGTCCGGCCCGGCTGGTACCTCTATATCGGTAGCGCTTTCGGCCCGGGCGGGGTGGCGGCGCGCTGCAGACATCATCGGCGGACGGCAATCCGTCCTCACTGGCATATCGACTATCTTCGGGCCGTTTCCGAGCTGCGGGAGATCTGGTTCAGCTGCGATTCAGCTAAGAGGGAACATACTTGGAGTAGGTTGATCGGAGAGGAAACGGGTGCGACACGGCCCTTTCCCGGATTTGGAGCAAGCGATTGTGACTGTGGGAGTCATCTGTTTTGTTTTCCTAAACCTCCTTCTTTTCAGGAGTTTAGACGACGGATACAGGATGCCCTGCCGGGGCACGGGCCGCTGCGGCGAACGGCGATAGAGGGTGCGGAAACGGGCTCACCCCAGAAATGAAATTTTGGCAGGCATTGTTAATTTTGATTGACAATTTGTCAGAGTTTGAAGGGCGGTAAGTGTTAATATCACGCCTCTGATTTTGAATTGCCTGGTGGATTCGTCCAATACCGGGCGCCAAGCAACGCGTTAACATGAGGAACTCTAATATGAAGATGAAAGCTATCGCGATGATTGCGGGCGGTGCCCTGCTCTCTCTGGGCGTTGTCGGCAGTGCGACTGCTGATGAAGCTCTGGCAACCGCCAAGGGTTGTATGGCCTGCCACCAGCCGGCCACCCCGGGTGCGGCACCCCTTGGGCCGCTGTATAAAGACGTCGCCGCCAAATACAAGGGCGACGCTGCGGCTGAAGATATGTTGGTGGAAAAGGTACTGAAGGGCGGAGACGGAAACTGGGAAACCACTCTGCCGGCCATGCCGCCTAACGAAGCCATGGTAAGCGCCGACGAGGCCCGCACCCTGGTCAAGTGGGTCCTGTCCCAGTAATCGCGGACGGATCTGCCGAAAATCGGCCAGAAAACCCCCGGTAACCCCGGGGGTTTTTTTTGTACAGGGATGTACTTATGCCGCGGGAGGCCAGGGATGGCCGGAGCGGCGTTTGCCCAGGGACAAGGTGAGACCGAAGGTCGAGAGGGTGGCCTGGGCCATGGCCTTATGTGATGATCAGGGAAGATCGAATGTCACGAACGGACAGGGATGTGGCGACCGCGGGCAACCTATAGAATGCAGTGGCGGGTGTGGCCCGGCTTATAGGGCACACTCTCGGAAACGATAGGGTAGAATGCGCTCTATCTTTTAGATCCGCGCCGCTGGAATTCGAGGTGTCCGTTGAACAGATCCAATGCGGTTTTATGGGGAGTGATCGGCCTGCTGTTTGTGGCCTTGGCCGGTGTCGCTCTGTATAAGGCCTATCCTCTGCTTTACCCCCCTGTCTCCGTCAGGGCGCCTTTGAATCCGGATTGCGATCTCAGGGCCGGCCCCTGCGCGGTAACCTTCCCGGACGGGGGGAAGGTGCGGTTCAGTATCGAGCCCCGTACCATCCCGGTGGTAAGACCGTTGCGGATTGTGGCGCAACTGGAGGGTATCGACGCCTCCGCGGTACAGGTGGATTTTCAGGGAACCGATATGAATATGGGATTCAACCGCACCAAACTGAACGTGGAAGGGGATAGCCGGTTCGCCGGTGACGGTATGCTGCCGGTGTGTGTCCGGGACGCCATGGAGTGGGAGGCCAAGGTCCTGATAGAAACCCGAGCGGGTCTGATGGAGGCGCCGTTCCGATTTATCACCGTCAAGCCCGGCATGTCGCTTCCGGGGAGATAATTAGTTGTCAGTAGGGCGGGCTGCGCCCGCCATCTTTGCTGTAGTCGTCCCGGAGGAGAACGGGATCCAGCTCTTCCCCCTTCCAGAAAGGTATAGCGGGGGTAACGGGCACGGACCGCAGATACAACCCCTAATCGGAGTCCAGTTGTGCCCCTTCCCGGAACATCACCCGATAACCCCGTTTTGTCTGCTGGTCCCGGAACTGGATCAGGCGACGTTCCGCCTCTTCGCGCTGGTCAAAGTGTTCGGTTTTGACCTGCCCGCGCATCCCCTGCACCCCTGATTCCCGTACCAGTATCCAGCCGCCGAGTAGGTCCTTCTGGATCTGCAGCTGATAGAAACGGAGGGGTTGCTCCGGCGAGTGAGAGGTTTGCATGTAGATACGCATTGCCGGCCAATAGAACAGGCGACGGTAGTGAAAGTCAATATCCGAGTCGGCGGGTCGGAACGCTGGTCAGTCGAGCCAAGACACCCCTGCCGGCTGTGGCTGGTGAAATCGTCCGAGTGGTTTTTTGCATGCCGAAGGTGAACAGGACATGTAATATGTTCTTTTCCGGGCATGGAGAGTCGGCTCGTAGGTAAGATGGAGGAGATGGTTTAAAAAATGAATACAAAAGCGGTAATCCAGACCATGAGGCCCCCTTTCCTGATGTTGACGCCGGTGTGCGTGTTTGCCGGCATGAGTACCGTAGTGGCCGGACCGGCGGATCTGGAGCCGCTGTTGCTGGTTCTGGCGTTGCTTGGAGCCCTGCTGGCCCACATCGCCGTGAATACCCTGAATGAGTATTTCGATTTCCGCAGCGGACTCGATCTTTCCACCGTGAGGACACCGTTCAGCGGGGGTAGCGGTGCTCTACCACAGCATCCGGAGGAGGAGCAGGCGGTGTTTACCGTCGGTCTGGTATCCACGGCGGCGACGTTTGTTATCGGGGTGTTTTTTCTCTGGAAACAGGGGCCGGGGATCGTACCCATCGGCATTGTGGGGTTGTTGTTGATGGTGACCTATTCGAACTGGATAAACCGGCAGCCCTATCTGTGCCTGATCGCTCCCGGCGCCGGTTTCGGTTTCCTGATGGTGGTGGGTACCCAGTACGCTCTGGAGGGGGCCGTTACGCCTCTGTCCTGGATCGTCGCGGCGATCCCGTTTTTTCTGGTAAATAACCTGCTGCTGCTTAATCAATACCCGGATATCCAGGCCGACTCCGAGGTGGGAAGGAAACACTTTCCGATCGTATATGGAGTGAGAAACAGCAATATGGTCTACGGGCTGTTCGTCCTGGCCACTATCGCGGTGATCGCTCTGGCCGTTCTGGGCGGGTATTTTCCACCCTTGAGCCTGATCGCGCTCCTGCCCATGCCGTTGGCGTTCTACTCCTATTACGGCGCGGTCAAGTACGGGAAGGAGATCGGCAGCGCCCCCCAGTATCTGGGGGCCAACGTAGCGGTGGCTATAATCACCCCCCTGTTGCTGGGGGTATCGATTCTTTTCGGGTAAGTCGGGATGCTCCGTCGAAGTGGATTGTCCCGTCATACGGGGCTCCGATGCCAATCCGATTTGACCCGGCGGTCGTCATTCTGGTATACATTCACGGTTTTTTCGCGGATTAATCGGTTAACAAAAGCGGGTTTGACCATGAGCAGATGGCTAGTAGCAGTTTCAGTAGTAACGGTCTTCGCGGCGGGCGGTGTTCAGGCCGCCGGTGACGCGGAAGCGGGTAAGGCGAAATCAGCCGTTTGCGCGGCCTGTCACGGTATGGACGGCAACAGCTTGATGCCGATCTGGCCGAAACTGGCCGGTCAGCACCCGGAATATATCAAGAAGCAGCTGCTCGCTTTCCGGGCCGACCAGCGCACGGACCCCACCATGACACCTCAGGCGAAGCTGATTGCCAGCGAGCAGGATATCGAGGATCTGGCGGCCTATTTCAGCAGCCAGACCCAGAACGGCGGTGCGGCCGCTCCTGACCAGGTTAAGAAGGGCGAGAAGATCTACCGTGCCGGCAACAGCATCTCCGGTGTCGCTGCCTGCATGGCCTGCCACGGGCCCAAAGGGTCAGGCAATCCCGCGGCCAATTTCCCCCGCATCGGTGGTCAGCACGCGGCCTATGTGGAGAAGGCGTTGAAGGATTTCCGGGACAAAAAGCGCACCAACGACGCCCAGAAGATGATGCAGGGCGTGGCAGCGAACATGACCGACAAGGAAATCGCCGAGGTGGCCCAATACGTTCAGGGTCTGCACTGATACTCATCTTGGATTTTGTTTTCAATGCCAGAAAAGGGCGGCCCTACGGCCGCCCTTTTCTGTTTTAGAGGGTAGCCGCCTGCATTGTTTGAACCCCGCTGCTTCCCCGGGGTCGAAATGGCTTTGAGACGGGTCGCCGGAAAGGCCGATTTCCGGTTAGACTCAAGATTATGCGCCTGCGTGCCGTAAACCTTCCATGAGGTGACTATATGAAGAAGACCCTGCTCCTTCTTTCGCTGCTTTTCCCCCCCCTGTTGCTGGGTGCGACCCCCCAGTTTGAAGAAGATCTGCACTATTCGTCGGTGATACCTCCGCAGCCGGGCGGTGAAGGGGGCCGTATCCAGGTTATGGAGTTTTTCTGGTACGGGTGTGGCGGCTGCAACGCTTTGGAGCCGCATTTGCAGGAGTGGCTGAAGCGCAAGCCTGAGAACGTGGATTTTATGCGCGTGCCGGCTGTCTCCGATCGCCCTGACGTTAAGATGCATGCCAAGACCTATTATGCCCTGGAGCTGATGAAGGCGGACCGGGGGATTCATGAAAAGATTTTTCACGCCATACATGACCAACATCAAGCGTTGGATACCCCCGAACGGATGGAGAAGTTTCTTGGGGAACAGGGTATCGATACCCAAGCCTACCGCGATGCCATGGCCTCTTTTGCGGTGGATATGCAGATCAGAAGGGCGCTGATTCTCGCAGAACGTTTTGATGCGCGCAGGGTGCCCGCTGTAGCCGTGGACGGCAAGTATGTGACTACCGGGCTGAACCCGGCCATGACCATGCAGCTGGTCGAATACCTGATGACGACGGTGGAGCGGGAGAAGACCGCGCAGGCTTCAAAATGAGCCCTTCAACCAGAAACGGCCGGGAAGGGGTATGGGAAAGGTGACGGAAACCGCTTCGCAAACACTGCGGGTGCTGAGTTACAACATCCAGGCGGGTGTTGATACCCAGCACTATCGTCATTACCTGACGCAGAGCTGGAAACACGTACTGCCGCATCGGGAGCGGCTGCTCAATCTTAACCGGATCGCCACGCTGCTCAGGGACTATGACCTGGTGGGATTACAGGAGGTGGATTCCGGCAGTCTGCGCAGCGGATTCGTGGATCAGACCGAGTACCTGGCCCACCGGGCCGGGTTTCCCTACTGGTTTCAGCAGGTCAATCGCAGTCTGGGCAAGCTGGCCCAACACAGCAACGGCCTGTTGAGCCGACAGCGGCCGCGGAGCGTCAGCGAACATAGATTGCCGGGATTGCCGGGGCGTGGCGCCATTCTCGCGCACTACGGACATGGGGATGGCGTGGCGGTCTGTATCATGCACCTGGCTCTGGGGAGAAGGGCGCGCATGCGTCAGGTGGCCTATATCGGCGAACGACTGCAGGAGTATACCCACGCCATCGTCATGGGGGATCTCAACTGCGGTTGTGATTCCAGGGAGATGCGGTATTTGATGGCACGGGCAGGGTTGCAGGAACCCTCCTGCGAAAAAAGCACCTTTCCCAGCTGGCGCCCCATGCGCAAGATTGACCATATACTGGTTTCCGAGTCACTGGAAATACGTAATCCGCGTGTGGTTGATTATCCCCTCTCGGACCACTTGCCCATCGGCATAGATGTCGTGATTCCAAGGGATGTCAACCTGGCCGCGTAGGGGGAAAGAGGGGTGGCGACCGAGAGCGACTGGAAAAACAAATACATGAGCCTGCTGCAGAAGCAGGATGAGCAGGAGGCTGACCACAAGAAGAACGAACAACAGCTCTGCCGCGCCATCGTGCGCCTGACTCTGGCCACCAGCGGCCTAGATCCCCGGCTTGATCTGCATCTGGAGAATATCCGCAACGTGATGCGGAAGGGGCTGGTGGACAAGGGGATCCAGCAACAACTCTCCAACTTCTCTGAGGCACTGCTTCGGGCCCGTGACGACACTCCGGTCAAAAAGAAGCCGCGGGAAGAAGCGGACCGCGGGCCTGATCTGTTTCAGCGTCTGCTCGGTCGTTCCAATCTCACCGGTAGAGACGCCGGGCGATTGAAGCGGATCGCCAAGGAGCTCTCGGCCGATCCGTCCGCGGCGACGGATGAAAAGATAGATGAGCTGTTACGGTTATTGGCCAGGGATCGCGATCACGACATGGGGAACAAGGAAGGGAAGCCCGGTTTTTTTGGGCGCATCCTGGGAATGGAGGGCGGAGCCCCGGCAAAGAGCGCGGATAGCGGAGCGGAGACGGCGGGGTCTCTGAAGCACCTGCTGGTGCTGCTGACAAAACTGAATTGGCCGCAGCAGTTGAAACAGGATATCGCGGCTTTGGAGGGCAGGCTCGGTGAGCAGGCCCCCCCCGAGGCGGTGGAGGCCGTGGTCAGGGACCTGACCCGTATCGTTTCAACCCTTCTCGGTGAACTCCAGCATGAGATGCAGGCTACGGAAACCTTCCTGGCGGATCTGACCGCACGTCTCAAAGAGCTGGATAAATATGTACTGACTGGACGTAATCTGAACGAGGCTTCGCTGCAGAGCGGGCGAGACCTGGACAAGGCGGTCAAGCAACAGGTCGGTGAGATCGAAAACAGTGTCCGTGGGGCGGAGGATCTGCGCCAGCTGCAGACGGAGGTGGCCGTTTATATCGATAAGATCCGCAGACACATGGATGAACATCTGCAGGTGTCGGAACAGCGTTTCCAGGAGTCGCAGCAGAACGAAGAGGCGCTGCGTCAGCGGCTGATGGAGGTGGAGCAGGAGACCGACACTCTGCGCAAGAAGGTGCTGGAGGCCCATGCCCGCTCCACCCTGGACGCGGTGACAGGCCTGCCTAACCGCAAGGCCTATGAAGACCGTCTGGCCGAGGAGTTCTCCCGCTGGCAGCGTTTCCAGACACCGCTGGTGTTGTCGGTCTGGGATCTGGATGATTTCAAGCAGATCAATGATCGTTTCGGCCATCAAGCGGGGGACAAGGCGTTGCGGGTCATCGGGCAACTGTTGAAGAAACGGCTGCGTAAAACCGATTTCGTCGCCCGTTACGGGGGGGAGGAATTCGTTATGCTTTTCGCCGGATCCCGGTTGGAAGAGGTATCCCGGGTGGCGGAGGAGATCCGTAAGGCGGTGGAGTCCAGCCCGTTTCATTCGGAAGGAAAGCGGATAACTCTGACCATCTCCTGCGGTATGAGTGAGTTTCACGCAGGGGACATGCCGAAGACCGTCTTTAAACGGGCGGACAAGGCTCTCTATCAGGCCAAGGAGCAGGGTAAGAACCGCTGCTGCGTGCTGAGCTGATCATCAGCGCGAAGATCAGGGTTATGCAAACGGTTGAATGGTAAAGGAGACCGAGGGTTTCCGGATATCACCGGCGGTAGAAATAACCCCACTCCCCGCACCCCAGGTCCTGCAGGCGAGTCAGCAGCTCATCCACCGGTACCGCTTCCCCGGGAAAGATGTTTCGGATTTCCACGAACAGGCGACCATAACCGGCGTGCTTGCGCCACTCGATACGCTCCAGCGGGTGACGGGTTCCGCACTCCCGGCAGCCGACGTTACCGCTGCTTATCTCTTCTCTCCACGCTCTCATGGCGGCCCCACAGGAGGGGCAGCGAGGAGGGCGGGTATCTTCGCCGTATAGCAGCCTGGGTGTGGCAAAGGGTCCGAGGATGGCGAGGTGGCAGAAATCGTCACCACCGTCCGCAGGCGGATCAAGTTGGAGATAGGGAGAGCAGCCGAGAAAACTGATCAGCTGCAAAAAACGCTCACCGACGCGGAAGACGACGGCCGCCTCGTCCAGGGGATCACCCAGTAATCCGATGTGAGCGAGATGGTGTACCAGTTGGGAAACCGTTGCCAGATTTACCCTGGGGTCTATGGGGTAGAGTGTCAGACTGCCGTTGCTCATATGTTGCCGATCAGGGGTTCCTTAGGGGTAAACTCCGGGGCTCCTACAAGGTTGTATAAGTTCTCTCCGGCTCCAATTATACTGGGAACCTGTCTTGTGATTACCGGCGGCGGCAATTGTGCTCAGGTTCCGGATTGTACCGGGAGCTGCCTGGAATAGAAGGGGTCTCGGGAAGAGACGCCGTATGCGGCACGGAACAACCGTCCCGGGACGGGGGCTGGGAATATACAGATGCTATCTATTACCGTTCGTAGTTTCATTTCATCGTTACTTGTTCTGTTTCTGGCCGGTACCGCGGTTGCCGGTGAGAAGCGGCTGCTTCTGTATGTGAGTATCCTGCCGCAGAAGAATCTGGTGGAGCGTCTCGCGGGGGAGCAGGTGGAGGTCAGGGTGATGGTAGGTCCCGGCCGGAATCCGGCCACCTATGAACCTTCACCGCGGCAGATGGCAGGGTTGGCCGAGGCGGATCTCTACTACCGTATCGGCGTCCCGTTCGAAAACGTATGGATGGATCGTATCCGTTCCGTAAATTCCGGACTGGAGGTGCTGGACGCCAGGGACGGGGTGCGGTTGCGACAGATAGAGCCCGCCGGAGGCCATCATCATGACTTTGACCACCAGGGCTCCGCCCATGAGGTGAACGGTTCCGATCCCCATATCTGGCTGAGCCCGGACCTGGTGAAGATTCTTTGTGCCAGGCTCAGCCAAAGGCTGATCGCCCTGGACCCGGAAAACCGCGCTGTCTATGAAGGAAACCTCGCCCGTTTATTAGCGGAGCTTGAGCAACTGGACCAGGATATACGCGATCGTCTGAAGGGGTTGAGGCACAGGGATTTCATGGTATTTCATCCCTCCTGGGGATATTTCGCCGATGCCTACAACCTGCGTCAGATTCCGATTGAGAGCGCCGGCAAGGAACCCGGCGCGCAGACCCTGGCGCGCCTGATAGAGGAGGCGCAAAACAAGGGAGTCAGGGTCATATTCGTACAACAGCAGTTCAGTCACAAGCAGGCGCAGGCGCTGGCCGATGCTATCGGCGGCAAGGTAGTGAGTATCGACCCCCTGGCGCAGGACTATCCGGACAACCTGCGGCGGGTCGCCGAGGCGATCGCGGAGGCAAACCGGTGACCGAGGCCCCGATCATTTCCCTGCGCGGGATCAGCTTCTCCTACGGCGGTCCCCTGGTGCTGGAGGGCATCGACCTGGATGTGGCGGAGGGGGAGTTTCTCGGGGTGGTCGGACCCAACGCCGGCGGCAAAAGCACCCTGTTAAAGATCATAATGGGTTTGCTGCAGCCCCTGGCCGGTGAGGTACGGGTGTTGGGCCGGCCTCCCCTGGAGGTGCGTCGCCAGATCGGTTATGTCCCACAGTACCCGGAGTTCCGTCGTGATTTCCCCATCACCGTAAGAGATACGGTACTTTTGGGGCGACTCGGCAGCAGTGGGGTTTGCGGCGGATACCGGCGAGAGGACAGGCAAATTGCCGAGCGCGTCATGCGGGAGACCGAAGTGGCGGATCTGGCCGCACGCCGTCTCTCCACCCTCTCGGGCGGGCAACTGCAGCGGGTGCTGGTGGCTAGGGCCCTTGCCGGTCAGCCGCGTATCCTGATCCTGGATGAGCCCACAGCCAATATCGATCTGCGGGTGGAGAGTGACATATTTGATCTGTTGCAGAGTCTTAGACAGCGTATGACCATCATCGTGGTTTCCCATGACGTGGGATTTATATCCCGCTATGTGAGCAGAGTGGCCTGTCTTGCCAGAACTCTGATGTGTCACCAGACTTCGGCCGTGAACGGCAAGGTTATCAATGAGCTTTACGGCATGGATGTTCGTATGGTCGAGCATCTGCATGAGTGAGTCACGGACATGAGTGGATTTCTGGACGCGCTTCTTCACTACAGCTTTCTCCAGTACGCCCTGATTGCGGGGGTGCTGGCCAGTATCGGCTGCGGTGTCATGGGCAGCTACGTAGTGGTCAAGCGCGTGGGTTTTCTTGCCGGGGGTATTTCCCATGCGGTCCTGGGCGGTATGGGGATAGCGCTGTTTTACGGTGCCAGTCCCGTTGCCGGCGCACTGGCTGCGGCGCTCGTGGCCGCCATGCTTATCGGCTGGATAAGCCTGCGTTGGCGGGAGCAGGAGGATACTTTGATCAGTGCCCTGTGGGCGGTGGGCATGGCCATCGGTATCCTTTTTATCTCCCGCACACCGGGCTACAACGTCAACCTGATGAGTTATCTCTTCGGAAATATCCTCATGGTGCAACAGCGGGACATATGGTCCATGGCCGCCATGGATGGGATCGTTGTGGGCACCGTGCTGGTCTTCTACCGTCAATTCATGGCGGTCTCCTTTGACGAGGAGTTTGCCCGCCTGCGGGGGGTGCCGGTCACCTTTTTCTATCTTCTGCTCCTGTGTATGGTGGCGCTCACCGTGGTGCTGCTGATACAGGTAGTGGGCCTGATCCTGGTGCTCGCCCTGCTGACCCTGCCCGCGGCGATTGCCATCCAGTACGTCCATTCCATGAGCCGGATTATGTTGCTGGCGGTGGTCCTGGGGATGTTGTTTACCTCGGCCGGACTGGCGGTCTCCTATCAGCCGGATCTCCCGGCGGGAGCCACCATTATTCTAATTGCGGGCATCAGCTATCTGCTTTCAACCGTCCTGAACGGGGTCTTGCGTCGCAGGGTGCCCGAGGAGGCGGATTCGTGAAGCGGCTGCTGATCCGGCTGGTCAGGGGTTACAGTTATCTGGTCAGCCCCTTCCTCGGCAACAACTGCCGCTACTATCCCACCTGCTCCGCCTATACCCAGGAGGCTATAGAGAAACACGGGGCACTGCGGGGTCTCTGGCTCGGAATCAAGCGGATCTCCCGTTGTCACCCGTTCCATGAGGGTGGCGTTGACCCGGTGCCGGACCCGGAGCCGAAGCACAAGGAAAAAGGGGAGTGAGGGGTCGGCGCTCCCGATACCGCCTTTTAAAATGATCGCGCTGTTGGAAAACACCCTGCATATCGCCCTGATATCGGCCCCCTGGCTGTTGCTCGGCCTGGTTGCCGCCGGTTTGATCCACGCCTGGCTGCCGATGAAAACGGTGGGACGGGCATTGGGCGGCTCCGGCCTGGGCGCGGTTGTCAGAGCGGCTTTGGTAGGGGCCCCGTTGCCCCTCTGTTCCTGCGGTACTTTGCCGGCGGCTTTTTCCCTGAAGCGTTCCGGCGCGTCCCCTGCCTCCACCACCTCGTTTCTGATTGCCACTCCCGAGACCGGCGTGGATTCCATTGCCCTGTCCTGGGTGTTGCTGGGTCCGGTCATGGCGCTGCTGCGACCGCTGGCGGCCATCCTGTCGGCGATCAGCGCCGGTCTGTTAGTGGGGCGTACCGGGAACGGAAGTCTGGAGAGCGGGGAGGCTCTACCCACCGTGATACAGCCCTCGTGCGACTCTGAAACATGCTGTAACTGCACCGATAGTGAAGGCCCGGCGGATGAGGGTCAGGGTATCTGGCGGCGTTCGTTTGACGGTCTCGGCTACGCCTTTTCCGATCTTCTGGACGATCTCGCATTGTGGTTGGCCATAGGTATTGTGGCCGCCGGGGCGGTGGTTACGCTGGCGCCCCCGAATCTGCTCGCGGCATGGGGCAGCGGTCTCCTTGCCATGGTGTTGATACTGCTGATCTCGGTGCCCATGTATGTCTGCGCCACGGCCAGCACACCGCTGGCTCACGCCATGCTTTACGCGGGAGTATCCCCCGGTACGGTGTTGGTGTTTCTGCTGGCGGGTCCGGCCAGCAACCTGGCGAGTATCGTTCTGATACGCAAGGAACTGGGAGGCCGGGCCCTGGCCGCGTACCTGGTGGGTGTCGCCGGGATTTCGGTATTGCTGGGGCTGATGCTGGATTTTACGGTTGCGTCCTTTGGATTTGATATCCTCGCCGGAATGGCGAGCGCGGGAGGAGAGGGGAGCGAGACGCCGACCCCTGTCGCCTGGCTCAGCCTGAGTATATTGCTGATAACCGGGATCAAACCTCTGCGGCACTTTTTCAAACGTGGCAAGAGTGGAGATGATGGCGGTTGTTGTGACTGATCGTAGGGCGGCTGCTGGAATAACACCATGATAAAAGACCCGGACCTTTTCTCCTCCGACGAGCATCTGCGAGAGCGTTTTGAGCAGGGGCTCAAGGAGTTGTTACAGAGTAGCGACGAAGTCGGGGTGTTTATTCTGGTGCTGGCCAACGCGGTATTTGACCAGAATATATTCCAGAGTCTCGCGGCCGCACTGGAATCGAAGTTCAATAAGCTGGCACAGGAGATCGGACAATGCACCGTAAGTGCCGGGGGGTGTAACCCGGATATTCCTGAGGATGATCTGGAGGTGTTCCGCTGGTTGATAATGCTGGGATTCGAAAACATCCATCCCCCTCAGTACCGTCAGGTGGGACCCTGGGAGGTTCAGTTCAATCAACTGCGCTCCTTTCGGCCAGCCCGGACCAGCACTGTTGAGATCGACGGAATAAGTCTTCCTTTCGACCGGGAGGCGTTTCATTTCAACAAGCCCTTTCTCGCTAAAGAGATCCTATGGGAGGGTGAACTGTCAGGGCGAACCTCGACCATTTTTTACAACAAGTATCCGTTCGTCCCTCTGCACGGGCTGTTGGTTCCGGAGCGCACGCTTTCTCGGCCACAACTTCTCGACAGGTCCTGGCTGGAATACCTGTGGATCATTACCGAACAACTCGGCGCGAGAGTGCCTGGAATCGGCTTTGCGTATAACAGCTACGGTGCCAACGCCTCTGTAAACCATCTCCATTTCCAGATGTCGGTCCGGGAGGATCCGCTTCCGATCACCGCGGATATATGGGAACACAATGGCGGGGACCTGCCGTACCCGGTGGACTGTCGCCGTTTTCAGAGGATCTCCGAGGCCTGGACTTTCATTGAGGAACTGCACCACAAGGAGAGAAACTACAATCTGTTGGCGCTTCCCGGGGAACTCTACTGTATACCCCGGAATCGACAGGGCAGCTACAGTCACTCCGGTTGGACCGAGGGCTTTGCCTGGTACGAGTTATGCGGTGGAGCGATTACCTTCGACCAGGAGAGTTTTAATCAGCTGACGGCCCTGGATGTCTGCAAGGAGATGGAACTACTCCGCTTGTCCGACTCGGCGGGTGAGAGTTCCAGGTTTTCCAAATAACTGTTCGATCAGTGGGCGTTTGTCCGACGCCAGGGTCGTGTTGTGTCCGCTTGCGCGTAGCTCGGATTCTGCGTGAATTGTGAATTCGTTCACGGAAGGATGGGAATTAAAAGTATTTTATTAAACTGTATTGAATTTTTAACCAAGGTTTATTTCAACAGGCCCACGGAAACTATAAATATGATAGTTCAGTACCGCATCAAGGGAGCTATCAATGACAATGGACGGGTCAAATTTTCACCGCAGAAAAGAGTACTCGGGATCTGGATGAGCTGGCAGGATCATCTCTATAGTCCGATTGCGTTCAACGATTTTCGGCAATGTCTGGAGTGGTTCAAGCACGAGTCTTGTAAACGTGTGACGTTCTGCGGTATCGAGCTCTAGTCTGTTTGGTGAAGTTTTCCCGCAAACACTCCCGGATCGGGAGACTCCGCGCTATTCTCTTCGTTGTAGCCGGTCTTTATCAGATATCCAGATCAACCCAGATGGGGCAGTGGTCCGACGGTTTTGTCATGGCACGGATGTCGTAGGCAATGCCGGCATCCCGGATCCTCTCCATGAGGCTGCCGGTGGCCAGCAGCAGGTCGATACGCAGCCCCCGGCGGGGGGTTTGTTCGAAGCCCCGGCTACGGTAGTCAAACCAGCTGAACTGGTCGTCGCTGTCCGGGTGTATAGCACGAAAACAGTCCTGCAGCCCCCAGTTCTGAAGCGCCTGTAACCATTCCCGTTCCTCCGGAAGGAAGCTGCATTTGCCGCTCTGGAGCCAGCGCTTGGCATTATCGGCGCCGATACCGATGTCCTGATCAAGGGGTGCTACATTCATGTCCCCGATCAGCAGAAGATTTTCTTGGGGCGAATGCCCACTCCTTAGCAACTCGAGAAGCTCCGCATAGAAGCGGCGCTTGTGCGGAAATTTAATCGGGTGATTGCGACTTTCGCCCTGGGGGAAGTAGCCGTTGATTACGGTTAGAGTCTCTCCCTTCGGGGTCTGATAGATTCCGGTGATAAGTCGGCGCTGGGCATCTGCCTGTTCGCCGGGTAGACCGTTTCTTACGGTGGTCGGTGCCAGCGCAGATAACAATGCCACACCGTAGTGGCTTTTCTGTCCATAGAAGCTGGCCTGGTAGCCCAATTCACCGATTACCGCCAAGGGGAACTCGGGATCCTGCACCTTGGTTTCCTGCAGACCGATGATATGCGGAGAATAGATATCGCGGAGGGCTTGCAACTGGTGCGGACGGGCACGGATGCCGTTGACGTTAAAAGAGACGATGCGCACTTCCGGACTCCCGAAACATAGAGGAAGAAAAAGGGCGCGGCACGTGTCGCATGCCACGCCCGGTTGTGGTTTAACGGATGATTACAGATCCGGTCGTTCGTCCGGATCCATGTCGAGAGAACGGCGTAGCTGGGTCAGGGCATTGATATGTTCTTGTTCCTCTTTCGCTAGGTCGGCGCAATAGGCCTTGTCTTCGCTGTCGGTAAATATTTCAGACAGGTTTTGATAGTTGTCTCTCGCGGTAATTTCCATTTTGATGGCGAAATCCAGAACCGCATGCATGTCGCCGTTGGCGATCATGCTATCCACTTCGATAGGCAGTTTACCCGTTTCGGATTCCAGCTCGTCCAGCCAGGCATCGGCATCGAACAGTTTGCCTAAACCGGTATCCTTGAAACGCCTGGCGATGTGACGGGCGTGGCCGCCTTCCATGTCTGCGAGTTCCAGAAAAACCATACGAGACTCATCGTTATCGGTTATTTCCGCCGCCTTTTCATAAAAAAATTCGGCCTGGACCTCAAGTTCCAACGCATTCTTAAAAATCTCGATAGCTTTTTCCATATGCTCCTCTCCTGTGAAGACTGCTTACAGGATAGGTTAGCGCTTTTTATTGCCTGATTGAATACTAAAGAGCCTCTGATTAGCGCGGGTTTCAGTGTGGAGGCTGCAAGGATTGCGTGGGTGTGGATTTAGGGTCGGGGCGTTTTGGGTCAGTCGGCGATTAGTCAGCCGCTGTTCTTCTGCTTGTGGTACTTCTTATTGGCGATATAAATCGTACGATCTACCACGCAGTGGGTAACGCCGTTATGATCTTTCAGTTCAACGCGGTATATCCGGTCAACCTTGGGTTGATGGGACAGTATCTCCCGCACCTCGTTAACTTCCTCCGGCGTTATGGTGAAATCGGCGTAAAGCGTGCTTCGTGCCGGACGTCTATAAGATATATGAGCGGCCTTGTCCCAGATGATGTAGTCGCGACCCAGGGCCATTATCAGTAGGGTGGGATGCGGGCCGTCGGTGACGCCGAACAGGGATCCGCCGAAGATAGACCCGACCAGATTGCGAGTGCGACGGCTAAACGGCAGTCGCACCCGCATGGATGTCAGGTCCGGGGAAACATACTCAATTCGGCCCCCGGTCCCACGGTAGGCGGGATGCAGGTTGAAACCGAGACGCACCAGATGGGTGCGCCACGGCTTCGGGCATTTGTCCAGCCAACGCACAAACCACATTACTAAATCTCTCTCCTTCTCCCTTGCCGGACGACAAAATTGCCGCCAGCGACGATACTCCAACTGGTGGTCACAGACCCTAGAGTGCCTCAAATACCCCGGCCGCACCCATGCCGGTGCCGATGCACATGGTTACCATGCCGTATTTCTGCTTACGGCGACGCAGCCCATGCATCAGTGTGGCGGTACGGATGGCGCCGGTCGCGCCCAGGGGATGCCCAAGAGCGATCGCCCCTCCCAGCGGGTTCACCTTCTCCGGGTCCAGGCCGAGATCGTTTATGACCGCAAGGGATTGCGCGGCGAAGGCCTCGTTCAGCTCGATCCAGTCGATGTTGTTGAGACTCAGATCCAGCTGTTTCAGGGCCCTCGGAATAGCTTCCTTGGGGCCGATACCCATGATCTCCGGCGGCACGCCGGCCACGCTGAAGCTCAGGAATTTGCCCATAGGTGTCAGATTGAAGCGTTTTAAAGCCGCTTCGCTGCACAGCAGTACCGCGGCCGCGCCGTCCGACATCTGTGAGCTGTTTCCCGCCGTCACGGAGCCCTGTTGCGCAAACACGGTTTTTAGCCTGGTCAATGCCTCAATCGATGTGTCGGGGCGCGGGCCTTCGTCATTGGAGACTGTGTGTTCAAGAAGACTGATTTCACGGTTGCCCAGGTCGGGGACCTTTTCCCGGATGGTGTAGGGGGTGATTTCATCCGCGAACTCACCGTTTTCGATGGCGGCGACAGCCCGCTGGTGGCTCTGCAGCGCGAACGCATCCTGCGCTTCACGGGATACCGACCAGCGTTCCGCCACCTTTTCCGCCGTAAGGCCCATGCCGTAGGCAATGCCGTAGTTCTCATCCTTTTCGAAGATGGCTGGATTGAAGGCGATCTTGTTGCCCATCATCGGTACCATGGTCATGCTTTCCACACCTGCGGCCAACATCACATCCGCCTCTCCCAGGCGAATACGGTCCGCCGCCAGCGCTACCGCCTGCAGCCCTGAGGAGCAGAAACGATTTATGGTGAAACCGGGTACGGTATCCGGTAAGCCGGCCAGCAGCAGTGCGATACGTGCCACATTCATACCCTGCTCCGCCTCCGGCATGGCGCAGCCGACGATTACGTCACCGATAGCGGCTGGATCAAGGGATGGCGCCTGCTGTAAAACGCTGCTCAACGCGTGCGCCAGTAGATCATCCGGCCGCGTATTGCGAAACATGCCGCGCGCTTTCCCAACCGGTGTGCGCGTTGCGGCGACGATATAGGCTTCTTGTACTTGGTTACTCATGTTCGTCTCCTTAGGGGCGGGAATGTTTTCCCGCATGGTGTTATCAGACCCTAGTTGCGCAGTGGTTTGCCGGTCTTCAGCATGTGCTCGATTCGCGCTTGTGTCTTTTCGGTTGCCAAGAGGTCCATGAAGTGGCTCCGCTCCAGATCGAGCAGCCATTCCTCATCCACCATGCTGCCCACTTCTACGTCACCGCCGCACAGGGTTTCAGCAACACGGCAGCCGATGTTGTAGTCGTGTTCCGATATGAACCCGCCCTCAAGCATGTTTATCATCGAGGCCTTGAAGGTGGCGATAGTGGTTCTTCCTGCCACGGGTATCCGGCGCTGATGCAACGGTGGTCGATAACTGGTGGCGTTGATGGCTGTCGCCTCCTGTTTGGCCACGTGCAACAACTCCAGACGGTTCATTACGATCCGATCCGACTGCCTGAGGAAACCCATCTCCCGGGCCATCTCGGCGCTTTTCGCAACCTTGCCCATGGCAATGGTTTCAAAATAGCGGCGCAGGGTAGGGAAGATGTCACCACCGCGCGCTTCCGCAGCGGCACGTTGCGCCATCTCTTTGCAGCCGCCGCCCGCCGGCAGCAGACCGACACCCACCTCCACCAGGCCGATATAGCTCTCCAGGGTGGCGACAATGCGCGTGCAGTGAATGGCGAACTCGCAGCCGCCGCCTAGAGCCAGGCCGTCAACCGCAGCGATTGTGGGTATCTGCGCGTACTTCAGGCGCTGCGAGGTCTGCTGGAATTTTGCCACCACTTCCTCCACGCGGGGTCCGCTGCCCGCGGCGGCGGTGAGAATTTCACCCACACTGCCGCCCCCGGCAGCGGTGTATTTGACCCGGGTCGCTGCCTGCTTGAATTTGTCCATAACGCCGCTCTTCTCCCGCGACTCCTGCACGCCCTGCATCAACTGCAGCAGATGCGCTCCGGCGGAGAAAGGCGGCTCGGTCTGCCACAGAATAAGGGCGCTGAATTTCGCCTCGGCTTCATCTACCGCGTGCAATACACCGTTGAGGACCTCATTGCTGATGGCATGCATCTTGGTCTTGAAGCTGAGGATGGCGATATCGTCGCCCGTATGCCACAACCGTACCGCGTCGGTTTCGAACGCGGTTTCACCGTATTCGCGCGTTTCGCCCTGAAGTGCGTCGGGGAAGATCTGGCGTTGATATACGGGAAGCATGGAACGGGCCTGGATTTCGTTGCCCGCAGGTGCGTAGGAGCCCTGCATGTCATGCGCGCCGGTACGCGCGGCCTCGGTTACCCATGCCGGGAGCGGCTCGGCGGCCATGGTTTCGCCCGCCGCTATATCGGCACTGATCCACTCCGCAACCTGCTGCCAGCCCGCCGCCTGCCATATCTCAAACGGGCCGCTATCCCAACCGAATCCCCAACGTACGGCAAGATCCAGATCCCGAGCGTTATCGGCGATATGCTGCAGGTGAACGGCGCAATAGTGGAAGCTGTCGCGCAGGATCGACCATACGAACCGGGCCTGGGGGTTGTTGCTGTTACGCAGTTTCGACAGCTTGGCCGACCAGTCACGCTCGCGAAGAATATCCTTCACTTCATTGTCGGCCTTACCTTCCGAAACGCGGTAGGTATCGGTTGCGAGATCCAGCACCTGGATCTCCTTGCCCACCTTTTTGTAGACCCCGCATCGGGTTTTCTGACCCAACGACCCCTGTTCGATGAGTTCGTCCATCCAATCGGGAGAAGTGAAATAACTGTGCCAGGGATCATCGGCGAGATTCTCCTCCATGGTTTTTACCACATGCGAGAATACGTCCAGACCGACCACATCAAGGGTGCGGAAGGTGGCGCTCTTGGGGCGCCCGAGATAGCGCCCGGTAAGAGCGTCAACGGTATCGAACCCCAGCCCCAGGCGCTGTGCGTGGTGCACCGTGGCCAGCATGGAGAACACGCCTACACGGTTGGCGATAAAATTGGGCGTATCCTTGGCCCGCACCACGCCTTTACCCACCGTTGATACCAGAAAGGTCTCCAGACGGTCGAGAAGCGACTTATCTGTCCCTGTACAGGGAATGAGCTCCACCAGGTACATGTAGCGCGGCGGATTAAAGAAATGGATGCCGCAGAAGCGGTGCCGCAACTCTTCCGGAAAGGCCTCGGCCAGTTTGTTGATGGACAGACCTGAGGTGTTGGTAGCGAATATGGCATCGTTTTTCAGGAACGGCGCGACCTTGCGGTACAGGTCCGACTTCCAGTCCATACGCTCGGCAATGGCTTCAATAACCAGGTCGCAGGTGCGCAGCTTTTCCAGGTGCTGATCGTAGTTTGCCGGTTCAATATAACTGAGCTTCTCCGCAGTGGAGATGGGCGCGGGTTCCAGTTTTTTAAGGCCTGCAAGCGCTTTATTGACGTTGCCGTTGGGATCGCCCTCTTTGGCCGGCAGTTCGAACAGTATGGTTTCGACATTGGCGTTGACCAGGTGGGCCGCGATCTGCGCCCCCATTACGCCCGCACCGAGTACGGCAACCCTATTTACATTGAATCGTTTCACTTTAAGCTCCCATTTAATTTGTTCACCGCATGCGTAGTGTGCAACGCAGGTTAACCGACGGCGCTACCCGGCATCTCGGTTTCAGTCGGCGGAACATTACGTTTGTTGGCTGTCGCGACGTCGAAGTCGAACGGAAAATCATCCACACGGATAACGATATCGCGTAGCTCATCACGGCGTTGCAGTACCTCATGCTCCTCCGCACTGACCACACCTTGCTGGTAGGCTACGTTGGCGATATCGCGCACGTTGGCGTCCGGGTTGTTTTCGAACAGCCCCCGCCTCTCGGCCTCGCGAACCTTTGCGTCAATCGGTTCGGCGGCGATAGTAGCGGCAAACGCCTGCTCAATCGCACCTACCGGTTCGTCGACAGTTTCCGGTATATGGCAGTCGGCGGTAAGACGGTCACGCGTCTCCGAGGGTGAGATCAACAGCTTGGCCACCTGGTGCCCGATCTTGTCAGGCTGTGCCTTGAACGGGCGACCGAACGGGAAGATCAGGAAACGCAGGAACATGCCGACCAGTCTGCTCGGATAATTGGCCGCCACACCCTGGAACGCCTCCTGGGCCAGGTATCTGCAGTTCATCATATTCCAGTGCATCAGGGGCGCGTCAGCCTGCTGTCGCCCTTCGTCCTGGTAGCGCTTCAGTACCGCGGACATCAGGTACATCTGGGCAAGAATATCGCCAAGCCGGGCGGAAATTATCTCCCGTCGTTTCAGACTGCCGCCGAGTACCAGCATGGAAACATCCGCGAGGAAGGCAAAGGCCGCGGAAAGACGGGTGATCTGTTGATAGTAGCGTCTGGCTTCCGGCGCCGTTCCTTCAGGTACGCGAACGAAAAAACCTCCGGTGAGACCATGCAGGAATGTACGTATGCCGTTGCGTATGGTGAATCCGATATGACCGAACAGGGCTTCGTCAAAATCCTCCAGACCCTGCGCCGCATCCGGATTTCTGGTTGCCTGCATCTCTTTCAATACATAAGGATGGCAGCGGACCGCACCCTGTCCGAACAGGATGAGGCTGCGGGTAAGAATGTTTGCGCCTTCAACGGTGATGCCGATCGGGGCTTGCTGGTAGGCGCGCCCGAGGAAGTTGGAAGGCCCGAGGCAGATGCCCTTGCCGCCGATTACATCCATACCGTCGTTGACCACCTTGCGCGCCAATTCCGTGACATGATATTTGGCGATCGCCGAGGCGACCGAGGGTTTCTCTCCGAGATCGACCGCACCCGCGGTCATGATGCGTGTCGCGTCCATCAGGTAGGTATAGGCGCCGATGCGGGTCAGTGCCTCTTCCACTCCCTCGAACCTGCCGATGGCCATCTTGAACTGGCTGCGAACCCGCGCATAGGCGCCGACGGCGCGGGAGGTGAGCTTGGCCATGCCGGTGTTGGAGGAGGGCAGCGAAATGGAACGGCCGGCAGCAAGACATTCCATCAACATGCGCCAGCCGCGCCCAGCCATCGGCGGTCCGCCGATGATGAAATCCAGGGGCATGAATACATCCTTTCCTCTGGTCGGGCCGGTGACAAAGGCCGCATTAAGGGGAAAGTGGCGTCTGCCGACATCGACACCCGGATGGTCATGTGGTACCAGGGCGCAGGTGATGCCCACATCCTTCTGGTCTCCCAGCAGGCCGTCCGGATCATACAGACGAAATGCCAAACCCAGTATGGTGCACAACGGGCCGAGGGTAATATAGCGCTTGTCCCAACTGACACGCATACCGATGACCTCTTTACCCTGCCATTCCCCTTTGCATACGATTCCCGCATCGGGAATCGATGCCGCATCAGATCCCGCCCACGGCGAGGTGAGTGCGAACGCGGGTATATCAATTCCTTTGGCCAGCCGCGGCAGGAAATGATTTTTCTGTTCCTCAGTACCATAATGCAACAGCAACTCCGCGGGACCGAGGGAGTTGGGTACCATCACTGTTACCCCCAATGCCGAGGAACGGGTTGATAGTTTGGTTACGACCTGGGAATGCGCATAGGCGGAGAATTCCAGGCCACCGTATTTTTTTGGGATGATCATGCCCAGGAAACCTTTGTCTTTTAGGTACTGCCAGGCCTCCGGTGATAAATCATGGTCGGTCTGAGTGGCTTTCCAGTCGTCAATAAGACGGCAGGCCTCCCCTACCTCATTATCGAGGAATGACTGTTCTTCGTCCGTCAACTTGGGCCTGGGATAGGCATGCAGTTTCTTCCAATCAGGTTTGCCGCAGAACAGTTCGCCTTCCCACCATACCGAACCTGCTTCGAGCGCTTCACGCTCGGTGTCGGACATAGGCGGCAGGATCTTTTTGAACACGGAAAACAACGGCGCACTCAGCACTGCACGTCGCAATGGACGTACTACGATTAGGGTCACTAGCAGAACAGCGGCAAGTAACAGCAGAATTACAGTCGTAGTCATAATGGTTTACTCCTGAACACTATTGGTTTGTGTGGTTTTGCGGCAATGCAATGTCGATTTCGTCGCCGATTCACTTTATTCATCGTCAAGATCCGGTAACGGTGCGCGAAGTCCGCCAAGCATGAATGACATCAGTCGGGGAAGAAGGTGTTTGTCCTGTTCAATAGCGCCTTCCTCCACTTGCCAGTCGGTCACCAGACGTAGTGAGTCCGTGCCGGCAATAGCGTAGGAAGTCGCGCCAAGCATGAAGTGAAAGCGCCAGACGATTTCCGCCTTCGGCACGTTGGGCAACGAGCGGAACATGGCTTGCTTATAGCGCTCCAGCACGTCGGCGTACTCGGTCGACATAAAGGTGCGAATAAAGTGCGACGGATCGGTGACCGTCCGACCGAGCAGCCGCAGAAATGTTCCTCCGCCGGACTTCTGGTCCGCGGCTATCCGCAGCAATGTTCCAAAAAAACAATCTATGATCACCGACGGTTTGAGCGGTTTCCCGCCGGCTTCTGTTTCCGCCTGATCCAGTAGGCGCAACCGTTCCTGGTTTATGACCTCCAGTCGGCGGCGCAGCACCGCCTGCATCAACTCTTCCTTGCTGCCGAAGTGGTAATTGACCGCCGCCAGGTTGACTTTCGCTTCGCCGGTCACCATGCGCATGGAAGTGCCTTCAAACCCGTGCTGCATGAACAGTTCTTCGGCGGCATCAAGGATGCGCTGACGGGTATTTTTCCGGTTCTCTTTGTTCATTGTGGTGCTCCTTTACCCACACCAATCAAACGTTCGTTTAAATTCTAGTTTTAATTCAGGTTGGACGCAAGCGGTTGTTTTCCTGAAAAAATCGATCGTTGAAGGAGAGAGCTCGTGGCGGCGGTAGGATTCCCTTTATTTCCATGGGACGGAAACACGAGTGGGCTTAATACCGGCCTGTTCCTGCTGCCTGCGACTGTTTCATGAAAGCCTTCCATTGCCGCGGGTGAAACGGTTCGTCAGTGTCGGGAATACAATCCCCCGATCTCAATGTCCTTCATATAAATGTTCGATCTCGCGCTTGAAATGCGCGCATACTTTTGCGCGTTTCAGTTTCAGCGTGGTCGTCATCAGTCCCTGCTCGATACTCCAGGGTTCCAGTGTAAGAAAAACCCGCCGAACAACTGCGTAACCGGGGAACTCCTTACTCTGCTCCGTTATGCGTCGGAGCACCTCCTGCTCCACGCGCTCATCGTTAAGAGACTCATTTGCGTCTACCGGTACCCCAAGCTGCTGAGCCAGAATGTGCCACTGATCGGGATTCAGGACCGCCAATGCGATCAGGTAGGGATGGCCGTCACCGTATAACATGATCTGTTCGAACAGCGGGTCATGCAGGATGGCGTTTTCCATGTCTGCCGGCGGGATTTTTTCGCCGTTAGACATAACGATTATTTCCTTTAACCGTCCGGTGATGGTGATATGACCGCTGTCGCTGATGGTGGCGGTATCGCCGGTATTGAGCCATCCATCCTTGTCGATGATGGCGGCGGTTGCTTCCGGGTTGTTCCAATAGCCAAGCATATTGCAGGGCCCCTTCACCAAAAGCGAACCCTGGCTGCCTATACGAACCTCGATGCCGGGTAAAGGTTGACCTACGGTCGAAGGAATATTGTTATCCACGCGATTAATGGTCACTATCGGGCTGGTCTCCGTCATCCCGTAGCCCTGGGTCAAAGGCAATCCCAATGCGATAAATACCCGGGAGATTTTCGGGGACAACGCAGCACCGCCGCTCACCGCCAAACGCAGTCTACCCCCTAGTTTGTCCAGAAGCTTATTGGCGACGAGGACTTTAAAAACAGGCCAGAACAGAAGTTTTGCGCTCCATGGTCCCCGGCCCTGCTGATATTCGAAGCGCTGCCAGCCGATATCTACCGCCAGTTCAAACAGTTTCCGACGTATGGACGGGGCGGATTGAAGCTTTATATGAATGGCATTGTATATTCGCTCGAATATACGCGGTACCGATATCATCAGGGTGGGGCGGATATGTTGCAGATCATCCGCGAGCAGGGGGATAGAGCGCGCATAGGCTACCGAAGCCCCCGCGATCATGGCCATGACATATCCGGCCGTATGTTCAAGGGCGTGAGAAAGAGGAAGAAATGACAGCATCCTGTCCTCGGGGTAAACCGTAAATGTCTGTAACCCGGAATGGGCATTAACGAAGATATTGTTATGCGACAACATCACTCCCTTCGGCTTGCCGGTGGTCCCGGAGGTATACATAATCGTTGCAAGGGTGTCTTTTGGACAGGAATAGGAAAGTTGCATTATGGCGTGATCAGGCAGCCAGGACTCGGCGGTCTGTAAACGCGGTATGGTATTTTCCGTAACCCCTTTAAGGCTGATAAAACGTTGTACGCAGTCTAATTGTCCTATTACCGCATTAAGCTTCTGCCATTGTTCGCCATTCTCGAACAGCAGAACCTTTACCTGCGCATCATTGATGATAAATGCGACATTATCGGGCCGATCTTCGGCAAAAATAGGCACCAGGACCAGTCCCAATGAAAAAGCGGCCTGTTCATAAATGACCCATTGGGGGCAATTGCGCAGCATAACGGCCACTCGATCGCCGGCTGCCAGATTCTCGTGCTGCAGCGCGGTCTGCCAGCGGGCCGTCTCGTCGCGTATATCACTCCAGCTCAGCGTCACCCAGGCATTCTTTTCCGTATCAAAATGGCAATAAGCATCGCCTTCGGGGGTGCGTCTGACGCGCTCCTGGAAAAGGCCATGTAACGTGACCGCCTGTTGCGGTGTGATGTAGTTTTCCTCCATAGCTGCTTTGCTCCAGGTTATCTGGTGTTTTTATAGTAATGTTGTCGGTACGGACTATTTGTAATCTGTAATCGGTATGGTGATATGTATTTTCCCGGGTGTTTGTTGACAGGTTACTCGGGACTCGGTAAGAAAAAATCCGCCATTAAAGGTTCACCGGGTGTAACGGCATATTTGTCAAAATCGGTTTCGCCCGCTTCCCGTAAAACATCTTCATCTACAAAAAAGTTCCCCGTGCAGCTTCGGCTGTCACGCGTCAGAATACGGTATGCGGCATCGGCGACGATGGCGGGGTGGCGCGACGCGCGCAGAACATGTTCCGGAAAATTGAATTCAATAGCCGCGGTGGCGATGGTGGTGCGGGGCCACAGGCAGTTCACGGCTATGCCGTCTTCGGCGAACTCCAGGGCCATGCCGTGCGCGCACAGGCTCATACCGTACTTCGAGATGCTGTAGGCAACGTGCGGCGCGAACCATTTCGCCTCCATGTTCAGCGGGGGCGACATGGTCAAGATATGCGGGTTGTTGGAATTCTTTAAGTAGGGAATGCAGGCCTGGGAAGCGAAGAACGTGGCCCGCATATTTACGTCCCACATCAGGTCGAGGCGTTTGGTCGTGGTTTGTAACGTACTAGTGAGGCTTATGGCGCTCGCATTGTTTACCAGCACGTCGACTCCACCAAAGTGCCGTGCCCCCCGCTCCACCGCTGCATGTACCGCCGAGATATCACGCACATCCAGCTGGATAGGGAGGGCTTGTCCTCCCGCTTGCTCCACCTCGGATGCGACGCTATGGATCGTTCCAGGCAGTTTGGCGTGTGCGTCCGAGGTCTTGCCGGTAATCACCAGGTTGGCGCCGTCACGCGCGCAGCGCAGGGCTATTTCCCGGCCGATGCCACGGCTGGCGCCGGTAATGAAAACGGTTTTTCCGCGCAGATCGCTCATGCAGGCAACTCCGGATGGTATTTCGACACCCGATCAATGTGGTTTTCTCCGGGGCTATCCCTAGCCGATGAAGACCACCACGCGTCTCCTCAGGTATCTCTCAATATAAGGCCATTTCGGCGATAATTCAAACGTTCGTTTGGTTTGTTCGTCGGGCGGGATGGGGCACGCGTGGTTAACATATTGTTTTTAAATGCTAATTGTCGAGGTTATCGGTGGTGGGCGGGTGTCCGAGCAGGAGGGATTGTGCCCAATAATGTACCGGGAGAGCGGGCAGATTCGCCGCGAGCGCCGGGTTTCAAGGGGGATGGCAAGGACCCCTCCTTCCGGGAATCCGCTTGAACGCCGTTATAAGGCGGTCAAAAAAATGATCGCTTTTGCGTTCGTCACCTTGAAACCGTTTGAAAAGTGGTTGAATCTATAGGTAGCCGGAGATTATTCGTAGGGAGGCGAAATGACAGGCGCTGGAAAAGGAGTTCAACCCGTACCAGGGATTTTTGCTGTTGCAGTTTTTCCGGGGATGCCCCCCATACTATTCATTTGGCGCGAATTCGCTGCCGTTCCCCCCTCCTTCCGTTACCGGCGGGTTTCCTGATGCACGTGTTTATCACCGGGGGGGCGGGGTTTATAGGCTCTCACCTAGTCGAATACCATCTGGCAAGGGGCGACCAGGTGCACGCACTCGACAATATGAGCACCGGCTCCATCCATAATCTCCGAGAATTTCTCGAACACCCGGGGTTTAATCTCACAACAGCAGACATAATTGACTGGCAGGGGCTGAAGACGGCCGTTTCCTGGGCGGACCGCATTTATCATTTGGCGGCGGTGGTGGGTGTTCAGAGGGTTCTGGACGATCCGGTGCGGGTGATGAGCACCAATATGGCGGGTACTGAGAGGTTGCTGAGAGCCGTACATGAAGATGTCTGGAATCCGCAGGTATTGTTGACCTCCAGTTCCGAGGTATATGGCTTCAATGCCGAGTCCCCCTATGAAGAATGCGATCAACTGGTATTCGCCTCCTGCGGTCGCTTGCGCTGGACTTACGCCTTATCCAAGTTGGCCGACGAGTATCTGGGATTCTCTTATCACCGAAGCCATGGGATGGATGTGCGGGTGGTTCGTCTGTTTAACGTGGTCGGTCCGCGCCAGGTGGGGCGTTACGGTATGGTGCTTCCGCGATTCATTCAGCACGCGGTGAATGGGGAGGATCTCACCGTATTTGGTGACGGCGAACAGACCCGTTCCTTTTGCGACGTGCGCGATGCGGTGGTGGCACTGGATCTGCTGGCCGGCAGCGCGGCGGCGGCCGGAGATGTGGTTAACGTGGGCAGTGAGCAGGAAATCAGTATCAATGCTTTAGCTGAAATGGTCCGACAACGGGCGGACAGCAGTTCCGGTATTCGTCATATCAGCTACGGTGAGGCCTATGGTGAGGAGTTTGAAGATATTCGGCATCGTCGTCCGGTATTGGACAAGCTGCGCAGCTATACAGATTTCGATTCACAGTGGAGTTTAGAACAGACTATAGATGACCTGCTGGCAACCGAGCGGCAGCGGGTATCCGCATAGTGTGAACAGGCACTAGAACGATCAGGGAGCGATTATGGCAACTACGCCCTATTTTGTGCTTAGTCCCTCTACCGTGCTTAGCTTATTAGGCCTGTTGCACGGACCGGATAGGACCGAGCCGACTCCGGCGGAAGACTGGCGTGAGGCCACGGTGGATGTGGTGATTCCGGCGCTCAATGAGGAGCAGTATATCGTGTTGGCGCTTTCATCAATTGCCAGGCAGACGTTGCAGCCCCGGCGAGTGATTCTGGTCGATGATGGAAGCTTTGATAATACTGCCGAGTATGCCCTTAAGTTCGGCGAGTCGATCGGCCTTCAGCCGCAAATAATCAGACGCGCGAAATCTATCGGTAAAACTCCCACGGTAAAACGTGAGTCACGTGAGACAGATGCTGATGTGGAGCTGATCCTGGATGGTGACACGGTGTTTGAGTCCGATAACTATATAGAACGCTGTGTCCAGGAGCTCTATCAGGGTATCGGTATCGCCAGCGCCTGTGGCGTGATTTTGCCTATGCGCGAACGCGACCGCAGAAAGTGCTTGCATGATTCGCGGGTGGTTGATTTTTTGCAGAAGCATCCGGAGGTGAATATCGGAATCGGTGGTACCCGTTGGCAGCGGTTGATGCGAGGTCTTACCAATATGTATCGCGGCGTGCTCTACATGTTTTTGCAGCGTTTTATATACCATGGGCAGATGGTGTTTTTCGGCAGCATCGTGAATCCGGTGGGCTGCGCGGTAGCTTATCGCCGCAAGTACGTTAAAGATCTGTTTGACCGTTTTGAGCCGGAGTTGGGTGACGACCTTACCAACTCGGAAGACATTTTTATCGGCTTTGCATTCCTTGAGCAGGGTTATCGCAACATCCAGTTGATGGATGTGCAGGCCCGTTCCGTAGAGCCGGAGGCGGACAGCCTGCCGCGACAGATCTATCTATGGTCATCGTCATTTCTCCAGAGCAGCTACTATTTCGATGACCTTGTGCGCGGTCCCCTCAAAGCCGTCAAGCGAAAGCTTCTGAGGCGTCGCGGACCGGGCGGGGCGGAGCAGGACCCGGGCAGGGAGAGGCGTCGAATTAAGGAGGCCTATCGACAACGTTTCGGTGTTGATTACACCAGAAACTATGGTCGTCCTATGGGCTGGGTGTTACTAATGTCGCTGATCGAGAAAGTGTTTTTTCCGACAGTGCTGATTCTGATGATGCTTTTCGGTGCCTGGACGCCGCTGGGATTGACGGTTGTAATCGAAACGATCATCTCCGTTTCCATCCTGGGGATTATCTCCCGCGGCCAACGCCTGGAGATGATGACCAAAGGGTTGTTGGTGACGCCGATTCGATACGCCAGCCTGCTGTTTGACGCGGTTACCATCGGCCGATTTGCCGGCGATCTCTGGTTTTCCAAGACAAGGCGGTGGCGCAAATGAACTACGCTAGATATCGATCGGCAGGAGTGGGTCTGCTGCTTTTACTCCCCACGATGTTACCGGCTGCAGAATCCGCGCCGCCTCGCAGCGGTTTGGCCGCTGAAATGGAGGGCAACTGGGACAGGGCGATCGATATCTACACCCGAACGGCACAATCCGAGCCGGGACGGGCCGACCTCTGGGTGAGGGTGGCGGATATCCAGGCGCGTCTGGGGCGTAAGACGGAGGCGGAGGCGGCTTTACGGAAGGCGGTGGAGGCTGCCCCTGATAACGCCGATTACTGGTTTCGTCTTTCCCAGGCTCGTGCCGTGTTGGATCAACCGCGGCCGGCGCTGGATGCCTGTCGACACGCCCTTCAACTGCGGCCGGAGAGCCTGGACATCCTGAGTACCTGCGCGCGCCAGGCTAGCTGGGCCGGCGACCTGGAAACGGCCGGCGCCCTCTATCAACGCTGGCTGGAGCGTCAGCCCGGCGAGGCCGATGCCCAGTGGGGACTGGCGCGGGTGGACGGCTGGGCGGGGCGGCTGGATGCGTCGGTAAAAGCCTACCGGCGTTATCTGCTGCATCACGGCGACAATGCGGAGGCCTGGCGGGAATACATACAGGTGGAGATATGGCGCGGCGACTACGGTGCCGCTAAGGACGCCTTGGACGAGTACGGCGCCCGTTTCGGCAGTGATGTCCACGAACAACGATTGCGTGCCAGGTTGCTGGCTCGTGCCGAGTGGCCGGATGCCGCATCGGCGATAAACGAACCGCTGCTTACGGCCGCACCGCGCGACTATGAGCTCAACTACACCCGTACTCTGGCACTTCGTGCCGGTAATCGTCCGGCTGAGGCGATCGATAGCCTGGATATTCTGCGGGAGCTGCGGCCGGACAGCCCGGATACCGTGGACATAATGCGCTTCGTGCATACACCGTCGCGGGATTTTGTGCGCGGCAGCTTCTCCTTCTATGACGACTCCGATGAGATCACTATTCTACGTGCCGGTCTGGATGGTCGCCTTGTGTGGGATGACAAGCTGACTGCGGTAACTGTCGGTCTTGCCCATGAGCGGTTGGAGGCGGATATAGGAAGCGGCCTGGAAACCGCGGACGGTCATGAGACTATCCATTTCGAGGAGCTGTGGTTGGGCCTTGAGCGTCGTTTCAATCCTCGGGTTCTGGGCGGGGCCCAGATCGGGGTGGCCGATGTGCAGCGCGAGGGGCAGATCGGAACCTATTTGCTCTATCTGGACCTGGACCCCAGTGATCAGTGGGCCTTGCGACTGTACCGTCGGCGGTCGCTGTATGACCTGTCGCCGCGTTCGGTGTCTCGGGAGGTTGTGCAGAACGGGAACTTCGTCGAGGCGCACTGGCGGCCGGATCTGAACTGGTTCGTGGATGCGGAAGCGGGATGGTCGGACTTTTCTGATGACAATGAGAAATGGCAGGCAGTGCTGGCACCGCGCCGCGCTGTAGTTCGGCATGAACACTTTAACCTTGATTTGGGCGTATCCGGGGAATGGTTCGGTTTCAAGCATGATTTGAATAACGGTTATTATGATCCGGAATTTTTCCGGCGTTATGCGCTGACCGCCTTCACCTATTGGAAGATTGACGATGATAACGGGGTCAGCGCGGCCCTCAGTCTCGGTTGGCACAAAGATGAAAACATGTCCTCTTACAAGTTTGGTGAGGACGTGGTGCTCGAGGGGTTTTTCGGTATTTACCGCGACTGGTACCTGCGGGTGCGCGGGGGATATGCGGAGCGCGATCAAAGTGCCGGCGGCGGTTACGACGGCGTGTCGTTCAATTTGGGATTGACCCGGCGTTTCTAAGGCACTTGGGCAACGCGAGGGTGACTGCGGAGTAGACGGGTTCGCATGGTGGCTGTGGGGGTATTCCTTGTCCGTGGCGTGATATGATCGGTACAAATAGCGGGGATTGTATCGATAGAAAGGGAGCGGGCCCGTCATCATCATTGGATGTTCTATCTGCAATCTGTGTTGGATATAGAAGCCCGTTTCTAATCTTCGGTCTCATATGGTCAGGTTTCTGGATAAGTCTTATATCATGGGCGAAAGACTCCATCGTGGAGGCTGGCCATATGTGATCAGGTCCCTGATGCCGGCGACATCGAGGGGCGGGATGTTGGTGGATGATTTTGTCGAGCAGACGTTTGGCTTCTCCCCTGCAGGTATATCAATAGCGGAGCCCTGGGTTGGGATTTTTCACCATCCCCACAACATGCCGTCTTTTCTGCGCGCCATAAATACTCCGGTTGAACAGGTTCTGGAGTCCGCGCATTTCCAGCAAAGTCTGCCTAATATGAAACTGGGTATAGCGCTGTCGTCGCCCCTCGCCAACTGGCTGCAGGACAGGCTTGAAATTCCTTTTGCTGTATTGAGCCTTCCTGCGCCGGAGCCGGATCTGGTGTTTGATCCGGATGCGTTTCTATCCAATCCGAATAAGCGAATTATCCAAATCGGCTGTAGCTTTCGTAATACCAGCGCCGTATTCCAGCTGCCTCCCGTAGAGGGTTACACAAAGACGTTTCTTACCGCCGAGGTTCCCTGGGTTGTAAAACATATCGAGCAGGTCCATAAATTGTGGATGCACCTTGGTGAAATTGAGGTTTGGTCTAATAAAGAGATCAGTCGCGAGGAAAAGGGCCGGGTACAGACCATTTATCGGGTTGTGGATCAGGATTTCGACACCCTGTTGTCCAATAACGTGGTGTTTGTAGAGTACTTTGCGGCCGCCGCCTCAACCACGATTGTGGAATGTGCCATACGCAATACGCCGATTGTCGTCAACAGGCTTCCGGCCCTGGAGGAGTATCTTGGAGAGGCCTATCCGTTATTCTTCGACTCGTTCGATGAGGCGCCGCGGCTGTTTTCCACTGACAAGATTATTGAAGGCCACCTCTATCTGAAGCAGTTGGACAAAAACCGATTCACCGTGGAGCGGTTTAGAGAGGATTTGCTGAAGGCGGTGAGCGAAGTCGGTTAAATTCGTATATTTGACCCTCGTGCCAGGTTGATTTTTGCGGGCCAGGCGGCAGTATGCGTAAATAAACGGTTTCGGGTCTAGCTTCCCCGCCTGCCCGATGAGGGTGATCACATACTATGAATAGACTTGATGGCAAGACGGGTTCCGTCTCTGAATGGCTGCAGGATTTCATAAAACAGGACTCCTCCAGCGGTATCCTTTTGATAATTGCCGCGGTTTTGGCGTTGGTGTTGGAAAATTCTCCGTTTAAGTGGCTCTATGACGCGCTTCTGGAAACTCCGGTAGAGATCCGAATCGGCGCCCTGCATCTGGCCAAGCCGCTGCTGCTGTGGATCAATGACGGCTTGATGGCGGTCTTCTTTCTCCTGATAGGACTTGAAGTAAAGCGGGAGTTTCTCGAGGGTGAACTCTCCCGGCCGGATCAGATTGTACTGCCAGGTCTCGGGGCCGTGGGAGGGATGGCGGTGCCGGCGTTAATCTATTATGTATTGAACAAGGGTGATCCTGTGGCCATGAGTGGATGGGCAATACCCGCGGCCACCGATATAGCCTTCGCTCTGGGGGTGTTGGCGCTGCTCGGGAATCGAGTACCGGTTTCGCTGCGCGTTTTCCTAATGGCCCTGGCGATTTTCGATGATCTCGGCGCGGTGATTATTATTGCGCTTTTCTATACTTCCGACCTTTCCATGGTCAGCCTGTTGCTTGCGCTGTCTGCAGTAGTGGTGCTGTTGGGGATGAATCTGATGAAGGTGACACGTTTATCAGCCTATATCCTGGTGGGCGTGTTTCTATGGGTGGCGGTTCTGAAGTCAGGGGTTCACGCCACCCTTGCCGGTGTGGTGGTGGGCATGATGATCCCGTTACGTGATTCCCGGGATCCTTCCAATTCGCCTTTGAAAACCATGGAGCACGGCTTGCATCAATGGGTTGCATTCCTCATTGTTCCTCTGTTTGCCTTCGCTAACGCCGGTGTATGTCTTGAGGGGTTGTCCCTCGACAGCCTGCTGGAGCCGATTCCTCTTGGTATCGCCGCAGGGTTATTCATCGGTAAGCAGGTGGGAATCATGCTCTTTTGTGGGCTCGCGATCCTGCTGGGTATGGCCAGATTGCCGACTGGCTCGAGCTGGTGGGGTTTCTATGGAACCAGTATTCTTTGCGGAATCGGTTTTACCATGAGTCTCTTTATCGCATCGCTGGCTTTCGAGCAGGGCGGCTCGAGCGAGGTCGTAGCAGGTGACCGGCTCGGTATTCTTCTCGGGTCTGTGATTTCCGCAGTGGTTGGATATGTGCTGTTGCGGGTGGGTAACCCGGTTTCGAATAGAATACACAATGGAACGCCGTGATCTTGTCGCTCATGGGCGTTGATGTCTCCGTGGGATGAGGCAGAGTTCGGGTTCAGGTTCCTTGTCATCTCAAAGCCCGGAACCTTTCGGATCCGGGCTTTTCTCCAACATCTACCTTGGTGTATGGACCGGCAGCACCTAGTAGCGAACCAGCTTCTTCGCGATATCCTTGGCCTTGCCGTCCAACAGGCAATGATAGGGATTTCCCGCCGCCGGATCTGGCGTAATCCTTACGCTAAGCCGTTCAAGGCTGTCTATGGTAGCTACGCAGTAATTGGCATACATACCGATCCCGTTGAGATAATTGGTATAGTCCGCCTTTTTGTTTGTAGCGGTCGTGCAATTGACGCTTAGGCCGGTTAGGTAGTAATCACCTTTCACCGCCTGGGAGGAAGCGGCGCCATTTTTAAACGCCGTGGCGCTGCAGGTTCCTCCGCGAATCACCAGGCCGTCGGCCAGGGCGGCTCTACTGGTGAAGGGAGATGCAAGGATTGCGACGAACAGACAAGCAAGCAACATAACATTGCGTGTGAAGCCGGGTTGATGAGTATGCGGATTCATGACGATTCTCCAAATTGGCAAATTAATGGTGCGATCCTCCGGCGGGTCGCCGGAAGATCGCTTCCGATCAGCCCAAGATCTCACTGATAGGGGTGACTATGACGCCGAGCACCTGGGGGTTGCCCTTGGGTGATTCGGTTGTCATGGTGGCGTTTCCGGCATCGTTGAACGTGGTATGCGTACTCCAGCCGTGCGCGGCCTCCGCCTCAAAAAACGGGAAGAAGCCGCCGCCGACCGCCGCCTCGAAATGCTGCTGTTCGTCCGAGGAAAAAGTGGCGGATGAGGACGCACTGATTTTTATCCCGTCGATAACGACGATGGCGCCGCATACACGCAGCATGTCCCCCGCCGGACCAAAGGTTCCCTGCCAGGTGGGAGTGCCGTGTTTCCAGGTTCGGTTGTCATTGTTTTTGTATGCGATGTTCAATGCCTCGGAGTTGTACCAGGGGGTGTACTGACTCAGGATCGGATCCGTGCTCGGTGTGGAAAGCGGCGCGGCCGGGAAGGTGACGAGGTTGTCGAAGCTTGCATCGATTACCAGCCTGGATGTGGCGAGTTTCTTCGAAAGTGACGAGTAACTTTCTTCGCCGTCACCGAAGAAGTCGTCGAAAAATCCGCCGGCCTCCCCTTCCGCCCAAGTGTGGGTGATATCACTGGACTCCGTAGAACTGTCCATATGGATGGTTTTGCTTGCGGAAGAAACCAGGGCGTCGTTCAGGTCGCTGATGGTTTTCGCGTAGGCGCAAACGCCGGGATTACTGCTGGCATTAAGCATATTGTCCCACCCCATTTGTGCCAGGAAGATGGGGCTGTCGAAGGTGCTGCGGTAGAGTGAGGTCCATTCGGCCGCCTGACTCGGATTGACACCCATGGCCCAGGTCTGGAAAGCCTTTACGCTGTAGTCGCCATTTTTTCTTGAATAGGCTAACCACTGCGAGTAGTAATCGCCCATAGCGGATTGGAGCGCATTGCCTCCTTGAATAATTAGCTGCGTGATCACACCGCCGTAGTCCTGGGAAAAGCTGTTGAATGAAGTGGGATTGAAATAATTGGTTACGGACAGCGGCGGGATTACGTCAAAAAACTGCCAGAGTTTTTCCGAGGTGGATCCGATGACCTGTGATCCCTGGACGAGCTGGAAAGTGTTTGGGTCAAACCCGCCTTGGCTTACGACGGCGTTGTACCATTGCGCGGTTAGGGTTTCCATTGCCGTTTGCAATGCGCTTCCGCCTATTGCGTTTGCTTGTTTCATGCTCATTGCTTTCTCCTTGATGGGTAGCTGGTTGAATAGCCGTTGTGGCGAAAAAAGCGTAGGCAGAGGACGGGCAGGGAGGAAATTATGTATTGCCATGGGAGTAATAACGAAAACTAATTAGTGGTGATTTCGGCGCGTATTTATGCGGCGGAGATGAATAAATCGCTACTAATAATTATTTATGATATAGGTGACCAGGATGCCTAATTAGCAACCAACCCGGGGGAGGTTGTAATCAGTTTGCGGTTTTCTGCCGCTCTGTTGGCGTTTGATTACTCCGGTGCGTCACAGAGCATTTCGTGGAACCATCTAATTACCTGGTGTACAACTCGCGGATATTCATAGTTGCGAAGGTAGGCTATATGGATGCTATTGATGGGGGGCGAATGGGGAGTGGGGATTTCGTGCAGTTGGGCGGAAGCGAGTTGCCGGTCGACGCAGTGGCGAGGGAATACACTGATACCCAGGCCGCTTTGCACCATTTTTATGGCGCCGTCTATGGAATCGATGTTTCCTGATATGGGTAGGCTCAGGAAATCCAGATTCGTGCGTTGAGGGAAGTGGTGTCCAAGCCAGCGGTTAAAGTAGATATCAGATCCGGGATAGGAAACGCAGGGTTGCTCGAGAATAGAGGATTCGCGGAAATCGCCCGCCTGCCAGGGTGTGGATGCTACGAGTATATATTCTTCCTGGCAGAAGAATTCGAAAGCAAGATCAGGGTGGTCGGTTTTTCTGGTGACAAATCCGAAATCAATCTGATCATTCAGTACCATTTTTGTGACCTCGTCACTCGGTGCCAGCTTTACGTCAAGACGAATCATCGGGTACTGCTTGCGTTTCTCCAGTAACATCGGAAAGTGGGATGAGCGCAGGCAGCTTGCCGGCATGGCGTAACTGACCAGTCCGGCAATGCCTTGGTATTCATGGCGCAGCTCACCAAGAAAGACCTCCAGGGTCGCATCATGATCCTTAATGTATTTCCTGAGTTTTTTACCCGTGGGGGTGAGCGTGACGCGTTTTCCTATTCGTTTAAACAGAGGTATACCGACCTGCTCCTCCAGTTTTGCCACATGCTGACTGATGCCCGATTGGGTCATGAATGTCTTTTGTGCGGCTGAGGTGAAATTTTCCGTGTCGGCTGCAGCCATAAATGCCTTAAAAAGTTTATTGTCCAGGAGTTGTCTTTGTGCGCGCATGGCCAGGGTCTCATTCTAGTAGTGGCTTCGATTTGGAGGCGCGGAAACCGCGATATTGCCCGACTGCGGCAGGCGGATTGTCGGGGCAGTACGGTATTTCCCGGCTTATTCTCCAATCGTGGAAAACTGGAAGTTAAGGCTGTTTCCTGGAACCACCTCTATCCCGGCGAAATCGGCAGTGAACGACATGGGTAATCGCCTGCGGGTATGTCGATTATTCAGGATGACTCGTAGACCATTTACTTTTTCCAGTAAGTTCATAGTCTCCGGATTTTGCTGCCAGTGGGCCCATAGCACTACAAAGCTGTCGCCGAGGAAAAAAATAAGTTCGTTTATCCCCAGTGTCGGTGTGACCTGAATTTCCGCGATTTGCCGGATAATTTCCCTCCGCAGTGTCTTCGGGTCCCCGGTATCAAAGTCGGCCACGAGTACAACGGGACTGCCGGACTGCCAATCAACGGTGTTATTAAACACGAAATATGTGCAGGGAGGGTCGTCGTCACGAATCTTGCTGCTATCGAATAATATCGGGAAAGCGCTGTGACTTGCCGGTGTGGAGTCGTCGGGTTTGAAGTTGAACAAGGTGCGGTGGAGAAGCTGATAAGCCCGTCCGCCCGTTGAGCCGCTCCTCGCTCTCCGGTAATGCCGGCAGCTCGGGTAGATTACTAACGCCACTTCGTCCGGAATGAGGGGGTTGCGGTCGGCCGGCAAGAAGGTGGGTAAATAGGCGGTTAGACCTAGCGGCTGCATTATTTGAACTGTTGCCGGAATAAAAATGTTACCTAATCTTCTGCGCAGCCGGGTTCTGTTTTTTTCGGCACGCAATTCCGGGCATGCATAACCGATCCAGACGCGTACGGGAAGGCGGTTGTCCCGTTCCTTCAATGACGTACTTTCCATGTCGCTCATATAGGTATTACACCCGAGGTTTCCCTGGTTCCTGGATATTGCTATGTATACTCGCCCTGAGAGACCTCCAGGTCAATTGTTGGTAATATCCTTGCGGAAAGAACAATCCAGGTTGGTCGCTGTACGACCGTATGAATAAGAAGGGGAGTATGATGAGACGACATGTGCTGTTTATCGGTATGTCAATGATCTTTGCCGGATCCTGGTTGCTACCGCAGACCCCGGCGCGGGCCGGATCTTCGCCCGATGCCTGCACTCTATATACCCAGGCCGACGCCGCGGCCCTTTTCGGCCAGACCGTTTCCGACGCTATTCCCCGGACCACCATGTTTCCGGCGGGTGAGAGTTGCCGTTATGCCTTCAACGAAAAGGGTGACATTTATGGCATCAAGGTGCGGATCTCTACCTCGGCGGACATTGAGGAGGAGGGGGTCAACAGCTCTGCTGCCGATCTCATGGCCCGGCAGAAAGAGGCCCGTCAGGCCGGCGGCCATGCCGCCAAGACCTTTCGTCCGGTGGCTGGGCTGGGAGATGATGCCTTCTGGAACGGAACCGATCTATGGGTCCTGCAGGGGGATAACCTGTTGATCATCCAGGTCCACTCGGTGCTGACAGGTTCTTTTAAGGATATGGCCGAGGCCGGCACGGCTCGCGAGGAGCAGGATCTGGAGCTGTCTCAAAAGGCGGCGCAAACGGTTCTGTCGCGGTTGCAATAAATTGCGGTAAAGGATTGATCACCTGCTGTGAGGGGTTATGAATAAAATACAACGCAGCGGTGCGTGGTGATGTATTCGAAAGAAGAGTGCTGTTCGTCTTGATCGGAGTGATGGTCCTGTTTCTGTCTCCATTGACGGGCCGAGAACCGGCGGCCGGATAACATTTTACGGCATGTTCTCCGGCCGCCTGGTACGTCTTCCGGAGGGGTTTAACCGGTCGACGTACTAACCTTGGAACCACTGAGCGGTTTTCCGAACAGCGGGGCTATCACACAGATATTGAAGGCCCCGGTCAGAATCGGTAACAGACCGACGGCCGTGATCATCCTGCCGTTGGAACCCCCGATGACCGAAAGACCCAAATAGATAATCGCGCCGCCCGCGACGATGCGCAGGATACGACCTGCGGGTGATGCCATAAAGCGTACAAATGCGTTCATCGTTAACCTCCAGAAATGTCAATAATCGGAGGGTATAAGGTAACGATCTACGGGTTGAGGGGTCAGTAACGAAAGTTACACAGCGGGCGGAGTTCAGCGCCCGGCCGGATGGCCGTTTTATAAGGATTATTCTTTGGTTACTAGGGTTGGGTACGTGGCTCCAGGCCGAGAGCCGAACGCGTCCGCTGAATCAGGTCATCGGTGATGACATAGAGACTCGGTACCAGCACCAGAGTGATGGCAGTGGCGAACACAATGCCGTAGCCGAGGGAGATGGCCATGGGAATCATGAAGCGTGCCTGGCGCGAGGTTTCAAAGATCATCGGCGCCAGACCGCCGAAGGTGGTAACCGTGGTGAGCAGGATGGGGCGGAAGCGTCGAACGCCGGCGGAGACTATGGCCTCGAAAGCGGATACTCCCTCCGCACGGCGGGCATTGGCATAATCGATCATCACCAGGGCGTCGTTCACCACCACGCCGCCCAGGGCGATCATGCCCATGACACTGATCATGCTCAGGTTATAGCCCATCAGCACGTGGCCGAGGATGGCGCCCACGGCGCCGAAGGGGATGGCGCTCATGACGATCAAGGGTTGTACGTAGCTGCGGAACGGGACCGCCAACAGGGCAAAGACCACAATCAGGGCGATGGCGCCGCTGATTTTCAGGCTCATTACCGCATCGCGCATACTGGCCTGGCGTCCCTCGAAGCTGAAGCTGAGTCCGGGATAATCCCGCAGCAGTTGCGGTAGCAGCTCTTGCCGTACTGTCGCCATTACCCGGGCGGTCTCTCCTATGGGCTCCACGTTGGCGGTGACGGTGACGGTACGACGGCCGTTGCGGTGGTCGATCTTGGTAAAGGCGCGGCCCGGTTTGAACTCCACCACCTGGGCCAGCGGTACATAACCGCCGGCAGGGGTGCGGATCAGCATCTGTTCCAGATCGTAGACCTGTTGCCGCTCCGCCTCGGGCAGCCGCACCAGCACCTTGACCTCATCATTGCCGCGCTGTTGGCGTAACGCCTCGGCGCCGTAAAAGGCGGCGCGGATCTGGGTGCCGATCTCATTGGAGGTGAGTCCCAGGCTGCGGGCCTCGGCGGTGAGGCGGAAGTCGAACTGTTTCTTGCCCGGGGTATAGCCGTCGTCGATATCCTTGACGTTGCTGAACTGGGCCAGGCGTTCCGCCAGGGCGCTGGCGGAACGCTCCAACATATCCACGTCGCTATGGCTCAGCTCAACGCTGATGGAGGCGCCGCTGCCGGGACCGCCCCGATCGGATTCGTAGCGGCTCGATTCGGTACCGGGAATGACGCCCACCTCCTCGCGCCACAACTTCACCAACTCGGCGGTGCTGATGGGTCTTTGTCCCGGCGGCTGCAGATAGGCGCGGATGGAGATCTGGTTTTCGTCCACCTGGGTATAGGCCCCTTTGCTGAGCTGCTCACCGCCGTTGTCTGCGATCACCTTGTTCAGGGCGGCAAGGAGACGATCGCGTACCGCCTCCACCCGGGCGATGGGGGTGCCCACCGGCAGGGTTACGGTGGTGTCGGCATGATCCGCCTCCACTTTGGGCATAAGAATAAAACCCATGTGTCCGCTTAAGGGTATGGCCATTACCACGGCCAGCAGGGCGACGGCGCAGGTGACGGTAAAATAACGGTGTTGCACCGCCCGCCGCAGAAAAGGCCCGTAGGAATCCTCTACGAAGTGGCGAAAGGCGAAGCTGAAACGCTGCTGACGCTGATGCACCGCCTCACCCCAGCCGCTGAGCCGGCGGTCGCGCACATGGGCCAGGTGTGCGGGAAGAATAAACAACGCCTCCACCCAGGAGATGACAAAAACGCTGATCACCACCAATGGGATCACCGCCCAGACGTTGCCGAACGAACCGGGGACGAACAACATGGGCATGAAGGCGACGATGTTGGTGAGAATGCTGAAGCTGATGGGGATGGAGATATCCCGCGCCCCGCGAATGGACGCCTCCAGAAACCCCATGCCGCGCTGCCGGTATTCGTAGATATTCTCGCCGGCGATGATGGCGTCGTCCACTACGATACCCAGGGCGATGATGAAGGCGAACAGCGACACCATATTGACCGAGACATCCAACCACGGCAGGAACAGCAAGGCGCCGAGGAAGGAGGTGGGAATACCCACGGTGACCCAGAAGGCGAGCTTGAATTCCAGAAAGATGCTGAGCATTATCAGCACCAGTGTCAGACCGATGAGGCCGTTCTTCAGCAGCAGTTGCAGGCGCTGCAGGTAAATGTCGGAGCGGTCCCTGAGGATCGCCAGTTCAATCTGTGGCGGCAGGCCGGCTCTGATGCCGGGCAGGGCGTCCCTTACCGCCTCTGAGACTCCGCTCGGGGTTTGGGCGCCCACCCGCGAGATGGCGACGCCGATGGCGCGTTTGCCGTCGAAGCTTGCTTCCCGGTTACTGTCGGCGAACCCCTCGGTCACTTCCGCAATGTCACCCAGCCGCAGCAGCACACCCCCCTCGCCGCTGATCAGCGGCAGCGCGGCGAACTCCTGTGCCCACTGGCGGCGCTCGTTGATACGCAGCAGGATTTCTCCGGCGCGGGTGTCGATGCTGCCGCCGGCGCGGTCGATGGCCAGGGCGCGCACCGCCTGTGCCACCTCGTTCAGGGTCAGGCTATGGGCGCGCAACACCGGCTCCGGGATCTCTATGTGGATCTCCACGGCCCGAGTGCCTCGCAGATCGACCTGGGTGATCTCCGGTCGTTGCAGCAGCGTCTCCCGCACCCGTTGCCCGGCCCGGTAGAGTGATTGCTCGTCCACATCGCCGTAGACCTGCAGATCAATGACTTGGTGTTTGTGTATGTCGAGGGTGATGCGCGGTCGTTCGGCTTCCTCCGGCAGGGTGGTGATGCGGGCCACCGCCTGCTGCACGTCTTGGTAAAGCTTCTGTCCGTCCGCGTCGGCCAGCAGATCGAGGTAGATTTTCGCGCTTCCCTCGGTGGCGGTGGAGTACACCTCGTCGATGCCCTCCATGCTGCGGACCTCCTCTTCCACCGCCAGTACCACACCCTGTTCCACCTCTTCGGGGGTGGCGCCCGGGTAGGCGATGCTCACGGTGATTCGGTCCTGTTCGAAGGCGGGGAATACCTCCTGTTGGATCTTGGTGGTGGTGAACAGACCGCCGACAAGCAACACCAGCATCAGCAGGTTGGCCGTAACCGAGTTACGCGCCATCCATGCGATGGGTCCCTTCTGCCAGGCTTTGCTCACGGCGTCTTTTTCCCGGTCCCTGCAGCGGTACGCAACGGCATGCCGTCCACGGGGATCGCCAGTTCACTGGTCACGATACGTTCGCCCGGTTCCACGCCGTCCTGCACGTAAACCCGTTCACTACCGCTGTAGATCACTTGTATGCGGCGGATGGTGAGTTTGTTCTCGCTATTCATCAGCCACAGGGTATCGTCGTCCCGCAGCCAGCCACGATCCAGCGCCAGCACGTTCTGCAGTTCCTTTCCCGTGATCTCGGCGCGTACGAAGGCGCCCAGCAACAGTGCCGGTTTATTCTGATCGGCCAGTGCCAGGGGATCGTCAACTGCCACCAGCAGACGCGCCATGCGACCCTTTTCGTCCAGATCTCCGCGCACGCGAATGATCCGGCCTTCGCGATAGCGCTCTTTGCCCCATACCTTTTCCTGATACAGCCGCACCTTGGATCCCGGTTGGCCGTCGGTGGGAAGCTCCAGCCAGCGCAGGTTGGCCGCCGGAACCGCCAGTTCCACCCAGAAGGTGTCGGTATCCACCAGGGTGGCGAGTTGTGCGCCGTTGCTTACTCGGGTGCCGGTATTGACCTGCCGGTCCAGCACCAGGGCGTTGAACGGGGCCTTGACGGCAGTGCGGTCCAGATTCAGCTCCGCCGCCGCCAGAGCCGCTTTGGCCGCGGCCACCGCGGCGCGGGCGGTCGCCCGCTGGGGTTCGCGCAGCATCAGACGGCGCTGATCCTCGGAGGCTCCGGTCTCCTGTGCCAACAGCGCGAACTCCTGTTCCGCCACCGCCCGTCTGCCTTCCTCCAGTGCCAGATCGGCCCGCGCCTTGGTAAGCTCGGCCCGCGCCTGACGCACTGCGAGTTCATAGTCCGTGGGGTCGATCTGCAGCAGTTCTCCCCCTTTCGGGATATGGGCTCCGGGTTCGAACTCTTCCCCGGTGCGCAGGACCTCTCCTGCCACCTGGGCTTGCAGGTTTATCTGCCGTGCGGCCTGTGCCGTGCCCCACGCCTCAATGGTGATGCGGGTGGTTTCCGGAGAGACGCTGGTCACCTCCACCAGACGTGCTTCCTGTGCCGGCCGGCCCCGTTTGGCCGAGGTGGAACTCAGCATCAGAAAGATCACTATCAGAACCGCTGCCAGCACCACGACAACCGGTGCCACGATCTTCCACGAATACCGGCGCGGGTGGGAGGCAGGTGTTACTTCAGTCATGTCAATTCATCCTCGCAGAATCGGTCGTCGGCGGGGTCATGGCCCAGCCACCGGCCAGTGCGCGCACCAGGGCGATGCGGTTGCTCAGCAGTTCCCGTTGCGCGGTTACCTGCTGGCGTTGCAGGGACTGGAGGGAACGCAGGGCGTCGAGCACCGAGAGGTAATCGCTGTCCCCCTGGAAGTAGCGCTGCCGTTCCTGGCGTACCACCGCCTCCGCCTGTTGCGACTGGCTGTTCAGACTCTCCAGATAGGCCCGTTGTTCCAGTTCGGAGATCAGAGCGTCCTCCACTTCGCCGATGGCCTCCAGCAGGGTTTGGCCATAGTTGTTCAGCTTTTCCGTTACCACGGCACCGGTGCGATCCGCCTCGGCCTTGCGCTGGCCGCCGTCAAACAACGGCGCCGTCAGTTGTGCCGCCAGGGTGCCGAGCCAGCTCTCGAACAGACCGCCGGTGGAGCCGCTTGGGGTGCGGAATACGGCGCTGAGGTCGAGACGCGGATAACGTGCCGCCACCGCCTCCGCTGCCCGTGCATCGGCGGCGCGCAGTTGCAGAAAGGCGGCCTGCAGATCGGGGCGGCGCTGTACCAGTTCGGCGGGAATCCCGGTGGCGGGGAGGGACGGGAGCTGCGGAAGAGTCGAGTCCTCCGGCAGTTGGGTGTAGCCGGGTACGGAACCGAGCAGGATCGCCAACTGGTGCTTCAGGATCTGCAACTGCCTTCTTACCTTGGCCTGTTCTCCCTCTGTCTGGGCCAGCAACTGACGCTGGCGATAGATATCGCTGGCACTGGCCTGGCCTACCCGGAAACGTGCTTCCACCAACTGCAACAGGTTCTTATTGGTAGTGATCTGGCTCTCCACCAGGGCCAGCTGCATGCGCTGCTCGATCAGCTGATACCAGGTATCCGCCAGGGTGGCGCTCAGGGTGATGGCGCTGGTTTGCAGGTCCGCGGCGGAGGCCTGGGCATCGAAGTCTGCGGCTTCGCTGGCCGCCCGGATGCGCCCCCAGAGGTCCAGTTCATAAGAGGCGGAAAGCTGAACGTTTTTCGTCGTGTCCTCTTTGGGAGATTCCGCGATCTGGCGGTTGAGGTTGTATTGCAGATTCAGCTCCGGCCAGAGGGGGGCCCCTGTCCGGCGGGCCAGGGCGTTGGCCTGATCGAGCCGCGCCCAGGCGGCGCGCAGAGAGAAGTTGTGTTCGAAGGCCCTGGTCATAAGCTGGTCGAGACTCGGATCCTGGAACTCCTGCCACCAGTGTTCGGAGGCGCTGTAGGGCTGGGGGTCGCTGATGCTGAACCGGTCCGGCAGCTGCAGCGGCAGGTCCGGTCGCGGCGGCGTAACCGCGCAGCCGGCCAGCAGCAGAAGGGTGGCCGCTACCGCCGAGAGCCGCGCACGGTGCCGCCCCCGCGCGGAAGAAGACCGCACGCCGCGGGCCGGATGATCCGAAAGAGGTGCTACGCCATCCATCATGCAAGGTTCTTTTAAAAAGAAACGACTGAATCTCATTATCGCGGGAATGGCGCTAAAGATGAATGATGATTTTGTATCAGTTTGTTACAAATTAAGGTATCCGGTGCCTCCCGTCCGGGAATACTCGATCCAAGGGTACGCAAAGCGGATCCATGGATCCATTCTCGCTGCGGCAGTCAGGTGAGGGCTTGCGGTCATGGAGCAGCAGCCACCGCTCCATGACGCGTTCACCGTATTCCAGATGTTTACAGAGTAAAGATGTTCTTCCCTATCCGCATTGCGCCACGATTCGGTCATAGTCATGACCCGCGGCAATGGCGTGGGTCTGCTTCACAGTGAACCGCTTTTCCGGGTTATTGAATACGTTGCTGTAGAACTCGTGGTCCAGAGTGGGTCTTTCCTTGATGTCTATCTTCCATAACAGGTGGGCCAGTCCCTGAACCGCGCCCATATTCAGGAAAGAGAGCTGTACCTCCTTGCTTTGGGGGTAGATGCGACGATAGCCGATGCCTTCATAGGAGTTGTATATCCTGATGATCAACTGCTTGCCCGGATCGATTCGCTCCACACGCCAGACACCCCAGCCCAGGGCGTTTATCACTGCCACCATACCGTGTACCCAGTCTGTATCGTCTTTACAGTGGGGTACGACCAACTGATACCACTCGGGACTGGACATGATGCCGCCGAAGGTGTTGAAGGCGCAGATATGCCCACCCTGAATAAATACCTCGCGGGTATGGCCCAGCGGCATACCGCCCCGGATCATCTTGTAGTAGGTCTCGTAGGAGATGAAGTTGTAGTAATCGGCAAAGTGGTTGGTCAGCACCACACCGAAGGCGTCTATTAAACCGGTGTCTTCGGTGCCGTTCTCGCCATACAGGGGCAGACCGGACACCGCTTCAACGATTTTTTCTTCGTCTACACTGGTCCTGAATTCCTGACACTCCTTAAAAGAGAAGCGGGGCGGGGCGTCCTTGTATTGTGGCGGGAACTTGAGCGGGCTCTCCAGCGGGTCCAGTTCACCATGGGGCGTAAACCAGTCAGCGGGAGAGCCTTGCTGCTTGCATTTGTCCTCCCGGTAAAGCTGATCCGTGATGCCGGAGATATAGCCCGCGGTAAAGAAGCAGCTGGGTTCTTTTTTGCCGTGCATGATGGCGGCCTGTCCGTAGTGGGAGGTGGGGGTGACCCATACGCCTTTCTGCATGGCCCGGAGTTTGCCGAAACCGCAGAAAGCGAATTCCTCGGTCAGGTCCTTATCGCTGTAGCCGTTATTCCGCAAGGTCTTCACCAGGGGGATGACCGCGTCGGTAAGGAGTTGTTTTGGGTTGCAGCCCGCCATACCTTCGGACAGCATAACCGCCGTCTGAAGGTAGGCGTTGTAGTGATTACAGTGGAAGACCCTGCTCAGTCCGCCGATCAGGGTCTGGCCATGCTGTCGGATAATTTCCTTCGTCATTGGCGATAGCACCTCTTCTAATAGTAGTTCTGCTCAGCGGCTGAAGAATCCCTTCAGCTTGGATTTGAGGCCGCCGCCCTTCTTCTGCACCAGATCTTCCATATGATCAAGCGGTTCAGGGACAACCGGTTCCCTAGGAGCGGGGGCCGGACGCAGCGAGGTGCAATAGCGTTGCAGTTCGTTCTTCAGATAGAGGTCGAACTGCTCATTAATGATCTTTTCCAGGGCGCTGACTTTTCTTCCATCCAGGATCAGCTTGGGAGCGTCGAAATTGAAGACCCCGGGGTGGGCGACATTGCATTTCAGCACCAGGCGGGTGGTCATGGTGCCGTGATCGATGGGTGTTTTGTTTAGCTGTTTACGCTTGCTGTTTATGACTTCAAACAGCTCCACCGGGGTGATGGTCCACCGGTCCTCTTTTTCCACTGCCATGGGTTACTTCTCCTCATCTTTGGTCAATTTCTGTAGTTATCGTTATTTCGTCCATCAGTGTTGATACTTGAAGGAGTATCTGTTCAACCTTCCTGTCGCTGGTCTGATGGTAAAAGTTTATTTTCAGCTCCGGGAAGCCGGGCGGAGGAATGATCAGGAACCCCCAATCCGCATCGATATAGGCCACTCCCAGCATCTCATGCCGCAGTATTCCCAGTTGCCGCAGGTTCCGGTCCAGCTGTCGGTAGAGCGGTGGATCCAGGTCCGGCGGGACGGAGAACGCATACGCGCGGTAATCGAGGCAGGCGGGTATCGCCTTGCAGTTATTTGGGATAGTTATGTATCTCTCCTCCAGAGTATCCTTTTCTAACAGGTTTTCCCAGTCAAGTCTTTCCACGTGCGGCGGAATTCCGACCGTCATCGGATGAAGTCGTTTTCGGTGCTCTTCCGAAACGGGCCGGGCCGCGGATTTTTCCATAACTCATTGAAATATCGGGCTTATCTCCTGAATATGGTTCGTGGTACTGTTTCCATTATGGCCGAAAATCGCCGAATGTCCGATGCGGGCAGGAAAAAATGCGAAAAAGGTACAAAAGGAAAACCGGGGTTTTCCTCAGCCAGGTGGCTTCCCGTTACTCCGCCACCGACTTGCATGAATCCGTGCGTAGGAATTAACTTACAAAACCCATTAGAATCCTTGGGGTTATTCCGGGGGTGAATCGTAGCCTGTCGCAATATTCGCGCTTGCAACTCAATTCAATTTGCACTTAAAAGGCTCTGATAGAACGGCTAAAGGAAACATTATGAGAATAATATCAATAACGAAATATGTATTTATAGCTACGGGAATCGGCATGCTGGTCGGAGCCTATTTTTTATATGCAAATACGCAGGAATTTTTAAAAAGTGCCCTGACCGCGGACGGAACGGTTGTAGAACTGGTACGTGCCAGAGCAAATGACTCCGTTATCTATAGGCCTGTAGTCGAATTTAGGGCGCAGGACGGTTCGGTTGTTGAGTTTGTATCTTCGTCCGGAAGCAATCCTCCAGGTTACTCCCAGGGGGAGGTTGTCGGCGTTTTATACCAGGAGTCCTCCCCTGAGCAGGCAAGGATAAGCGGTTTCTTTTCTCTTTGGGGTGGGGCCGTCATTTTGGCGGGTATCGGTTCGGCGTTTTTCTTATTCGGTTTTGTAATGATGTTGATCGGAAGATTAACGGCGAAAAAGGTTGAATATTTGCAGCGCTATGGAGTGCCTATTAGAGCCAAATTCCAAGGCGTGCAATTCAATTCATCGCTCGAAGTGAATGGCAGAAACCCGTACCAGATTACTGCCCAATGGGAAAATCCGGCCACATCAGAGGTTCATGTGTTCAATAGTGAGAATATATGGTTTGATCCAAGCGATCACATCCCCGGAGATGAAATTACCGTCTTGATAGAAAAGGACAATCCAAAGAAATACCATGTTGATATTTCCTTTCTTCCAAAAATGGCGGGCTAGAAATATCAGAACACCGACCGCTTAATAATACGTCGGTAGCCAAAGAATCTGGAGAACCTTCATAGTGAACGAATACACCAAGGGAGTAGAAACGCTCGGCAGGCTTATCGGTTCCGAGCAGGCTGAAAAGATTGCCGGTCGTTTCAGGGAACTGAGCCCCTCATTTGAGAATGAGGTCATATCCGTAGTATTCGGTCGTACCTGGTCACGTGAGGTGATCGATGTGAAGACGCGCTCTCTATGTAGTATCGGCATCCTTGCCGCGCTTGGGCGTCATGGTGCGCTGCGCATCGTGTTTGGCATCGCGCTAAGCAACGGCGCGACGGTTGAAGAGATTACAGAGGCGTTACTTCAGGCGGCCATATACGCCGGTTATCCGGCTGCTTTTGATGCCCTTCCGATCCTGCAGGAGGTGCTTGAGGGGAATGATTAGAGGAGGCGGTGACAATCTGGGGTTATTTGTGTATGCCGTATATCCGTATTCTGAATAAGGAGAAAAGTATGATAAAGCGGGCATTGCTGATAGTCGTATTGGCTGCTTTTAGCGGTGGGGCAATAGCAGGCTCCGATGCCTGGCTATTGGGTAATTGGAAAATAGCTTACGATCCGGATGGTGAAACCAACGAGGTTCTGACTTTTTCTTCCGGAGGAGAGTTCGTTATTACTGATATATCCACGGGCCAGAAACTTCTGGGCACCTATTCCGTAAAGCCTGCCGAGATAGATGTCAGCCTTGTTCAACGGGGCGAAGTATTCATGCAGGTCAGGCTGACCTATGAGGGAAGCAGGGATAAATTGTTTTACAACCCGGACAACACAGATGATCCGGCATATTATATGAAGCTTCATTAAACGGATTGTCCATAAACCGTCGTTGGCTATTAGAGCGGTTGGTTGATTTTGGTTCCGGCCTCAATTCAAAAAAAGGCGGAGTATCTATGGCAAAAACAATAACCGGGTATGCGCCGGTAATCTTTGGAATACTGATTTTACTGGCGTCGTGCGGCAAACATGATCCAAATGAAAGTGTGGATGAGGGGGTTGTCGAGAAGAAGACCTATACCAGTCACGAAATAGGATGGACCATAGACATTCCGGAAGGATGGGTCGTCATGTCGAAGGAAAGGTTGAAGGAGATAGAGAAAAAGGGCTCGGATGTTCTGGAAGAGGTGACCCAGGAGGAAATAGATACTAGTGCTCTAAACTATTTGATTAGCTTTAGTAAGGATCGAGTTAATTCATTTCAATCCACCTCTGAACCTTTCGAAGAGGAGTACGAGGGAGAGTGGGAAGAAAGCAATAGAGCGGGCAGGGATGTGATTTTGGAGGCGCTCGGGAAAGAAGGGATCAGGGCTACTGCTTCAGAAATATCCATAGAGAATGTTGGCGGGCTTGATTTTCAAAGGTATGAGACGACCCTATATAGCCCAACCGGAGAAATCGTTTTAAAGCAAATTATATATAGCAGGTTAATAAACGGCTTCGATATCGGCGTGTACGTAAATTACAATAATCCATCAGATAAAGAGACGATGTTGAGGGCATGGAGAGGATCCCGCTTTGAAACGGCCGCAGAGCCGAAAAACAATGCGATACGGAGGATAAGTCGATGAGAAGAAGTGTCCTGATACTGATGGGTCTTTTTTTGTTCGGTTGCGGGGGTCCGGAAACGGAAGAGCAGGGAAAAGCTGAACAGAAAGCAATGGCGCCACCATCCAGTTTCAATTCTGTACGGATTCATGAGGAAGGGAGTGGCGCGACGGATGCTTCATCCATAGTCGCGGGGACAATCCAGTGTTATACCGGCGAGCCTCCCGATATCCCCCTTGTATGCTCACCGAAGCCGCCGACTGTTCTGGTATTCAGGAGCGTTCCCGATTCCTATGCGAAAATGGGGGCTAAGGTCGGTAATGCTTATTATCGTCAGGGGGATAGCCTGTTGCTATTGAGAGGGGTTGATATCGGCCTCGATGATAAAAAGATAGTCGAGTCTTTCGGTATAAAATTTAAATCGTTGGTCCCCTGTCGAAATATAGTGCTATATGGCGGGAAGAAGTGGGAGGAGCGCGGCGTTTACGAGGATGATCCGCTCTATGGCGAGCTGGGTTGTATCGCGATAGAGGAGGTCGCTATGGCGACGGAAGTGGAGCCTATTGCGGGCGTTGAGGTGCATGCCTACCATATTTTGGTCGCGACCGAGCAGGAGGCGGATGGAATTATAGAAAAGTTAAACAACTCAAAAAATCCGGCACAAGATTTTCAGATATATGCTCAGGATTATTCCATCGATAAGGTATCCGCAAAGTCCGGTGGTGATTTGGGTTGGTTCGGGAAAGATGTCATGCACAGGTCTTTTGAAGATGCGGTATTTGCCTTAAAGCCGGGTGAATTTACAAAAGCACCGGTTAAGACCTCGTTTGGCTACCATGTCATTTATGTGCAAGACCGGAAAACCCATTAATAAAGAAAAATATACGTGGCCAGAGGAAACCCTTTTCCGCAAGTGAAGGTGGGTAGCTATATGCCGAGTGAGAAATAGATCTAAGATCCATATGCACATACCTGAAACAACTTTCTGTCCTTAAATCGATATCTCACCCAGCTGCCAGGAGCGTCGATTATCAAGATTGACAGCCCGGATTAATTCGTCTATCCAGAGAGTAGGGCGTTTCAGGGGGCAACTACGTGGAGAGGCGAGCGGAAGGTAAAGAGGCGGAAGCGTCGACGGCCCAGGCTGCGTCCGCGGCCGGATCGACCGGTATTCAGCCATATTCCCCTGAGGGAACGCAAGCAGATAGCCTGCAATCCTCGCTGCAGTTCGAGCGGACCCAGCTTCTCTATTCCAATCTGCCCACCGCCATTGTCATAAGTTTGTTGCTTGCGGTGATCCTTGTCTATGTCCAGTCTCCGGTAATCGCTTCGAGTCATCTGGCAGGATGGCTCTATGTGCTTTGTGCGGCCCTGCTGGGTAGGGCCATTCTATTTTTCCTTTGGAAGAGATTGGCGGATTTTGGCGGCCGTACCGATGCGTATCGCTGGCTACTCTGGTTCCGAGTGGGCACCATAATCACCGGTATTGTTTGGGGTGTCGGGGGGTTGCTGCTTGCCCCGTCGGGTGATACCCCCCATAAAATCTATGTCTCTTTCGCTTTGGCCGGTCTTTGCGCGGGTGGGTCAACAACGTTGGCCATCGACCGGATATCAATAATAAGTTTTTTGCTATCAGTTCTAATACCGCAAATCGTTTTCCTTGCCTCCGAAGGTGACGCGGTATCTGTCGGTATGGGGGCGATGGATGCGCTGTTTCTTCTCTTTCTTCTGGCCAGCGCCTGGCAATTGAGACTTCGCTTGGAGGAGAACTTCGTTCTACGCCATAAGGCGATCGAGAACGAAGCAAGATTACGCCAGATGTTGGAGAGCAGTCCTATTGCGACACGCATAGTAGATGCCGCCAGTAATCAAATAATATTTGCCAACAAGAGCTACATTTCTTTGATTGAGTCGACAACGGAACAGGTTATCGGCACTGTTCCGGAAAATTACTATGCGCATCCGGAAGAGTACGCAGATGCGATGGAGCAGGTTCATAAAGGCAGGCGTGTCACAAACAAACTGATAGAGCTTCATTGTCCGGGGAAAAATACTTGGACTAAATGGGCCTTGGCCTCCTACTTTGCAGTGGAGTATCAGAACAAACCGGCGATTTTGGGTTGGTTCTACGATATTACAGACCGCAAGGTTATGGAGGATAGGGTCGAACATATGGCCTATCACGATACCCTGACCGAGCTACCTAACAGAGACCTTTTTCGTGATCGCCTGAGTCAGGCGATTGCCAACGCGGAGCGAGAGAAGAGTGTGTTAGCATTGATGTTCGTGGATCTGGATAAATTCAAACCTGTTAACGATCGGCATGGCCATGGCGTCGGTGATCGGTTGTTAAAAGCAGTTGCTGATCGGATTAGAGGCTGTCTGCGAAAAACCGATTCAGCAGCCCGGGTCGGTGGGGATGAGTTCGTTATTCTGCTGCAGTCGGTCAAAGCGGAGGAGAATGCATTGAAGGTCGCTGAAAATATCAGGCATGCGTTAAACCGGCCGTTTAATATTGATGAACTAACCCTCGATATCTCTTCAACCACGGGGATCGCAATATATCCGGATCACGCGGGTGATGCGCAACAACTCCTCAAGCGGGCGGATATCGCGATGTATTACGCAAAGGCCGAGGGTAGAAATCGCGTTAAGGTCTTTTATCCCGGGATGGAGGAAGAGAAAGGTTGAAAAGCAAAAGAAAAGAGGATTAATCCGTATAACCCGGGAAGCCCGGAATCTTATGTCTTTGGGGTAGGGCTAAATTAGCACCTAGAGGGGATAGATTGGTATATGGATCAAACAGGTACGCTTACAGTTAAGCAGGCGATCTCTCGCGCAAAAAAATCCGCTAAAAACGGGGATATTGCCCAAGCATTGCAATTGTATGAGATTGCTTTGGAAATGCAGCCTAATAACCAGGTGGCAAAAAAGGCCCATCAAAAGTTACAAAAGAGCCTGCAAAACAAAAAGCCGACTCAGGGGCAGGCGACAGACCCTTCGCAGGATCAAATTGCTCAATTAATGAATCTGTACAAGTCAGGGAAGATGCTATTGCTCGAGCATTCCTGTGAGGCTTTGTTGAGGAAACATCCCAAGTCGTCAGCTGTAATAAATCTGTATGGGATGGCGCTGAAAGTGCAGGGTAAATTACAGGAAGCGGCACAGGCGTTCGAGAGGGTAATAAAGGTTAATCCGAATATCGCGGTTGCTTACTTTAATTACGGAATAGTGCTGGCGGAAATGGGCAAGCTGGATGAGGCGATCAGCAATTACAACAAAGCGATTAAAGCTGATCCCGGCTATGCTGATGCCTACACTAATCGTGGTAATGCGCAATTTGGTCTTCAACGGACCGCGGAGGCAATCAACAGCTATAGTAAAGCCATTAAAATTAGTCCTGACGACGCGGAAGCCTACTGTAGTCGCGGCTCGGTGCGTTTTTGGTTGGGTGAGATAGCTGAAGCGTTAGTTGACTACGAAGCAGCGATAAAAATCAATCCGCATTACGCAAAAGCATACTTCAATCAAGGGATCGTCTACAGTCATCTGGGTCGGCTGGAACAGGCTGTGGAAAGTTACGACAAGGCGCTAAAACAAGCTCCCGGTCTGACTAACGCACTCAATGAAAAAGGAATTCTTCTCGCCAAGCTGGGCAGAGAAGAAGAGGCTGTTGTCTGCTTTGAGAAAATTCTGGAATCTGATCCAAATGACGAGCGTCATGGAGTGCGGCTGCAACTGGCGCGATTGGGTAAAGGTGAAATGCCGAATCAGACACCGGAATCATATATGAAGCATTTCTACCGATCGAGGTCGCAAGACTGGGCGCGCATCAGGACAGACGGCCTTTATCGGGGTCATGAGCTGGTAAAAGAGGCGATTTCCTCAGTAGTGAATAAGGAAGGGGGCATTAACGTCTTGGATTTAGGCTGTGGTTCTGGGAGTCTCGCCGGTTTCCTGAGTGACTATGCGAATAGATTGGATGGGGTGGATCTTTCGCCGGATATGCTGAGACTTGCCGCGGAGACCAAAGTCTACGATAACCTGGAAGAGCAGGATCTGGTTCAATATCTTAAGGATGTGCCGCACAGCTACGGATTAGTTGTGGCGGCGGCGGTGCTGATACATTTCGCCGATCTGGAAACTATTTTCTCTCTGGTGCGGGATCGCTTGGACGCGAACGGGAAGTTCGTATTTTCAGTTTTTAAAGCCGAAGACGGAGAGGATGGGCTGAATGAGTTCAATATGTATACGCATAGTAATAGCTACATTCAACAGCTGGCAGAACGCTTGGGGTTTCATATTGGCTATCAGAACGAAGAGGTTCATGAGAGCGCCGGGGCAATGACCGTGATGGGCGCGGTCTATCTGCTTGAGAAAACGTACGGTTAAGAAATTAGTTGAAGATAAACAGGACGTTTGGGGCCGGCGCAAGAACTTGTTTCCAGTTGCAAAACAAACTAGCGGGTCTTTGCGTTGATTCCGAGTACTCTCTCTGGTGAAGACAAGCCCAAGCAAAAACCGGAAGGGTGTGTGTAGGGCGGCTTTATATCTATGATGAAATCCACTTCGCAGCGCGTAGTATCGCTCCTAATATCGGGAGGTTAGGGTGGTTCTCCTTCCGGGATGATGAGGATATCAACCTCAGCCGATATAAAGATTAAAGAAATATCGCCTTTGGCCGACAAAATAGCGTGCAGTGTTGTGTTTAGAAGTCTGGAATTGTTCTAACGCTGCCGAGTGATTAAGAACTTATCTCCTTCTTAATAAAAACGAAAACGAGCCATATCTTTTTGGTGAACCGAAATGAGTACGAACGTACCCTATTCTCAAATACTTTCGTTCCTAACCGATTTGGTTAACAAGAAAGCTAGCGGTACCTTGTTTATCCGCTCGGAAAGTAACCACGCGATTATGATTGCCCTGGACAACGGTCAGATTCATAAGATATTTTTCGGTGCAAGGCGAGGTCGCAAAGCCATTCCCTTGGTCAGAAGTATTTCAGGCGGTAGCTGCAAATTTGAAGCGTCTAATTTGGCTGGAAATGCCCACGATCTTCCTCTTACTCCGGAGATACTTAATCTACTAAGGAACCCAGATAACCTAAACGAGTCCCGGCCTGCTGCTTCACCCCCCGTGACCAACAACAAGGAGGTGTCAGAGGCAAACAAAAACATCCTGTGCCAGGAATTGAAAAGCCTGTTGGCTGGGTACATGGGTCCCTTTGCGGATGTTGTATTTGAAGATGCAGTGGCCGAAGTAGGTGATTTTTGTTCTACGCCGGAACTGACCCAAGATCTGATCGAAAAGCTTTCAGAAGAACTCGATGACTCTACCGAGGTGGAGCAATTCAGAACCAAGGCATACGCGGTTCTAGACAAGATACTGAACTGATGATTTTGTTCTGCCTTTAAATCGAGAATAAAGGGCGTGCGGTCTGCACGCCCTATTCTCGTCAGGAATTGCGTTTCATCCTCTTCATGGCGGAAACCAGGCTACGCCGCATGAGTTCAAAGGCATTTGCCAGGTCTGCTATTTCATCTTTCCGATCTTGCACGTCCACCCTGCGACCAATGTCCCCGTGGCTTACCGCTTTGGCGACTGTGGTAATCTCAGTAATAGGTTCAAGTATCAGACGCCGAACCAGCAGGTTCACTACAATGAAAAGAATCGAAAACAACAATGTGATCCCGCTGATTACTATCAAACTGTGTTTGATAGCCAGGGATTGCACATCTCCCAGGGGCACGCCTACTACGCTGACACCCACCACTTCACCGATTCGATATCCATAACCACTCTTCGTGCCGAAGGTGGCAGTAACATCCTCCGGCGCCAGCTCCGGTGCCCCGTGACAACGGAGACAGCCTTTTTTACTTACCTTCGGAGCGGAGCTAACCAGGTAGGTCTGGCCGTTAATCTCGCCCTGGGTATTCAGTATTTTCTTGTCCCGATTTCTGCGAAACTGATCCAATAGATCCTGCTCTAAACCTTGCGCTTTACTGTTTTGATTCAGTGGGTTATCGGAAACATTGCTGATATAGTATTGAGGTTGTTTCTGCTTGAGATGTTGTGCGATTCGGGCGGTCGCCACGATGCCGGAGAAGGATGGCGAATAGTAAATCTGCTCCTTCATGAAGTGGGGCCGAAGATCCTTGGCGACAAAGTTTTGAATCGACTTCACTACGTCAACCAATAGGACTAAATCTTGTTCAGCTTGGGCATACACCTGCTGCTTAGTTACGAAATAGACAATTGGCGTAGTAATTAGAATGGTGAAGACATACACCACGATAAGTGACCGGTTGAAACGTTTTGCCAGGCTCCCGCGGGTACCCTCTGTTGTTAATTGTTCTGTCATTATTTTGTCCCCTAACTGCATTTATACCGCGGTATATCGGCCATCCGATAAATAACTTTAAATAGAAGGGCTGTATTGAAGGATTTTCCTGTAGCTATGACATTCGACATGGATAAGCTGTGGTGGGTAGATCTAAAAGAGTAAGCGTTTTAAACGACGATACATTTTCGTTCTGGTACGCATACAAAAAAGCCCGGAACCTCGCGGTCCGGGCTTTGCGCTATCTGCCGTAATTACGGCAGCTGTTTTTTTTGCACCTTACGATGCTTTGATAATGGACTCCACCGGAATAGCCACGCCGCTGTTCTCGTAATCAGGAATCTGATCAAAGTTGAGGTAGCGGTAGACTTCGTTCGCATTGGGATCGATCTTGTCCTTGGCCACCGCCAGGTACTCTTCCGGTGTGGGGATCTTGCCCATAAGCGCGCAGACTGCAGCCACCTCGGCAGAGCCCAGGTAAACTCGCGCGTCCTTACCCATGCGGTTGTCGAAGTTACGGGTGGAGGTGGAGAACACCGTTACGCCGTCGCGCACCCGTGCCTGATTACCCATGCACAGGGAGCAGCCGGGGATCTCGGTGCGGGCCCCCGCCTTGCCGAAGATGCTATAGACGCCCTCGTCGATGAGCTGCTGCTCATCCATGCGGGTGGGCGGTACCACCCACATGCGGCCCGCCACCTGTGGCTGACCGTCCAGTACTTTGGCGGCGGCGCGGAAGTGACCGATGTTGGTCATACAAGAGCCCAGGAACACCTCGTCGATTTTGTCGCCCGCCACTTCGGAGAGCAGTTTCACGTCGTCCGGGTCGTTGGGGCAGCAGACGATGGGCTCCTTGATCTCGTTCAGGTCGATCTCGATGATCTCCTTGTACTCGGCGTCGGCATCCGGTTCCAGCAGTTGCGGGTCGGCCAGCCAGGCTTCCATGTCGTCGACACGTTTCTGGATGGTCTCGGCGTCCTTATAGCTGCGCTTGATCATGTTCTTCAGCAGGGTCACGTTGGAACGCACATACTCGATCACCGGTTCCTTGTTCAGGCGCACGGTACAGGCGGCGGCGGAACGCTCGGCGGAGGCATCGGCCAGCTCAAAGGCCTGTTCCACCTTCAGGTCGGGCAGACCCTCCATCTCCAGGATGGTGCCGGCGTAGACATTCTTCTTGCCCTTCTTCTCCACCGTAAGCGTGCCGCGCTGGATCGCCACCCAGGGGATGGCGTTAACGATGTCGCGCAGGGTGATGCCGGGCTGCAGTTCTCCCTTGAAGCGCACCAGCACCGATTCCGGCATCACCAGAGGCATGGAGCCGGTGGCTGCGGCGAAGGCCACCAGACCGGAACCGGCCGGGAAGGAGATGCCGATGGGGAAACGGGTGTGGGAGTCGCCGCCGGTGCCGACGGTATCCGGCAGGCAGAAGCGGTTCAACCAGGAGTGGATGACGCCGTCGCCCACACGCAGGGCCACGCCCTTGCGGTCCTCGAAGAACTTACCGAGGGTGTTGTGGGTGACGATGTCCACGGACTTGGGATAGGCCGCGGTGTGGCAGAAGGACTGTACGGTGAAATCGGCTGAGAAGCCGAGGCAGGCCAATTCCTTGATTTCGTCGCGGGTCATGGGGCCGGTGGTGTCCTGGGAACCGACGGTGGTCATTTTCGGTTCGCAGTACTCGCCGGGCCGCACGCCGATCTTGCCTACCGCCTTGCCCACCATCTTCTGGGCCAGGGTATAGCCCTTGCCGGTATCGGCAGGTTGTTCCGGATCGGTGAACAGATCGATGGGGCCCAAGCCCAGGGCCTCGCGGGCCTGAGCAGTGAGGCCGCGGCCGATGATAAGGTTCACACGGCCGCCGGCGCGTACCTCATCCGCCAGGGTGTTGGGGGAGAGGTTGAACTCGGTGACCACTGCACCGTCACGGCTGATGGTGCCGTTGGTGGTATTGATGGTGATGACGTCGCCGCTGTTCAGGCCGGTGACGTCACACTGGATCGGCAGCATGCCGGAGTCTTCCGCGGTGTTGAAGAAGATGGGCGCGATGGTGCCGCCGATGACCACGCCACCGGTGCGCTTGCCCGGGACGTAGGGGATGTCGTTGCCGGTGTGCCAGATCACGGAGTTGGCGGCGGACTTGCGGGAGGAACCGGTACCCACCACGTCGCCCACATAAGCCACCGGATGGCCCTTCTGCTTCAGCTCCAGCAACTGCTCCAGGCCGCCGGGCATACGGTTGACCAGCATGGCGTTGGCATGCACCGGGATATCGGGACGGCTCCACGCCTCGGAAGCGGGGGAGAGGTCGTCGGTGTTGGTCTCGCCCTCCACCTTGAACACCGTGACGGTGACCTCTTCCGGCATCTCCGGACGGGAAGTGAACCAGGTTGCGTTGGCCCAATTCTCCATTACCTGTTTGGCGGCGGCGTTACTCTTGGCCTTGGCCGCGACATCATTAAAGGAGTCGTAGACCAGCAGGGTGCTGCTTAGGGCCTCGACGGCGGTATCGGCCAGATCGGCATCGTCCAGTAGGTCCACCAGCGGGGCGACGTTGTAACCGCCGATCATGGTACCCAGCAGTTGCACCGCCTCTTTGCGGTCGATCAGCGGACAGGAAACAGCGCCTTTGGCGACTTCGGCCAGGAATTCCGCCTTTACCTTGGAGGCGTCGTCCACACCGGGCGGGACCTGATTGACCAGCAGATCTTTGACGGCTTCCTCCTCGCCGGCCGGCGGGTTTTTCAACAGCTCTACCAGTTGCGCAGTCTGCTCCGCGTTCAGCGGCAGCGGGGGGACGCCTTCTTTGGCGCGCTCCTCGACATGTTGACGATAGGCTTCGAGCATGGAAGTTCTCCTTAATGGTGTGAACGTATTGAATAGGGTGGAAATTTGAACGACAAAGTATATCTGAATCCCTAGGGGTGGAAACTTATTCTTTCTATGCGGGTAGAAGTAGTTTTATACCGACTTTTCTTTTGGTAATCAGTCTATTAAATGATTATCGGATTCAGGATTAAAAATTCCGATACTGGTTTTGAATCATGTTCAGGCCGGAAGTGGGGAAGCGATTGAAGTGCTTTTGCAGTCAAAGATTATGCCGGGTCCGACGGAACGCCCCGTCTGGTGATGGCTATTATTACAGACAGCGCATTTTTACCCGCATCAAAATCCGCTTGGTCAGTTAAGGGGCGGGGCGTTACACGGTGGGTTGGATTAAGAACAGAGCTGGTAAGGAGCAGGTGTTCACAGTGAGTCAGGAATTATTTCCAGCACTAGGTTCCGGTGCCCATGCGGCAAGCCTGGAAGATGTGTGTTCCACCCTCCACGCATCGGCGGCGGGGCTGACTTCTCAAGAAGCCGGTTCCAGGCTTCAACGGTACGGTCCCAATGCACTGCCGCGCTCCAGACCACCGGGTATGGTAAAGGTGTTTTTACGTCAGTTCGCCAGCCCCTTGATCTACGTTTTGGGTTTTGCGGCTTTGATTTCTCTACTGATTCAGGAATGGCACGATGCCGGCTTTATCGCCGCAGTGCTGCTGGTGAATGCGGTGATCGGTACCATCCAGGAATACTCGGCCCAGCGTGCCGCGTCTGCGCTGAAACAATTGGTCACCGTCCGTTGCCGGGTGTTGAGGGAGGGAGATACCTATGAGATAGATGCTGAAGGATTGGTCCCCGGCGACATCGTGCTGCTGGAGTCCGGAGACAGGGTGCCGGCTGACCTGCGGCTTTCGGCCTGCCATGACCTCGAGGTGGACGAATCCCTGCTTACTGGTGAGTCCGTGCCGGTTTTTAAGGATGGCAGCAAGCAATTGCCGGCGGATTGTCCCATGGGGGACCGGGTCAATGTGGCTTTTGCCGGTACCCTGGTAAACCGCGGCCGCGGCCGGGGGGTTGTAGTTGCTACCGGTCTTGAGACCGAATTGGGGGCCATTGCCTCCGCCGTGCTGGGGAAAAAAGGAGGGAAGGCACCCCTGCTGTTGCGGATGGAAAGGTTTACCCAGCGCGTGGCGTTGTTGGTCGGAGTCGCGGCCTTGATCATGGCCGCGGTGGCCTTATGGCGTGGCATGCCTATGGCGGAGATTTTCCTGCTGGCCGTGGCGTTAGCGGTCTCTGCAATACCGGAGGGTTTGCCGGTGGCGTTAACGGTGGCTTTGGCGATCGGTATGCGGCGTATGGCGCGGCGCAACGTAATTGTGCGTCAGCTTATGGCGGTGGAGGCGCTTGGCTCCTGTACCTATATCGCTACCGACAAGACCGGAACTCTGACGGAGAACCAGCTTACGGTGCGCCGTATCCTGTTTGCTGCGAGCGAACCCTGGGAGGTGACCGGTAAAAGCCTGGAACCGGAAGGGACGGTGTTAACGCAGAAGGGCGCACCCTCGCCGGAGCAGGAGGTGAAGTTGGAGTTTCTTTGCCAAACTGCGGTGCTGGCCAATGAAGGCTATCTGGCCCGCCGCGAGGGCGGCTGGGCCCATCACGGTGACGCAGTGGATGTGGCACTGCTGGTCATGGCGCACAAGCTGGGAATCGTCAAGGCGGAAATGGTTGCCGCCTTTCCTGAATTGGCTACTATCCCGTTTGAATCCGAACGGCTCTTCTCCGCAAGTATGAATCAAGTGGATGGGAAGCCAATGGCCTTCGTGAAAGGGGCGCTGGAAAGGCTCCTTCCTATGTGCGATAGCATGACAGCCTCCGCTGGGACCGTGCCTCTTGAGCCATCCTGGTTAGAGGCCCAGGCTTTTAATATGGCCAATGAGGGGTATCGGGTATTGGCCTTTGCCAGCGGCGAAATCAGCCTGCAGTCCGGTGAAATCTTTTCGGAAGAGCATCTCACAGGGCTTAATCTGATCGGCCTGGTCGGTATGATCGATCCCCTGCGTGTCGAGGCCAAGGCTGCCGTGGCCGCCTGCCGGGATGCAGGTATCCAGGTGGCGATGGTAACCGGGGATCATCCGGCGACCGCGCTGGCGATTGCGCGGGAGCTGGAGTTGGCGGAGTCGGCCGCTTGCCTGGTTACGGGTTATGACTTCAAGCACGCCTCCGATCAGGGGGCACAGGACCGGCTTACCCGAGATGCGGCTGTTTTTGCGAGGGTGGAGCCGCAGCAGAAACTCGATATCGTTCAGTCCCTGCAACGCAACGGCCACTTTGTCGCCGTCAGCGGAGACGGTGCCAACGACGCCCCGGCATTGCGTGCCGCGCAGGTTGGGGTCGCCATGGGCGAGAGCGGTACCGATGTGGCGCGGGAAACGGCTGAACTGATTATCACCGACGACAATTTTTCTTCCATCGTGGCCGGTATTGAAGAGGGGCGGGTCGCATACGCAAACATACGCAAGGTAATCTTTCTTTTGATCTCCACCGGCGCGGCGGAACTGGTGCTGTTCACTCTGGCGCTATTTGCCGGCCAACCGCTACCTCTGCTGGCGGTACAGCTGTTGTGGTTGAATCTGGTTACCAATGGTATCCAGGATGTCGCCCTCGCCTTTGAACCGGCGGAAGGGGATGAGTTGAGCCACCCTCCGCGCCCGCCGAAAGAGCCGATTTTCAACCGTTTGATGGTGGAAAGAGTGGTGATATCCGCGTTGGTGATCGGTGTGGTCGCCTTTCTGCTATTTCAGACGTTGCTAAGCAGCGGATTCTCAGTGGAAGAGGCGCGCAACGGCACCCTGTTATTGATGGTGCTGTTTGAGAACGTCCATGTATTCAACAGCCGTTCGGAGACTCGATCCGTATTTCAGCACAGTCCTTTGAGGAATCCGTTGCTGTTGTTCGGGACGGCGGCGGCGCAGTTGGTGCATATCTTCGCCATGTATATACCCTGGTTAGGCAACGTGCTGCATATACATCCGGTATCCCTGGGGCAGTGGTTGCAGCTTCTGGGTCTGGCTCTGTCGGTGTTGCTAGTCATGGAGTTGCATAAAGCCGCCCGCAGGTGGTTTTTTTCCCGACGATCAATCTGAAGTGTCGGCCTGAATATCCCTGGTGGGCCGTGCCGAATTCAGTTTGGTTTCAGCTTGCCGCGTTAATCTGCATTCCATTCGTGTAGAAAGATGAAGGACGCAGACCATGGTTGATGCAAACGAGGTAAAGGTATGGGACCCCCTGGTGCGGGTGTTTCATTGGGCGCTGGTTGGTGCGGTACTGACCGCCTGGGTGACTGAAGATCACTGGATGACGCTGCACTCCTTCGCCGGTTATCTGGTATTGGGACTGTTGCTGCTGCGGGTTATATGGGGTTTTATCGGGACCCGTTATGCCCGGTTCTCGGATTTCGTGCGTCCGCCGGCGCAGGTATTCGCCTATCTGAAGTCGTTGCTCTCAAGACAGGCGGGACGCCATCTTGGCCATAACCCGGCGGGTGGAGCGATGATCGTGGCGCTGCTGTGCCTGCTGTTGTTGACCACACTCACCGGCCTGGTTGCCTACGGAACCGAGGGCGGTGGGCCGTTGGTCGACTGGTTTGCAGGAACGGGTGAATTCGGCAAAGAGATGTGGGAAGAGGTGCATGAGTTTTTCGCCAACACGACCCTGGTGTTCGCGGCGGTGCATGTGGGCGGCGTGCTGTTGCACAGTTGGCTGTACAAGGAGAACCTGGTGCGGGCCATGTTGACCGGGACAAAATCAGCGGAGTGAGTATCCTTGCCGCACGATCTGATCATGAACCGGGACGGTCCGCGAAAATCGAAGACCGTCTCCGGTGACGATAATTTCGGGCGGGTTTGGGATCTGCCTCTGAGGTTCTTTCACTGGGCTCTGGCGGTCGCTTTCGGAGCGGCCTGGGCGACCTCCGGCGACCGTTATCTCGATGTTCACATTTTTACCGGAACCGCGGTGGCCGGGCTGTTGTTGTTTCGGATGTTCTGGGGGGTGTTGGGGGAACCGAACGCCCGCTTTCGCGATTTCCGTTTCGGTTGGAAAGCGCTTGGACAGTATCTCCGTGAACTGATCAAACGGCGTCCGCAGCGTTACATCGGCCACAACCCGGCGGGATCCTGGGCCATCTGGCTGATGTTGGCATTGCTGTTTTCCATTGTGGTCAGCGGCGCGTTAACCCTGGGCGGTGAGGAGCGGCACGGGCTGTTTGCCGGTTGGCCGGGGTTTGCGGCGGGTGCCGTTCTGCATCGGGCCCACGAGACATTGGCCTGGATAATGGCGGGTCTGGTGGCGTTCCATCTGCTCGGAGTCCTGGTGGAAAGCCTCCTGCACCGGGAGAATCTGGTGGCGTCCCTGGTGACCGGCAATAAGCGGTGCTCGGAAGGATTACTCACGGTGCGTCGGCGGGGCGGTGTCGCCCTGATTCTGTCTTCGGCAATGTTGCTGTTGGCCGCGTGGTGGTTTCAGGGCTATCTGTACCAGACGTCGGAACGTCCCTATCTGCCGATGGTGGGACCGGTGTTGCCTGATGAGCCGGTATGGCGCGAAGAGTGTGGTGGTTGCCACCTGGCCTATCATCCCAGTCTGTTGCCGGCCCGTTCCTGGGTCCGGATGATGGATCTTCAGGCCGATCATTTCGGGGAGGACCTGGCGCTGACGCGGGAGGGCATGAAGGTCATCCTGGAATTCCAAATGGCGAACAGTGCGGAGCAGACACCTACCGAGGCCGCATGGAAAATCAATCGCAGTATCTCCGCGGACCAGGTCCCTTTACGAATAACCGAAACCGGTTATTGGAAACGGAAGCACCGTGAGATCGAGTCCGCAGTATGGGACAGTCCTGCCGTGAACGGCCGCTGGAACTGCGACGTCTGCCATCTGGATGCTCCGCAGGGCACCTTCGAGGACGGGGCCATGAAGCTGCCCGACTGAACGGCCCGGTATCGGCTGCTCTCGAGCGTCGCCTCCATTTTCAGCTTCATTTCATCCCCCTTTTTTACACTTATCGGACTTGAGAGAGTTTGGCTTTGTAGAACGAGGAGAAGATGCATGAGCAGATCGTTGGCTAAGATGGTTTCCGGGATGCTGCTGCTGTTGCCCCTGTCGTTGTGGGCTGATGCGGTATCCGAACTGACGAATCAATACCGGCAGCAGGGGGCCACCGAGTTCAGTGCCGGTGCGGGCGAGGCCTTCTGGAATAAAGAATTTAAGGATGCAAAAAGTGGTGAGGCTCGAAGCTGTACCGGTTGTCACGGCACCGATCTGACCAAGGCCGGGAAACACGCCCGTACGGGAAAGGTCATCAAGCCCATGGCGCTCTCGGTGAACCCGAAGCGGCTTACCGAAACAAAAAAAATAGAGAAGTGGTTCAAGCGGAACTGTAAGTGGACTTTGGGCCGCGAGTGTACGCCCCAGGAGAAGGGGGACGTGATGGCCTATTTAAAGAATGACTGACCGTTTGAGATTTGAACCTGGAGGTGATTATGAAAAAAGGCACTATTACTACTACGCTACTCTTAGTGGCGGGTGTTTTGCTTGCTGCCAACACCCTTTACGCTGATGATGATCACGAGCGCGAAGAAGAGGGACACGGTTTTCTTGCGCGCTGGTTTAGTGACTCCGATCCGCGGACCGGAACGGCACAGCAGCATTTTTACGTGGAGGGGTGCGGTGGTTGCCATTTTCCTTATCAACCCGGATTTCTCCCGGCGCGGTCCTGGCAGAAGATCATGAGCGGCTTGGAAGACCATTTTGGAGAGAATGCGGAGCTGTCGGAGGAAGAGGCGGCCCTGGTCAGGAACTTTCTTCTGGACAATGCGGCGGGGCAGGTGGACCGCGGATTTTCCAACAAGGTGATGGCCTCGCTGGGGAACGATTCAGCACCGATGCGGATAACGGATACGCGGTACTTTCGGCACGAACACGATGAGCTTCCGGCGCGAATGGTGGAGGAGAATCCCGACGTCGGTTCATTCAGTAACTGCGATGTCTGCCACACTCAGGCCTTGCAGGGTTCCTTCAACGAACGTCAGGTCCGTATCCCCGGATATGGTCGTTGGGATGACTAAACGGGCGGGATTCTGTCTTTTGTTTTGCCTGGTTTTTCAACTGGGCGGCGCTCTGGCGGATGATGACCAGCTGGAGGCGCGTCGCCTGGTGGAGGAAGGTTCCATTCTTCCTCTCGAGGATATTCTTCAGCAGGTCAGGACACAACGGCCGGGGCGTATCCTGGAAGTGGAGCTGGAAAAGGAAGACGAACATTATATATATGAGATCGAGCTGTTGGATGACGACGGTGTGGTGTGGGAAATGACCATCGATGCCGAGAGCGGCGAGATTTTGAATACTGAGCTGGAGGACTGATCGGTGCGCCTGCTGCTGGTGGAGGACGATGTGCTGCTGGTGGACTCCCTGCGCCGGGATCTGGAGCGGCGCGGTTTCGCGGTGGACGTGGCCGACAACGGTATCGACGGTGAGGTGATGGGTGACGTGGAGCCCTATGATGTGGTGGTTCTCGATCTGGGGCTGCCGCGGCGCCCCGGATTGGAAGTGCTGGCCAACTGGCGCCGCAGGGACAACCGGGTGCCGGTTGTCGTCCTAACGGCTCGGGACGCCTGGCATGAGCGGGTGGACGGATTCAAGGCAGGGGCCGACGATTATCTGGGTAAGCCGTTCCACGTGGAGGAGCTGGTGGTGCGCATCCAGGCGTTATTGCGGCGCAGTCATGATATGCCCGGTGAGACGCTGCGCGGTGGCGGTTTGGAATTGGACGAAGAGCGTCAGCAGGTAAGGTTACCGGATGGTGAGACCGTGGATCTCACCGGAACCGAATTTCGGTTGCTGCGTTATTTCATGCTGCACCCCGGCCGGATTCTCTCCAAGAGTCGTCTGACCGAGCACGTGTATGAACAGGATTTCGACCGGGACAGTAACCTGATAGAGGTCTACGTACGCCGGCTGCGGGAAAAGGTGGGCAGCGGGTTAATAGTAACCCGGCGCGGGCAGGGGTATCTGTTTGTCGGGGATCAGAAATGAATTCACTGGAGCGTCGGCTTCAGCTCTGGCTGGCCCTGACCCTGTTGGTGCTGATGGGGCTGCTATGGGTGCTGGGTAACCAGTCCATACGGACCCTCACCCAGGATTTTGTGGTATCGCGCCTGGAGCATGACGCGGAGAGTGTTCTGGCGGCCCTCGAATTTGATCAGTTCGGTGCCCGTATCCGGTGGCGCCGCCTCAACCAGATCTACAATCAACCCCTCTCCGGACACTACTATCTGGTCCAGTTGGATCAGGGCGGCCCGCTGGTTTCCCGCTCCCTGTGGGACCATACCCTTAGCATTCCCCGACTGGCTCCGGGCGAAACCCGGCAGATGAAGATTGCCGGTCCCGCCGGGCAGCAGCTGTTGCTGTTGGTCAAGGGCTTCCGCAAACAGGACCGGGAGTTCACCCTGGCCGTCGCCGAAGACCTGACCCTGATCAAGGAACGCCGGGATCGCTTCAAACGGGATTTCGGTTTATTCGCCCTCGGGGGTGTCCTGGTGCTGTTGCTGCTGCAGAGTATGGTGGTGCGCCGGGCGTTCAGGCGGCTGCAGCCGCTGCGGGAAGATATCAGGCGGCTGGAACAGGGAGAAACCGGCGCCCTGTCGGAAGACGTGCCGAGTGAGATTCTTCCCCTGGTAAGGGAGTTCAACAATCTGCTGCAGTTGCTGGCACGGCGACTGGAAAGATCCCGCAACGCCCTCGGCAACCTTACCCACGCCCTGAAGGGGCCCCTCAATATCCTGCTGCAGTATTTTGACGGTATCGGGAAGGGGGAAGGTGAGGTGCGGCCGGGGGAGGCCAGGGCCCAGGCCGAGCGTATCGGGCAGTTGATGGACAGGGAGTTGCGGCGCGCCCGGGTGGCGGGCTCCGGTCTGCAGCGCCGGCGGTTCAATCCGCGGGAGGAACTGCCGGACCTGATCGGTCTCCTGAAGCAGTTGCACCGGGACAGAAACCTGGATATGCAGTGGCTGGTCGCGGACGGGGTTGCGCCCTTCGGTGACCGGGAGGACATGCTGGAACTGCTGGGTAATCTTCTCGATAACGCCTGTAAATGGGCGGACTCCCGGGTGACCTGCAGTGTCGGGTCGGGAGCTATGATCGAATTCGTCGTGGCCGATGACGGCAAAGGTATATCGGATAGGGAGCTGGGCCGACTGGCGGAAAGGGGTGTTCGCCTCGATGAGACGACGGAAGGCCATGGACTGGGATTGGCCATAGCCAAGGATATCGTCAATCTCTATGGCGGCGAGCTGAACTTCAGCCGTTCCGCCGAGTTGGGGGGGTTGCAGGTGACGGTTCTGCTGCCCTCCAGGGAGGCCGGCGAATAGGCGTCCGCCGATTCTCTCCGGCGGGTCCGTTTTCAGCTATGTTTCATAATGATCCTGTAGTCTTACTGTAGAGGGACAAGATTGCCGCATCGGCGGTGATTGGTTGCTGCAGGGACGTGCACTGCTTTCGAGGGTAAATGTCATGAACAGAACGGTTACATCTTATGTATTAGTGATCCTTGCGGGGCTGGGCGCGGCGTTTGCAGCTCACTCCGGGGAGATTCCGGATTGGGGCCCGATCCCGTTCAGTGCCTATGACAGTGACGGCAACGGGGCCGTCAGTGAGGAGGAGTTTTATGCCGCACGTGCCGAGCGCATAACGGCCCGGGCGGATGAGGGCCGTCCCCTGGCGAACGTGGCCAATGCCCCCCAGTTTTCCGACTTCGATACTGACGGGAACGGCTCACTGAGTCAGGACGAACTGCTTGCCGGCCAGCAGGCCCGGATGCAGCAGCGGGGCGGCACCGGTATGGGGCCCGGGGCCGGTGGTGGTACGGGCATGGGACCTGGAGCCGGCGGCCGCGGTATGGGTATGGGGCCCGGAGCCGGGGGTCCGGGCGGCAACATGCCCACTTTTGCGGAGTTCGATCTTAACGGCGACGGGGTGTTGCTGGCGGATGAGTTCAACCAGGCGCATGCCCAGCGGATCTCCGAACGGGCCCAGCAGGGTTATCCCATGCGCGGATTAAGCAACATGCTGCAGTTTCCGGATATGGATGGCGATGGAAACGGCCAGGTTACGCCGGAAGAGTTCACGGCGGCTCAGGTCCGGCATCGTCAAACCATGATGCAGGGTGGGGCGAAGTGATTTTTCGCCTTCGGTGGTATGAGTGCGCTTCCCCCTTCCGGATGTAGGTCCCGCTTCAGCGGGGCATTGATGTCGGAATATGTGCGCATGGATTTTTTACCACGGAGAACACAGAGGACACGGAGAATTGGTAGGCCACGTTGCGTAGCTATGTGACGGAACCGTTGCGGTTGTCCCTGCCCTATAATCCCCCTATTGTCCCCCCTGGAAGGGGGGCATGTTCCTCTCCGCCTGTGGGGGGGGGTTAGGAGCGGTCCGGCTCCTGCAGTTTTTGATGACGCAGGAATTACAAAGCCGCAAAGTAACGCAAATCACCGCGAAAGCCCGCGAATTGAATTTGGGGTACTTGCGTTTGTTTGCGGTCCTTCGCGTCTATTTGCGGCTTCAGGACAAGCGGCTGGATTGAATAAAGGATTAAGGCCCCGTTCGCAGGCCCGGCTGACCGTTAAAGGATATCCAGCACCTTCTCCGGCGGGCGGCCGATGGCCGCCTTGCCGTCGCTGACCACAATCGGGCGTTCGATCAGCTTCGGGTATTTGAGCATGGCGTCGATGAGCTGATCCCGCGTCAGGTCCGGGTTGTCCAGGCCGTTCTCTTTGTACTCCGCCTCTTTCTTGCGCATCAGATCCCGGGGCTCCAGGCCAAGCATCTTCAGAATCTGCTCCAGGGTCCCGCGGTCGGGGGGTGTTTTCAGGTACTCCACCACCTCCGGCTCAACCCCCTTCTCTTCCAGGAGCTGTAAGGTCTGGCGGGATTTGCTGCAGCGCGGATTGTGGTAGATCTCGATACTCATTTGCTTTTGCCTGATGGTCGATGAACATGTTGAACTTTGGTGTCGGTTACCCTATGCCAGATTCCGAACGGTCCGCAACCTTGGAATTAGTATGGGAGGGTATATCATTATCGACAACTGACAACTGACAACTGACAACTGACAACTGACAACTGACAACTGACAACTGACAACTGACAACTGACAACTGACAACTGACAACTGACAACTGACAACTGACACCTGACACCTGACACCTGACACCTGACACCTGACACCTGACACCTGATACCTGATACCTGATACCTCCGATGCTCCGCATATCCAACAATGTCGTCATCCCTGACAACGAAATAGAGATGCAGGCCATACGTTCCCAGGGTGCGGGCGGACAGAACGTCAACAAGGTGGCAACCGCCATCCACCTGCGTTTCGATATCAACGCCTCCTCCCTGCCGGATTTCTATAAATCACGGTTGCTGAAACTGCGGGACCGCCGTATATCGGAGGAGGGCGTGGTAATCATCAAAGCGCAACGCTATCGCACCCAGGAGAAGAACAGGGAGGATGCCCTGGACAGGCTGGGCGAACTGATACGAAGCGTGTCGGCGGTACGGAAAAAGCGTATACCCACCAAGCCGAGCAAGGCGTCCCGCCAGCGGCGGCTGGATGACAAGGCCAAACGGGGACAACGCAAGGCGTTAAGGGCAAAGGTGCAACATTGAGTCGTAATGCGGGCTCTGTGCCTTTGAGTAGCCGTCTGGGCCGGACCTGTCTTACAGGGGGGGTCTTAAGGTCCACCTAAGAAAGTATCCCTAGGATGTATAATGCCGTCTTCGGACTCAGTCATCCTGGTGGATTGCAAACCGGGTTGTTTTTACAACTTTCCGTTATTTCTCCATGAAAATGTTACGTAGTGTGATCGGGGCCGTTATATTCGGCGTGGTTCTGATTGGGGTATCCCCGGCCGGCGCCGCAACCGATGACGGGGCGACGCAAACCATCCGCGATGTCACCGGGAAGATGCTGACGGGGTTGGAAAAATGCGAGAGTATTGGCGATATCCGCGACCTGGTGGAACACACGGCCCTGCCGTTGTTTGATTTTGATCGCATGTCGAAATTCATGCTGGGTGAGGCCTGGGAGAAGGCGGCCCCGGAACAGAGGCAGGCGTTTAGGTTGGAGTTCAGGAAACTGCTTTCCAGCGCCTACGCTGAGATGGTTTCCACCTACAAGGGGGAAAAGATCGATTTCCTGCCGACGAAGTTAGATCCGGATGTCCTCGGTCGAGCCGTTGTGTCGATGCGGGTCAGCCAGAGCGGGGGAGAGCCGATACTGTTCCAATACAGGATGATCCGGTCCGGGGATTCCTGGAAGATGTACGATGTGGTTACGGACGGAATCAGCATGATCGTCAATTTCCGTTCCGAGTTCAGGCGTCAGATCGAGAACGGCGGCCTGGATTCGCTGATCGGCAATATCAGGACACACAACCAGGAACGTGCGCCGGATCTGACGGCCGCTGACGGGGTGACAGGGAAAGAGCGATGAGACTTTTGCTTGTAGAAGATGATCCGATCCTCGGTGAGGGACTCTGTACCGCTCTGAGCGGGGAGGGGTATACGGTCGACTGGCTCAAGAACGGCCTGCATGCGCGGAGTGCGCTGCAGACCGAGGAGTTTGCGCTGCTCATCCTCGACCTCGGTCTTCCCGGCATGGATGGGCTGGAGGTGCTCAAGGGTCTGCGCGCCGACAACGGCACCATCCCCGTACTGATCCTGACGGCGCGCGACAGCATTAACGATAAGGTCGCCGGTCTGGATCTGGGGGCGGATGATTATCTGCCGAAACCTTTTGATATAAAGGAGTTGGCTGCGCGGGTGCGTTCCCTGCTTCGCCGGGGCCATAATAGGACGCAGCCGGAAATCAAGGTGGGCGAGCTGAGTATCGATCCCGCGTCCATGACCACGCGTTATAAAGACAAGGAAGTCAGGCTGCCCAGTCGGGAGTTTTCAGTACTGCGTTATCTCATGGAAAATGCCGGACGTATTATTTCCCGTTCCCAGCTTGAAGATCAGCTTTACGGCTGGAATCGCGAGGTAGAAAGTAACGCCGTCGAGGTCTACATCCACAACCTGAGAAAAAAGATTGACGGAAAGATAATACGAACCATACGTGGTATGGGCTATATGATGGATAAGAACTGAACCAATGCGGTCAATTCGTAATCAACTGTTAGTTTGGGTGTTCACAACCTTTTTCGGGATGACCGTATTGGTTTCGCTGGTGGCCTATTATGTTGCCGGTCACGAGCTGGAGGAGGTGTTTGATGCCGAGTTGGCTCAATCCGCCCGGATGATCAGCTACTTCACGGTTGATCAGATAGATTACAACCAGCACACCATAACCGGTTCATCCGATAATCAACAAGAAGGCCACAAATACGAAAAACACATCAGTTTCCAGATCTGGCAGAAAGACGATCCGATGCTCAAGTCCATGTCCGCGCCGGGCTATCCGTTGGCCGAGAAGCCCGGATTCAGCCATACCCAGGTCGGGGACAGGATCTGGCGGGTCTTTGCCCTTTACCCTCCCAATACCCCTTATCGTATTTATACCGCCAGTGACGACAAGGTGCGTGAAGACCTGTCACTGAACATCATCAAGGGAGTGGGACTGTTGGTGGTATGGATCCTGCCGATGCTGGCCGTACTGGTATACCTCGGCGTCAGGAAAGGTCTGCTGCCCCTGAACAACCTGTCACGGCAGGTCAAGAACCTCGATGTCGATGCGTTATCTTCGTTGCGTGACGAGGGTTCGCTGCAGGAACTGAAACCCCTTGTCACCGCCATCAATACCATGTTGCGGAGGCTGCAGGAGGCCAGAGACAAGGAGCGCCGCTTTATCGCCGATGCCTCCCATGAACTGCGTACGCCGTTAAGCGGCATCAAACTGCATGCCCAGCTTGCCAGGCAGGCCACCAGTGAGAAGCAGCGCCAGAAGGAACTTGAGATTATCGACCATGCGGTAGACCGCAGCGCCCGATTGATCGAGCAGATGCTGACATTGGCGCGGCTGGAACCGGGTACGGTGCTGGAGAACAACGAGCCGATACAGCTCCTCGACCTTATCGGTGAGGTTATCAGCCAGCTGTCAGGCCTGATCGATGAACAGGGTTGTCAGATATCGGTCCACAATGAAGCAGACACGTCGGACATCAGCGTCCATAGTAATCGTTTGCTGCTGCATACCTTGTTGCGTAACCTGATGGACAATGCCATACGCTACGGCGGCAGGGACGGCGAGCTTGAGATTTACCTGGTGCCGGAGGAGCGATCGACCCTTATTCGGGTACGGGATCACGGGCCGGGTATCCCGCAGGAGCATCTGCCGCAGATAACGGAGCGTTTCTGTCGCCTGGCCGGGCAGGAGGTGGACGGCTGCGGACTGGGACTGTCCATCGCCACCGCGGCCGCCACGAGCATCGGCGCGACCCTCGACATCAGTAACTGCAGCGACGGCCCGGGGCTGAATGTGGAGCTGCGTCTGCCCTGTAACGATCCAGCCGAGTCCGGCGCTAACTGATTGTTTTTGTAGAAGAAATAACGGCTTACCGCGGTAAGGCAGCCGGGTCCGTTTATGACCTTGCGGCGGGGATATTAAGGATGAGCTAAGCCAGACTTAAGATCCCCTCCCTATACTTTTTCGCCAGTCAATAGCATTAACAGGCCCTAATATCATGAGGTCAGGACAAACCCTTTTGTTGACGGGTGCCAACGGCTACGTTGGCAAGCATCTGCTGGTGGCCCTGCTGGAAAAGGGACACAAGGTGATCACCCTGGTCCGGCGCAGGAACGGCAGTCTGGAAGAGCGTCTGGTTCGGGCCCTGGAGCCCTTCGTCAAGCAGTGGAGCGGTCATCTCGAAGTAATCGAGGCGGATATAACCGTCGCCGGCTGTGGTGTGGATCCGGCGGCGCTGGATCGCCTGCGCGCGCTGAGGATCGACGCCTGTATCCACAGCGCCGGGCTGACGCGGTTCGATGATCATCTGGAGGAGGAGATCCGGGATCATAATCTGCACGGTACCCGCCGGGTGTTCGAACTCTGCGCAAGCCTCGGGATACCCCATTTTCATCACGTCAGTACCTCGTTCGTGGCGGGGGACTACGCGCAACGTTTCCGGGAGTCCGACCTGGATGTCGGTCAGGGTTTCCGCAATCCCTACGAGCGGGCGAAATATGATGCGGAACGGTATCTGTGTCAGGTCGAAGGGAACGGGGATACCTATATACATATCTATCGCCCCAGCATCGTCATCGGCGGTTATATGCTCGGGGAGAGCAACAGCGCCAGCACCGTATATACCTTTCTGAAATCTCTGCACTTCATACGTCAATGCTGCGTATTGGATCTGAAAAAGGGCCGCAATAAGTTCGCGCCCCTGGGGGCGCGGATGGAAGGCGATGAGATTTTCATCCCGTTACGGGTGGCCGCAAACCCGGATGCCACTCTGAATCTGGTGCACATCGAACAGGTGGTGGCGGCATTAACGGCGGGAATCGAAGACGCCGCCGATAGCTTCAGTGTGCGACACATCGTCGGTAGTCGTGATTTTGATCTGAAGGAGGTGCGGCGGGTGTTTTGCGGTTCCATGGGGATCAAGGGCCCCGTTTATGTCACGGAAGATGAGTTCGCAACCGCGCCGCGTAACTCGCTGGAAGAGCGGTTTTATCGCTCCACCCGGGCCTATCAGCCTTACATGCATTCCCGGCCGTTGTTCGATCAGGGCGAATTCATCGTCGAGAACGGGCGGGAAGCGGATCTTGACGAACTGGTGGAGGAGTTCCTGGGGCATATGGAACATAAGGAGCAGAGCAAACCGTCACCCAATCTGGGCGGTCTTGCTCTGGAGTGTCTGAGCGTCGATTCGGCGCGCCACTATTTCGACAAGTTGGTGGGGCGGGAATTCGGAACCGACTTCCTCGGGGGCAGGGATTATCTCGATGCCAGCATACGTTTTATCGTGCACGGTAAGCCGACCTTCGACCGCACCCTGCGTTTCTCCGAGGGGCGTGCCGCCTATCTGCCTGATAACGAAGAGGCCGTCTGCAGCTACGAGATGGATGAACGGACTTTTCGTGACATCAGCCACAGCTATCTCGACCCCAAACAGGCCTTCTTCAAGGGCCTGATCAGGATCAGCGGGGATATGGAGACCGGTCTGAAGTTTGCGCACATCCTCAGTGATTACTACCGGCACATTGATGACCACGTCATTGATGAGCTGAGTGAGGCGTGCTGATGCCGGCGGGATTTGTTGAGCGACATTTCCGCGCCATCGTGCTGATCACGGTCGTTCTCTCCCTGTTGTCCGTCGTCCCCGTGGCCGGCCTGCGCATGGCCAATTCCTTTGACGGCTGGATCGACAAGGGTGATGACCTGTACCGAACCTACGAGACCTTTACCCGTCACTTCGGCGGTGACGATACCCTGCTGCTGGTCTTCAATACCCGTGATCTGCTGCAGGACGACGCGGCCGCGGATATAGATATCGATAATCCCCTGGCCGAGGTGCCGAAAGGTCCCGTGTGGCGTTATACGGAAGCCGTTGAGCGGTTGCACACTATGGCGGGCGTAACCGGTATCGTTGATCCGGTGAGCCTGTATGTGCAGCAGAACGGTTTTGATCCGGCCATCGCCCTGGCTCTGAATAATAAAAAACTGGCGGACAGAAAGCGCAGCGAACTGGAGACCGGGATCCCCGGCAACTGGGGGCCGCTGGTCTCCCGGGATCTGCACAAGCTGGGCCTGCTGATCCATCTCGATCCGCAATTGCGGCAGGAACATTCCGGCATGGTGGCGGAGATACGCACGGTTTTCGATCAGGCCGACATCCCCTACCTGATGGCGGGGGTGCCGTATTTTTCCAGTGTGTTAGAGGCGTCCCTTACCCGGGATCTTACCCTGGTCATCAGTCTGCTGGTCTGCATTGCGCTGGTATCCCTTACCCTGCTGTTGCGTTCCTGGCGGGTGGTGGCGGCTACCGGTGCGGGACTGGTGGCAGGCATCATCATCACCCTAGGTGTCGGCGCCCTGATCGGTATACAGCTTACCCTGATGACCCTGATCCTGTTTCCCCTGCTGTTCTGTGTGGGGCTGACCACCGCCGTGCATCTGTTCAGCCGTCGCAGGAACGGGGAGTGGCAACTGGAGTACGCCTTCGGACAGATACTGCGGCCCGCGGCCATCGCCATGGTTACCACCTTGGCGGGTTGTATCGCTTTCCTGTTCGCGCCCCAGAGCATTATCCGGCAACTGGGGCTGTTGCTGCCCGTCGGCATTGTCTTCACTTTTGCCTCGGTGCTGATATTCACCCCCGCTTTGCTGCGCTGGATGAACGGCACACGACCCCTGCCCGCCCTGGCCGGGCGCGGGCCTCATTCCTCGGCCGCCCGTTCCGGATCTTTTCGCAAACCGGTTAGCCTGCTGCTTGCCGCCGTCGCCGCCGGTTCCCTGCTGTTGCTCCCCGATATCAAGACCAATCCGGATGTCATCTTCTTCTTCGCCGAAAAGAGCGAACTGGTACAGACCTACCGGCAGATAGAAGACGGGCTCAGCGGTCTTTTGACGGTAGAGGTCATGGTCCGGGCCGACGATGATCACAACGTGCTTTCTCCCCCCGACCGCGAGCGTATTACCCGGTTTATCGAGCAGGTCGAGCAGATGCCCGGCCTTACCTCCCAGTTCAGCGCCTATGATCTGCTGTCCGAAGGAGGAGAGTCGCAACCCGCGGGGCTGAAACAGTTTCTTGATGAGAAACAACAGTTGCTGCGTATTTCGCTGCGTTTCCGCAATCTCTCCGGGCAGGGTTTCAATGATATCCTGGACGGACTTAACAGCCGCTGGCAGCAGGTTCAGAACGGGGAGCCCGGGCTTTCCATGCAGGTGACCGGTCAGATCCCCCTGATACTCATGGCCCAGGAGCGGCTGCTGCAGATACAGGGGATCGTGTTCGCCGTCATTATCGCGGTTATCGCTTTCCTGCTGTTGCTGTTCCTGCGCGCCGTCTGGGTATTGGGCCCGGCGTTGGCCGCCAATCTTCTGCCTCTGTTGATCACCTGCGGCGCCATGGTGCTGATGGATATACATCTCAACCCCATCAACATCTTCGTCGCCAGCGTGCTGCTCGGCGTTATCGTGGATGACACGGTGCATCTGCTCTATGCGGCCCGAACCAAGGGCTCCATGGAACAGGCGCTGCAGGAGGTGCGACCGGCGTTGTGGATTACTTCGGTAACCGTGGCCCTGGCCTTTTCCTCGTTGCTGATTTCCGAGATCGTGCCCCTGTTTCAGTTCGGTCTGCTTTCGGTCATCGCGGTGGTCATCGCCTATCTCTGCGACGTCTATCTGTTGCCCCAATTGACGCCCAGGAGGGTTTTATAGAATGGAATCCCGTACCGCCCTGTTAAAGGAGATGCTTGCCCTGCACTTCCATCCGCGGGAGGGTGCGGCCTACTGGCTGGAGAAGCAGCAGCGCCTCGGCATTTCGGTCCCGCAGGAGATTCGGGACTTCGAACAGTTGTACCTGCTCGGCCCCATGGACCTGGAGGCTCTGCGCCGACGCCCGGTGGAGGATTTCGTGCCACGTCGTTTTCACGGCAAGCGCCCGTTGATCCTGGCGGAGACTGGGGGTGCCACCGGCATTCCCAAGACCACCGCCTGGTTCGAGGAGGATTTCGAGAAGGCCTTTATCCGGCCGTTCCTAACCGTTACGGAAGAGACGCGCAAGGGGTGGCCCGAAGACGGTCACTGGCTGTGGCTCGGACCCTCCGGGCCCCACATCATCGGCAAGGCTGCCCGTCGTATCGCCCGGCTCACCACCGGGAGCGATGCCTTCAGCATCGATTTCGATCCCCGCTGGTACCGGCGCCTGGGCGGCGCCACCCTGGCCGGGCGCCGTTATCTGGAACATGTGCTGGAACAGGCGGAGCGGATCATCCGGCAACAGAACATCCGCTATCTGTTCACCACCCCAGCGGTGCTGGAGCCGCTGCTGGAACGGATGACGGAGCAGGAGCGGGATGCCGTGCGTTTTATCTATCTGGGGGGTATGCCGGTTACGGACCAACAGATGGCCCGGTTCGCCACCGATTGTCCCCGGAGCGAAATTCTGAACGGTTACGGCAACACCCTGTTCGGCGTCTGTCATGGCATCGGCGGCGGCTACTATACCCAAAGCGAACGGACCGTACCGCAAGTGATCCAACTGGATGAATCACTAACGGATGAAGAACGCCTCCGTCGGTTGGTGCCCTATGGAGAACGGGGTCAGGTGGTGATGCATCGCCTGACGGAGAGCAGCCTGTTACTCAACGTAATGGAGCGCGACAGCGCGGTGCGTCTCGCACCACTCGAACAGGGCGGCGCCGACGGTATCGGCGAACCGCAACCGCTGCAACAACACGGCTTCAAGGTCGTCAACGGGATCTACTGATGGAAAGCGCTGTAGAAGACATGCTGCAACTGAAGCGGGACTATCTCATCCCCTGCGTCTACCACTTTTACCAACAACCCATGGTGCTGGAGCGGGGCGAGGGCGCTCGCTTGATCGATCAGGAAGGCAAGTACTATCTGGATGCCTACTCCGGCGTCGGGGTGGTCAACTGCGGGCACTGCAATCCGGAGATCGTGGCGGCCACGGAGAGACAGCTTTCGCGGCTGCAGCACACCACCTCCATCTACCTGACGGAACCGGTGCTGCGGCTGGCGGAGCGGCTGGCGGCGTTCGTGCCCGGAGATCTGCCGCGCAGTTTTTTCTGCAGCAGCGGCAGCGAGGCCAATGAACGCGCCCTGCTGTTGGCCCGGCTTGCCACCGGGCGCGAGGAATTTATCGCCATGAGCCGGGGTCTGCACGGCGGCACCTATCTGACCAGCGCCCTGACCGGACTGGAGTTCTGGCGCACCGATCCCTTTATGCCCGATACGGTCCATTTCACGCCCAGCCCGGTTTGCCGCGAGTGTCCCTGGGGATTGAAACAACAGGATTGCGATTTGCGCTGTGCCCAAGAGATCGAGGTGGTGCTGGAACAGAATCCCGGAAAGATCGCGGCCTTTATCGCCGAACCCATCCACGGCAACGGCGGCATAGTTGCGCCGCCGCCGGGGTTCTATCCGCGGGTGAAACAGATCCTGGAGAAACACCATGTGCTGCTGATCATGGATGAGGCGCAAACAGGCTTTTGCCGCACCGGCGACCGTTTCGGGTTCGAAGGCGCCGGGGTCCAGCCGGACATCATCACCCTGTGCAAGGCGCTGGGTAACGGCATGCCTATCGCGGCCATGATGACCGGCGATCGGCTGGCCGAGGCCTGGACCCGACCCGGTGCGGCCACCTTCGGCGGCAACCCGGTGAGCGCCGCCACCGCCCTGGCCGTCCTGGACTACATGGAAACCCACACCCTGGAGAGGAATGCCCGCCGCATGGGGGCGCTGCTGCGGGAACGGCTCGAGACCCTTCAACAGACCTTTCCCCATATCGCCGAGGTGCGCGGCCGCGGCCTGATGCTGGGGATGGAACTGGTGGATGAAAAGGGTGAACCCGCGGCGGCGCAGATGGACCGCATCCTGGAAGAGCTGAAGAACATCGGCATCCTCGTGGGCAAGACCGGCCCCGGCCGCAATGTCCTGACCCTGATGCCGCCCCTGATCGTTACGGAGAAGGATATGGAGATTCTATGTCAGGGACTTGAGCATGCATTTGCAAAGATGTAGGAGGCCTGTCCCCAGGCCGATGAATGGAGCGTAGAGGCGAATTTGCTTCGCGTTTCGAGGAGAGATGATGCAAGAAAACAGAATCGAACTATTGGCCCCCGCCGGAAGCCGCGAGGCACTGGAGGCGGTGTGCGAGGCGGGCGCCGACGCGGTGTATTTCTCGGAAAAACGCTTCAGCATGCGTCAGCACGGTGCCTGGCTCAACTTCACCCACGAAGAACTGGGGGATGTGATCGACTACGCCCATGGGCGGGGGGTGAAGGCCTATCTGACCCTGAACAACCTGCTGACCGGTCAGGAGCTGAAGGTGCTGGAAGAGTCGCTGCTGGAGCTGGCGGCCCTGAAGCCCGATGCCTTCATCATCCAGGACCTCGGCCTGCTGCGCATACTGAACCGGCTGGACATCGATATTCCGCTGCACGCCAGCACCATGATGAACATCCATCACGCCCTCGGCGCCGATCTGCTCAAACGCCATAAGGTGAGCCGTATCATCACCTCCCGCGATATCGACCTGGAGGCGGCGCGCGAGATCGGTCGCCGCACCGGGGTTGAGATCGAATACTTCGTCCATGGTGATATGTGCATCGCCGTGGGTTCCCAGTGTCTGCACAGCGGTGTGGCTACGGACATGAGCGCCAACCGCGGCAAGTGCCTGAAGTCCTGCCGCTGGGCCTGGGACCTGGTGGACCGGGAGAACGACAAGATCCTCGGCAAGGTGGAGGAGCAGTACCTGCTGGCCATGAAGGACATCAGCCTCTATCACCAGCTCCCCCATCTCATCAGCATGGGTATCCACTCCCTGAAGATCGAGGGCCGTGCACGGCCCGGCGACTATCTGCGCCCCATCGTGACCGAATACCGTCAGGCCATCGACCGCTACTATGCGGACCCGGCCGCCTACGCCACGGATTTCGAAGGTATGCGCCGGCTGCGCTCCGCCACCCTGCGGGAGATCGGTACCAGCCACGCCTTCTCCCAGCCCGGCAAGGAGGCGGTGGGGCTGTCCGGCAAACGGGAACCGCGCATCTTCTCCATCGCGGTGGAGGAGGCCCCCTGGTCCCCCGAGCCTCTGGACGGTGCGGAGACGATCATGGACCGCGACGGCGGCCGGCCGGAGCTGAGCGTGCGCTGCGGCACCATGGATGCCGCCCGGGCGTTGCTTGATTCCCGTTGCGACTGGCTCTATGTGGGTGGTGAACGATTCAGCGGACAAAACGGCAACGGCTGGCCCCTGCAGGAGATGCGGGCGCTGATCCGCGAGGGCAGAGAGAAGGGCAAGCGTATCGGCATGATCACCCCCAGGATCACCGGTGACCGGGAGAGCGCCGAGATCACGCAACTGGTCGACGGGCTGGAGGCCGATCAGCCGGACAGCTATCTGGCGGCCAACATCGGCAGCCTGGAGCTGTTGCGCGGCCTGACCGATACTCCGATCCATGGCGACTACTTTCTAAATCCCTGGAACGGGGCGGCGGTGGATTTTCTGCAGGGAGAGGGTGTCGGCAGCTTTGCCGCCGGGGCCGAACTCTCCCTGCCGCTGGTGAAGGATCTGGCGGACGAGGCGACCCTGCCCATGGAGAGCCTGGTTCACGGCTCCTTGCCCGGTATGCTGCTGGAATACTGTCCCATCGGCACCCACATGACCGGCACCACCCGCAACGATCCCTGTCCCGGTCCCTGTACCCAACGGAACTATGCTTTGCGCAGCCGCATCGGACAGAAACACTGGCTTTTGGCGGATCAGTATTGCCGCAATCACCTGTTCATGGCCAAGGACCTCTGCATGATCGCTCATTTGGACAGCCTGCGGCACCGCAATATCCGTCGTCTGCGGATAGAGGGGACCCTGTATGAACCGGCCTATCTGCAACGACTGGTGGCGCTGTATGCGGAGGCTATCGATAACCTGATGGAAGGGCGGGGCGATGCGGGGTTGATCCAGCGGGTGCTGGCGGATGCCCCGCGGGAACTGACACTGGGTGCCTACGGTGTGTCCGCTCAGGCCATATCGGAACCCTGCCAGACACTGCCCACGGATATGGTTATTCAATTTGATACGGAACTACCCGGCCAAAAGAGAAAGAGGATCGCTTGATGCAGTTGAAACAATGTCTCAATACCAGCAGTGCACGTATGGCAGCAACCTTAGGTTTGCTGCTCCTGTTCATTATCTCCCCCGTTTCCGCGGAGGAACCCGCCTGGGATGACTATGCGACCGTCCTGGAACGACATGTGAGTTCTCAGCAGAAGCACGGAGTCAGGCTTAACTGGGTCGACTATACCGCCCTGAAAAAGGATCCTCTCTGGCCGCGGGTGATTGAACAGGTGCAGAGCTTTCCCACCGGCAAACTGGCGGGAGAGAAGGAGCGCCTGGCCTTCTATATCAACACCTACAACATCCTGGCCATGAAGATGGTGACTGACAACTGGCCGCTGGAGAGCATCAAGGACGCCGGCAGCCTGTTTAGTCCGGTATGGAAAAAGAATGCCGGCAAGATCGACGGCAAGGATGTCACGCTGGACCAGATCGAGCACGAGATACTGCGCAAGATGGGCGAGCCGCGTATGCATATGGCTATCGTCTGCGCCTCCATCAGTTGCCCGGATCTGCGCCGGGAGCCGTTCACCGCGGAAAAACTGGACAGTCAGCTGGATGATCAGTCAGCCACCTTCCTGAACAATCCGGCAAAGGGTGTGCATCTCTCCGGCAACCAGGCCGAGGTCACGAAGATCTTCGACTGGTTCGGTGAAGACTTCGAAAAGTTGGGCGGCGTCCAGGCCTTTATCGGGCGTTATGTAACCCTGCCGGCGGATGTGGAACTGGACGACTACCTTCCTTACAACTGGTCGGTTAATGGCCAGTAGTTAATCCCGTAGACTCCGGTATGGCTCCTCCCCCGCCAGTGGGGGAGTAAAAACAGTCCTTCAGGGCGGGCCGTGCCCGCCATTCAGTTATTGAAAAATCGTTTTAGCGAGGAGATGGAGATGAAAAAGATTGGATTACCGGCAATTGCACTGCTGATTTTCATGGGTAGTTCCGGTGTTATGGCGGAAGGCCTCAAGGTCGGTGCTTCCATCGAGGCCCTTAAGGCCTACGACTACGAGGATCAGTTTGAAGAGCCCCGATCCATTAATGCCGATACCCGTACCCTGATTATCACCTTCGAGAAAGATGTGGGCGGATTCGTGGACGGTTATCTGTCCAAGCAGGACAAGGATTATCTGAGCCGGAACAGGATCCAGTACATCGCCGATATCAGCCGTATGCCGAGCCTCGTCGCATCCATGTTTGCGATACCGAAGATGCAGGAATACAAACATATTATACTGCTGAACGAAGAAGACGATTTTCAGGAAGTCGCGCCCCGTAAGGAGGGAAAGGTGACCGTGATTGGTCTGGATGAAACGCAGAAAGTGGTTTCGATTGATTTTGTTGAGACCAAGGACGCGGCGCTGGGGTCGGCGCTGGGTGTCGAGCCGGCGGAGCAATAGGAGCGCTATCGCTGATGAGGTATCCGCGGGAATTTACCGGTGAGTTTATCGGAACCTTCATCCTGGTCTTTTTCGGTTGTGGCTCCGTTGCCGTAACCGTACTGTACGGCGCGCATACCGGTCTGCTCCAGGTGGCCGTGGTTTGGGGGCTGGCGGTGACCCTGGCCATATTCGCCACCCGTCACCTCTCCTGCGCCCATCTCAATCCCGCGGTGAGTGTGGCGATGGTGGTGGGCAGGCGCATGTCCGCCGCCAGGCTGCCGGCCTATCTCACGGCCCAGTTCCTGGGGGCATTCGCGGCGGCGGCGCTGCTCTACCTGCTGTTCGCCGGCTCCATCGCCCAATACGAAACCCTGCACGGGATCGTGCGCGGTGCACCGGAATCCATCCGGACCGCCATGATGTTCGGTGAGTTCTACCCCAACCCCGGAGCGGGGGCTGCCGCTTCGGTAACCGTCATGCAGGCGTTTCTGGCGGAGGGTATCGGGACCTTCGCCCTGGTGTTCCTGGTTTTCTCTTTGACCGAAGGGTGTAACCTCGGCCGGCCGGATCACAGGGTCGCCCCGGTCTTTATCGGGCTCACCGTGACCATGATCATCTCCGTGATCGCGCCCCTGACCCAGGCCGGGATCAACCCGGCGCGGGATTTGTCACCGAGGCTGTTCGCCCTGCTGAGCGGTTGGGGTAGGGCGGCGTTTCCCAGTGAACTGCACGGCTTTTTTACCGTTTACATCCTAGGGCCGGTTGTGGGCGGTGTGGTCGCCGCCTTCGTCTTTACCCGCATTGTGGGGCCGTTGATGAACAACACCAAGGAAGGGTGTTGTGACTGTAACAGCGATTCCGATCAGTCCTGAACTCGGCCGGGTTCTTAATTACCACAGAGGGCACAGAGGTCACTGAGAAAAAGATGCTTTCTGTGAGACTCTACGGTTGAGTTATCGTTGAATTGATGTTGCTGGATTTTGGGTTTCAGATAGGAGGAAATAGGTATATTGTCCTCGGAATTGGAATCCCCCATCAATAGATGTGCTTGCTAAGATTTTCTCTTGTTTTATCAAAGAGTTGCCTTGCTATCGGATTTTTCGTGGCGTTTGAATTCGGTATAGACTAAAATATGGGTGAGCCCTGCAAAACGCGAAGTCCCAAGTTCCACTTAGGATACGCCTCACGGCATAGCGGATGCGGGGCTTTTTATTTTCCTTTCGTCCTGCCTAAATCCAATTTCTTATCGGCCGGCACAAACAACCAGTGGCGATATGGGTGTGTCCAGCGATTTGACCTGTCGCCATCCACGCCAGTACTAACGCCAATATTAAAGTTCGGATAAAGCTCCCGAATTTTTTGATTTATATGCTTGTATAACCGCTCTTTTGCAATCGTACGTTTCCCGCGACGATATTGCCCAATCGGCTTCTGTTTGTGCTTGTCATTCAAGCGAAACTGGATCGCACCAAGAACAATATCTAAGCACTGCAAAATATCGTGCTCATGCGAGCAAACCTCTGCAATTTGATCTCGGGGTATTCTAATTTTTCTTTTTTGGAATTCTCTGTACCTATTCAATCCATATACATGATCTTTAAACAGCTCACGCTTTTCTTTAGTGTCCGGTAGCTTGTCAAAGTATAACCTGACATTAATCGGCCTTTCCGCGGTATTGGCATAGCGCAATCCAAACGCATGCTTGATAAATTGATAATACAGGAGAAAATATTTATGATCGAAGTGGTACTGCTCTAGCCCTTGGGGAACATGGCAGTTTTGCGTAAACATTACACGAGTTTTCAAGCGCCCTTCATGAGATAGAGCGAAATACAAATCGGTTAGCTCAATGTATTTATCGAGGTAGTTGCTCGTGACTTTCTGCCACTTAACCTCTCCATACATATTTAGATCCTCTTTCTTCTTAGATATCGCCGATCTAACGTAATCTAAGTCTTGAGACTGAATTAGAACGCCGCCATAGAAGTCTGAATAGTATTTTCCAGACGAATCTGACTCATCACAGTAGATTGTAAATTCTTTTGCCAAAACCACCTCGGTCGTAATAAGTAAAAAACCGGGTCAGAGAGTAATTGCTTCAAATATTGGCGGAAATTCCTTTCCAATTAACTTGGTGGGGTCAGATGAGACTCTTCTCCGGTTCTTCTATATATTAAGTCTCACCCGGCCCCATCGTTTGATTTTAGCTATTCTTGAAATATCTAGTTTTTGCGTATTTCCTGAAGTGCTTCATTCATTTTGAATAGAACGATAAGCAGCTCGCACCATATTCTTGCCGCGACCGCGCCAACTACCATATAAAACAGGCCCAAAAAGAAGCCGCCAATAGTAAATCCGTTATACCCCCCAAACATGGATCCGATGCCGCCGAACACCACTGCGAGAAGGGATAGCCAATATACTACCGTGATGATCTTCGGGGTCAGCATGTTGTCAAAAAATAGAATGTCTCTCACTTTATTCTCCTTGTTATTTCTGGTTGATGATTGATCGCATGAAAAAATGGATGCTCTGATTATTCGTCATTTCGTAATTTTTCTAACTAAATATAGCAACGCTTACTTTTCTCTTGTATATCCTCCTGCTTTGTTTCGGAAAAAAAGAGCAAAGCGCAAATAACGCTAACAGTAGCGACCGATTATAATGAAATGGGAAAGTGGGGGGGTAGGTGGTACTTCCCTAAATAAATATTCGTCCGGCGCCACTTAATCCTGCCCCAGGATTTCCCCCTTTTGTCCTGCTCTCGTTATGACCCGCCCGTTCGATCCTGAATCCATTGATCAAGTTCAGCGCCATTGATGGTGATTACCGGCTTTGGTCCTTCGTATTCTCTAATTATTATATCAACGTAATCTCCCGACTTATAAGTCTCTTCGCTTTTCGGGCCGCGCAATATTTTGTCAGTGGTGAAAATCAAAATACCTGTCATATACCCTATCGAAGCGGGGTCTGCTTGCATTGCCAAATACCCGGTTCGTAAATCCCTGTACGCTGTATGTTCAATACCGATGATGCCGACTGTATTTGGATCGACCAATACTTGCTCATTCCATTTATTATCCTTTAGTGCAAGAAATCCTTTTTCACCAAACCTAAATGCGACTTTGTGTGGTTTTGTGTCATATCCTCCTTCCACTCTTTTAAGAAACGTGCCTGTATATTCTCCATCAGCGGCCAGCGATGTCGAAAAAAGAATAATGGCTAGTACAAAAATGATTCTTATCATGGTTCCACTCCTGGTGATATGCGGAATATTTTCGTGTTTGGGGTCCGTTTAATGAGTCAGCCCTTTTCCTTCGATCGGCCTGACGACTTAAATGGCTCTGACTCCCTAAATCCTCCCGCCCCCTCCTTTAATCCATCCTATGGAAGCTTGCAAAAGCCGTAAGCAGGTACATCCAGAGCGCTATTGAATTTGCTGGATAGGTTCTGGAACGCAATAAGTCCTGTTAATTCCACAATACCGTCATCATCAAAGAACTTCTTTAGCCGTTCGATTAATTCGTCAGTAACCTGTTGATCTGAATATGTGACAGCCTCAGTGTATTCAAGGACTACTTTTTCCTTCTCATCGAAAAAGTCGCTTTCTTTCCACTGCTCAAGCGCTTCTATTTTTTCAAAAGAACCTATTCTCTTGGCCAGGGTGGCGGAATTGATATCAACGCAGAAACTACACCAATTAATTTGTGAGACCCGAACTGTAACCAATGAACGTAGCGCAGGGTCTAATGGGGAACTCTTCCTGTCCAGGGCGCCGTAAAGCAAGGCTACTGATGCAAATAACTTTGGAACTCTTGCCCATAGTAAACCCGGTTGAAGAACTGCTCCATATTTTCTTTTTTGATTCCAGAAAAAAGGACGTATGAACCACGGGTATTTACTAATATGTTTTACCGCTACTCGCATAAAAAAGCCTTCGTAAGTCTATTAACTTCTTATGACCCAATTTTATCTCGCATAACGCCGGACTAAGCGGCGCATTTCTATATTCGTTCCGGTTGGTCGTTATGCTTTAGTCAAATAATATATTAGCTTTAAGGCATGACGGGCACATCACCACCGGACACCGCCCATAATAAGTACATTAGAAACCAGGATGAGTAGTAAATAACGAAAATAGGAGCCAATATCACATCCACAATCCATGCGATAGGCAGTAACATAAGATAGTTTGAATTGTCCGTGTATTTGTATTCTGGTTCTTCCAAACCTATCTCAACCTGTCCCCGTTTTTGTTTTGGATTTACGAAGCACCCAAGGCCAAACCCTGGGTTACAGGAATAAATGCCGCCTAATTTGTAGTATGGTTTACTACTATTTTCCACATTAGATAGGGCGTCTGTTAACAGATCGGTAGATCCAGCTATTTTTTTGCATCCGAGCATGATCTTGTCTCTAGGAATAGAACGAGCATAACCGCCCGTGAAATCGCGCTTGAAAAACACATCTAACTGATAATCATTGCTTTCGGGTGTGTATGCCAGAAGCGCATTAAAACACAAGGATACGACGTATCCATCATCCTTGCTCAGCATGTCGATGCTCTTGATGCTGTTTATTTGTTCTTCGTAGCGTATAAATTCTTTTTGAGATAAGTCTAATACGTAACGGGTTGCAAATCCGCCGCCGAACATAAATGTTATGGCTGAACATGCTGCCCATATCGATAACAGGATCCTTTTCCACCGTGTATCGAAAATACTCCAAATCTTGGTCATTGATCGATCCTCGAATAGATCGGCCGACTGGGGTTTGTCACGCTTACTCGGTTTTCCCGATTATCTGCTTTGCGCCCGCTTCCCTAAGAAGATCGGCAACCTCCGTATGACCGCCCATCAAGGCCTGCGAAAGTGCGGTGCTGCCATCAAGCCTTTTGAAATTTACATTCGCTCCATTGGCGAGCAGTACTTTGACAACCTCCTTATGACCCATGGTTGCAGCTGCTGCAAGTGGCGTGATATCAAAATCATTTCTGAGGTCCACATAAGCCCCATTGGCAAGCAGTTCCTTGATGATTTCTGTATATCCTTTAACCGATGCTACTAAAAGCGCCGTACCGCCACCACCATCACTTCTATCCAGTATGTTTGGATTTGCACCTTTACCAAGCAGCAGTGTAACTATATTCGCATGCCCGGATCTTGTTGCTTCTAGGAGAGCCGTGGTTCCTGAATTGTTATTGCTGTTATTTACGTCCGCGCCGGCTTCAAGTAAAGCCTTAACCACCTCAATATGCCCCTGACTTGATGCCGTTATCAATGGGGAGCCTGCGGTAAAAGTTGGTGTCTCAATATTCACTCCGTCATCGAGAAGCTGCTTGACATCTTTAACGAAACCGAAAAAAGCCGCCAATTGGAGTCTCTTCTCTAGGTCCTCTTGAGATTGTGGGGTATCGTCTGAGTTCTTGTTTTCGGCAGATGCCGGGCCGCACGTTAATACCATCACGAAAAATGATGCCAAAATAATATGAGGAATTGTTTTTAGTTTCATTTTTATTTCCTTTCAAAGGTTATTGAAACGCCAAAGTATCAGGTCCGCGGTTTCGTCGGATGCGATATCATAAAATCGTGTCTTCTATGGCTGCTCTTGGAAAAGCTGAATGAGTAATTGATTTGGACTGATACTTATTCCTTCTAATAGCAGAATCATTATTCTGTACCTGCGTCTCTAAGAAGTCTGACAATGTCCGTGTTGCCTTGTTGTGAGGCAAACATGATAGCAGTCGCATTGTTTCCAGCCTTGAGGTTCATATTGGCCCCGTTGGCGAGCAGCTCCTTAACAATTTCTGTATGACCGTTATATGAGGCCAGCATAAGTGCGGTAGCACCATTATTTGCCTGGATGTCTACGTTTGCGCCTTGGGCGATTAGTGCCTTGGCAATTTCCAGATTTCCTTCCTGAGACATCCACATGAGTGCTGTGAAGCCGTCATTTCTCTGGATATCGGCATTTGCGCCTTCGAGGAGAAGGGCCTTAACGACATCTTCATATCCCTGTTGTGAAGCCATAAAAAGAGCTGTTGCGCCATCATCGCCTTTACTGTTTAGGTCCGCACTATTAGCAAGCAATTCGTGAACGACTGCGATATGGCCTCTCTCAGAGGCCGTTATCAGAGCGGTAGTGCCATTTTTAAGCCCAATATTTGCATCTGCGCCGTTGGCTAGGAGATCCCTGACAATTTCTGTATTACCCTTTTTCGCGGCCCAGAGTAATGCCGTACTACCATCTTTTCGTTTGACATTTGCCTCTGCACCATTGGCCAGTAGTTCCTTAACAATTGCGGCGTGACCACCCTCTGCTGCTACAGTAAGGGCGGAAATTCCATCCTTATCTTTGATATTCGGGTCGGCGCCTTTTTCTAGTAGCTCCTTAACTATCTTCTCGTGACCTTGACCAGATGCCCAAATAAGAGCCGTTGACCCATTATCCATTATGTTGACGTCGGCACCATTGGCAAGCATGGACTGCACCTGCTCCAGGTCGCCAGCACGTGCGGCATCAACCAGGTTGGTTTCTCCTGCGCATAGTGAATCGTTTATTGAAATAATACAAAGGGAACAGATCATAATCACGTATGCGGTGAACTTCGGCTTCATGCTGTGTTGCCTCCTATATCCTATATGGGCCCGAAATATGTGGGGGGGTTCATACTGTCCCCGGAATTATCCGTGTTCCTACTTTCGCGGAGTCTCATTCTAATCGAGCCCCGCTGATCGCGGATATCATTCAGTAACGGTTCTTCCTTGCTATATGGCTCAAATGATTAATTAGCGCCCGCATCTTTCAACAGCTTTACAAGCTGTGTGTATCCTTTGTAACTTGCAACTTTTAGCGCTGTATCACCACGCGTTGTTTTGATATTAACATCAGCACCTTTTGCGAGCAGCTCACGAACAATCTCTAAATTGCCGTGTAGTGAAGCCATAAAAAGGGCAGTGACGTCGCTTCTGCCTTTGATGTCCACATCAGCGCCGCCGGCAAGCAGTGCTTTAACGACCTCCACATGACCGCTTTGTGAGGCCATGATGAGGGCTGTGGTTCCATCGTCAATTCGCCTATTTACGTCTGCCCCGTTTGCGAGCAACGCCTTTACAACCTCAGCATGACCGCTTTCTGATGCAATCATGAGTGGCGTGAAACCATCAATAGCCTGTATGTCCACAATAGCGCCGCTATTTATTAGATCCTTGACGATATCCACATGGCCTTCTTGTGCAGCTGCCATTAGTGCTGTTTGGCCATCTTTATGCTTTACTTCCAGGCTTGCATCCTTGGCGAGCAACTCCTTAACGACCCCTTCATGGCCATGCAGAGATGCCGTTATGAGCGGCGTGAAACCATCATTGGTTTGAATGTTCACGATAGCGCCATTGTTGACAAGTTCTTGAACAATTTTCACATGGCCATCTTGTGAAGCCATGAAGAGAGCTGAAGCTCCATTTTCATTTTTCATGGTTACGTCTGCCCCGTTTGCGAGCAACTCCCTGACGACCTCTATATTCCCATTCCTGGATGCCGACATTAACGCGGTAAACCCACTTTTTACCGTCCTGTTTACATCGGCACCTTTGGATACTAATAGCTTGACGATTTCCACGTGACCTTCTTGCGATGCCACATATAGCGCCGGGATAGCATTACTACTATTTATATTTGCCACGGCTTCCTTCGTGAGTAATTCTTTAACGACATCCAAATGACCCATCTGGGAAGCCATGAATAGAGCTGTGGATCCATCGTTAGATACTGCGTTTACGTCAGCGCCTTTGGCGAGTAACTCCCTGACGACCTCCACGTTACCATCCTCAGATGCAATGCTAAGGGCGGTAACTCCATCTGCTGTCTTGGTATTAGGGTCAGCGCCTTTTGCTAACAGCTCTCTAACGACGTCCGTATGCCCCCCCTGGGAAGCCCAAAAAAGGGCTGTCCTGCCATCTCCTGATCGTGTGCTTACTTCAGCACCTTTGGCGAGAAGCAGCTTTACGACGGCACTATGGCCTTGCTCCGATGCCATAATAAGAGCGGTGACGCCGTTTGATTTCTTGTAGTTTACGTCGGCGCCTTTCGACAGCAATTCTCTCACGATCTCCTCATGTCCTTTATAGGAGGCAGCCATTAGTGCGGTAACGCCATTGTAATCCTTAAGGTTTACGTCTTCACCGTTGGCAAGTAACGACCGCACGTCATTTAATTTTCCGCTACGTGCGGCGTTGATGAGGGTGACGTCGTCAGCAGATAATGAGCTGCTTATTAGTGCCATTCCAAACATTAGTAACAAGAATGAACGGCCGATTATTTTTGCTCTCATTATTCAGTTACCTCCTATATTAGATTGCGTCTTAATAATAAATGCGTTCCCTTCTATCGTCGTCTGCTTATCATTCTTTTTCCGATTGCTGTTCTTGGTCGTTTGAGAATAGCTTGGAAATCCCTGTGATTTTCGCAAGGCCTACACCCAACTTGCCGCAAACAGTCATCGCAATAAAGCCCACTACCGCAATAGTAATCAGCTCTCCTTTATCAATGGTCGCCAATAAACCGCCATTATTCCCACTGGTGCCCTGTGAGTGCGGAAGCGTGCTGCTTCCCGAAGTAAACTGTCTCATCGCATCGGTTGGAAATAAGATAATGATTGTCAAAAAGACAATTCTAGAGAAGGCAATCTCCAGGTTTCTGGAGTGGATAAATGCAAAAAAAACGCATGCAAAAAGGCTCAAGAGCACAAGTTCATGTCTTGGGTTATCTATAATCAAGCCAAACAAGAACGGCATAACGCCAAGACCACCGATTACGAATACCCCGAACATAAAGGGCCAATAGTCTTTACTTCTTAATTCAACTTCCGGCTCTTTGGCCGTAGTTTGCTGCTCTTGTTTTTCCAGTTTTGCACTTTCTCTTCGTGCACGCTTTTCTTGTCGTTTAATCTCTCTTTGTTGCTCTCTGGCGGCAGCGGCGGACTCCCAGGCATCCACAATACGAGCCGCGTCGGGATTGCCCGATCCGCGTAGCCTGGGGATGTCATCCGCGTCTCCCCGGATCCATTGTCGCCATTCGGGTTGACCCAGTTTTACCAGGGCTTTCGCTCCAATTACAGCGATAGCGCGGTCAGACTGCATGGCAGCGATTATGGGTTCAATCGCTTGGGCTTTCCCATGTTGTCCCAGGCCACGCACTGCCGAACGCTTGAACTCGTCGGAGCGAACAGCTGCAAGCAGACACGGCAGCACCCAGTCTTCATCATAATCACCAAGAAGGCGTATGGAGTCTTGTCCTGCTCCAGTTGCATCGGTCAGCCATTTGGAGTCGTTCAGTTTGGCGATCTTCCGCATTGCCTTATATAGTTTCCAGGGGGGTAACGTCTCAAGGCTGTCGAACAATTGCTGCAGCTGCTGTTCTTTATTTCTCATTTATCGGCCTCTCAGTAGCTCTAGCATATTAGCGAAAACCGTGTTCCGCCCCCGGTTTTCCTTGTTGATCGGATTGTGCTCCAATCGGGTCTGACCCTATTGATCCTTCGTCTTAATAATAAATGCGTACCCTTAAAGCACGCCCTTTAAGCAAGGCTTCTTTCTATTTCTGTTGCATAACTGGAAAAGCGCAAATACTGGATAAGATAACTGAGGATCCATATCGATATCGGAATGCCCCAGGCAGCAAAATAATTAGTCCCGTTTCCTAGGGAAACCGCGATATACAATAGAAATGGCAATATGGACACATTAAGCTTGCCTTGTACTTCGAGTGCATTTGAAGCGTTATTGTAAGTGATAACTCCTCTCATGGTTGGCACGTAAGCGAGCACTAAAAATACCAGCGGCAGCTCCCAGAAGAGCATTGTTGTAGGGGAGGCATCTTTTAGGAAATATCCGCTCCTTTCATCTATAACCACGGATTCGTCGGATTCGAACTCACTAACGCTGTTGTACTTTTTCAGTTGGCGTGTATATACACTCAAACCATGTTTATAGTACGGAACAAACCAAAGTATTATGGATGCGAACTCCGCAATTATCAGTGCGAATAAGATATACCCAATCATAATATTTAGATAAACATTCTAAGCAGGTAGAAGCTTGCAATGATAATCGCGAATTACCGCTGAATAGTTTGCGATTTGCGGCATTTGAAAACAGGCAATTTTTATATATCCCCGGAAAGGGGAGGCCGCTGAGATGCAGCCTTCCCGCTGCGGTGTTTTCGTTGTTTCCGTGTGGTCAATAAACTAACAGAAAAGCACTGTAATTTGCTAGGTTTTTTCTTCTTTTGAGGATAGAGGGAATGCTGCAGCCTGCAACCTGGAGTGGGTCAGATTATTACCACGGAGAACACAGGGAATGCCGTTCGCCCGGTTTTAGGACTCTCCGTGTCCTCTGTGCTTTCCGTGGTGAAGATTTTTATCGAATAAATTCCGGTCTAACAGCAGGCCCCGCTGGTGTCGTCCCCGGTTTCTTCCTGATCGAACGGTAGGTCGCAGCCGCAGCCGTCGAAGATACCGTAGTGGCGGCTGAAGTCACCGATGAAATCGAAATGAGGTTGGAAGCGGCTGCCGTGCAGCATACGCCAGGTGTTGCCGCACACCGGGAACACCCGGCCGGTCTCGATCCGGTGATGCTTGTCCAGCAGGAAGCTGTCCTTATGCCGGGGGATGGAGCCCCGATAGATCACCGCCTGGCCGTAGTCTTCACAGTCGCTCTCCAGGCCGTCCAGTTTGAACAGGCGATAGGTGGCGGAGAAGAAGCGGATATTGCCGGTGCGTTCGGCCAGTTCCGGATCGTCGACGGTGAGGGGGCGGTCCTCCACCAGGCGGGGATCGCCGAAGCCGTTACGCCGGGCGACACTCAGGAAGTCGTTCCAGTACAGTGCGCCCCCCAGGCATTCGCCGTAGAGCACCGGGTCGTTGCGTACCGCGTCCGGTACCCGCCGGTCGGCATAGACGTCGGAGAAGTAGATCTCGCCGCCGGGCTTGAGCAGACGGTGTGCGCCGGCCAGTACCTTGTCCTTGTCCGGAGAGAGGTTGATAACGCAGTTGGAGACGATGACGTCGAAGCTGCCAGGTTCAAGGTATAGCTCCCTTTCCTCGCCGCCGTTTGTCGCGAGGGCGTCGAAACGCCGCTGTGGCGGGGCGCACGGACTGGAAGACGGTGAAGGCGTAGCTGACTCTACGTCGAACCGGCTGGAGGGAGTACGTCCCGTCACGGCGAGTGGTTCGGCGTCCGCAGTAGAAGGGTGGCGAGGAAAGGGGGCTACTTCATCCAGACGTTCAATGTAGCCGCGCAGAAAACGCACATTGCCGAAGCCGAACACCCCCTGGTGATACTCGCGGAACCCTTCCGCCAGACTGAGCTGCTCCTCGGTCATGTCGACACCCACCACCTCGCCCGTCGGCCCCACCAGTTGCGACAGCAGGTAGACGTCACGCCCGGAGCCGCAGCCGAGATCGAGCACTCGGCAACCCTCCAGCAGCGGCGGGCAGACCAGTCCGCAACCGTAGTAACGGGCCAGTACGTCGGGATGAACGTTGGCCAGCAACGGTTTCAGCCATTCGGGGGTCTCGCCGGCGTCACAGCAGGCGGAGGTCTTCAAGTCATCCGTATGTTGCAGCTGGCGGCCGTAGTAGTCCTGGACAATCTCATGCATGTTATTACCTCTCCTTAACCTCGCATCCAGCCATGATACCGCTCCACCCAGCGTAGCAGACCCTCCGGTGCGTGGGCTCGCTTCCACTCGCCGGCGGCGTATTTGTTTGCCTCCGCCAGGGTGGGATAGATATGGATGGTGCTCATGATCTTGTTCAGTCCCAGACCGTGGCGCATGGCAAGTACATATTCGGTGATCAGGTCGCCGGCGTGTTCGCCCACGATGGTCACCCCCAGGATCTTGTCCTTGCCCGGCACCGTCAGCACCTTCACCAGGCCGTGGGCCTCTTCATCGGCGATGGCCCGGTCCAGGTCGTCGATGCCGTAGGTGGTCACCTCGTAGGGGATGTTTTTCGCCTTGGCGTCCTGTTCGTTGAGGCCGACCCGCGCCACCTCCGGATCGGTGAAGGTGGACCAGGGAATGACCGAGTAGTCGACACGGAAGCGCTTGAAGCGGCCGAACAGGGCGTTGACCGAGGCATACCAGGCCTGGTGGCCCGCGGCGTGGGTGAACTGATAGGGGCCGGCCACGTCACCGCAGGCGTAGATGTTGGGGTAGTTGGTCTGCAGGTAGTCGTTGACTTCGATAGTCCCGTTGGGGTTCAGCGGGACGCCCAGCTCCTCCAGACCGAAGCCCCGGCTGTTGGCGGCCCGTCCCACGGCGATCAGGACTTCGTCAAACTCCACCCGCACCTCTTCCTCACCTCGTTCGCAGATCAGAATCTTGCGGCCCTCTTCGGTGACGAACTCTTTCGCCCGATGACCGGTCAGCAGGTTGACACCTTCCGCCCGGAAACGCTCCTGCACCCGTTCCGATATCTCCGGGTCCTCCCGAACCATGATGCGATCGCCGAGTTCCACCTGGGTGACCTTGCAGCCGAGGCGGTTGAAGGCCTGGGTCAGTTCGCAGCCGATGGGGCCGCCCCCCAGCACCAGCAGCCGTTCCGGCCTTTGCCGCAGATTCCACACAGTATCCGAGGTGAGATAGCCGATCTCATTCGCGCCCGGGATGGGCGGTACCGCCGGCCGCGCCCCGGTGGCGATGACGATGTTGCGGGTGGTGAGGCGGTTGCCGTTCACCTCCACGTCATAGGGCGAGCGGATATAGGCCTCGCCCTGGAGGCATTCCACCCCCAATTCGGTATAGCGTTCCACCGAGTCGTGGGGCTCCACCGCCCGAATCACCCGCTGCACCCGTTCCATCACCTTGGCGAAGTCGTAATCCACGCTGGCTGAGTTCATACCCAGTTCCGGGGCGCGTTTGATGTGGGAGAGAAATTTCGCCGAGCGGATGAGCGCCTTGGAGGGTACGCAGCCGGTATTCAGGCAGTCCCCGCCCATTTTGTGCTTTTCGATGAGGGTGACCTTGGATTTGACCGCCGCGGCGATATAAGAGGTCACCAGTCCGGCGGCCCCGGCACCGATGACGACCAGGTTACGGTCGAAGCGTCTGGGTCTGGGGTAATTGCGCATCAGTTTGCGGGCCTTGATGTATTCGATGGTCTTGCGCGCTATCAGGGGGAATAGGCCGAGCAGGGCGAATGAGGCGAGCAGGCCGGGAGAGAGAATGCCGCTTGCGGACTCGATGGCCGCCAGCTGAGTGCCCGCGTTCACGTAGACCAGGGTCCCCGCCAGCATGCCCACCTGGCTGACCAGATAGAAGGTGAGCGTACGCATGGGTGTCAGACCCATCACCAGGTTGATGATGAAAAAGGGGAATATGGGCACCAGGCGCAGGGTGAAGAGATAAAAGGCGCCGTCTTTTTCGATGCCGCGGTTGATATTGTTGAGATGATCACCGAATTTCTCCTGCACCGTATCCCGCAGCAGATAGCGGGCGATCAGGAAGGCCAGGGTGGCGCCGATGGTGGAGGCGAAGGAGATGATGACGGTTCCCGTCGCCAGACCGAAGATCGCCCCACCGGCCAGGGTCATTACTGTTGCCCCCGGAAGGGAGAGGGCGGTGACCACCACATAGATGGTGAAATAGATCAGGACGGTGGTCCAGAAGTGGGCCCGGTAATAGGCCTCGATGCTCGCCTGCTGTGATTTGATGTACTGCAGGTCGAGATACTGTCCCAGGTCAAAGGCAAAGAACAGGTAAACCAGGACGGCTATGGCCAGGAGCAGCAGAATCTTTTTTGTTTTCATAACTGATTTTCCCGAAAGGGTTGTATGTTTTTCACGCTGTTGCGTTGAAGTTGTCGGTGCTTTGGTAAATGTATACGTGGTTAAAACGGTTTCGGATGCATCCGGATTCGGTTTGCCGGTAACGGATCGGCGGTCATGTTCTCGCTCTCATTGAAAGGAGATATCCCCGTACCAGGCGACCGCGTCACTTCCGGTGTCGTCGGTATCGGTCATGATGGCCACTGCATTAACCGTAGCAACATCGATCCCGAAATACTTCACGAAATCATCACGAATGTTTCGCGAATAACTGCACCACTCCCCGGCATGGGTGCTGCCGGACTCGATTACCACCACATGGACGTTTTCCGTATAGGGGCTCGGCCAGTGTGCGCCCACGGGCGCGTTGCTGCTCCAGACATAATTGATGGAGAGTGTATTCCAGAACGCCATCCCGCCTTTGGCGATGACAAACACCCGGGAGACATAGTCGTCCCCCTCTTTGACCTGTTCGTCGGGTGTGGCAAGGGGGGCGTCAACCCGCCATGACCAGCTTAACTCCGGCGTTTGCTTCAGATCGATCTCGGCCTCGTAAATCAGGCCGGATGCGGTGCCGTGGCTTTCGGAGCGCACAACCGGGGCCGTGGTCCGCCAGGTGATCTCGTAGTCGGTCTCTCCCTTGAAGATCTCCGCTTTCCAGCCCCGGAGGCCGTCCCTGGAAAACGCCGGTACCGGGGATGCCGCCTGAGCGGTCCCGAGACAGGCCAGCAGGATGGAAAAAAGGATTGGACGTATACTCATGTTCGATTCTGTTGCTGCTCAGTGGCTCTGTAACGAATGGTGTTTTTTATCGGGCGGCGGGCTGCTGATATTGCTCCACCACCCGGTAGAAAGAGTCTCTTCTGGCCGGGACGAAACCCATACCCCGGATGGAGTCCCTTACCTCCCGCTCGGTAATTCTCGGCGCGTGACCGGCCTCGTCCAGAACGTTTTCCTCAAACAGCAGGCCGCCGTAGTCATTGGCACCCGCCAACAGTCCCAGCAACCCGGACTCCTTGTCTTCACTGAACCAGGAAGACTGGATGTTCTTGAAGTTATCCAGCATCAGGCGGGCGACCGCGATGATGCGCAGATACTGTTGTGACGGCGCCGGTTGCTCGATACGTCCCGCCAGGGGGGTTTCTCCCGGCTTGAACGACCAGGGGATGAACGACTGGAAGCCCCCGGTCCGGTCCTGCAGCTCACGCAGTGCCAGCAGATGATCGATAATCTCCTCCGCCGTCTCCAGATGACCGTACATCAGGGTGGCCGTGGTCTTGAAACCGATCTCGTGGGCCTCCCGTGTGACCTCGAGCCATTGCCGTGAACCGCATTTTTCCGGGGCGATCAGCTTGCGCACCCGGTCTGACAGGACCTCCGCCCCGGCGCCGGGAATGGTGCGGATACCCTCTTCCCAAAGGCATTCCAGTATGCTGCGAACGGTTCTGTTTTCCCGCTGCGCCAGAAAATCGATCTCGGAGGGGGAGAACGGATGAATATGTACTCCGGGCGCGCTTTTTTTAATGGCGCGGATATAGGCGACCCAGGTCGCCAGATCGACGCCGGGGTGATGCCCTCCCTGCAACAGCACGGTTGTTACGCCGGCCGCCGCGGCCCGCGCCACCTTTTCCGCCAGCTGCTCGGGTTCCAGGGTGTAGGATTCCGGGTGTCCCTCGGCGCGCCAGAAGGCGCAAAAGCGGCAGGCGGTGACGCAGACGTTGGTGAAATTGGGATTGGTGTCGCGGACGAAGGTTACCTGCCCCGAGGGGTGGTGTCGCAATCGGGCGCGGTTGGCGTAATGCATCAATTTACCAAGGGGGTAGTCCTGTAGCAGTCGGATGCCGTGTTCCCGCGACAAACGCGTGCCGGCCTGAAGTGTTGCGGAGGGGGTCACTGTTCGCCTCCCAGAACCATTTCGGAAGCGGTGAACGCAAAGGGCGGTTTCCGCAGGTTGCGGGCCGCCTCGCTTTCGAACAGCCGCTGACCCTGCTGGTGCCGCACGCCGATGCGGTATTCAATCTTCTGCAGATAGGCGCGGACCGCCGCCGGGGACATCATCGATTGCCGGGCGCCGTCGGTGAGGGCCGCCTCGATCAATTGCCGACGTTTCTGATTGCAGTCGGCCAGCCATTGCAACAGCGATTCACGCAGGGAGTCCGGTGCGTCGCGGTTGATCACCCAGCGCGCGAAGACGAAGGGTAGTTGATGCTGCTGTTGCCAGGCGCCGGCAAGATCGACCACGTAAGGGGCGGACGATTGGTGCAGGCGATGGAGCGCGCGGTCGCCGATGAGCAGTTCTCCATCGGGCTGCTCCCCGGCATCGGCGATCTGCGGCAGCTGATCGAAACCGTTGGCATAACCCAGCAGCAGGGCCAGGAGCTTTACCGAGGTAGCCGTCTCCTCGGTGACGGCGATCCGGTGTTCCGGCCGATAACTGTTGAACGGGCGTTTGGAAAAAAACAGTACGCTACCTACCACTCCGTCTGCGGCGATTCCCCAGGGACCCAACGGATGGACCAGCTCCTGTATTGCCGGCAGTCCGCCCACCGGTACCACCGCGGCGGCGATCTCCCCCGACGCAACCGCTTCTACCGTGCTGCGCGGATCGAGCAGGCACAATTCACATCCCCGCGGCGCATGGCTCATCTGCAGCGGCAGCATATTCACATAGGGGACAATGGCGATCTTATGTTTCATCATGTTTATCCGTTCACGGCCGCATCGACACAGGGGGGTAACGGCTTGTGATCGATAAACGCGTTCGTTTCTGTCTTCAGGTTCCCAACCCCGGCGGCAGGCGCCGACCTGCGGGAAAAATCACCGTTCCGTTCAACCGGTTCAAAGCCGGCACCGCGGATCAGGCGTTCCATCTCCATTCTCGCCAGCAGTTCCGGGCTTTCGGCGCCGGCGGCATGGGCGATCCGTTCCCGGCCGATGGTGCCGTCCAGGTCATCCGCCCCCCAGGAGAGGGCCACAGCCGCGGTGGAGACGCCGAGCATGGGCCAGTACGCCTTGATGTGCGGGATGTTGTCCAGGATCAGCCGTGACAGGGCGATCACCTGCAGGTTTTTCAGCGGTGAGGGCGTTTGTTTCCGGCCGCTGTCGGAGGGGGTCTGCATCGGCAGCGGGACAAAGGATTGGAAGCCCCCGGTTCTATCCTGCAGATCGCGCAGGCGAAACAGATGGGTAAGCATCTCCTCCCGGCTCTCCCCTATGCCGTAAAGCATGGTGGCGTTGCTCGGTATGCCGAGACCGTGGGCGGTCTCGTGTATCTCCAGCCAGCGCTCCGCACTGATCTTTCTCGGGAAATGGAGTTGTCTGAGCCGTTCGGAAAATATCTCGGCACCGCCGCCGGGCAGGCTGTTCATGCCGGCCTGGCGCAGTTCCCGAAGAACCGCCGCGATCGGCATATCCGCCTGGCGGGCGAACCAGTCTATTTCCACCGCGGTGAAGGCCTTGATGTAAAGATCGGGAAAGCACCCGCGCAGGGTTCTTACCAGACCGATAGAGCGCCGGTAATCCCAGTCATAATTGAGTCCGCCGACGATATGAACCTCACTGGGGGCGGCCTCTTCGATACGGCTGACTATGTCGTCCTCGGTCAGGTTGTAGGCCCCTTTTCTCCCCGGCAGGACGGCGAAACCGCAGAAACTGCAGTTTCGAACACAGGCGTTGGAGGGATTGATTTGTAGGTTGTGGATGAAGGTCGTGTTCAGGCCGAAGCGCGCCTCGCGAACGGTATTGGCCCAACGGCCCATATCACTCCACACGTTCGGCGACTCCGCGGAGAAAAGCCGCAGGGCCTCCTGGTAGCTCAGCCGTTTGTTTACGGCCGAGGCCGTATGCAGCGGTATAGCCACGCCCAGTTTACGCAGATGATCCAATACTCGGTCGCTGACCCGCCGGCTCACCTCAAGCAGATTGTCATGCAGCTTGCGGCGGTCACCCTCGGCGGCGTGATCGCTTACACCTTTATATAGGGCGCAGGGTATACTCCGACGGTTGCAAAAGTCGGCTACAGCCGCGCCCTCCATGTCGATCAGATCGGCGATCCCTCCCAGCTTCTCCCGCAGCGTCCGGTCAAACAGGGGGGCGGGGGCGCTGATCAGCCGGTGACATGCCGCCCCGTTCGGGTTGTTCTCGATCCTGATCCAGTCCGGTGTGGGCTGCGGCGAATCGGCGGGAAGGGTGCATGCGCGGTCGATGCGAAATACCTCTCCGACTTGCAGTTCGTCCTTCAGGGCCCCGGCCGCACCGGCGTTGATGACATTGTCGATCTGATAATCGGCAAGCAGTGATTCCAGGCCGGCGGTTACGGCGGCCGTGCCCATGCCCGTTACCAGGATCATGATCGGTGCCATGCCCGCACCGGGATGAGCGACGAAGCGTCCATCTTCTCGTGCGTCCAACGGTGCGGCCGCCAATGCCTCTATCAGCGGTGTCGCCTCCGCCCGGGTGGCGAAAACGATACAGTGGGAGGAACGGGAGATTGTGTTTGCCATGGTTAATTAGCCCGTATATCGCACCAGCATCCCGAGAGTCGGTGGAATTCGCAGCCGGTGTGGCGCAGGTTTGGAACGAAGGGGATAGCTGTAGCTATCCCTTGAGCGAAAACCAAGCCACAGCGAGCGAGAAGCCGCCGAAATCGGGATAGTACGACGCCGGGTGCAAGCCGCCCTTTTAAAATTCATCGGTATGATCATGATTCCAAATGTACCTTCAATAGCTTACTTAGCAGGTGTCGTTCGGCTGGTGCGATATACGGGCTAGTCCCAATGCCGTCGCCCGTTCCCCCAGGGTCTCGATGGCACGTCTTCCGTCCTCCCCGAGTTCCCGGCTGTATGCGTTCACATACAATTCGATGTGGCGCGTGATTACGTCACGCTCCTGTTCGGCGGCGTGTTCCCTGATATAGCTATCGATCATGGGGTCACCGTGGCCGCTCATCTGCATGCCTTTACGCAACAACGCCTCGAACTCGGGTCCCAGACTCTCATACAGTTCATGGCGCATGACGCAGCAGCCCAGGGGCAGCGGCAGGCCGGTTTCGTTTTCCCACCGTTGTCCCAGATCGGCGATGCAGTGCAGCCCGCGTTGTTCATAGGTGAAGCGCGTTTCATGAATAATGACGCCGGCCGGAAACTCTCCCGAGGCCACCAGGGCGGGAATCTTGTCGTAGGGCGCGAAGTGATGGTTGATGGCCGGAGACTCCGGTACCAGCAGCCGGAACAGCAGGTAGGCGGTGGTCATTTCGCCCGGGAAGACGATCTGTTGTTGCGCCAGGTCAGGCCAACCGAGGTTGGTGTCCGCGCTCACCAGCAGCGGACCGCTGCCGAACCCCAGGGCCGCGCCTACATTCAGCAGCCGGTACTCCTCCCGTATCTGCAGATAACAGAAAAACGATACCTTGCTGATGTCGTAGTCTCCCCGCAGGGCGTGACTGTTGAGCTGCTGAATATCGTGCAGACGGATGTCGAAAGAGACGTCCGGTAGTTGCAGACGGCCGCAGGCGATGGCGCCGAATATATAGGTATCATTCGGACAGGGCGAGTAGGCGAGGGTCAGGCGCTCAGGCACAGCAGCGTTCCCCCTGTCGTGGCGTCAGGAAGCCCGCGACCTGATCGGCCAGCGCCTCTTCGTTGCCCACGAAGAAATGTTCGCCCCCTTCAATCCTGAACAGGTCCTTCGGCGGCGCCATCCTTTTATATAGGTTCTCCACCTTGTCCACCGGACAGGCAAAATCCCCGGGGGCGTAAAACACCCCCTTGGGTTTTGTCTGATCCAGCAGCTCGGAATCGATCGACCATTTCGCCAGGGGAGGGGCGATGAGTGCGCTGCGCTCGATACGGTCATCCGAGGCACTGAGATGCAACGCCGGCAGACAGCCGTAGGAGTAACCGACGATATAGAAGGGTGTCTCCGTTTCCCGGGCGAGAAACCACTGTTTCGCCGCCAGGGCATCTTCATGCATTTTGCTTTCGTAGTCCGGGCAGCTGGAGTCCCGCCAGAACAGCTGTTCATCCTGTTTCAGATCGCGGTCCGTTTCGCTCTTGCCGATACCCCGATAGTTGAAGCGCAGGACAAGAAACTCCGCGGCCGCCAGCCCGTTACACAGGCCGGTCAGTACGTTGTTCTCCATATCACCGCCGAGAAAAGGATGCGGGGGACAGAGCAGGACCCGGGCGCGCGGCAGGGCGAGGTCCTCCGCATAAGAGAGCCTGGCCTCCAGCCGCAGGTCGTCCGTGGTGGCGAATTCAAAATGCTCTTCGATCAAAACGTACGTCCAAAGGCACGGCTCGGCAGCCGCAGGTATATTTCCAGCAGTTCGGGATCGTCGAACACCTGTTCGTCGAAATTGACCATCTGGGTGCCGCGCTGACGGGCATGTCCGGCATGGTAGAGCCCGGAGGGTTTCAGTAGATCGCACTCCGCACGGTGCGCCTCGCGCACCAGGCCGTCTTCACCGAACAGGCTCGCCAGGTAGCCGTTGAACGGAAGGTTCTCCAGCCGCTCGTAGGGCACCAGATCATAGGTCGCTTCGGTCCTCGTGCCCTTCAGCTCCATGGGGATCTGCCGGATCGTTATCAACTGATGATGACCGGCGGAATAGTAGAGCGTCACCGGCCGGGGCTTTCCCCTCGGGCTGACCACCGTCTCCGGAACCGCGGCCTGGATGCCGGGGGCGATCTGTTCCACCGCCAGTACCTTGTCCTCCAGCGGGGCGCCGTACTCTTCCCGGGCCCAGCGTTCAAGGTGATCGCTGGGGAATATCTTGTGGTAGCAGCCGCAGTTGGACACCGACTCATAGACCACCGGTCTGTTTTCCGGGTTGAGGGTGATACGGAAGGTCCATCCCTCCATTATCCCGGCCTCGGGATCGAAGGACTTGAGCTTGGGTTGTTCCGGGTACCAGAGGACATAGACCAGCTGTTTGACCTCGATACCCTGGATGGTCTTGTTTTCCATAAAGGCGTACAGGGTCGGCCGGCTGCTGTCCACCCCGGGCATGGCCTCGTCCAGGGATGCTCCCTGCAGGTATGCCGCACCGAAGTAGTCCGCGTTCGGATCGTACGGCGGGGACTCCACATGTTCCTGGGTTATGGTGGGGGCGAAATACCGCAGCAGCTGCCAGCCGTCCAGTTCCGCCGGATCGACCTCTTCGCTCCCTTCAGCCCGGGGCGGCGAATAGACGCGGCTGGCACGGAATTCCGGGACGTGGGGGCCACGGTCGTCGGTCAGGGCGTGGTACTTGATCCAGCCCTCGATGAACGGGACCAGGGGCGCGGTCTCCAGCCTGCGTGTGGTTCTGTCCTTGGTCATAATGGACTCCTCGATATTGGCCGTCAGTTGCTGCCAGTACCGGTCCACCGATTGGCTGTCCCGCAGCTCTAAGAGTTCCGCGAGTTGCGCCCCCAGTTGTTGTTGCGTGCCCTGTTTATACGCCTCGGCGAACGCCTCATAGGGGTGCGATCCGTCCTGCGCTCCGCCTGTGGGCTGTGAACGGTTGAAGGCCGCCACATCCTGCCGGGGAACATGCCGCACGGCGGTCTCCATATAGCGGTCGCCGAGCGCGGCGGCCTGCCGCAGGAAGTCGGCGATGAATGCCTTCTTTTCCGTCAGGCCCTGCTGCTTCTCATACTCGGGTATGCGCAGGCGCAGGGGATAATCGACCTTTATATGCGGAATACCGATCACGTCCTGATAACGGGCGTCGCGCACCTTGTGCTCGATCAAAAAGCGTTCGTCGGCGGCCGGTTCCAGGGGCTGCTCATCGGAAGAGCGTATCAGGCCTTGGGTACTGCATCCGGCCAATAGCAGGGCCATGACGCCGGATATCAAGAAATGCCGTCCTGAAGCCATCAATGTTTCTCCTTTAGACGATCCATAACGGCACCGGCGATAAGCCCGGATGCAGCTGCTATCTCGGATGCGCTGTCGTTCTTGACCCGGCCTTCCAGAATCCGTGTTATATCGTCTCCGTCCTGGATGATAAAGGCCGCATATCCCATTTTCCCGAGATCCGACACCTTCAGCGCCGCAGCCATTTCTCCTTCGAAATCCACCACCACGGGGGACTGTTCGATATCCGGTACCGAGTCCTTAAGCCGTGTGTTTCGCTCGTCTATCAGGTCCTGCAGGCCCGAGCCGATAAACAGCTTCTTGACCAGCCAGGGGGCGTTGGCGACCGCCGCCACGCTCAACAGCTGTTCGCCATGCAGCGCCATACCGCGCTCGGCCAGCCGGGCGGGGGTCTCGATCATGATCTCCGAGGTTGCATGGGAGGTGACGATGATCAGCAGCGGCCGCTGCCGGACCAGCGGCGCCAGGGAGGAAGGCTCCTCCACACCGACCAGCTTGACCTTTTGCGGCAGGGTGGACAGCGGTGCTGCCGAAACCGAGCCCACCGACAGCGCTATGGCTATGCATGTAAGGAGTAGTAAGGTTTTTAGGGCGTTCATGAACGTAAAATCAGGGTGGTTAATGGATAGGCTAACCCTATCCATTCTTCCTTAAGGCGAACTTAAAGCGGCAATAAGAAAAGCCGCACATCTGTTCAGATGTACGGCTTTGTTTGATTGGCGCGCCCGAAGGGATTCGAACCCCTGGCCTCTGCCTCCGGAGGGCAGCGCTCTATCCAGCTGAGCTACGGGCGCATAACTGTTTGTCACTAACTGAGCCTGCGGTTCGCGAGCAACCCTTCGGGTTGCCGGGCAGCGCTCACGCGGCTTCCCCGGCCCGCGAGCTACGGGCGCGAAGGGCGGATATATTACCGTGCGGCCTTCCCGGCGTCCATTCCGCGGATTCGATCTTTTTCTCTCCAGCCGGTATACTTCGGCCGGTTTTCTATCAGATATTCAACAACTGGGGGAAAGGCAGTGAGTCAGAAATCTGTTTCCATTGTATGGCGTTTGGCAGCCGCGGCGACGGCTACGCTGGTCCTGGCGGGTCCCGCGCTGGCGGAAGGCGAGTCCCGTGCCGATGTGCTGGAGCGTATCAAACCGGTGGGCGAGGTAACCGTTGTGGGACAGCCGCAACCGGCCGCTGCCACACCCGCGACCCCGGATGCCGCCCCTGCTGCGCCGGAAGCGGCAGCTCCGGCTGATGCGGCGCCTGCCGAGGGCGCGCCCGCTGAGGCGGCAGCACCCGCTGCTCCTGCAGCACCCGCCGCCGATGATCCGGCCGCCCTGGCACAGGCCAAAGGCTGCATGGCTTGCCACGTGGCGCCCGCTCCGGGAGCCCCCAGCCTTGGTCCGCTGTATCCCGATGTGGCGGCCAAGTATAAGGGTGATGCCGCGGCCGAAGACATGCTGGTTGATAAGGTAATCAAGGGTGGGGACGGCAATTGGGATACCGCGTTGCCGGCCATGCCGCCGAATCCCATTACCCCGGAAGAGGCCCGTACCCTGGTCAAGTGGGTCCTGTCCCAGTAAACCTTTTTCTCGGCTGAAGTTAGAAGAGGCGGCGTCCCGAAGGGGGCGCCGCCTTTTTTATCCGTCTTTGATAGTCGTTCCGGCGGGCATAGCCCGCCCTACGAAGCTACATATTGGATATTCCATTCCGGACCCCCCTGTTGTCCCCCCTGGAAGGGAGGATGTTCGCTCAGAGGGCCGGGCTCATGCACATCTACATCCACGATTTATCCCGGCGCCACCTGTAGGAGCCCTCTCCCGAGGGCGATATGCTCGGACTCCGCTTCGCCCAGAGGACTGGGCTCCTACAGCCGTATCCTGTCTGGAACGACGTAGGCCTAAATCACCGCAAAAGCCCGCGAATAGAAAAAGGAAAATTTGCGGCTTTTCGCGTCCATTTGCGGCCAAAAGATCAGAAGCTTTTTATACCTGACCGCTGTCCAGCAATGCCCGCATACTGGCCAAGTGGGATGAGCCCCGTTCCCGGTTCTCCTCCTTGGTCAGGTTGTTTTCCCCCCCTTCCCATTTCAGGTCCTCGGAGGGCAGTTCCTCCAGAAACCGGCTCGGCTGGCAGTCGATCACTTCCCCGAAGCGACTGCGTTTGGCCGCGCAGGTCATGGTGAGGCTGCGCTGGGCCCGGGTGATGCCGACGTAGGCGAGCCTGCGCTCTTCCTCGATGTTTTCCTCTTCGATGCTGGTGCGATGCGGCAGCAGTTCCTCCTCCATGCCCACCAGAAATACATGGGGAAACTCCAGGCCCTTGGCGGCGTGCAGGGTCATCAGATGCACCCGCTCGCCCCCTTCTTCTTCGTCCTGGCGCTCCAGGAGATCCTGCAGAGCGAGATGGCCGATCATCTGTACCAGGTTCTCTTCCGCCATCTCCCCCCGGTGCAGGCGCTCGATCCAGGTGACCAGTTCGTTGACGTTGCCCATGCGGAATTCCGCCACCGCCGGGCTGGAGCTCTTCTCCTGAAGCCACTCCTGGTAGTCGATGTCGTTGAGAAGCTGACGCACCGTCTCCACCGGATGATCCTCTTCCGCCCGGCGACAGAAGGACCAGGTCCAGGCCGCGAACTCCCGCAGCCGTGCCAGCGGCCGTCCGGTTACGGTCTGCTCCAGCCCCAGTTCGTCACAGGCGGCCAGCAGGCTGACGTGCCGCTGGGTGGCGTAGGTTCCGAGGCGCTCCAGGGTGGTGGGGCCGATCTCCCGGCGCGGGGTGTTGATGACACGCAGGAAGGCGGCGTCGTCATCAGGGTTCGCCAACAGCCTGAGGTAGGCCATGATGTCCTTGATTTCGGTGCGGGCGAAGAAGGAGGTGCCGCCGCTGAGAAAATAGGGGATCTCGTGCTGGCGCAGGGCGGTCTCGAACAGCCGGGCCTGGTGGTTGCCGCGGTAGAGGATGGCGAACTCCGAGTGCCGGGCGCCCTGGTTTATCCGCCGGTGCAGGATCTCGGAGACCACCCGCTCCGCCTCATGTTCCTCGTTACGGCAGCGGATAACCCGCAGGTGCGTCCCCGGGCCGAGGTCGCTCCAGAGGCGTTTCTCGAACAGGTGGGGATTGTTGGCGATCAGATGGTTGGCCGCGTGCAGGATGCGGCCGCTGGAGCGGTAGTTCTGCTCCAGCTTGATCAGCTTCAGGCGGGGGAAATCCTCCTGCAGCCGGATCAGGTTATCCGGACGCGCCCCCCGCCAGGCATAGATGGACTGGTCGTCGTCGCCCACCACGGTCAGGGCCTGACGCACCCCCACCAGCAGTTTCACCAGTTCGTACTGACTGTCGTTGGTGTCCTGGTATTCGTCCACCAGCAGGTAGCGAATGCGGTTTTGCCACTGCTCCAGCAGTTCCGGGTGTTGGCGGAACAGATTGACCGGCAGCAGCAGAAGATCGTCGAAGTCCACCGCGTTGTAGGCCCGCAGGCTGCGCTGGTAGGCCCCGTAGAGCAGGGCGTTGCGGGTCTGCAGGGCGTCCTCCGCCGCCATCAGGGCCTGCTCGGGATCGAGCAGGGCGTTCTTCCAACTGGAGATCTGCCAGCGGGCGGAAGCGATGCCGCTGTCATCCAGGTTCTCCTTACGCAGCAGTTCCTTCAACAGGTTTTCGGTGTCCTGGTCGTCGAAGATGGAGAAGCCCGGTTTGAATCCGAGGGTCTTGTGTTCCCGGCGAATGATGTTGAGCCCGAGGGTGTGGAAGGTGGAGATGGTGATGCCCCGGGTGTCTCTGCCCTTGAGCAGCTTCGCCACCCGCTCCTTCATCTCCCGCGCCGCCTTGTTGGTAAAGGTGACTGCGGTGATATGGCGGGGCTCGATAGCGGCGTGATCGATCAGATGCGCGATCTTGCGCGTAATGACCCGGGTCTTCCCGGATCCGGCGCCGGCCAGCACCAGCAACGGGCCGTCCGTGTAGCGGACCGCTTCCTGTTGTCGGGGATTGAGGCCCGACACGGTCAGACGCCGTCCGCGCGCAGGGTGTTCGCGGGGAGGCGAAACCGTTCACGGTGCGGCGGGGAAAATGGAAGCAGGGATTGTGGGTATTGATTTACGCCCTGGGGGCTGGAAAACGGGCAAAACTGCAGCATACTTTTTTGGTCTTTCCTGAGAGTTGTGATGAACTTGCCGCAACCGGGTAACAGCAAATCAGAGGTCGTGTATTATGCTGGAGCGATACGGGAAATGCAGCCACAAATAGTGGATCGGAGTTAACCGCGATGAATAATGAGATCAACTGCCTGCAGGGGCAGCAGGAGGAGACCACCCGCGAGGCCTGGAAGGTGTTCCAGATCATGGCGGAGTTCGTGGAGGGTTTTGAAAGGCTGGCGCCCATCTGGCCGGCGGTGAGTATCTTCGGCTCCGCCCGTACCCACCGGGATCACCCCAATTACCAGAAGGCGGAAGAGATCGCGCGCCTGCTCTCGGACAGCGGCTTCGCCGTGATCAGCGGCGGTGGTCCGGGGATCATGGAAGCGGTGAACAAGGGCGGGTATCTGGGCAAGGCGCCGAGTATCGGTCTCAACATCCAGCTCCCCCACGAACAGGTGTCCAACGAGTATCAGGATGTGGAACTCAATTTCCGTCACTTCTTCTCGCGCAAGGTGATGTTCGTGAAATACGCCTCGGCCTATGTGGTATTGCCGGGAGGTTTCGGGACCCTGGATGAGCTCGCCGAGATACTTACCCTGGTGCAGACCGGAAAGACCCGGCGCATCCCCATCATCCTGGTAAACGGCGAATTCTGGAGCGGACTCCTGGACTGGCTGCGGGAGACCGTCTGCGCCGAGGGGGCCATCAATCCCGAGGACCTGGATCTGTTGCAGATCTGTGATGAACCCAGGGACGTGCTGGATGCCATATTCACCCACTACGAAACCCGGGGTTTCGCGCCGTCGGCGGAAGAGAAGGAAATTATGTTGGAACTATAATATTATCAATAGTCGAAATAATCGGGTTGCTCCCGCGAAGATTACGAAGAGTAGAACAAGGAAATAGCATGAACAAAACCCTGACTGCCCTGAGCCTGCTGATGGCCGCTCCCCTGGTTCTGGCGGAAGAGGCGGCGCCTGTTCCCGAGCCGCCCGATCTGCCGCCGCAGGTGGAGAGCGGTGAAGTGCTGGAGCCGGAGGTCACCATCACCGAGACGGATAAGGGGACCATTCACGCCTACAGCAGAAACGGACAGGTCTATATGGTGAAGGTGATTCCCATGGCCGGCCCCCCTTATTACCTGCTGGACACCGACGGCGACGGGGTGCTGGACGCCCGCACCAGCGAGGTTACCGACGTCAATATCCATCAATGGGAACTGCTTAGCTGGTAAATTAAATCTTAAGTTTCCGGTTTCTACCGTGTATCCGGGGCGCACTGTTTAACAGTGCGCCCCTTTTTGTCTGGTCAATACCGTTCGCCTCTCGGTTCTGAAGGGACGGTGTTTTCTGTTAGCATTAACCCCTTTGTACACGCTGGAATAGAGAATACCTGCATGCTCCGGGTAGTGAAATTCGTCGATACCCTGAACGACAGGGTGGGGCGGGCCGTGGCCTGGCTGACCCTGCTCATGGTGCTGGTGACATTCGCCGTGGTGGTGTTGCGTTACGCCCTTGATCTGGGCTGGATCGCCATGCAGGAGTCCATCACCTATCTGCACGCCGCCGTGTTCCTGGTTGCCGCCGCCTTTACCCTGCGGCATGAAGGTCATGTCCGGGTGGATATCGTCTACCAGAAAATGTCTCCCCGCGGGCAGGCCTGGGTCGATCTGTTCGGTTCGCTGTTTCTGTTGCTTCCCGTTTGCGGATTCATCGCCTGGATCAGTTGGGACTACGTCTTTCAATCCTGGGGTCTATGGGAAGGCTCCCGGGAAGCGGGCGGTCTGCCCGGCGTCTTTCTGCTGAAAACCCTCATCCTAGTGATGGCCGGACTCCTGGTGTTGCAGGGAGTCGCCATGGTCCTGCGATGTATTCTTTTTCTCAAAGGGGATATTCCCGTCCTGCGGGAGGAGAAACAGATGTCTGAAGAAGAGATCTGATGGTCGAGTATATCCCCCTGCTGATGTTTCTCGTGGCCTGCCTGGTGTTGTTGCTGGGTTATCCGGTGGCCTTTACCCTGGGCGGTACGGCCCTGGCATTCGCCGTGGTGGGCATAGAGGCGGGTTATTTTGATGCCGCTTTTCTGGAGGCCCTGCCGAGTCGCCTCTACGGCATCATGACCAACGAGACCCTGATCGCGGTGCCTCTGTTCGTCTTCATGGGGGTCATGCTGGAGCGTTCCAAGGTGGCCGAGGATCTATTGGTCACCATGGCGGCGCTGTTCGGTCCCATCCGCGGCGGACTGGGTATCTCGGTGACCCTGGTCGGTATGCTTATGGCGGCCAGTACCGGTATCGTCGGGGCCACGGTGATCACCATGGGGCTGCTTTCCCTGCCGACCATGCTGCGCTACAAGTATGATCCGGCGCTGGCGACGGGCACTATCTGCGCCTCCGGAACCCTGGGTCAGATCATACCGCCCTCCATCGTGCTGGTATTGCTCGGCGACGTCCTGTCGTCGGCCTATCAGCAGGCGCAGCTCGATCAGGGCGTCTGGTCGCCGGATACCGTCTCGGTGGGAGATCTGTTCGTCGGGGCCTTGATCCCCGGTCTTTTACTGGTGGCGTTTTACCTGATTTACCTGTTGATCGTCGCTTACCTGAAACCCGAAAGCATGCCGGCGATTCCCGAGTCGGAGCGTGAAACAGGAGCGGGACTCTGGTTGCGGGTGATCAAGGTGCTGTTGCCGCCTTTCTTGCTGATCATCGCCGTGCTCGGTTCCATCCTGAAAGGGGTGGCGACGCCTACCGAGGCCGCCTCGGTGGGTGCGGTGGGCGCCATGGTGCTGGCCGCGACGCGCAAGCGGCTGAATCTGTCCATCATGCGGGACGTAATGCGCAGCACCACCCTGGTATCCAGCATGGTGTTTCTGATCCTGATCGGTGCGTCCCTGTTCTCCCTGGTGTTTCGCGGTTACGGCGGTGACGATCTGGTCGCCCATCTCCTGGATCGGCTGCCGGGGGGTGTGTTTGCCTCCGTGTTGGCGGTGATGGTGCTGATGTTCCTGCTCGGCTTCATACTCGATTTTATCGAGATCACCTTCGTGGTGGTGCCCATCGTGGGTCCCATCCTGCTGGGAATGGGGCTGGACCCGGTGTGGCTCGGGGTGATGATCGCCATCAACCTGCAGACCTCCTTTCTCACGCCGCCGTTCGGTTTCGCCCTGTTCTATCTGCGCGGGGTCGCCCCGCCGGAGGTGACCACCACCCACATCTACCGCGGGGTAGGTTCCTTTATCGTTATCCAGTTGCTGATGCTGGCCCTGTTGGCCTGGCAGCCGCAACTGGCTACATGGCTGCCGAGTGTTGTCTACGGTAATTAGGGATCTGAGGTTTTGAGATAGGGTAGGGCCCTACTCTACCGAAAGCCCGTGATTCTAAATTGGTAACCAGTTTCGCAGCCCATAGACACCGATTTTCTTTTATAGCTTTTTTGTAAGGGCTGCAAGTAACTTTCTTTTGCTTGTCCAAAAGAAAGTTACCAAAGAAAAAGACACCCGAAGACTTGCCCCTTCGGGGTACCCTGCGCGCCTCGGTCTTTCCGGGGCTCCATCGACGGGCGGTCCCTCGCCCGCGCTGGAGGCGCCGCGTCCATGCGGCGCCCCTGCGGGCCTTATCCGGAAATCCCTGCGGTGCTCGGCTGCGTCTAACGGGATTGGGGTGCCCTTACGGTACTTTCGTGGAAACTCAAAAACCCCTGGAGGTTTTGGAAATACTCCCTGTTCCCCCTTGGGACCCGTCGAGCATCGCAGGCGCAAGCGGGAATAGCCCGAAGGGGACCGACAGGGACGTCGGTCCTGTCCATCGGGGCAGGGAT